>NZ_JBWVBC010000006.1:0-273587 GCF_057221055.1 Ruegeria sp. HKCCD7181 | reverse complement strand
CATCGAAGAGAGCCTGGGAGAAGTCGCCGAATACGCAGGACGCTCGATCCTTCGCACCTGACGATTGTGATGCTAAGCTGATCCTCGGTTTTCATCCGGGGATTGCGCTTTGCTGAATATAATTGAACCACAAACGCCGGACCACTTTGATGCGGTTCGGCGTTTGTGTTGGGAATATCGTGACTATTTGCTGTCGTTTAGTGGGAAGCCAAGGCGGATGGCCGAGGTGCTCTATCCCTATGACAAATACGCCCATCTGATGGAGGCCGTCGAAGCGGAACATACCCCTCCAAACGGGCGCACGCAGCTGGCCATGCTGGACGGGCAGGCTGTGGGGTGCGGCATGTTTCATACGATAGATAGGGGTGTCGCTGAAATAAAACGGGTCTATGTCAATGAAGAAGCGCGTGGCACCGGGGCCGGATGCGCACTTATGCAGTCGCTGATCGAAAAGTGCCGAAATGACGGATATGACTATATCCGAATGGATACGGGCAAACACCAGGAGGCAGCGACTCGATTATACCTTTCGTTGGGCTTTGAGTTGCGCAACGCCTATTCCGATATCCCTGAGATTGCCAAGGAGCAACTGATCTTCTTTGAAATGGCGCTGCGCCCTGATAAATGCTGAGAAGTCGCTAACTACCGTTTTTTATTCATAATTACCCTGTTTTATTGTCCATTGGCAGCGCAATTTTGGGCACTGGGCTGGCACAAACATCGTTATGTGTGAACTTGTACCTAACGTAGGGTAAGCGTCGTGGCCTATACTGATGGCATTGCAGTAAGGGGGGCTACAATGTCTGTATCAAAATTCCTTCTGGCGATTTCAGTACTCTCCGTCAGTTTCCTGGCCGCTTGCGCGGGCCCGGGCACCTATCCAATCACAGGGATGGAAGTGTCTCAGGATGACCCGGTCAAGGAGATGTACAATCCGGATCTGATTTTCCGCGGGGAATCCCGCTAAAGCGTCCTGCTCATCAGCATGTAACGCTCGCGGGGTCTGAAACCCGCACGTAAGTACAGTTTTTGCGCCGCCTCATTGGTGCGGTCGACCTCAAGATGCAGGGCAGTCAGCCCCGCTTCGGCAAGAGCTTTGGGGAGTTCGTGCAGTACTTCGGTTGCAATGCCGCGTCCTCGCACGGCTGGGCGGATGTATATCTCGTCCACGAACCCGTCCATGCCTCCGAATTCTACCGACCAGCCAAAAGTCAGGATGATGTATCCCAGCGGTGCCCGACCTGGCCCGATCAGATAAACACACCCGTGGGGGATGCCTTCGAGTAGGGGCAGAAGAGCCTCACGCCGTTGATCGGCATCCTGCTGGATGCCTGTCTCAGTATGGAAAGCAGCGACCAGAGCCATGAGGCGGTCCAGATCTTCGGGACGGGCAAGGCGGAGAGCGGCACTCATAGCTTCGCCAGTCGTTCAGTCAACAGCGCGAAAAAGCCATCCGCATCAACTTCGCCCATGAACATCGCATTTGGAGGGTGATCGGTGACGCGCCACCAATCCGCGACAGTCATTCCCATGGTCAGCTCAGACTGCGTCTCGATTTGTACGTTGATATGCCGTCCTTTGAACAGTTCAGGCTGGATCAAATAGGCAGTCACACAAGGGTCATGTAGCGGCGCACCCTCGGACCCGTACTTTTCCATGTCGAACCGTTCGAAAAAGTCGGTCATCTCGGCTACCGCATGACCAACTTTGGTACCTAGTGCGCGGAAGGCATTGTTGCGTTGCTTCGTGACCAGCGCATCATGCGTGACGTCCAGCGGCATAACCACAATGTGAACGCCGGATTTGAACACGACTTCAGCGGCTTCCGGGTCGACGTAAATGTTGAATTCTGCCGCTGGCGTGATATTTCCGACCTCGAAATACGCCCCGCCCATCAGTACGATTTCCTGTACCCGGTCAATGACATTGGGCGCCTTTTGAAACGCCGTTGCGATATTGGTCAGAGGGCCCAATGGGCAGAGCGTCACCGTTCCAGGTTCGTGCGCGCGCAGTGTGTCGATGATGAAATCAACGCCGTGGCCTTCGGTCAGTTCCATTTCGGGATCTGGAAGCTCAGGGCCGTCCAGACCGGTTTTTCCATGCACATGTTCCGCCGTCACCAATGGGCGGTTAAGCGGTCGGTCGCACCCGGCATAGACAGGTATGTGGCTGTGCCCGGCCAGTTCGCAGACAATACATGCGTTCTTGGCAGTCAACTCCAACGGCACATTGCCAGCGACAGCGGTGATACCCAGTACTTCGATCTCTTCCGGGCTGGCTAGTGCCAGCAGAATGGCGACGGCGTCGTCCTGGCCGGGGTCGGTGTCGATGATGATCTTGCGCGGTGCCATGGCTGCCCTCTGGAGTATCGAAGGGCGGACACTGACAAGTGCCGCCCGCGTTGTCCAGTGGTTTTAGGCGTCGGTTGCAGCATCCACAGGCGGGAGTTTGCCGTTGGCCCGATGCTCCTCGATCTTCACTTCATCCCATAGGGAGTCCATTTCTTCCAATGTACTGCCAGAGGGGGTTTTTCCACACGCTGCCAACCGCGCCTCGACCTGTTCAAAGCGGCGGGTGAATTTGGCGTTCGTACGGCGTAGGGCAGCCTCGGGTTCGACGCCCAGATGTCGACCCAGATTGACTATCACGAACAGCAGGTCGCCGAATTCATCCTCAAGCGCGTCCGCGTCTTTGCTGTCGCGTGCCTCTTCCAGTTCAGCGGCTTCTTCGGTGATCTTGGCAAGCACGTGGCTGGCATCGGGCCAGTCGAACCCAACACGGGCGGCACGTTTCTGCAGTTTGTGGGCGCGCAGCAGGGCGGGCAGGTTGGCAGCAACACCGTCCAGCGCGCCTTTTTGCTCCTTGCCGGCACGTTCGGCGGCCTTGATGGTCTCCCAGTCCAGCGTCTGTTGCTCGGCGGATTTATCGCGGGATTCGTCCCCGAAGACATGCGGATGACGGGCCACCATCTTGTCTGACATGGTGCGCACCACGTCCTGAAAGGCGAAATGTCCGGCTTCCTCGGCCATCTGAGCGTGAAACACGGACTGGAACAGCAAGTCGCCCAATTCGCCCTTCAGTTCGTCCCAGGCCTTCCGTTCGATGGCGTCTGCGACCTCATAGGCTTCTTCGATTGTGTAGGGGGCGATGGTACCGAAATCCTGTTCGACATCCCATGGACATCCTGATTTCGGATCGCGCAGACGGCGCATGATTTCCAGTAAACGCTCGATCCCGGCGTCCGAGTCATGGATCAGCGGATTTTCAGCCATTGCGAAGCCCCTTATTCCGGTGTCAGATGCATCCATCTCGCAGCTTGGATCAGGAGTCCACCCCAGATGCCCGTCGTCAACCGTATTGCTGGTTATGCCGCTGACATGACCAAATGGCGTCAGCACCTGCATTCGATCCCCGAACTGGAGTTTGATTGCTTTGAGACTGCAGCATTTGTGGCGGAACGCCTGCGCGAGTTCGGTGTGGATGAATTGCACGAGGGCATCGCTAAAACCGGAATCGTCGCAATCATCAATGGGCAGGGCGAGGGGGCAACGATCGGTTTGCGTGCGGACATGGATGCGTTACCGATTCCAGAAGAGACCGGTGTTGATTATGCCTCGAAAAAAACGGGCAATATGCATGCCTGCGGTCATGACGGTCACACAACAATGTTGTTGGGCGCGGCACGTTATCTGGCCGAGACGCGGAATTTCAGCGGCCGGGTTGCTTTGATCTTTCAACCCGCCGAAGAGGAAGGCGGTGGAGCCGGAGTGATGGTCGAAGAGGGCATCATGGATCGCTTCGGTATCTCTCAGGTCTATGCGCTGCACAATGCCCCCGGATTTGACGAGGGCTCGTTCTACACAACGCCGGGTCCGATCATGGCGGCCGTCGACACGTTCGAAGTGCACATTCAGGGGGTTGGCGGGCATGGGGCCATGCCGCACGAAACCCGTGATCCGGTCATGGCAGCCTGCGGTATCGCGCAGGCAATCCAGACGATCGTCAGCCGCAATCACTACGCTTTAGATGATCTGGTGGTGTCTGTGACGCAGATTCACACAGGTACAGTGAACAACGTGATCCCCGATACGGCCTTTATCAACGGTACGGTGCGCACCTTCGATCCCAACGTCCAGAAAATGGTGATGGAGCGGATGGAGCAGATCGTGCAGGGGCAGGCGACCTCATATGGTGTCACGGCGCGTTTGGATTATGATGTGAGCTATCCCGCCACCATCAACGATGCCGACAAGGCCGCTTTCGCCGCCGATGTTGCGCGCGAGGTCTCGGGGGCTGAGCGCGTTAATGGCAATATGGGTCGCGAAATGGGGGCCGAGGATTTTTCCTACATGCTTCAGGAACGGCCCGGTGCCTATCTGTTTCTCGGGCAGGGTGAAGGCGCGGGCCTGCACCACCCGAAATACAACTTCAACGACGAAATCGCGCCGGTGGGTGCATCCTTTTTCGCGAGAATCGTGGAAAAGGCGCTGCCTGTGGCTTGACGTTAGCGCGCGTCGCCGACCCGTCGGGAACTTTGGGAGGAAGATAACCCGAAATGGCATTGGAAGATGCAAAAACTCAGGTGGACGAGGCGTTCACCAACCCGGACCTCAAGGGGTTGTCGTTTGAGAATACATTTGGCGGAGCGACATCGTTTCTGCGCCGGCTGTACACGAAAGAACTGAAGGGCGTCGACATTGCGGTGACCGGTGTGCCCTTTGATCAGTCAGTGACCAACCGTCCCGGCACACGCTTGGGACCGCGCGCGATCCGCGAGGCCAGCGCCCTGCAATCGCCGGATGCGCCCTATGGCTGGCCTTTCGATGCACTGAGCGAGTTGGCGATCATCGATTATGGCGACATGGCTTATGACTATGCCAACATCCCGGCTTTTCCTGACACGCTGACCGAGCACATCCGTACCATTCTGGCGGCTGATGTGGCCTCGGTCACGCTGGGCGGGGATCACTATATCAGTTTTCCGATCCTGAAGGCCTACGCCGAGAAATACGGGCCGATGTCTCTGCTGCAATTCGATGCGCATACGGACACGTGGGCCGACGATGACATGTCCCGCGTGGATCACGGCACCATGTTCTATAAGGCGGTGAAGCTGGGGCTTGTGGAGCCGAAGCGTTCAGTCCAGGTGGGAATACGCACGAGTAACGAGGACACTCTGGGTGTTAATATCATCGACGCACGAGAAGTGTACGAGTCCGGTCCGGCCGCCGTGGCGCAAAAGATCAAGAGCATCCTGGGCGACAGCCCGGTTTATCTGAGCTTTGACATTGACGGTCTAGATCCGGCTTTTGCACCGGGTACCGGCACACCTGTATGGGGCGGGCTGACCTCGATTCAGACCCAGATCATCTTGCGCGACATCGCTGGGATAAACATCAAGGGTGGGGACGTGGTCGAGGTTTCGCCACCGTTTGATACCTCGGGTGCAACAGCGATTGCAGGGGCGCATGTGGCGACTCAGATCATCTGTCTGCTCGGGTGGGACAAGCTGACTTAAGAGTTTTGTCTGGGGCGTTAACTCTTGGTTAGCCAAACTTCCGGTATTT
The DNA here is from genome assembly GCF_057221055.1 of Ruegeria sp. HKCCD7181. Lineage (NCBI taxonomy): Bacteria > Pseudomonadati > Pseudomonadota > Alphaproteobacteria > Rhodobacterales > Roseobacteraceae > Ruegeria > Ruegeria sp. HKCCD7181. The sequence goes on along the minus strand of NZ_JBWVBC010000006.1, from coordinate 268,020 downwards.
GTTTCCATGAATGGCCGGATGGGAGAACAACACGCATGATAGACTTCAACCAACCGATCAGCGGTAATGATCTTGCGCGGTTTTCAGGGCCGAACACCTTCATGCGGCTGCCTCAGGCGTCTTCGCTGGAGGGGTTGGATGTGGCGGTTCTGGGAATTCCGATGGATATCGGAACTTCGTGGCGGTCGGGCACGCGGTTCGGACCGAAACAGATCCGCAGCGAAAGCGCGATGATCAGGCCCTACAATATGGCCACTTTCGCCGCGCCCTTTGACAGTTTGCAAATCGCCGATATCGGCGATTTGGCGATCAACACGTTTTCGCTGCCGGACAGTCTGAAGATCATCAAGGAAAGCTATGACGGCATTCTGGCGCAGAACGTGATCCCGGTCGCGATGGGTGGGGACCATTCGATCACTCTGCCTATTCTACGCGCGATTGCCGCCAAGCATGGTCCGGTGGCGCTGGTCCACGTGGACGCTCATGCCGACGTCAATGACGAGATGTTTGGCGAGCGTGAGACCCACGGCACAGTCTTTCGCCGGGCTTATGAGGAAGGGCTGATCGTTCCTGACAAGACTTTTCAGATCGGCATTCGCGGTTCGGGCTACGCCGCCAGTGATTTTACTGAGGCCCAAGGCTGGGGTTTCCGCCAGTTTCCCGCATGGGAGCTGTGGCAGCAAAACCTGACCGAGATCGGCTCGCAAATCCGCAAGACGGTGGAGGATCATCCGGTCTATATCACCTATGACATCGACAGTTTGGATCCGGCTTACGCACCCGGAACCGGTACGCCCGAAATTGGCGGGCTCACTACGCCGCAGGCACTACAATTGATACACGCGCTGCAGGGGATGAACGTTGTGGGTTACGATCTGGTTGAGGTTTCTCCGCCCTACGATCCTTCCGGCAACACAGCGTTAACTGCAGCGAACCTGTTGTTCGAATTGCTGTGCATCCTGCCCGGGGTGACGCAACGGTAGGCACCCGACTGGGTTGTGCTGCTTGTGCTTCGGGATAGGGTCCGCTGAAAGGACAGGATCGGGATGAAGAAGATGGTGCTTTTGCTGTTTGTGGGGGCGGTGGTAGTGGCTGGCGCCTATGTCCGTCTGGCACCGTCCGATCCTGGACTTTGGCATGCCAGCCCAATTGGCGAGGCGGATCGGGATATGGCAGGCGGCGTGATCCGCGTGATCGAAACCGGCCCGGACGGTTTGGCGCGTCTGGACGCGATTGCGCGCGAGACGCCTCGGACCCGGGTACTGGCCGGTTCGGCAGAGGAGGGGATGGTGACTTACGTCACGCGCTCACTCGTGGCGGGATTTCCTGATTATACGACAGTGCAGCAGGACGGGGACAGGCTGCGCATTCATGCAAGGTTGCGCTTTGGGCGCAGGGATTTCGGGGTAAATAAGGCGCGGGTTGATGAGTGGCTAAGTAACCTGAAATGATTTGAGAATGCTACTCAGCGTCTCAATATCGGTGTCATGAGCGAATACGAAAGAAAGTTTCCATGCGCGGTTGAAGAGTTGAGGCGTGCCGGCATATGGAAAACTGCGAAAGTGCCCGCTTCAATTAGGTAATTAAGAAAATTGGGTTTCGAACCAAGGCCGCAGTGGTACCATTCCGTGGCCGTAAGTATCGCATGCCGCACGTTGACGTTCCCAACGATTCAGATCGTTCTCAAATATCTGAATGGGTGGAGGCCGGGAACCCACAACCTGCGGCCACTAATATTTGAATATTCTGGCGGCAGCGTATTGGCGGGAGGCCAGTTTTAAGCATTTATTGGCAGGGATTGTAGAAGGAAGAAACTTAGCCGCTGGCGTGACCTTTGAGGGTCAGAAAACCCAATTCTCACAAGTTTGCAAACCCGTTCTTTGGTTCGGAGTTCTGCTGCAATCCTGACGACAAACACCCTTCCTGCACCTCACGCCACATCGGCACGTTCAGCGACATCTGGCATTGCGCCATAAACATCCTGCCATCGACCTGTAGACAAATCATCTCGCCCAGCTCGACGCGGGTGCCTGATTTGTCGGTACAATAGCAATCTTGAACCTTGCCACCAGGGCCTACGACGTCGGCCATTGCAGGAGTGGCGCAAAGGGCGAGAGCAAGTACAATCCGTTTCATGCATATAAGCTTAGCACAAGCCTGGCCCTTGACCAAAGCCTCGGGATGATAGACACCGCCCGAATGATCCCAGAAGAACGCCTTGAACAGATAACCCAGCGATTCCAATACCTCGAAGCTGCCATGGCTGACGGCGCCTCGGGCGGGGACATCGCGGCATTGGCTAAGGAATACTCTGATCTCAAGCCTGTCGTCGATCAAATCATGGCTTGGCGTCAACTCGTGGCTGATCTGGCCGAGGCAGAGGCGATGTTGGCCGACCCAGATATGAAGGAACTGGCCGAAGAAGAACTTGCCGGTCTTAAAACCAGCATCCCGGAAGCTGAGCATGCGCTGCAACTGGCGTTGTTGCCCAAAGACGCGGCGGACGCGCGTCCAGCAATGCTGGAAATCCGGCCGGGCACCGGCGGCGACGAGGCGGCGCTGTTCGCCGGCGACCTGTTGCGGATGTACCAGCGATACGCCGAGGCGCGCGGTTGGCAAATTGAGATCATTGAAGAACAGGCGTCCGATCTGGGCGGAATCAAAGAGGTTGTCGCCCATATCAAAGGGGACAATGTCTTTGCCCGGATGAAATACGAATCTGGCGTACACCGCGTGCAGCGCGTGCCTGAAACCGAGAGCGGCGGGCGGATTCACACCTCGGCGGCCACGGTTGCAGTTCTGCCCGAGGCCGAAGATGTAGACATCCAAATTGACGCCAATGACCTACGCATCGATACAATGCGCAGCTCGGGCGCGGGTGGGCAGCATGTAAACACGACCGACTCGGCCGTGCGGATCACGCACTTGCCCAGCGGCATCGTGGTAACCAGCTCTGAAAAATCTCAGCATCGCAACCGCGAGATTGCCATGCAGGTGCTGAAGACGCGTCTTTACGATCTGGAACGCCAGCGGATCGACAGTGAACGCTCGGCGGACCGGGCCAGCCAGGTGGGGTCGGGCGACCGTTCGGAGCGGATCAGAACTTACAATTTCCCGCAAGGGCGCATGACCGATCACCGTATCAACCTGACGCTCTATAAGCTGGATCAGGTGATGCAGGGCGATCTTGACGAGGTGATTGATGCATTGACTGCCGACGATCAGGCGCGCCTGTTGGCTGAGATGGCGCAATGACCGGCGCACAAACAGCGGCACAAGCAATGGTTGCGGCCACCGCGCGCTTACGTGCGGCAGGCGTGCCGGATCCGGCACGCGACGCGCGTCTGTTGTTGGCTCATGCCGCCCGCGTTGAAGCTAGCCGCGTAACCCTGATTGCCCCTGAAGAACTGCCTTTGGATATCGCCGAGCGCTATGACCAGTTGGTCTCGCTGCGCGCTATCAGGGTACCGGTTTCACATCTGTTGGGCGAACGGGAGTTTTATGGCCGTCGGTTTCGGGTCAGCGGCGATGTACTGGACCCGCGACCGGAAACCGAGGCGCTGATTGAGGCGGCACTTAGCCAGCCTTTCGATCATGTACTGGATTTGGGCGTAGGGTCAGGCTGTATTCTGATCACTCTTTTAGCAGAACGATCCAGTGCTTCCGGCGTAGGTGTTGATCTTAGCGAGGCTGCGTGCCTGCAAGCCAGCGCCAATGCGGTACAGCATCAGGTGCAGAATCGGATTGAAGTTCTCCAGTCAAACTGGTTCGAGAACATTGAGGGGCAATTTGATCTGATTGTTTCAAATCCGCCGTATATCTCGCTGTCCGAAATGGATGAGCTGTCCCCAGAAGTTCGCGAGCATGAACCGCGTCTGGCTCTGACAGATGAAGGTGACGGGCTGGGCGCTTATCGCCATATCGCGGCTTCCGCACCAGATTTTCTGGCACCAGGGGGGCGAATATTGGTGGAGATCGGGCCGAAACAGGCCGCAGATGTCTCTGCTTTGTTCGATGCAGCGGGCTTATCAAATATCCGCGTGATCCCCGATCTGGATGGCCGCGACCGCGTTATCGGCGCCAAAATGCCGGGGTAAAATGCGTTATTGCGGCTAAAAAACGCCGGTGAAAGTAAAAAAGCTGCGAATTTTCCGAGAAACCCCTTGTCTGCGCGGGCAGGACATGTTTACTCAGGATTAGTCGGCGAGGTTGACGCTGTTTCAGCGCACCCCTGACGCCAAGCCCAAAAAAGTCGACAATACGTTACGGCACAAGCCACTGAGCAGCGTAAGGTACGGGTTGATCGACAGCGAATGACAAGGCTGACGTAAAGTAAGATGAGATCCTCCAAATCCCGCTCGCGGGCCAAGAACAACCGCAATCGTCCTTCTGGCGGCAACGTCGTAAACCGGGTTTTTGACAGCTCGGGCCCTGAGGGCAAAGTGCGCGGCACACCGCAGCAGATCATTGACAAGTACAATCAGTTGGCGCGTGACGCTCAGCTGTCCAATGACCGTGTGGCCGCCGAAAACTTTCAGCAACACGCCGAGCATTATCTGCGCATGTTAAGCGAAGCGCAGCGCGAGATGGAAGCGCGCCGCGAAGAGCAGGAGCGCCAGAACCGCGAGCGCCAGGCCGAGCGTGACCGCGAACGCGCCGAACGCCAGGAACGCGAAGCGGCGCGTCAATCGGACCCGGCTGAAGCACCGCAACCGGATGTGATGGACTTCACCCCCGAGGCTGCTGCGCCCGAGTCTGGCCTGGTCGAGACTCCGGAAAGTAAAGGCGAAGCGCCTGCCGCAGGTACCGAGGCGCCGGAGCGCAAAGAAAAACCGGCGCGCAAACCGCGTGCCCGCAAGCCCAAACCTGCACCGGAACCGGCTGCGGATGACGGTGATGCTCCCGAGGCCGCGGAGTAACCGGACTTTCTCGGAACAGTACTGATTAAAAACCCTGGCTAGGTTGCCGGGGTTTTTTTGTTGTTTGATGTCAGGGCCTGCGGATCTCGCGGGCCAGCGCACAGAACGCCTCAATCGGAACCTGTTCGGCGCGTTCGGTGGGTTTGATCCCGGCGGCGGTCAGGCGATCTTCGATATCCGGAGCCACGCCTCTCAACGAAGCGCGCAGCATTTTTCGACGCTGGTTGAAGGCTGCGGCGACGACACGCGACAGGGTCGCGGCGTCGGCCGGATAACGCGGTTCGGGTTGGGCGGTCAGGTGAACCACAGCGCTGGAGACCTTGGGCGGCGGTGTAAAGGCCCCAGGGGGTAGCGACATGGCGATGTGCGCATCGGCCCGCCACTGGGCAAGGATAGCGAGGCGACCATAGGCTTTGCTGCCCGGCTGGGCCGTTATGCGTTCAGCTACTTCCCGTTGAAACATCAGGGTGAGGCTTTGCCAGAAGGGCGGCCATTCGGGTGGGGTCAGCCAGCGGACCAGCAGTTCTGTACCCACGTTGTAGGGCAAGTTGGCGGCAACTCGAATAGGCGGCGTAAGGTGCGCCAGCGGATCGATCTCCAGTGCGTCGCCATTGATGACTTCCAGCCGGTCGGGATAGGCGGCGGCAATGTCATTCAGGGCAGCAATACAACGCGTATCCTTTTCGACGGCAACCACCTTGCGCGCGCCCTCGGAAAGAAGGCCGCGCGTCAAGCCACCTGGACCCGGTCCGATCTCCAGCACATCACAGGCGGTAAGGTCGCCAGCCTGCCGGGCGATCTTGGCGGTCAGGTTGAGGTCGAGCAGAAAATTCTGGCCCAGCGATTTTCGGGCCGACAGCTGATGCGTGGCGATGACTTCGCGTAGGGGGGGGAGGGTGTCGATTGAACTCATGGTCAAATTACCGTGGCGCGATTTGGACTGCGGGCCCCTGAGGTATACTGCCTCTGGCCGGCGTGTTTTCAGCAAGATGACCCATCAGCGGGATTGTGCCATCTTTTGCGCCATCTTCAAGGCCTCGATCAAACTGGTCGGTGTGGCGATACCCTGACCTGCTATGTCCAGCGCGGTGCCGTGATCGGGTGAAGTGCGGATGAAGGGCAGCCCCAGCGTCACGTTCACGCCGCGGTCGAAGTCCAGCGTTTTGATCGGAATAAGGGCTTGGTCGTGATACATCGCGATGGCGGCATCGTACCGGGCGCGGGCGGCGGCATGAAACATCGTATCCGCAGGGTGCGGACCAGTGACCGAGTAGCCGCGCGGGTTAAGATCAGCTAGCAGGGACGCGATCCAATCCAGCTCCTCCGTCCCCATTTTCCCACCTTCGCCAGCATGAGGATTGAGGCCGGCAACAGCGATACGTGGCTGGGCAATTCCAAATTGGGTACGCAGCCCGTCGGCGGTAATATCAATGGTTTCGCGCAAAAGCTCAGGCGTCAGCGCTGTGGGTACCTGCGACAAGGGAATATGGATCGTAGCTGGTACCACGCGCAATTGGTCGCTTGCCAACATCATGACGACACGATTGCGCCCGGCAAGGGCGGCCAGAAACTCGGTATGACCAGGATAGGCAAAGCCCGCTCCGTCGATCAGCGCTTTCTTGTGAATTGGCGCGGTGCACAGTGCGGAAGCCGCGCCGGACTGTACCAGTCTGACACCGTGTTCAATGGCCGCAATAACCGAGGATGCGTTACGCGGGTCTGGTTGCCCCGGAACATTGGGGGCAGGGAAATCCATAGACAGAACCGGCAGGGCCGTGCCGCTTGCGGCCTGCGCCTGAGAGAGGTCCGTCAACTCGGCAACCGGGGTGCCCTTGGGCAGATGAGACGCGTCCCCGAGGTAGACGAAAGGGCATGTGTCGCGCAAAGCGTTCCACGCTTTTGCTGCAATTTCCGGTCCTACACCAGCGGGGTCACCGCAGCTGAGCGCGATCGGGTTTGTCATTGCTCGATGATTATTGCGTCGGCCCTGAGCTGTTCCAGCAGGCTTTCAGCTAAGGCCTGCAGCCGTTGCTGGGTCAAAGCGTTAGCAACGTCCACGCGGGTGGTGTCTTCACCAAGGTCGCGTGTGCGGTTGCACATCATCAGGAACACAAGTGTTTGCCCATTGTTGCGTGTCAGAGCGGTTGAGACTTCATTCGGGTCTAGCTTTGCCAGCTCCAATGCGACATCGCGCGGAATCTCAGATGGCGCCGCTGAGACGCGGTCCAGCACCTCGGGCGGTTGGTCTTTTGCAACGCCATAGAGATCGTCGCAGGTATCGATTTCTTCTTGCAGCCGGGCTGCTGACGACAGTGTTTCGGCGCTGCGTCCACCGGGTAAGTAGTACATCGCATAATCGATCTTGGAATAACGCGGCGCGCCAGTGGAAACCTCACGCAAGCCGCGCATCTGGAACAGCGCCACCGCATTGGGCAAAGTCAGAGGTTCAGTGATTTCGCCATTCTTCAGCCCCAGTATGACCGGCTGCAGCGCGGGCGGTAGATTGGTGATCGGCAGCCAGTCCAGACGACCTCCATTGTCGCGTGTGGCGGCCGCTGAGTATTGCGCTGCCGCGGACGAAAACGCCTCCTGGCTGTCCAGCTTCGCGATCTCTGCGGCCAGAGCGTCCGCTTGGGCAAGTGTTTGTTGGGTGACCGGAATGATAAGTTCGGACAACAGAACCTGCAATCCGCCTCCGCCACCCTGGCCCAGAGCGCGGTTGACCTCTTCCTGGCTCGGGCGCGCTTGGGAAATGAAGCGCGCCGATACGTAATCCCGCCAGGACATCTGATCGGCAACGAAGTCGCGGACGGTTTCCGGATCGACGCCGGCTTCGCTGAGCAACTGCAAAAACTGTTCGGTGCTCAGCTGACCGCGAGCGGCAAATTCGTCGATGCCAGTCTGCACGTCTTCGGGGGCGGCCTGAATGCCCGCTTCTCGCATGGCTTGCTTACGTAGACGATCATCTATCAGGGCCTGACGAACCTCGGCCTCTGAACTGCCGGGAACCCCGAGAATTTCCAAGAACTGCTGACGTTGCTGAAGCTCGTACCAGGTAACGATATCCTGATTGACCCGGATGGCCGGCGAAAACAGGCTTTGACCATTAGCCTGCGGTGGGACCACAGCTATCAAAGCAGCAGCCAGCGTCGGTATGACCGGCTTGAACCAGCCAGAACGGATTAACTTAGTGAAACCTGAGATCAGCTGCATGACTTTTTATACTTCTTACCACCGCTTTCGACGGAATACCCCGTCAGGGCAACGGTAAAGCCGATTTCCGTCGAAGGCTCAATACTTGATGTTGAGGTAAAGCGCCGTCTTACGGACATGTTAACCTGCACGCATTCATTAGTGTAAGTGACACCCACGCCAAACCGGATGGGTTCGGATTCGGCCAGATCATAACGTGCAAAGGCAGTGGTCAACCAGTTCTGATCGATACGGTGACGTCCGGTAAGCCTGACCTCCGAGATTTCATCACCGGGGTTTTCCGCAGGGTCGGGCTCCTGCCAGACATAGCTGCCGGTCAGCCGGGTGTCGTCTTTGGTCCAGGCGGTTCGGACTTCGGCTTTGCTAAAGCTGAAATCGTCGTCCAGCAACCCGCGCCCAGCCAGTGTAAGGCCTTTGCCATTGTCCAATTGACCGGCCAGCAAAATGTCAGACGCGGTGCCCTGCAATCCCGATGTCAGTGTGAAGTCAGGGTCCGCAGTCGTTCGAAATACCTGCCCAATGGTGGCCTGCGCGCGCCAGCCTGAGGTGTCGAACCGTGACCAATTTACGCCAAATACCGCAGTGGTTCCGTCTTCACGCCGATCTTCGGCGGGAAAGCGTGACAGAGACAGCAGGTTGCCGTGATCGAATTCCTGAAATGTACTCTCGTCATTTGGAACGTCCGTGTCTGACACATGAGTCCAGCCAACCTGCGCAATCGGTTCCAGAATCTGTGTTGCGCCCGATGCTTCCCGGCGCAGCAGAGGATAGCGCAAGGTCAGAGCAGCGCGTGGAGTGGATCGGGTGATGGTATTGGGGTATGCGCTGTCATTCCGGATATCAAACGTATCGACCGAAGTCCCGATCTGCGCGTCGGCCCGAAGCCCTGTAGCAAATGTCCAGCTGCGCAGCCATTCGGCATCAAACGTTGCCCGCGCAACATCGCGGCCTATAACGTCTTGATCGCTGGTGCGTTCGTGAGCGTGTCCGATGAAGGCCATCTGAACTTCACCGCCCAGGCCTGTCGGGAAATAGCGTTTTCGATAGTTCAGGTCAAACACGCGCGACGGAATTTCGTCCTGCTGCTCACTGTCGCGGAGGGTTTCATAGTGGATAAACCCGGTTTTGAAGGCCGTGTCGCGTTTGATCCGTTCCAGCGCGATCTCGCTGCGCAGCCGGTCGTAGTCGGGCAAGCCGTAGTCCGCAAGATAGGCGTCGTCTGACGTGGTCTCGATATTGAAAGTCAATCGGTAGTCATTCTTCAGATTGAACCAACCATCGGCGAAAAAGTATCCCCTGTTCTCATCCAGCCGAAGATCGTCGCGTGTAAAAGCACCTTCGAACTGAATGCGACCGTTTTTGAACGCCTGTCGATAACGATAGCCCAGCGTACGGGTTTTGGGCGACACGTACGGTGTCAGGGTCAGATCCTTGTGGTCGCCCAATTTGAAGAAATAGGGAACCTGCACACCTGTTCCCAGTTGCGACGTCGTGCGAATTGACGGCACCAGGAACCCAGTTGCTCGTTCCAATGTCGGGTCCGGCAAACGCAGGGCAGGGAAGTAGAAAACGGGTACGTCAAGAATGCGGAACTGCGCATTTTCGAAATACAATTGTTGTTCGACTTGATCATGGGTCACCTTTCGCGCCCGGATTTGCCACAGCGGCGGTCGGCCATTTGCGCAAACGTGACACGAGGTGGCCGCGACCTTACTGAACTGCGTATACCGGCCGGCAGCGCGGTTGGCTTGAACTGAAGCTATTTGCAGTTGCTGATCAAACACCATTCGTGCCCCGGTCAGCAGGCCGTTCTGAAAACCACTGTCCAGTTGCGCGGTATCGGCCAAAAGCGTGGATTGACCACCCTGATCAATGCGAATGGGACCTGTCAGGGACAGCTCTCCGGTATCCCGATCATAAATCACTTTTTGAGCGGTCAGCTTAATATCGCCTTGAAACGCTTCGACATTGCCCTCGGCCACCAGCTTACGGTCGGCGGTGATAAAGACCTTGTCCGCGACCAGCAGAGCGGGTTCTTCCTGTTCCGCCGTCGACTGATCCTGGTTTGAGGTGTCAGCCGTGGACTGCGCCATCCCTGCCATGGGAAGCGAAAGAAACAATGTGCTGGACAAGAGAAGCTTGAGGATCGGCCGCATCAGCCATCCTCCGCATGAAGCAATAAGCCTAAGGATAGCAGAACAGCGGCAAAGGGTGGGGCCCAGGCAGATACGATTATTGGCAATTGGCCGTTTTCTCCTAGAATCTGCGCAAAATTGCGGACGAAATAGATCGCAAAGCCCAACAGAACCGCAGTTAGAACCGCAACCCCGGTTCCGCCAAACCGAACGTGGCGCATGGTGAAAGCAGCTCCGATCAGCACCATCGAAACGAGAAAGAAGGGGCGCGCCAACTGCACTTGAAGCCAGACTTCATATTGTTTTGTGGAGAAACCTGCCTCGCGCAGATCCCGAATCAATTGAGGCAGGTCGTAGACGGATACGGAATCCTGTTGGCCCAAAGTGTCGATGATCCGGTCGCGTGTCAGCGTGGTCGGCAGGTTCAGGGTCTCGTGCAAAATAGCGTTCGTTTCAGGGTTCAGATCATTCTGCAAGGTCCAGACTTTAGCCTGACTCAAGGCCCAATGTCCGTTTTCCAATTGAGCGCGGTCAGCGATGATCTGCTCGATCGGTTTGCCGTCAGATGAAAACGTAGTGATTGTCACGTCGCGCAGGCCGAACTTGTCACCGTTCAGGGTGCCCAAAGCATGGATGACCGACTGTCCCGCGGCCGAGCCCTGTCTTAGCCACAAGCCCTCACGGCTGATGGACAGGGTTGAGCTTCCGTTGTTGCGAAAACTGTCCGACAGTCGCTGGTACTCCTCGGACGTGGCGGCGGCAAACGGGTTGAGAAGTGCCACGGTCAGTGTGCCAATCAACAGCGCCAGCGCGACCGGAGCGGCAAGGGCGCGTATGCCGGACCGGCCGATGGCGCGCGTGACCACCAATTCCGAGCTGCGCGCAAGGCCGACAAACAGCGCTATTGTGGACAGGATCATCAGCAGCGGCAGCATCTCGCTGATGGCCGCTGGCGTGTTGAGTAAAGTCAGTCGCATCAACTGACCAAACGACAAGTTGGCTTCCTCGAAGCGCCTGGCCTGCTCGATCAGGTCGATCAGCATCATCAGTGTTAGAAAAATGCCGCCGATGACAACAAAGCTCTGAATAAAACGGCGGGCAAAGTAACGGTCGAGGATCACGCAGGCACCCTCGGTCTTCGCTTGTGATCGGGAATCACTCGTGCCGTGCCGCGGCATGCTGGCTTATGCTTGCCGAATTTTGTCACTTCACTGCCCCCTGATACCTGCCGTTGTTTTCGGGCGACCTTAATGTAATTGCGGTGCGGGGAAAACTGCTATCTGGTCAACTGCGGCGGTGCGGGCTAGGTCTTGTGCAAAGTTTTTTTCAGGAGCACCTCATGAGCAGTCTCGTCCCCGTTCGTTTTCAACCTTTTGACCTTGATCTGATGGCGCAGGCCAGCGGTCGGGTCGCTATCATTGTAACCGAAGAGGGCAAGATGGGACCGGCTGCGCGCCGAGCCAATCGGTTGACGCGCGGTGCGGTGGCACGGTTGATCGAGAGTGATCGCTTCGAAAAAGTGAAGACGGGCGAAGTAGTCTCGCTGGCCTGGCCGGGCGGTATGGCAGCCGAGGCACTCGACATTCTGATCCTGCCGCGTCGCCCCGATCATGATGAGGCGCGCAAGGCCGGGGCCAAGCTTGGCAAGCTGGCGGATGGCAAATCTGTATTGGTGATGGCTGGTAATCAGAACCGTACCGAGAATCTGGTCTTGGGGATGGTCCTGCGCAGCTATGATTTCGACGTGCACAAGACCGAGGATTCCGACCGGACGGGCGAGGTTGCGGTCTGTCACACTAAACCCGACGAGGCCGAAGCCGCATTTGCGCCGCTCTATGCTGTGGCGGACGGGGTGCGTATGACGCGTGACCTGACCAATGAGCCTGCTAATGTTCTGACAACAACCGAATTCGCCGATCGCCTGTCCGAGATGCAGGAGCTCGGGTTGGAGGTCGAGGTTCTGGACGAAGACAAGCTGGCCGAATTGGGGATGCGCACCCTTCTGAGCGTCGGGCAAGGCTCGGACAGCCCCTCCAAAGTTGTGGTGATGCAGTGGAACGGCGGCGACAAAGACGACGCGCCGCTGGCCCTGGTCGGCAAGGGCGTGGTGTTTGACACCGGTGGTATCTCGCTGAAACCGGCAGCCGGCATGGAAGACATGACCATGGACATGGGCGGTGCAGGGGTCGTCGCGGGCACCATGCGCGCGCTAGCCAAACGCAAGGCCAAGGCGAATGTCGTAGGTTTGGTGGGGCTGGTCGAGAACATGCCCTCGGGCAATGCCACTCGTCCCGGCGACGTGGTGAAGTCAATGAAAGGCGACACGGTCGAGATCATCAATACCGATGCGGAAGGCCGTTTGGTTCTGTGTGACGTCATGTGGTACGCGCAGGACCGGTTTAAGCCGGTTGGCATGATCGATCTGGCGACCCTAACCGGCGCAATCATCATTGGTCTGGGGCATGAAAATGCCGGTGTCTTCTCGAATAATGACACGTTCTGCGACGCCTTTCTGAAATCGGCCAAGGCCGAGGACGAAGGTGCGTGGCGGCTGCCTTTGGGCAAGGCGTATGACGAACTGCTGAAATCGCGGATTGCGGACGTGAAGAACGTGGGCGGACGACCAGCTGGTTCGATCACCGCGGCTCAGTTCCTGCAGCGCTTTGTCAAAGAGGAAACGCCATGGATCCATCTGGATATCGCCGGAGTGGCCTCAGTCTCGTCCGAGACATCCTATGCGCCCAAAGGGGCCACCGGATGGGGCGTAAGGGCGCTGAGCCGTTTCGTTCAGGACAATTTCGAGACTGCCAGCGAGTAAACACATGGGCGCCGTCTATTTCTACCACCTGACCCGCCAGCCGCTGGAGCACACCCTGCCGGTGCTGCTGGATAAGGCGCGTAAGGCCGGGTGGCGGATTGCCGTGCGGGGCACAGACCCCGCGCGGATGGACTGGCTTGATGAAAAGCTGTGGCTGGGAGCTGAAGACGAGTTTCTGCCACACAGTCGCGCCGGCGGGCCGCACGATGCGATGCAGCCCATTTTACTGACGACCGACGCACAATCCGCCAACGATCCCTCCTGCGTTATGACCATTGACGGCGCGTCTGTGGGCCCGGACGAAGTTACCAAGCTGGAGCGCGTATGTATTCTGTTTGACGGCAATGATGACTTGGCCGTTCAGCACGCACGCGGGCAGTGGAAGGCACTTACCGCTGCTGGATGTTCCGCACAATATTGGTCTGAGGAATCCGGACGGTGGGAGAAAAAGGCCGAAGCATAAGCAGCGGCTGAGTTTCAGGAGATGTATTGATGGAAATGAAGCCTTTAGGCCGCACCGGTATTATGGTGTCGGATATGTGTCTTGGGACGATGACATTTGGAACCCAGACACCTGAGGCCGGGGCGCATCGACAGATGGACATGGCTCTGGCGGCTGGGATCAACTTTGTCGATGCGGCCGAGATGTATCCGGTGAATCCGGTCTCGAAAGAGACGATCGGGCGGACCGAAGAAATTCTGGGCAACTGGAACGCTGCCAACCCATCTCGGCGCGGCGATTACGTGCTGGCCACGAAGCATTCCGGCGAGGGCTTCGTTCATGCTCGCAACGGTGCGCCGATCTCGAAAGAGACGATCCCCGAAGCGATCGAGGGCTCTCTGCGGCGTTTGCAGACGGATTGCATCGATCTGTATCAGTTTCATTGGCCCAACCGCGGCAGCTATATGTTCCGGCAGAACTGGGACTATGCGCCGTCCGGCGAGAACCGGGAAGAAATCCTGTCCGAGATGCAAGAGTCTCTCGAGGCGCTTCAGAAACAGGTCGACAAGGGTAATATCCGAGCCTTTGGCCTGTCCAATGAAAGCGCCTGGGGCACGGCGCAATGGTTGCGCTTGTCAGATGAGATGGGTGGGCCGCGTGTGGCATCGATCCAGAATGAATATTCGTTGCTATGCCGCCTGTTTGACACGGATCTGGCCGAGCTGTGCTTGTACGAAGATGTCGGCCTACTGGCGTTTTCCCCATTAGCCGCCGGTTTTCTGACCGGCAAATATCAAGATGGAGCTGTTCCCGAGGGGTCACGGATGTCTTTGGTACCGCAAATGGGCGGGCGCAAGACCGAGCGGGTGTTTGACGCGGTTTCGGCTTATTTGGAAATTGCCAATCGGCATGGGTTGAACCCAATACACATGGCGCTGGCCTGGTGCCGCAGTCGGCCTTTTATGGCGTCGACCATCTTTGGGGCGACGAACGAGGCACAGTTGAAACACATTCTTGGTGGGCTTGACCTGGTGCTGCCGGCTGAGGTTCTGGCAGAAATCACAGCTGCCCACAGGGCGCATCCCATGCCGTACTAGCGATGGGCACTGTCCGCGTCGCCGCAGGCGGAAGTCCCAGAGGGTAATTGGGCCAGTTGGTAATTGGGTCAGCCGACGAGGTTTCTGTCAGTGATGGGTAGGTTGTGTGCGGTCCTGCCTCAGATCGCGGGCTGAAAGGCCGTGTGCAGTGCGGAAAGCGCGCGCAAAACTGGATTGCGAGGCAAAACCGGTTGCCAGGGCCACATCCATCAGAGGTAAATCTGTGTCAGTGACCAGGCGGCGGGCCTCGGCCAGACGCAGTTGCAAATAGTGGTCTTGCGGGGTGGTGTTCAGGCGCAAACGGAACTGCTGCTGCAGTGTGCGGGGGCTGGTGCCCAGACGGTCGGCGATATGGGCCAGAGGCAATGGGTCGTCCAGAGAAGACTCCATCAAATTGTTGGCCTTGGCCGTCAGCGCGGTGTGACGGTGCGGAACGCCGGTACGACTTTGTGGTTTCGAGGGCTCTGGTGCACCATCATAGAGGAACAGCCCTGATACGCGGGCGGCAAAGCCTGCTCCGTGGCGGGCGGCGATGATATGGAGCATCATTTCGACAGCCGGAATTGCCCCGCCGGACGTCAGGCGGTTGTCGGATACCGTGAAGCGGTCAGGTCGCACGTCCACTTCAGGGAAGCGGGCGGCGAAGTTGTCCAAATCTTCCCAATGGGTGGTGGCGGCGCGACCGTCGAGCAGACCGGCCTCGGCAAGCAACCACGGGCCGCCGTCAATGCCGGCCATAGTGGCGCCGGTGCCGGCAATGCGTCGTAATCCGGCCAAAAGGCTGGGGGTGGCGTGGCGTGCCAATTGGAAGCCCGCGACCACGATCATAAGATCGCAACTGTCCAGACGTGCTAGGGGTATGCCGGGGACACTGAGCGCGCTGGTCAGCACTGCTGGTTCAGCCTTGGCGGTTACGTAGTCCCAATCGAATGCAGGTCTGTCAGCCAGCCGGTTGGCTGCGCGCATGGGATCGATCGCAGCAGCAAAGCTGAGCGTGTTGCAATCGTCCAGCACCAATACTGCCGTTTTCAGGGCACGATGTTCGGGCTGGAGAATGTTTTTTGCGGATTTCATCAAGTCTGATTCGCATTCTGGAAAGTCGTTTCCACAAGGCTGCGCCAGAGTCGTGTGCAACGCAAATCGGAATCCGGGGAGAAGCCTGGGGAAAACTCACGGCAAAACCGGGTATAAGTTGGGGAAAACGCAATGCCTCTGGAAATGAACCGCGAAGTCTTCATCACCTGTGCTGTTACCGGCTCGGGAGGAACGCAGGATCGCAGCCCGCATGTGCCGCGTTCGCCGCAGCAGATCGCCGACAGCGCCATCGCTGCGGCCAAGGCCGGGGCGGCGGTGGTGCATTGCCATGTGCGTGACCCTGAGACCGGCGCGCCAAGCCGTCGGATGGAGCTTTACCGTGAGGTGACGGACCGCATCCGCGACGCCGATGTGGACGTGGTTTTGAACCTGACCGCAGGCATGGGGGGCGACATGGTGTTTGGCGGGGTTGAAACTCCGCTACCGCTGGCCGAGGCCGGAACCGATCTGGTTGGCGCCTCCGAGCGCGTGGCACATATCGCTGAATGCCTGCCGGAGATCTGCACCCTGGACTGCGGCACGATGAACTTTGCCGAAGCCGACTATGTGATGACCAACACCCCCGGCGCATTGCGTGCTATGGGGCAGATGATGACCGATCTGGGTGTGAAGCCCGAGATCGAGGCGTTTGACACTGGTCATCTGTGGTTTGCCAAGCAGTTGGTGAAGGAAGGAATCCTGGAACCTAACGCGCTGGTTCAGCTGTGCATGGGTGTGCCGTGGGGCGCGCCGGATGATCTGAACACCTTCATGGCGATGGTAAACAATGTGCCCGACGACTGGACGTTCAGCGCGTTTTCACTGGGGCGGAATGAGATGGCTTATGTGGCGGCCTCGGTTCTGGCGGGCGGCAATGTTCGCGTCGGGTTGGAGGACAATCTGTGGCTTGAAAAAGGTGTGCTGGCCGAGAACTGGCAATTGGTAGAGCGCGCGGGCACGATCATCGAAAACATGGGCGCGCGGGTGATCGGACCGCAAGAGGTGCGCGAGAAGCTTGGGCTGACCAAACGAGCGCCAAAGGGCTGAGAGTTTCCCTTGTGTCCGGCGGTCAAAATGGCGAGCCCGGAGGCATCAGCATAAGGAGTACAATGTGCGTTTGATGTCTCTAACTGCCGTTTTTGTCAGTGTGATTTCCCTTTCAGGCTGCCTGCCGGAAGATCGGCAAATCGTCAGCAACTCTGCCGATTCAGACCGGGATGCGTGTGAGGCCAAAGGTGGCACCTATGAAATTGGAGGCCGGGCGCAGAGCTATGTCTGTTTCACGCCGTTGCCGGATGCGGGCAAGACCTGTGAGAAAGAAACCGATTGCACAGGCTTTTGCCTGTCGGAAACCAAACAATGCAGCGCGGTCACGCCTCAATTCGGATGTACTCCGCATTTGGATGAGACGGGGCGCGAGCTGGTGATCTGTATAGATTAGAGGACAGCATGACGAAAACAGCGGCAATCATCGGTGGTGGCGTAATCGGCGGCGGGTGGGCCGCTCGGTTTCTGCTTAACGGTTGGAATGTGCGGGTGTTCGATCCCGACCCCGAGGCCGAGCGCAAAATTTCTGAGGTTCTGGACAACGCGCGCCGCTCTCTGCCGGGACTGAGCGATGTTCCGTTGGCGCCCGAGGGTGTTCTTTCGTTTCATGATGATATGGCCGAGGCTGTACAGGGGGCGTCATGGATTCAGGAAAGTGTGCCAGAACGTCTCGACCTGAAATTAAAGGTCTACAGAGGGTTGCAAGAGAATTGTGATTCAGCGGCGATCATCGGATCGTCGACCAGCGGGTTTAAACCGTCTGAGCTGCAGGAGGGCGCCTTGCGCCCGGAACAGATCGTGGTGACGCATCCGTTCAACCCGGTCTATCTGTTGCCACTGATCGAATTGGTGCCGACTGACAAGAACTCACCCGAATTGATTACCAAGGCGAAGGAGTTGCTGACTTCGGTTGGTTTCTTTCCCTTGCACATCAAGAAAGAAATCGACGCGCATATTGCTGACCGATTTCTCGAAGCTGTCTGGCGTGAAGCATTGTGGCTGGTCAAGGACGGCATCGCTACGACGGAAGAAATCGACGAAGCGATCCGCATGGGTTTTGGTATCCGTTGGGCACAGATGGGACTGTTCGAGACCTACCGCGTGGCCGGAGGAGAAGCCGGGATGCGGCACTTTATGGCTCAGTTCGGCCCCGCGCTGAAATGGCCGTGGACCAAGCTGATGGATGTTCCGGAATTCACTGACGAGTTGGTCGACTTGATCGCAGATCAGTCTGATGCGCAGTCGGGAATGCACTCGATCCGCGAACTGGAACGTATCCGCGACAACAACCTGGTCGGTATGATGCGCGCATTGAAGGCGCAGGATTATGGCGCAGGCGCGGTGCTGAACCAGCATGATGCGCTGCTGAAACCCGGTGCGCTTCCGGCGTTGGATCAGGCGGATTTGAGCCAGCCAATCCTGACGCTCGCGCGCGCAGTGCCGTTGGATTGGACCGACTATAACGGGCACATGAATGAGGCGAAATATGTGGAAGCCTTCGCCGCAGCCACCGACCGGTTCATGGAGATCATCGGCTGCGACATGAATTACATCGCATCGGGCGGCAGCTATTTCACCGCCGAAAACCATATCCGATATTTGGATGAGGCCCATGCCGGGTCAAAAATCGAAGTACGCACGCAGATGCTGCTTGGGGCGGGCAAAAAGCTGCACGTGTTCCACAGCATGTACGAAGGCGACAAGCTGTTGGCGACGGGCGAAAGCTTCCTGCTGCATGTCAGCCTTGAAACGCGTCGTCCAAGCGCTCCGTCGCCCGAAATCGAGGCGGCAATGGCCCGCATCGCCGAAGCGCAGGCCGGGTTGCCTTACCCCGACGGGGCAGGGGCTTCGATCCGGAAGCCAGCATGAGCAGTCGGGTTCTGATCACCGCAGGAGCGTCGGGCGTTGGTCGGGCGATGGCAGAGGCATTTGATGCTGCGGGTTATGACGTGTGGGTCACGGATATCGACGATCAGGCGCTGAAGTCCCTGCCGGAGCACTGGATTGCGCACCGGGCAGATGTTGCCAATGAAACCGACATGAGATCGGTGTTTCAGGCGTGCAACGAGGCGGGCGGGCTGGATGCTCTTTGTGCAAATGCCGGAATCGCGGGTCCAACTCACGCCATCGAGGATATCGAACTGGCGGATTGGCGATCTTGTGTTGCGGTCAATCTGGACGGTGCGTTCCTGGCGGCAAAACACGCTGCTCCTTTGATGAAGTCAGCGAAGTCAGGAAGCATCATCCTAACTTCCTCGACTGCCGGGCAATTCGGGTATCCGTTTCGCGCACCCTATGCGGCGGCCAAATGGGCTGTGATTGGTTTGATGAAAACACTGGCGATGGAGCTTGGTCCGCACGGTATCCGCGCCAACGCCATCTGTCCGGGTTCAGTTGAAGGCCCCAGAATGGAGGGCGTGTTGCAACGCGAAGCTACAGCCAAAGGAATGACCCGCGATCAGGTGTACGCGGGCTATGCCTCGGGAACGTCCATGGGAAGCTTTGTCGAGGGCCGGGACATTGCCAATATGGCTGTTTTTCTGGCGTCAGACGCCGCGAGGCTGGTGTCTGGGCAGGTGATCGCGGTGGATGGTCATACCGTCAATCCTGACCCAAAGGTATAGCACAGGCATCAACCCTGGTTGGGGCCGCGAATCTGACGAATGGCGCTACGCACTGCTTGCCAGTCCTGCGCCTCCTGAGTATTTCCTGCGGCTTCGCACTCGCGCATCTTTTGCGCGGCTTCTGCCTCGGCCCTGTCACCATGGGCTGCATAAAGGGCACGTGCGTATTCAGCGGTCTTAAGAGCGTCCATTCCTGTCATCCTCCATCTAGATCGGAATGCTCGAAGGTTCGCGCTTGTCGACTATACTACAGGAATCCGGTTCTGGCATCATTGGCCTTCGGAACCAGCAAGAATCTCCTCGCGCAGCTGCCGAAGATGCATCGGAAAGCCGCGGGCAGTTATATCAGCTTCGCGCACTAAAGTATCGAAATGGCGCGAAAAAACCTCGATCCGATCACGGTCCCGGAAGGCCATATAGTGGCTGCCTGCGTAGAATACACACAGCAAAGGGCCAAAGATCGTGACTGGCGCAGAATACAGACGTTTGGCGTCGAACAGATAGATGCGCAGGCGGGGATAAAGTTGTTCGCATAGCTCCAGCAAGTGATCAATTTGTTCCAGCCGGACGTGCCTTGGTAAGCCATCGTAATACCCGGTCGCCTTCGCAAAACTATCTATCTCATATAGCGGCATGGCGATCTCGTAGTCGGATTGCGCACTGCGCATCCATGTCAACCTGTCGGCTGAGGCCCCAATGGCCTGATCCGCTGTCCTGCCAAGATGCGGGGCGTATTCCCATTCAAGAACGGCGCGAGTTTTCAGCATGTCGGGCAAGGTCGCCGGAACGTAGCGGATTTTGTAGCCCGCGGCCTCTTGGTGCCATTCAAAGATGCGTTCATCCACCAGTGCGCGGGGGGCTTCGGTCATGGTGAGCGAGCTGGCCAATAACACAGCTGCGCTTTCTGGCCGATTGGACAGGCTAAGCAGCCAATCGGCCGACACCCCAAGCGCCGAGGCACAGCTGCCGACAACATGTGCATTCGGCAAACGTGCCCCGTCATCCGTCAGCAGTTGCGAAACCGTGGATCGGTCGACACCAATATTGCGCGCCAGGGCGCTTTGGCTGACATTGCCTTCTTCCATGGCGCGGGCAAGCCGCAGTCGAAACTGGGCGGCGCGGTCGAGTTTGTCGATTTTATTATGCATGTGGTGATTTATATCACGTTCGATGAATTTTGTTAATCATATTCAGAATTTCCAACACCTGCGCCGTTCAGTAACACTGTTAGCAGAACAATAAAAAAATGGGGTCCGGAATGGAAACGCGACAAAGATCAGTCGTGAAAGCAATCGTTTGGAACGCGATGGGGTTGGCGACCATGACGCTGGTCGGCCTTATCGCAACAGGCTCTGCCGCTGTAGGCGGGGCCTTGGCTGTTGTGAACACCGCAATCGGCCTGACACTTTATATCGTCTACGAGCGTATTTGGGCGGGGATTACGTGGGGACGCCATGGCTGAACCAACGATACCCAAATCGCCCGAATGGGGTACGTTCGGTCTGATTGCAGCTTGTTATGCGGCGTGGATCGCGGCCGTGTTCTGTTTGGCTGGATGGTCCTTGTGGCTGGCAATCCCGACGATGGGAGTTATTGCCGCGTTGCATTCTTCGCTGACGCATGAGGTGCTTCATGGGCACCCATTCCGGGCAAAGTGGCTCAACGAGGCGTTGATGGCGCTGCCACTGACATTATTCATTCCCTACAATCGGTTTCGGGACCTGCATCTGGCGCACCATCAGGATGCGAACCTGACGGATCCTTATGACGACCCTGAAACAAATTATCTGGACCCGCAGGTTTGGGAATCCTTGCCCGGATGGCAGAAACGACTCTATTCAGCCAACAATACCTTGATGGGCCGTATCGTTCTGGGTCCTGCCATCGGGCAGGTAGCCTTTATGCGCGACGAGTGGCGAGGAGCAATGCATGGAGATCGGGCAGTTTTGCTGGCCTGGGCACTGCATTTGCCCGGCGTTGCTGCAGTTCTGTGGATCGTGTCGCAGTCGCCAATGCCGCTATGGGCGTTTGCCATGTCTGCATATATCGGGCTGGGTCTTGTCAAGATCCGTACTTTTCTGGAACATCGCGCGCATGAGAAATCTCGCGCCCGCACGGTGATCGTCGAAGATCGCGGTCCGCTGGCCTTTTTGTTTTTGAACAACAACCTACACGTCGTTCATCACATGAATCCTGCGGCGCCATGGTATCGTCTACCGGCGCTTTATCGCACCGGAAAGGATCGATATCTGGCCTGCAACGAGGCCTATGTTTATCGCTCATACGCGCAGATTTTCCGTCAGCATTTTTTGCGCGCTAAGGATCCGGTGGCGCATCCGCTCTGGCCAAAGCCTTGATTTGAGGACAGAAGGGAATCCATGAGTTTATGGATTCCCGTTACAATTGCCGCCGCCTCGTTTCAGACGGTGCGGTTCATGCTGCAAAAGTCACTTAGCAGCGTAAAACTGTCAGCGGCTGGTGCCACGTTCGCCCGGTTTGCCTATTCCATGCCGCTGGCGGTGCTGGGATTGGCCGTCGCGCTTTGGGCTGGGTACGCGCTTCCGCCCTTGACCGCGATGTTCTGGGTATTTGTGGTCATTGGGGGTACGGCGCAGATATTAGCGACGGTCTGCGTGGTCGCCCTGTTCAAGCAACGCAACTTCGCGGTCGGTATTACGTTCAAAAAAACCGAGGTAATCCAAACCGCTATCGTCGGGTTTATCATTCTGGGCGACAGTGTTTCGTCTGGTGCGCTGGTGGCGATACTGCTGGGTCTGCTGGCGGTTCTGTTGCTGTCGAAAACACCGGGTGGCGACGGGGCATGGTGGCGGCATCTGACCAACAGGGCCTCGCAGCTGGGTTTGGGATCGGGCGTGTTGTTTGCCTTCTCAGCAGTCAGCTATCGTGGCGCGTCACTGCAAATTGGTGATCTGGACGCATGGTTCCGCGCGCTGGTCACTCTTGCGGCAGTGGTGTCGTTCCAGTTTCTCAGCATGTGGCTTTGGCTGCTGTGGCGTGACCGGGCTGAATTGCGCGCGGTGTGGGACACCCGCAGTACCGGCGTTTTTGTAGGCCTGACCAGTCTTGGCGGTTCGTTTTGCTGGTTTCTGGCGTTCACACTACAAAACGCAGCCTATGTTAAAGCGCTGGGGCAGGTGGAACTGATCCTGAGCCTGCTGGCCTCGATACTGTTCTTCCGTGAAACCATTACCCGGCGCGAGATCGCCGGGATGTCATTGCTTGGGGTTTCGATCTTGGTGCTGGTGCTGACTATTTAGCCCGTGCGGCGCTCATCAAAGCTGAGAGCGATGAAGCTGGGCAGATGATCGCCCATACCGACGACCGAGCGCCCACCGCTGTCTTTCCCGCGTCCGCCGCGTTCTTTGCGATCACCCGAGCGTGGCTGTGGCTCTTGTTCGGCTTTTGGCCCCGACGGCTTGCTGCGAGGCTTCCTTTCGGGCTTGGGCGCGTCCGTCTTGACTTCCTCGCCCTTGAAAGGGTTGTCCAAACGCGGAATTTCCTTTTGGATCAGCTTTTCGATCGCATCCAAAGCTTTTTCATCCCGCGACGAGCAGATCGTTATCGCCTTGCCATCACGCCCGGCACGACCTGTTCGGCCAATGCGGTGCACATAATCTTCGGGATGGCCTGGAACGTCAAAATTGAAAACGTGGCTGACAGAGGGCACATCCAACCCGCGCGCGGCGACATCCGATGCGACCAGCAGGCGTAGTGTGCCATCACGGAATCCGTCGAGGGTTTTCATACGCTGCGACTGATCCAGATCGCCATGAATTGCGGCAGCATCGTAACCGTATTTTTTCAACGACTTGGCACAGATGTCCACGTCAGTCTTGCGGTTGCAGAAGATGATCGCGTTGGTGCATTTTTCGCCCTCGGCATCGATCAGAGCCCGCAGAACCTTACGTTTTTGACTTGCCTCGCGGTCACGGCGACCACCCTTGAACATGACAACGCCTTGTTCGATTGTCTCTGACGCGGTGGCTTGGCGCGCAACCTCGACACGGGCCGGAGCGGACAGGAAGGTGTCGGTGATCCGTTCGATTTCCGAGGCCATTGTGGCGGAGAAGAACAGGGTCTGTCGGGTGAAAGGTGTCAGCGAGAAAATGCGTTCGATATCCGGGATGAATCCCATATCCAGCATCCGGTCGGCTTCGTCCACCACCATGATCTGAACACCTGTCAGCAGCAGCTTGCCGCGTTCGAAATGGTCCAGCAAACGGCCCGGAGTGGCGATCAGCACATCGACACCCCGGTCGATCAGCGCATCTTGTTCCTTGAAGCTGACGCCGCCGATCAGCAGCGCCTTGGTCAGCTTTACATTTTTGGCATAGGTGTCGAAATTCTCAGCGACCTGTGCCGCCAATTCCCGCGTCGGGCACAGCACCAGCGAGCGCGGCATCCGCGCACGCGCGCGACCACGGGCCAGCAGCGTGATCATCGGCAGCGTGAAGCTGGCGGTTTTGCCGGTGCCAGTCTGGGCGATCCCCAGAACATCACGGCCTTCCAGCGCAGGGGGGATCGCGCCTTCCTGGATTGGGGTCGGAGTTTCGTATCCGGCTTCCTCAATGGCTTTGAGGACCTTCGGGTTCAGGTTCAGTTCGTTGAATTTTGTCATGTATGTCCGGTTCAAGCGGACACTTGACCTGGCCCGCGCGTCTGAATCATGCCGGGCCCGGATGGCCATGCGCCTCATGCGCGTTTCGGCTTTGGCGGGACATAACAAAAACGTGGGGCAGGGTCAAATGAAGACAAGTTAACTTGGCACAGACATGTCACATTCGCGATTTTGCGCAACAATTCAGATGCTTCCGGGGAAGTGTTTCGCCAGTTTAGCATCCAGATCCAACGGCCTGTGGCGGATCTGACCGTGATCATGCAGACGCTGCCGTACTTCGGGGTCTCCACCACTCATCTCGTCATAAAACACGCGCAGACCGTTTTCGCCTTCCTCGGCTTCAATCCAGCTGAGCAACTCGTGCTTGTTAAGCCCACCTCGATCACGCGCGACATTGGGGTTCATGCCGGGTTTGTACGAGCCATGTTTCAGCCGAAAACGGTAGTGGTTCAGCCAATGTTCCCAATCGGGGGCATGCCGGTGGCACAGGTCGATCTCGGGCAGTTCGGTCTTGCAGGGCAAAAGCTGGTTGTTCTGAAAAATATTGTGGATGCGGTCGCTGATCTTTGGCAGGCCGGTGCGCGCAAACAGTTTGCCCTGCACGTGGCTGAGGAAGCCCGATGTCAGGAACGCTCCAAAGTTCGGATAGAGCGTTTCGACCAGAGCCTGCCGGTCCGGGCTCTTTGGGATAAACGCCTTATAATGGTCATTTCCTCCGGCCAGCGCCTCAATAGGACGCATGCGGACAGCGGGCTGATCATTCGGTACGGCGCTAAGCAACTCGGGGATGGGGCGGGAAGGCCACAGAAACTCATCCACATCGATGTGGCACAACCAATCCAGATCGGTTTTGCGATACACACGTGTCGCGTTGGCAGATTGTCGTCGTTGGTGGCGCTCTGGCCTGTTGCACCCTCGTCGGGCCCAGAACTCATCATCACATAGCCAGACGGTGATCTTGGGGTGCTGCTTCAGCGCGTGAAGTGCTGCGCTATTAGGCTCGTCCAGATGCAGGTAAAGCCGGTCTGCCTCGAGATCCAGATGATAGGCCGCAAAACGCAGAATTTCTGCGGCAGAACCACGGAGCGTTGAGACGATGCCCCAGCGCGGCCTATCTTGCGTGCCCATCCAGTCAGTGTCCGATCATGTCATCATCTCTTTCGTTGCTGTCAGGTTCAGCGCCGGATAGTCACGAACCACCCGGTCGATGTCCCATTGCAGCCGCGTCAGGTAGACGATGTCGCCATCATGGTCGTGGGCGATGTGCTGTTTGTTGGCATTGACGAACTTGTCGACCTCGGCCTTGTCACCGCTGACCCAGCGGGCAGAGGTGAATTGCGACGCTTCAAATCGTACGGGCAGGCCGTATTCCATCTCAATCCTGCTGGCGAGCACTTCGAATTGCAACGCACCAACGACACCGACGATGAAACCGGATCCGATCGAGGGTTTGAACACCTTGGCCGCGCCTTCTTCGGCAAACTGCATAAGCGCCTTTTCCAGATGTTTGGCTTTCATCGGATCGCCCGCGCGGACAGTCTGAAGCAATTCGGGTGCAAACGAGGGGATACCTTTGACGCGGATCGCCTCACCTTCGGTCAGGGTGTCGCCGATGCGGAGTTGGCCGTGGTTCGGGATACCGATGATGTCGCCGGCCCAGGCTTCTTCCGCCAGTTCTCGGTCAGAGGCGAGAAACAGCACCGGGTTCGAAATTGCCATCGGCTTTTTAGTGCGCACGTGAGTCAACTTCATGCCGCGCTTGAAATGACCCGATGCCATGCGGACAAATGCCACGCGGTCGCGGTGCTTGGGGTCCATATTGGCCTGCACCTTAAAGACAAAGCCGGCGACCTTCTTTTCATCCGGTGCGATCTGGCGCGGTTCGGCCGACTGAATCTGCGGTTGCGGCCCGTAGGCGCCAATGCCCTCCATCAGCTCTTTCACGCCAAACGAGTTGATCGCCGAGCCGAACCAGATCGGTGTCATGTGCCCCTCAAGCACGGCCTGCGGGTCGAGTTTGGGCAGCAGCTCGCGCGCCATCTCGACCTCTTCCAGCAGCTTGTCCAACAGGTGCTCGGGCACGTGTTCGGCCAATTTCGGATCGTCCAGCCCGTTGATCTCAATGCTCTCGGCCACCTTGTTGCGGTCGGCGCGATCCATCAGTTCCAACCGGTCGCGCAACATGTCGTAGCAGCCGATGAAATCGCGACCCACGCCAATCGGCCACGCCGCTGGGGTGACGTCGATGGCCAGCATTTCCTGAATTTCGTCGATGATCTCGAACGTGTCGCGGCTTTCGCGGTCCATCTTGTTACAGAAGGTCAGGATCGGCAGATCGCGCAGGCGACAGACCTCAAACAATTTCTGCGTCTGGCTTTCCACACCCTTGGCGCCGTCGATCACCATAACCGCGGCGTCCACCGCAGTCAGGGTGCGATAAGTGTCCTCGGAGAAATCCGAGTGGCCGGGTGTATCCACCAAATTGAATCGGAAGTTGCCATAGTCGAAAGACATTGCCGAAGCCGAAACCGAGATGCCCCGGTCCTTTTCCATCTGCATGAAGTCCGAGCGCGTACGACGCGCTTCGCCTTTGGCGCGCACCTGACCGGCCATCTGAATGGCGCCCCCATACAGCAGAAACTTTTCAGTCAACGTCGTCTTGCCCGCATCCGGGTGCGAGATGATGGCGAATGTCCGGCGGCGAGCGATCTCGGGCGGCAAGGTGGGTTGGTTCGAGGTATCAAGCATGCACGCGCGTATAGGCGGGGAATCCTGCCGAAGCAAGACAAAGGGAGTGGTTCGAATCGTGTGGCTATGGCAATAAGAACATATAGTGAACAAATTATGGAGTGGACCGATGAATTTGAAAGAAATAGCCGAAGAATTGGTCGCTGGGTGCCGCGAAGATCGCGCCAAGGAAAATCTGGCAAAGCTATATGCGCCGGATGCTGTCTCGGTCGAGGCGATGGACATGGAGGGCATGGGACGTGAGACCCACGGAGTAGATGCCATTCGCGGCAAGCATGAATGGTGGGAAGGCGCGCATGAAGTATCGGGTGCGTCCGTTAGTAATCCGTTCATGCATGGCGAAGACCGGTTTGCGGTGATTTTTGAAGTTCAGGGAAAAGTTAAGGAAAGCGGCGAGGGTTTCGACATGCGTGAAGTTGGTATCTACCACGTGGCGAACGGCAAAATCGTGCGCGAAGAGTTCTTTTACTAAAGCGACGCTGCAATTCTGGTCTTCTTTGTCTGGTCGGTGCTAGACAAGCGAGCAACCACAGATGGGGAGGATCAGATGGATCTGGGAATTAAGGGAAAACGAGCGCTGATCAGTGCCAGCAGCAAAGGGCTGGGCTTGGGATGTGCTGAAGCTTTGGCCGGAGCCGGCGTCGATTTGGTAATGAATGCACGAGGTGCCGAGGCGCTGGAGGCTGAGGCAGCGCGTTTGCGTTCCGAACATGGTGTGAACGTGGAGACCGTAGCCTGTGATGTAACCTCGACGGATGGTCAGGCAAAGGTGCTGGATGCGGCGCAGGGCGTTGATATTCTTGTGACAAACGCCGGTGGACCACCGCCCGGAATGTGGTCGGACTGGGAGAGGGATGATTTCATCAAAGCTCTGGATGCCAATATGCTGACACCGATCGCGTTCATGAAGGCGCTGTTGCCGGGGATGGTGGACAAGGGTTGGGGCCGGGTGGTGAATATTACCTCGCAATCTGTCCGGGCTCCAATCGCCGTGCTGGGGCTGTCGAACGCGGCGAGAACCGGATTGACCGGATATGTTGCGGGAACGTCGCGACAGGTCGCGCCACACGGGGTGACGATCAACAACCTGCTGCCCGGCATTCATGCGACGGACCGCGCAATTTCCCTGGACAGCGGTGTCTCTGCACAGAAAGGCATTTCGATGGACGAAGCCCGGGCAGAGCGCGAGGCCACGATCCCCGCGCGTAGGTATGGCACAAGGCAGGAGTTCGGCGCAGCCTGTGCGTTTTTGTGTTCCCAGCACGCAGGATTCATCGTTGGCCAGAACATCCTGCTGGATGGTGGCGGCACCAACTTGACGATGTAACAATGGCGCAAGGGTTCTCTCTGAAAGATCAACTGTTCAACGCAGATAAAACCCGCTACCTCAGTGGCTTGTTTGCCGATGCTGAGCCAAGTTTCGACGATACTGCATTTCAAAATGCCGTATCGTCGCGCTTGCCGGCGCTCGAGTTGAAGGAACGGATGTCATGGATCGCAGAATGCCTGCAAGATGCCCTGCCGGGTGAACTGCCTGCGGTCGCTCCTGCCATTCTGCGCGCATTGCCACCTCGGTTGGATCCGGACAAAACAGATGACGATTTTGGAGATTTCATCTTTGCACCGATCGGTGATTGGGTCGTGTCCGTCGGTCTGGATCATCCGGATCTGGCGCTGGATGTCCTCGAAGAGCTGACCCAGAGGTTTTCGATGGAATGGGCGATCCGCCCCTTCCTGAACGCTCACCCTGATCTGGTCATGCAGCGGATGGGAGCGTGGTGCGCGCATTCCAGTTATCACGTGCGTCGTCTGGTTAGCGAGGGCACGCGCCCTCGGTTGCCTTGGGGGCAGGCCGTTGGGCTGGAGTTGTCCGATCCGTTGCCGTTGTTGGATCGACTGCATGGTGACAACACGCGGTATGTAACGCGCTCGGTTGCCAATCACTTGAACGACATCACGAAGAAAGATCCGGACTTGGTGTTGGACCAGCTGCATTCCTGGCAAAAGGCAGCGAGGCAAGATGATGAAGAGTTGCAATGGATGACTGCCCATGCGTTGCGCGGGTTGGTGAAATCAGGGCATCCACGTGCAATGAGGGTTTTGGGGTATGATCCGGACGCCGATCTGACAGCTGAGATTCTGGTTAAGGGCGAAGCCAGGATCGGTGACGCGTTGGAGTTTGACCTGGAACTGAAAGGTGTCGGAAACCAGCCTGTATTGGTGGATTATATTATTCATTTTCAACGCTCCGGCGGGAAAATTTCACCCAAAGTTCACAAGCTAAAGCAAACCGCTTTGAAGAATGGGGCGCTGAAGTTGAAGAAACGCCACAAGCTGAAAGGTGATGCCACGACCTTCAAGCTGATACCCGGCCCGCATAGGTTGGAGATTCAGATCAACGGGCGTGTTCGGTCTGGTATTGAATTCGATTTGCTGGGCTGATTGCAGCCAGAAAGCTTCACGCTTACGTTGGATTTCTTAGCGCGGAATTGCGCAGGCTTTGGCGCGGCACAAGCTGCTGGGCGTCCACTATAAGAGGATCGCTCTTGAGAATCATGAGGCTGTGCAGATCATTTATGGTGAGGTGCAAGGCGGCACAGGTTTGCAAACTAATGCCTAGTGTGCGCCGGATGATATGCCGGAACGCGTCAAGAATATTTTTTCGCAAATTCATGATGATGTGCTGACAAATTACTGTGGCTGCGGCCTGATCGTTCCGTAGAATCTGGAGAGTATGCACATTCTGGACCAAGGCTGCGGCGCGGGTCGCAACGATTACCCTCTGTCTGCGATAGACGGAGAAATGTGGAGTGTCCTCGGGCTGGAATTAACCTCCGAGCACCTGGATATCGCGCTGTACTGGAATGACTTTACGTCAATGTCCCACGATGCAGGGTTTGATGAGCCGCGTCGGGTCACCCATCGTCCTTTGGCAGTTGATATCTCATGTCTGGAGCATAGGGTTGCGCCCCAGGGTTTTATCTCTGCCACCTACAATTTGTTCAAACTTTCTGCTCTGGAAGCGGCGTGCGAAGGCTACAGCCAGGCAGTGATTTCCAGGGGGCTGTTCCTCACGCGCTGCATAGGTTCGTGCTGGACGATCGCTACGCCATTCAGGCAGGCACAGTATTTCCGGTCTGACGCACCACATGGATGATGTTGAAGGACACACAGTTTGAGCGGCGTTTCGAATTCCTCGGTGATTTTGCGACACATTGCGGAATTTTGAAGGGTGCGGCGGGGAAAACCCACTTGAAGTATTTACTGCCTTAACGGGCTGCTGCTGACGCCTTGCGTCCGGCGGGCGGGGTTGTTATCCCCGCCCAAGCCCGCTGGATTTGATCGGGTAAGGCTATGGGGTCCATCGGTGACAGGCAAAGCAACGCCTCCGCGTCTGGAAATTCGCAATCTTGTCGCTCGGTTTGAAGGTCGGGCGGTGGTGGATGATGTCTCGCTGACTGTTCAGGCCGGGCAGGTGACATGTCTGTTGGGGCCGTCCGGATGCGGTAAATCCACGACATTGCGCATGATTGCTGGGGTCGAGATGCAGTCGTCGGGCGAGATTTTCGTCGACGGCAAACTGGTCTGCGACACCATCTTTCGCGTACCGCCCGAGCGGCGCGAGATTGGTTTGATGTTTCAGGATTTCGCCCTTTTCCCGCATCTGAGCGTGGCCGACAACGTTGCCTTTGGCCTGAAAGGCGGCAAGGACCAGAAACGCGCCCGAGTTGAGGAATTGCTGACCAAGGTTGACCTGATGCGCTTTGTTGACGGTTTTCCGCATCAGCTGTCTGGTGGCGAACAGCAACGCGTGGCGCTGGCCCGTGCACTGGCACCGCGCCCGCGGATCATGCTGATGGACGAACCGTTCTCGGGCCTCGACAACCGCTTGCGAGACGGCATCCGCGATGAAACGCTGGCCATTCTCAAAGAGGAAGATGCAGCGGTTCTGTTGGTCACGCATGAGCCCGAAGAAGCGATGCGTATGGCAGACGAGATCGCCCTGATGCGGCGCGGTAAAATCGTGCAGCAGGGTGCGCCATACAACGTCTACACCCGACCCGTAGATAAGGCGGCGGTATCTTTTTTTAGCGATATCAATGTTTTGCCTGCGCAAGTTAACGGAGCTTTGGCTCAAACGCCGTTTGGACAGTTCCTGGCCCCAGGTGTTCCGGATGGCACGGATGTCGAAATCGTATTCCGTCCGCAGCATGTCCGGCTGGATTTTGATCGGAACGGCAAAGGGCCTTCGCCGACAGCCACCGACGGCGTCGCGGCGCGCGGCGTCGTGGAGCGGGCTCGTTTTCTGGGCAATGAGAGCCTGATCGAGTTTCGGATGGATCACGATGGCTCGGTCCTTCGGGCGACGGTTCCGAATGTGTTTGTGCCAAAACCAGGCAGGGTCATGTGGCTGACTATTCGTCGGGATAAGTGTTTCATCTTCCCCACCTGAGACATAAGAACCTCAGTTTCTGGCTGAGTGGTGCGAGAATGCCTCAGATTGCACACGCGCATTGCTTGCCGCAGCACGGGGGCGGGTCTATCAAGGGCGAAACGCAGGGGTGGATCGGGCATGCGAATTCTTCTGACAAATGACGACGGTATCAACGCTCCGGGGTTGATCACGCTCGAAGCGATCGCCAAAGACCTGGCGGGGCCGGAAGGTGAAGTCTGGGTGGTTGCACCGGCATTTGAACAGTCGGGTGTGGGGCATTGCATCAGCTATACGCATCCCATGATGCTGGCGAAGTTGGGTGAGCGCCGGTTCGCGGCCGAGGGCTCGCCCGCTGATTGTGTGCTGGCCGGGCTGCATGACGTCATGAAAGATGCGCGCCCGGATATTGTGTTGTCTGGCGTTAATCGCGGCAACAACTCGGCCGAAAATACGTTGTATTCCGGTACTGTAGGAGGCGCAATGGAAGCAGCGCTGCAGGGAATTCCAGCCATCGCGCTGTCGCAGTACTTTGGGCCGCGCAATCTTGGGTTGGATGACCCCTTTGAGACGGCGGCCAAATATGGTGCCGATCTGATACGCCGAATTCTTGATGCGACCCCGGACGAGCAGGTGGATTACCGACTGTTCTACAATGTAAACTTCCCTCCGGTTCCCGCGGATGAAGTGTTAGGAACACGCGTTGCGCCACAGGGCTATCGCCGCGATACCCATTTTGGGGTTGAGCCGCACAGTTCACCATCAGGAAGGCGATTCCTTTGGATCAAGGGGGGGTATCAGCACAATCCGACCGCTCCGGGCACAGATGCGGCGGTCAATCTTGAGGGATATATCTCGGTCACGCCGATGCGGGCCGATTTGACAGCGCATGACGCGCTAGAGGCGCTGAAGACGATCGAATGACCGGACTTACTCCAGAAATAACCATGCAGTTCCTGTTCGCCCTGCGGTCGCGCGGTGTAACGGATGCGCGCGTTCTGGCTGCGATGGAGCAGATCGACCGTGGTCTCTTCGTCAAGGGGCTGTTCGCCGAGCGCGCCTATGAAGATACGCCGCTTCCGATTGCTTGCGGGCAAACGATCAGCCAGCCATCGGTTGTGGGATTGATGACGCAGGCCCTGCAGGTCCGGTCCCGGGACACAGTGTTGGAGATTGGGACCGGGTCGGGCTATCAGGCGGCGATCCTGTCCAAGCTGGCCCGACGAGTTTATACCGTCGAGCGCCACAAGCGGCTGGTTAAGGAAACCAGTCAGTTGTTTCGTGACATGGCCCTGACCAACGTGACCGCAATGTTGTCGGATGGGTCCTATGGGTTGCCCGAGCAGGCTCCGTTCGACCGCATCATTGTGACCGCGGCCGCCGAAGATCCGCCAGGCCCACTCTTGGCGCAGCTCAAAATCGGCGGTATCATGGTTTTACCAGTGGGCCAGTCGGACGCGGTGCAGACCCTGATACGGGTCACACGCACCGAAGATGGTCTGGACTACGATGAATTGTTACCGGTTCGGTTCGTGCCTCTGCTGGAGGGGCTCGGCAAGGACGGGGCTTAAACAGATTTTCAGGATGCGCCAGAACCCCGGGCAACAGGGGCAGGTGTTGAGGACAGTAAAATGAGAGCAGCTTCCAAATCAGCCATGCGCCGCTGTACGACAGCCGTTGCCGCACTTGTGGTTCTGGCCGGGTGCGAAGGCCCGTTTGACTATGATCTGCGCGGTGAGGTGGGCGGATTTTCCACCACTGACGCCGTTCAGGCGGCCACTGCAAGTCGGCCCGCTCCTGATGCACGCGGTGTTATCACCTATCCGAACTATCAGGTTGTGGTAGCGCGGCGGGGTGACACAGTTGGCGATGTCGCCGACCGTGTAGGCTTGCCTGTGGTCGAACTGGCCCGATTCAACGGCCTTCAACCCAATGACTCGTTGCGTGATGGCGAAGTTTTGGCACTGCCGCGTACAGTTGGGGCCAGTGCCAGTAATGTGGATATCGCCACGATCGCAGGGACCGCGATTGATGAAGCTCCGGATACAGGCTCTGTCCAGACAACCACCCTCAAACCGGCGCAACCGGCACCGGTGCCAGTTGCTTCGGGCCCAGAGCCGATCCGGCACAAAGTCAAGCGGGGCGAGACAGCTTATACGATCTCGCGCCTTTACCAGGTTTCAGTCGAGTCACTTGCAGAATGGAACGGGTTGGGCTCGGATTTCACCGTGCGTGAGGATCAGTACCTGCTAATCCCGGTCAAGGACCAGCCGGCCCCGAAACCCGCCAGCACGGCCACGCCGGCAGTCGCCACGAATGTGACCCAGCCGGGGCAGGGATCTCCGACCCCCACGCCGCCAAGTGCGACTCAGCCTCTGCCCGATGAAAATGTCGAGCCGGTTGCCGAGGCACCGGACGTGACCGCAGACGCGCCGACCAATAGCGGGACGTCTGCCCTTGGTTTTCCAGTTTCGGGTAGAATTATTCGCACCTACGACAAGGGAAAGAACGAGGGCATAGATATTGCAGCAGCGCCTGGAACGGCGGTCAAGGCGGCCGAAGCGGGCACGGTGGCAGCTATTACGGCTGACGCGGATCAGGTGCCGATCATCGTGATCAAGCACAACAACGATCTGTTGACGGTATACGCCAATGTCGATGACATCAAAGTCAAAAAGGGTGCCCGGATTCGGCGCGGGCAGGACATTGCTGCGCTACGGGATGGTGAAAACGCTTATGTGCATTTCGAAGTGCGCAAGGGATTTGAATCCGTAGACCCCGAACCGTATCTGAAGTAACGCAAAATGGCTCTTTTAGGGCCATTTCGCTGATGGGTTCGTCAGGAAAAGATGAATTTCATCATTTGGTTGGGTCGTAGTCACTCAGGCGCTTGCCGGGCTCATCTGCAAAGATCTCTGGTTGCGGTGTAACGGTTTCGATCAGGTCGATACGGAAGACGCGGAAGCCATTTCTTAACTCGCACCAGGCGGTCAAAGTCCAGACGCGCCCCCAGTATTCCATGTGCAGTGGACGGATAACCCGATCTGTCAGGACGCCATCAATGCGCCGGTAGGACAGGCGCAGCTTCTGACGGGATTTGATCGCTGCACGGATAGGGGCCATATGGGCCAGTCCTCGCGCAGCATCGGCAAAAGGGTAGACGGCGAACTTCCAGGCATCGGCCTCGGCCACGACCTGCGTTGGCAGCACAGCGTCGATCTTGTCGGCAAGCGTTTCAGCAGCGGCTTTGAGATCGGGATCGGCTGCCTCGGCCACAATAGCCATTCCGAGGTTCAGCGCCTCAAGCTCCGCTGGGGTCAAGTTCAGAGGGGGCAGGGTGATCTGCTCGCGCACCATGTAGCCCACGCCGCGCTCACCCTCGACCGGGACGCCCGAGGCGACCAGCGTATCCATGTCGCGATAGATCGTGCGGACTGACACTTCGAGCCGGTCCGCGATGTCCTGCGCGCGGTGCAACTTACCGTCGCGCAGGATCTGTATGATATCGAACAGACGGTCAGTACGACGCATGACACGCCGCCCTGACCGGCTTTAGGCGGTCATGTTCCATAGCACGTGCTCGTGGCGCATCTGGACGCTGTCGGGTTTTATGGCGGCCATCAGCGCAGGGGCGAAGTCTTGCTGTGGGAATTGCGCTGCGGCGTCCTGCGCGGCTTTCATATCCTGCCAGATGACATAGTCGGTCCAACGACCATCATCGCCCTGGCTCAACTGGCGATGGGCAAAGCCGGGTGCGGCACGTACAAAGCCTTCGGTAGCTTGGCTGAGTTTCACGAACTCCTCGGGTGAGGTGCCGTGCGCGAGAGTGAAGGTTACGATTTCAGCGACGTGAGTCATTTGAGTCTCCATTGACCAGGTTTCGATGTCGCACACCTAGCCGGTATCAACTGACATAAACCTGTCAGTTGATACCGGCTATACCCCAAAAAAAAGCGCAAGCACATCAAATTTGGGTGTCAATTTGATCTGGGTCCCTTTTGGCAAGCGGCATCGAGGCGTAAACACGTGACCAAATCGCATATCCGGTGCGCATAGCACCGACGCAAAAGGAGAAGTGACATGCTTAACAATATCGGCCTTCCCGGTCTTCTACTGATCGCCGTAGTGGTTCTGGTCCTATTTGGTCGTGGCAAGATCAGCTCGCTGATGGGTGAAGTTGGCAAAGGCATTACGTCCTTCAAGAAAGGTGTCAAAGAAGGCGCGGACGAACTGGAGCAGGACGCGTCAGAGCTGGCCAAGGACGTCACGCCCGAGACCGACAAAGACAAGGTCTAACCCGGAATGTTTGATCTGGGCTGGACCGAGCTTTTGGTCATCGGCATCGTTGCCTTGATCGTGGTGGGACCAAAGGACCTACCAGTGCTGTTCCGCAATGTCGGTCGCTGGGTCGGCAAGGCGCGCGGTATGGCACGGGAATTCAGCAATGCCATGAACGAGGCGGCGGATGAGGCTGGCGTAAGTGAGATCAAAAAAGGTCTCAACGCGGCAACCAATCCTGTCAACACGGCCATGGACGGCGTGAAACAGGCGGCGCAGGATCTGGCCAACAGCATGGACCCGACCAAGTTCGATCCTGACAGCGAAACCGGCAAACTGGCCGCTGAACGGGCTGAGCAGGCCAAGAAGATCCAGGCATCGACTGCCCGGGCCTCTGCCGAACGCAAGGCCAAGGAAGCCGCTGATGCGCTCGCCAAGGCCGAAGAGGCCGAAGCTGCGCTGAACACTGAAAGCAAGACATGACCAAGACCGACGAGATCGAGGATTCCTCGGCCCCATTGATCGAGCATCTGACAGAACTGCGGACGCGGTTGATCCATTGCGTGGTGGCCTTTCTGATCGGAATGATCATCTGCTTTTCGGTGGCGACGCCGCTCTTCAATTTTCTGACGAACCCTCTGTGCGAGGTTCTTACGGAACGTGGGCAGGATTGTGGGCTGATCTTCATTTCTCCGCAGGAAGGCTTCTTTGTCGCCATCAAGGTCTCTTTGCTGGGTGGTTTCATTCTGGCGTTCCCATACATCGGGATGCAGATGTGGCGGTTCGTTGCTCCGGGGCTGTACCGGTCGGAAAAGAACGCATTCTTGCCATTCATGCTGGCGTCACCCTTCATGTTCCTGTTGGGCGCCAGTTTTGCCTTTTACGTCGTGACGCCGCTGGCCTATGACTTCTTCCTGGGGTTCCAGCAGTTCGGATCCGAAGGTGAGGCGATCGTTGACGGAGCAACCACTGCGCCGCTGAGCGTTGTGTTTCAAGGCTCGGCGCAGGAATATCTGAACCTGACGATCAAGTTCATCGTGGCCTTTGGTCTGTGCTTCCAGCTGCCGGTTCTTCTGACTTTGATGGGCAAGGCGGGGCTGGTCAGCGCCGAGGGGCTCGGCGATGTGCGCAAGTATGCGGTGATCGGCATTCTGGTTCTTGCTGCAATCGTGACGCCACCGGATGTAATCACTCAGGTCATCCTGTTTGTGGTTGTTTATGGTCTTTATGAGGTTTCGATCTTCCTGGTCGCACGGGTTGAGAAGAAGCGCGAAGAGCAACTGCGTGCCGACGGCTACTATGACGATGAAGCCGAAGCGGACGAAGAGATGGTGCAGGAACACGACAACAGTAAGTAACCTGCAACGAAACTCGGATCAGGCGCGCCCTTCGCTGGCGCGCCTTTTTCTTTTCCGCCTCTTGTTGTGCCGGATGGAACATGGTTTGAACCCAGCCAGACAAGACCGGAGGAGCCGATGGACGACCAAGCCCTGAACCGTATCGCGAATGCGCTGGAACGCATGGCGCCAGCGCCTCTGGCTGCGCCGGATTTCAACGCCGCCCCGGCTTTTGTCTGGCACGTGGACCCGGATCGGCTGGAACCGGTAACGCATGTCAATCGCGTCGATCTGGATCTGCTGGTGGGCATCAACCGCTCACGCGATACGCTACTGGACAACACAAGACGGTTTGCCAACGGGTACAAAGCCAACAATGCGCTGTTGTGGGGGGCGAGGGGGATGGGCAAATCCAGTCTTGTCAAAGCCGTCCACGGTTCCCTGCAATCAGAGCATCCAGACCTGAAACTGGTCGAGCTTCAGCGTGAGGACATGGGGTCGGTCGCGCGCCTGCTTAATCATCTGCGAGCGGCTTCGCACCGGTTTATTCTGTTCTGCGATGACCTGTCGTTCAGCCATGATGACCAGCACTATAAATCGCTGAAGGCGGTTCTGGATGGCGGTATCGAAGGGCGGCCCGAGAATGTAGTGTTCTATGCCACATCCAACCGCCGCCACCTGATGCCGCGGGATATGATCGAGAACGAACGCTCCAGCGCCATCAACCCCTCCGAGGCAGTTGAAGAGAAAGTTTCATTGTCGGATCGTTTCGGCCTGTGGCTGGGTTTTCACCCCTGTGATCAGGATGAATATCTGGCGATGATTGACCGTTATTGTGCGGCTTACGGCGTCACTGTTGATGCGGAAATCCTGCGCGCCGAGGCCATCGAGTGGCAGGCCACACGCGGTGCACGCTCCGGTCGTGTGGCTTGGCAGTTCTTTGTCGATCTGGCAGGTCGAAACGGCGTCCACATCGCCTGACCCCGCGCTTCATTTGGCCGAAAACAACCCTGTCCGAGGCATGCCCTCAAAGGCTATTCCATATCACAACGCGGAGATAATACGCTGCGCCTCTTCAATAGGACTGGTCAAAGTCTCCCGGTCCTCTCCGGGATGGAAGCGGGCCCTTACGGCTGTGGGCATAGGCATAGGTTCGACGATGGAAACACGCGGGCCGGTACGTTCTGTCTCGGCCGCCCAGCTTCGTGCCAGTGCCATCTGTGATGCCTTTGTGGCACCGTAAATGCCATAGAACTTTTCACCCGCCTTGGGATCGTCAAAGAACACAGCGTGCCCGTTTTCACCCAATAGGGGGGCAATATAGGGGATCAACACGGACGTTGCGGTCGCATTGGTGTTAACCGCCTTGGTCCACTCCTTGGGATCAACAAAATGCGCTGGCGTCAGGGCCGAGGTATGGATGGCTGTGTGCAACCACAGATCTACCTTGCCCCAGCGATCATGAATGCCGCGGCACAGCGCCGCCATTGCGTTTGGATCGGTGATATCCATCGGTGCCAGAGTGGCCTTGCCGCCTTTGGCCAGAATGCGATCATCCAGCTCTTCAAGCCCGCCAGTGGTACGGGCGACGGCGACGATGTGGTATTCGGGTGCCAGCTCTTCGGCCAGTGCCGCGCCCAACCCGCGTGAAGCCCCGGTAATGAGGGCGATTTTGGTCTGATCGGTCATAGGTGCGGTTTGAACGTCCACGCGCAGGGCGTCAAGACTGGATCAGGTGCCAGGTATGGCCATTCGCTTGGTCTGGCCGCTTTGTCGCAGCATGATGCCATCCTCATCAATGGCGATCACTGTCCCCGAAGCAACGCGGCTGCCCGGTTTCACCTTCTTAATCCGCCCCGAGGACAATCGCATCAGAGCTCGCATGTCCGCCTTGGGGCCAAAGACGCCCAAAACAGAGACTGAGTTCTTTTTCAGCGCACCCTCTTGGGTCGCTGTGGCTTTGACCGTCGCGTTTGGCATGTTCCGTGGTCCGTATTTTGTCGGACCCCTTTTGGTGGGTGGTTTGCGCCCGTCGGGTATCAAAACGAAAGAGGGAACAAAAGGTCATGCGACACGGTGCGAAACACCGCTTTGGGACGGGCCAGAGAAGCCTTTGCAATTGCGGCAGGTTCATCGGTGGGTTGTGAGCGGATTTTCACCGAAAGAAATTAAGCGCGCTTACGCATGCAAAACCACCCGCCACGACCAACGCGGTTTAGGGCCAGGCCGATTCGCGGATTGGCCGGCAGGTTCGCTGTGTTCTTTAGCCCGAGGCCAGCTTGGCCGCATTCCACGATCCGCCCGGAACTTGCATGGCCTCTCGCTTCTTGCTGACCCGAGTGCTGTTTTCCAGACTGTCCAGATAATCTTCGCTAACGCTGCCGGTTATGTAATTGCCGTCGAAACAGGAACAGTCAAAAGCCTCGATCTCAGGGTTGCCTTCTTTGGCGGCCCAGATCAGGTCATCAAGGTTTTGATAGAACAGCGCATCTGCGCCCAACTCCTGCCGGATCTCCTCGACGGTTTTGTTGTTCGCAATCAACTCGTGCTTGGTGGGCATGTCGATGCCGTAAACGTTGGGGTATTTCACCGGCGGCGAGGCCGAAGCGATGTAGACCTTTTTGGCCCCCGCTTCACGGCACATCTGGACAATCTTTTTGATGGTGTTGCCGCGCACGATGGAATCGTCGATCAGCAAGACATTGTGCCCGTCAAATTCCAGTGGAACCGCGTTCAGCTTGCGTCGCACGGATTTCTGCCGTTCAGCCTGACCCGGCATGATGAAGGTGCGACCGACATAACGGTTCTTCACCAGACCCTCGCGATAAGGAATGCCGGTGATCTTGGCTGCCTCAAGTGCTACGGGGCGTGCGCTGTCGGGTACCGGGATTATCCGGTCAATCTCCAGGCCCGAGTCCTGAATTTGTTTGGCCAGCGTCTGCCCCATGCGCATTTGGGTTTTATAGACTGACACCCCGTCCAGCAGAGAATCCGGGCGCGCCAGGTAGACATATTCAAAGATGCACGGCGTCAACTTGCCTTCTACCGCCTGAAACTCGTGCATGTTGCCTTCGAGGTCGATCAGGATCGCTTCGCCCGCGCGCAGGTCGCGCAGTTTGTCGAATCCGTTAATGCCAAAAGCCACATCTTCAGACGCAAAAGCGTAATCGTCGCCGTCTCCGTCCGCTGTGCGCTTGGCGACAGACAGGGGGCGGATGCCGTAGGGATCGCGGAAGGCCAGCATGCCGACGCCAGCCACCAGACAGATCACCGAATAGGCACCCTGAACACGCTCCATCGTCATCTTCACACCGGCAAAGATATTGCGGATCGGATCCGAATTGCCGTTCACCTTGATCGCGTCAGCCACCTTGTCGGCCAGCACGTTCAGCAAGATTTCAGAATCTGATGTGGTGCGCAGGTGGCGGCTGTATTTACCGGTTACCTTCTGGCGTTGTTCGGCTGTGTTGGTGATGTTGCCGTTGTGAACTAGGTAGATGCCATAGGGTGCGTTCACGAAAAAGGGTTGTGCCTCTGCTGCGCTGAGCGATCCGGCGGTCGGATAGCGGACATGACCGATCCCGACCTTGCCCATCAACACTT
This sequence comes from Ruegeria sp. HKCCD7181, assembly GCF_057221055.1. Taxonomy (NCBI): domain Bacteria; kingdom Pseudomonadati; phylum Pseudomonadota; class Alphaproteobacteria; order Rhodobacterales; family Roseobacteraceae; genus Ruegeria; species Ruegeria sp. HKCCD7181. The sequence continues at coordinate 227,614 of NZ_JBWVBC010000006.1, read as the reverse complement.
CTGCATCTTGCGAGGTGAACACATCCTTGACCAGCCCGTTGGCCTTCTTCTCGCGGAAGAACTCTCCGTTATACGTCACGATACCCGAGGCATCCTGGCCCCGGTGCTGAAGCATCAGCAGCCCGTCATAGATTTCCGCAAACACATCATGTGTTCGGCTTGCGATTCCCAAAATCCCACACATTTACGGGGCTCCAATTTCTATGACGTTGTGACGCGAGGTTTGACCGACATTCGATTCCGGTTGTCCGGCATTGCTTGGGCAAGGCACCCGGGGGCTGCTGTTCCTGATGCCAGAGCGGCAGTCATCATTGCGGCGCATGCGCATGAGAACAGAAAGAACAAGTTCGGCAGCTCCGATTCCGTGGCGGTTTGGCCTTCACATAATGCCTAATCGTGCCCCTGTCATCAAAGGATCACATTTACCTTTTGACGCAGGCAAAAAACAGTCGCGAATAATGGAAAAGATGACAAGATCGCGAGCTTGTGCTGTCATGGAGTCAAAGGCTGCAGACTGCGGGCCTCAATCTAACGAGTGGAAAAACCCCATGTGGCAGCACAAACCAGGCGGCAAAAAGGAAGAACCGGTCAAACGCAGGTGCCATCGGTGCCGAGGAGCGGGGCGAGCGCCATGTGAAATCTGCAAAGGCGCGGGAGAAGTGGTCAAAAGCCGCGACATGTATGGTAAACCAGTGTCCAGCCGGTGTGATGGGTGCTTTGGCCTGAAAACCGTTCGGTGCACGGTTTGCGGAGGAGAAGGGTTCCTCTGATCTTGTCCGCCCCTTACTAATGAAAAAGCCCGGACGATGCCGGGCTTTCGAACGACTCTCACAGGTTTGCGATCTTAGCCCTGCGAGTCATCCTGCGTTTCTTCGGTGTTGGTTTCCGGCGCGCTGCCTGCGGTGCATGTCGCGACCAGCTCTTCGTACTGAGCAGTGACCCAGCCCAATGCGGCTTCGGGGTTTTGCTCTTCAATCTTATCGCTGAACTGCTCGAACACTTTGGCCGAACGGCTTTCGTCGACGATCGTGTAGGACTGGCCGGTCATCACAGTGTCGTATACGAAGAAGGCAATGGCCACGAGCAGGATGCCGCGGGCGACACCGAAAAAGAACCCTAGCGCCTGATCCAGACCCCCTAAGGCCGAGCGTTGCACCAGCGACGAGAACAGCGGAGTGAAGACGCTGACAATAATCAGCGCAACTGCGAACACGGCGGCAAAGCCAGTGATTACAGACAACTCGCAGCTGTCGCGCAGGAACTCTCCGACAACAGGAACTTCTTTGACCAAAGGGACAACCTGCGGAGCAAAGATAAAGGCCAGAACTGCAGCGGCGACCCAGCCTGCAATGGCCAAGACTTCGCGCATGAAACCGCGGGAGTAGGCGAGAATGCCCGATACCACGACGATCAGGGCAACGACCCCGTCAATAATTGTAAAACCTTCCATGGCCCTCGCCTGTTCGTTTCTGCCCCTCAGGGCGCGACCTTAACCTGCTCCGAAGGTTTCGCCAACAAACCCCACCAAATCAGAGGGTCGGGTGAGTGTCAGACCTGCCACAGTGCCGGTTTTGCCTCCTGCCGGAGCAATTGCCGCTGTGAAACCAAGTTTTTGCGCTTCTTTCAACCTGTTTTCGGTCTGAGGGGCCGGTCTAAGTGCCCCAGATAGCGAGATTTCTCCGAAAACGACGGTATCGGCGGGCAGGGCAGTATCTTCGCGTGCGCTGAGGAGCGCAGCGGCCACTGCAAGATCGGCTGCGGGTTCGCTGATTTTCAGCCCACCCGCAACGTTAAGGTACACATCGAGACCAGCAAATGGGATGCCGCAACGCGCTTCGAGCACAGCAAGGATCATCGCCAGCCGCCCGCTGTCCCATCCAACGACGGTTCTGCGGGGCTGGGAATGAGGCGATGGCGCTACAAGCGCCTGTAATTCGACCAAGACGGGCCGTGTGCCTTCTATTCCGGCAAAGACGGCCGAGCCGGGGCTGGGCTTGCCGCGCTCCGACAGGAACAGCGCCGAAGGGTTCGTGACCTGCGCCAGGCCTTTACCGGTCATCTCGAACACACCGATCTCATCCGCCGGACCGAACCGGTTCTTGACTGCGCGCAAGATACGGAATTGGTGACCGCGTTCGCCTTCGAAATAGAGCACAGTATCGACCATGTGTTCGACCACGCGGGGACCGGCAATCTGGCCATCTTTTGTGACATGACCAACCATGACAATCGACACGCCGTGCCGTTTGGCAAAAGTCGTGAGTTCATGCGCGGCGGACCGAACCTGAGACACCGATCCAGGGGCGCTGTCGACATTGTCGGCCCACATGGTTTGGATCGAGTCGATGATGGCCAGACCGGGTTTTTCGGCCTCCAGCGTCGTCAGGATGTCGCGCAGATTGGTTTCCGCCGCCAATTGTACAGGTGCGTCCTCAAGCCCCAATCGCCGCGCGCGCATACGAACCTGAGCGCTGGCTTCTTCGCCTGAGACATAGATCGTCTTGACACCGGCGCGCGCGAAACGGGCGGCGGCTTGCAACAACAACGTGGATTTACCGATGCCGGGATCGCCGCCAACCAAAAGGGCAGAGGCCGGAACAAGGCCACCGCCGAGCACTCGGTCCAGTTCATTCACGCCACACAGCGTGCGGGGTGGGGGTGTTTCCTCGGTCGACAGGTCTGTGAGTGCAATGGACTGGCCGCGTTTGCCGCCGAGTGATTTTTTGGCCGGGCCAGCCGAGAGTGGCGCGTCCTGAATTATGGTGTTCCATTCGCCGCAACCGTCACAGCGTCCTGACCAGCGGGTATGCGTCGCGCCGCAGGCCGAGCAGGAGAAAGTGTTTGTCTTTGCCATGCGGCCCTTGGTGCCCGAGGATGGGCGGTTCTTCAAGCCCTTGCGGGCGTTCATCACCGCCGAAATACGCTGCGGTCTCGGGCCCTATGGGCCGTCGACCACAGCGGGCGCTGATGCGCCGGTGCTGTGTGGCTATTCAGCTGCGCGCGGCGGTGTCATCGCAATGACGCTGGACGCGCTCGGATCACTGTCGTCCGGCGGAGATTGCAGTTGCGCGGAAAGTTCGGGCAGCAATTCGAACAGTTCGTCCCGCAAGCGGGCAAGCTGCGATTTGGCGATGGATTCCTCGATCTCGATGTCGCGGGTCCACTGGCGCAATTCGTGCTGGATGGTTTGCGCATCTTCAATTCGGTGCTGGAACCGTTCGACTTCTTCCTGGCGCTGTTGAAGAAACGCGCGGGCACGCGAGACTTTGGCCTCGCCGTAAGTCTGCGCCAGTTCCTGGCTGACCTGGCTCATCTGAGCCGCCAGTTCCAGCAATTCCGGTTCAAGTGCCTCGAGGTCGGGGTGGTCGCGTAGGTAGGCCATCCTCTCTTTGACGGCATCGAACTCGGATGCCAGCGCAAAGGCACCACTGCGGTCCGCGGCATGGGCAACCTGATACGCCTCGGCCACGTCCTGCATGTTTAGTGTGAATTTGCGGTGTGCATGCTCCAGCGCCATCATCCGGGCGCTGGACGGCAGATAGAAGGCCAGCATCAGAACCAGAGCGGTCAAGCCGATTTGAATGTAGATGCCCGCATCAATGCTCGCGCCATTGCCTAGACCGGCCTGCATTGACAGCCAGGGCAAGATACCTATCGCGGACAACAGAGTGGTGGTTACAGCGAACAGCGCCGCTGCGCAGATCAGGAAAAAAGTCAGCTTCAAAAAGGCATTCTGAAATTGCAATGTTATGTTGTGGAGGGCGGTCATGTTCGACGAACTCCTTCTTAAACCGGTACACACCAAGCCCAAGCGGAGACATCTAAAACACACAGAATGGTCCGCAACGGGCCCGTAAACTACAAATTGTTGCTGCTCGAAATATAAAAATGATACTCAGATAGATGTTTTCAATCAATCAGGTCTGAGGTTTTCGTGATCTGGATGTCATTTCCGTAACGTGACCCAGTGCAATTGAGGCCAGAATGCAGCCTGTGAACAGGTAGAGGCCCCATGCGGTTTCGATGGTCGCGTAGGAAATTCCCTTGGCCAGCGTGATGTAAAGCGCGATCAGGAAGATATCGGCCATGGCCAACTTGCCAAGGATATTGAGCGCAGGTTGTACGCGCGAATCTAGCAGGTCCCATTGGACCAGAGCCGTGCCGATGGTTTTGATATAGGGCGCGAAGAGGGCGAAGATTGTGACGATCAGCGCCAGGAAAACGTCGGATTTCCAGAGGGACTGGAGCCCGGTGATGACGCTGATCTCGGAAAGACCGAAGATTGGCAGCAGGCCCGCGCGCATCAGCGGAGCGAACCACGCGATGGGGTAGAGGATTAGGAGCGAAAGGGTGGCAATGCGCAGGGTCATGACAGCCGTACTGTATTAGAGTGATCTCTCGTACAGTACGGCGATGGACGGTACGTGCAAGGACGCACTCCTGGACGTCACTCTGCCCGCTTCATGCGTGCCATCAAGTTGGTTTTCAGAATAAACTGATGGAACAGGGCTGCCAGAACATGCAACAGAACAAGGGCAATTATCAGCGTTTTCATTACTTCATGCGCCTCGGCAGCTAATTCTACCCCGCCAAACCAAGCCAGAGCACCCGAGACCGGCAAAAGGACCATCAGTGCATACAGCGAAAGATGAGTTGAGTGAGCTGCCAGTTTCATTGCGGCGGATTCCTGGTCTGGCAACGGCGGTGCACCACGGGTCAGGCGTAACGCAACTCGCCAAAGTACAAGCGCCAGGACCAGCAATCCGCTAAATACATGGAGCGCAATCAATGGCTGAAACGTGACGGGTAATCCGTGTTCGATCCGGTTCCACGCCTCAGAGATCGGTTCGTGAAACAAAAACTGAAGAGCGATCAGCAGAAATATGATCCAGTGGAGAGCGATTTGCGCGCGCGAGTAAGAAGTGGGCATGGGGAAACTCCGGACAACGTTTTGATTGCGTAGATAAAACGTGTGACGTTGAGAATTCCGTCGCATGTGACTGAGTTTTTTTGGTTGAGCCGAATTGACCCTAACGTACCGCCTCAATCGGACCTTCAGCACTGCCGCTGATGAACTGCTCCACATAGGGATCGCCTGAGGAATCCATCTGCTCCACCGGTCCGGTCCACTGGATCATCCCGTCATGCAGCATTGCTACGTTGTCGGCAATCGCTCGGACCGAGCTCATGTCATGCGTGATGGTCATTGCTGTGGCGCCCATTTCGGTCACGATCTCGCGGATCAGGTCGTTGATGACGCCGGACATGATCGGGTCGAGGCCGGTAGTGGGTTCATCGAAGAAAATGATCTCGGGGTCGGCGGCGATGGCGCGGGCCAGGCCCACGCGTTTTTGCATACCGCCCGACAGTTCCGATGGATACAAATCAGCCACCTTGGCCCGCAGGCCGACGCGGCGCAGTTTGTCGATGGCGATCTCGCGGGCGTATTCTGGGGGACGCTTCAGCGGACCGCGCAGCAGGCGGAAGGCGACGTTTTGCCAGATGGGCAGCGAGTCAAACAGTGCGCCGCCCTGAAACAGCATGCCAAAACGGGCCAGGAATGCGTCTCGATCGCCTTTTTGCGCATTCTTGCCGTCAACGTAAATCTTTCCGCTGTCGGGTTTGATCAGGCCAAGGATACATTTCAGCGCCACCGATTTCCCGGTGCCCGAGCCGCCAATGATAACCATCGAGGTGCCCTTTGGGATCTCGAGATTCATGCCCTGCAACACGTGGTTGTCGTCAAAGGCTTTATGTACGTTCTCCATCCGTATCATAGCGAGAAGAACACCCCTGTCAGAACAAAGTTGGCGGCGAGGATCAGCACGGCGGCGGCTTCGACCGAGCCTTTGGTGGCACGGCCCACGCCCTGCGCGCCGCGGCCCGAGGTCATACCGTAGTAGCACCCCATGATGGCGGCGATCATGCCAAAGGCTGCACCTTTGACCAGCGATGAAACGACATCGCGGGCTTCAAGGAAATCGACGGTGTTTTTCAGGTAAGCCGCCGGGTTGAAGCCCAGGTTTTGCGTGGCGACCGTATAACCTCCGGCGATGCCGATGATGTCGCCCACCGCAACCAGGACCGGAACTGTCAGCAGGGCCGCAAGCACGCGCGGCGCGGTCAAGTATTTCATCGGATGGGTCGACAGAGTCACCAGCGCGTCGATCTGCTCGGTCACTTTCATCGTGGCGATCTCGGCCGCGATGGAGGAGGTCACGCGCGCTGCAATCATCAGTCCGACCAACACCGGGCCAAGCTCGCGCACCATACCGATGGCGACGATCTGGGGCACGACAGCCTCGGCATTGAAGCGGGCGCCGCCTGCATAGATTTGCAGGGCCAATGCACCCCCGGTGAAAATGGCGGTTAGTCCGACGACGGGCAGGGACAGCCAGCCGATATTCAGCAACGCAATCATGAATTCCCGCGGATAGAAAGGCGGGCGGAAGATGTGCGAGATCGCATCAACGGCGAACAGGGCAACCCGGCCAAAAGCCGCGAACGCATTTAGTACGGCGCGGCCCAGCCCCCCCAGCGCGGTGATTGGGTTCATTCCACGTAGCCTCGCGAATAACGGTTGCCCATCGAGGTCAGAATTTCATAGCCAATGGTGCCTGCGGCCTCGGCCAGGTCATCCACTGTCTGGTGCCCGTTCAGGATGCGCAGGCGCTCGGGATCGTGCGGAAGGTCGGTGACGTCAACAGTAATCAGGTCCATCGAAATACGTCCGACAACCGGGCAGGGCAGGTCCCCTGCGAAGGCATCGATGCCGCCGCCAATTGCACGGTGCAACCCGTCGGCATAGCCTGCTGCGACTGTCGCAATCCGGGAAGGTCTGCGAGCGGTCCAGCTGCCGCCGTATCCGACTGCTTCACCCACTTCGACTTGGCGCACTTGCACGACAGGCAAATCGACCGTGACTACGGGTTTTGCTTCGGCGAAGGGCAGGCCCCCATAAAGGCCGATGCCCGGGCGGCAGAAATCAAAGTGGAATTCCGGCCCGAGCAACGTTCCGCCTGTTGCCGCCAGAGAGCGCGGCACCGAGATTCCGTCGGTCATGTCCCGGAACGTCTGCAACTGCTGCTGATTCATCGGGTTATCCGGCTCGTCCGCACAGGCCAGATGGGACATCGCAACCACCGGGTTCAGCGCCAGGGCTGCATCGCGCAACTCGGCCCATTCGTTGGGTTCCAGCCCCAACCGGTTCATTCCGCTGTCCAGCTGTATGCCGAACGGATGCTCGGGTAGGGCCTGACGATGACGCTGAAACTGTTCCGGTGAATTTATCAGCGGGATCAGGCCGTGGGCCGAAATCAGTTCGTTGTCACCGTCCATATGCCCGGAGAAAACAAAGATATCCGGTCCGGGTCCAATGGCCTTGCGCACGGTGGCGCCTTCTTCGGCGACGGCGACAAAGAACTTGCGAACGCCTTCGTCGGCCAGCGTCCAGGACACGGGTTCGGCACCCAGCCCGTAGGCATCAGCTTTGACAACAGCGCCGGTTTCGACACGTGTTTTCGCGTCGAGCGCTCGCCAGTTTTGGGCAAGCGACTGAAGGTTGATCGTTAAACGTGCAGTACTCATGGGTCGTTCATGACATTGGAAACCGGCAGGTCAAGGGGGTATCAGGCGATTCCGCTTTAGTTCTGCGTGACATAAGTGGTTTCCTGCTTGCCGTGCACGGTTTTATTGGCTGATGCGGATACTTTTGCGAAAGCTTCTGCTTTATTTGTCTAGCCGTGATTGTGCGAGCTTGCAGATCAAAGGCGACTGGGTTGCTTGATCGTTTACGCTCAACACATCCCAAGAGCGATTAGGCGTCTTTTGCAGTTTGAAATTCCAGCAGTGGTTTGTTGTTTCTCAGATGCCGAGTCACTAGCTTTTTCTGGCGCTTGCCGGTCGGAATGTAGCAAGCTGGCCGGGCGTGATCCGCGTCGGTTAGTTTCGGAAACAAAAGCGCCAGTTCCTCGCGCGCCTCAGCGGTCATGGACTGCATGGCCTGAGGACCCGTAAACAGGCTTTCGCTGGGCGCTCCTTCGGAGAAAACGATAGTATGACGGTCGAATACGAGGTGGTAATAGGTTACGCTGGTTAGTTCGACATCAACGAAAATTCCGGGCAATTCTGTCAGTCGAATAGCCGACACCAGAACCGACCGCGCACCGAACATTCGCTGCGCGATCGCAGACCTCACGACCATGCGATGCTGTCTGGAAACCAGCAGATCACGTTGTGGAAATCCGTTGCCCAGAGCCCCCGTTACAATGCGGACCGGACGCAATTCTGGCGTTTTGATCAGCTCTGACAGGCGCAGGCTGCGGGATAGCACCAAACGCACAGGTTCATAGGTTCCGTCCTGGCTCAGGACACAATCGCCGGCTCGTAGGTCTTCGACCCGGACCTCGCCTTTGGCGGTAAGTATTCTGGTGCCCGAAGTAAAACATGGCGCACCGGGATTGGGATTCGGGTTTTCGACAAAGTTCACCCCATCCGTCGATGTGAGCGATGCGGTGTCATCGGTGCCGTTGCTGCCGATCTGTGTCGATGTCTGCCCATCGGCCGCGCCCTGCGTGGCCGTGACTTGTTGGTCGAACGAAACGAAACTCAGCACCGAGCCATCTTCGACGAGGGACACAGCTCCGAAACGGTTGATGCGGGCCGAAATCACGTAGTAGTCAAACCCGCCAACCGTTGTCATTGTCCCGGTATCTACATCGTCCGAACTGCGCAATGTGCCGTTTGAGTTATACACCTCAACCGTCAAATTCGACACATTTGTGCCAGTGGGCACACGGACTTCGATAAAATCCTCATCCGGAGAGGAATTTGGCCCGTTGCGATACCTTATTTCCGATATGATTGCTGGCAAATATTCTAAGCCTTAACCTGTATTGCGACCTGCATCGCTTAGTTGCAATTGAGCTATCACAAACAGAGTATTTTTGCAAAAACAACGCTGGAAACCGGCGCAGGTTCTAAAGGCGCAGTAGGTTCAATACCCTTCGATCTGACCATCCTGTTGCCAGGGTTTGACCAGATTGCCGAAACGAGTGAATTGCGCCTCGAACGAGAGTTCAACCGTGCCGATGGGGCCGTGGCGTTGCTTGCCAACGATGACCTCAGCCTTGGCATGCAGGCGCTCCATGGCCTGCTTCCACTCTTCCATCTTTTCCAGCTCATGATCGCCGGGCTTTTCACGTTCCTTGTAGTATTCCTCGCGGAACACGAACATCACGACGTCGGCGTCCTGTTCGATCGAGCCCGATTCCCGCAGGTCGGACAATTGCGGGCGCTTGTCGTCACGGTTTTCGACCTGACGCGACAGCTGGGACAGGGCAATAACCGGGATGTTGAGTTCCTTGGCAATGGCTTTCATGCCCATCGAAATTTCAGCGATTTCGTTGACACGGTTTTCGGCCATACCTCGGCACAGCTGTAGGTAGTCGATCACCAACAGGTCCAGCCCATGCGTCCGCTTCAACCGCCGCGCTCGGGCAGCAAGCTGCGAGATGGGCAGGGCTGGGGTATCGTCGATGAACAGGGGACAGGCTTCCAATTCCTTGGCCGCGTCCACGAAACGGCGGAACTCGGCCTCGGTCATGTCGCCCTGACGGATCTTATGCGAGGATATCTCGGACGCTTCGGCCAGAACCCGGCCGGCAAGCTGCTCGGCGCTCATTTCCAATGAGAAGAAACCAACGACGCCGCCATCGATCGCGCCTTCGCTGCCGTCCGGTTTCAGGCCGCGTTTATAAGCCTTGGCGACGTTGAATGCCACGTTGGTCGCGAGCGAGGTTTTCCCCATCGACGGGCGTCCGGCCAGGATAATCAGGTCAGAGGGGTGCAGACCGCCCAGCTGTTTGTCCAAATCGGCCAGACCGGTGGAAATCCCCGCCATGCCACCACCGCGCTGGTATGCTTCGTTGGTGACGTTGACGGCTTCTGTGACCGCCTTGAGGAAGGATTGAAAGCCTTGTTCGGTCTGGCCCTGCTCGGATAATTGATAAAGCTGCTGCTCGGCCTCGACGATTTGTTCTTTTGGCTCACTGGCAACATCGACCCGCGCGGCTTTGTCCGAGATGTCCCGTCCCAAACGGATCAGCTCGCGCCGGATGGCGAGGTCATAGATCATCTGGGCATAGTCATGCACGGCAAAGGCACTGATCGAGGCACCCGCCAGCTTGACCAGATAGGCCGGGCCGCCAAGTTCCTTCAGGCCCTCATCTTCAGCCATGAAAGATTTCAGCGTCACAGGCGAGGCCAGCGCATTCTTGGCGATGCGCGTGGCCGCGACCTCGTAGATCCGTGAGTGAACCGGGTCATAGAAATGCTCGGCCCCGATGATCGAGGCCACACGATCATACAGGTCGTTATTGGTCAGGATTGCACCCAGAAGCTGCTGCTCGGCCTCGATGGAGTGCGGCATGGTTTCGGCATTCTGAATCTGAGCCGCTGCCTGCTCGATACTGCTGATCTCGTTCATTGCTGTTCTCTATGTCCCTTGAGCAGAGGCCATATCGCAACGCCATGAGTCGGCGCAAATTGTATGTTTTCTGGGGATAGCCTGTGCATATCTCTCCGCCCCATCATATTGCAGGATGGGACGGGGCTTCGTCAACATGTTGTAGGGGAATGACCGGCTGTTCGCTCGGATGTTTCTAGTTTGGAAACAGATTGCGTCGCGTCAACTCTTGTGCGCTTCCTGCCATCCGCGTGGATCATTCAAGAATGCTTCGACGCCATCCAGCGTCTCTTGATCGAATGCTTTCTGAGCCTTGGCTTCTGCCAGTACGTCCCACCATGTGCAGAGGTGATGCAGTTGAACACCATGGTCGCCCAGCGTTTTCTCGGTATCCGGGAAGATACCGTAGTAGAAGATTACCGCAGTATGACCGCAAGTCGCGCCGGTTTCACGGATTGCGTCGACAAAGGACAGTTTGGATCCACCATCGGTGGTAAGATCTTCAACCAGCAACACACGCTCGCCCTCAGTCATCGCGCCTTCGATTCGGGCGTTGCGGCCGTAACCTTTGGGCTTCTTGCGCACGTAGGTCATCGGCAAGGCCATGCGTTCGGCAACCATAGCAGCAAAGGGAATGCCTGCTGTTTCCCCGCCTGCGATATTGTCGAAAGCTTCGAACCCGGCGTCGCGCATTACTGTGACGGTCAGAAAGTCCATCAGTGTGGATCGGATACGAGGGTACGAGATCAGCTTTCGGCAGTCGATATAAGTTGGACTGGGCAGGCCGCTGGCCAGCGTAAATGGTTCGCGCGCGTTGAAATGGACAGCCTTGATCTCAAGCAGCATCCGTGCGGTCAGGCGGGCGATTTCTGTGCTATCGGGAAATGAACTGGGGATCATGACGGAACCTCGGAGCTGAAATGGCGTTGCGGGCTGATAGCCTGTCCTTTGACCCAGAGTCGAGAGGGTTGCCCTGCAAAAGAAAAGCGGACCCCAAAGAGGTCCGCTTTTGCCCTTACGGGCGGTCAAGCAACCAAGGTGGGCTTAGCTGCTGATGTCGTAGGCGCGCTCTCCGTGAACCGAAAGATCGAGCCCATTTGTTTCGGTCTCCGCATCTACGCGAAGCGGTGTGATCAGCGCAACCACTTTGACCAACACAATCGTGACAACTGCCGTAAAGGCACCCACGATCACCAGCCCACCCAGCTGCGCGGTCCACGTGCCCAGACCGAACAGTGCGATCATGAGCGTCCCAAATATACCGCCGACACCGTGCACGGCGAAGACATCCAGCGTGTCATCGATTTTCAGCATAGTGCGCATGACATAGACCGCCTCCTGACACAGGACACCGGCGACGCCACCGATAATCAGCGCCTGCACGGGGCCGACAAAGCCCGAGGCCGGGGTGATCGAGGCCAAACCCGCGATGGTGCCCGTGACCAGACCCACCATCGAGGCTTTGCCAAAGCGGATCTTCTCCCACAGTGCCCAAGTCAGTGAGGCGGTGGCCGCAGACAGATGCGTCACGGTCATCGCCATTGCTGCACCACCGTCAGCTGCCAGTTGTGAACCGCCGTTAAAGCCGAACCAGCCAACCCACAGCATCGCGGCACCGACCATGACATAGCCGGGATTGTGGGGCGGGGTCGTGCGATTGCGGCGTGGTCCGAGGATCACAGCGATGATCAGCGCCGCCAGCCCGGCGGTTTCATGCACGACGATGCCGCCAGCAAAGTCGCGTACGCCAATCTCACCCAGAATGCCGCCGTCACTGAGGATTCCTCCACCCCAGATCCAGTGGACGACCGGTGCGTAACACAGCAGCATCCAAAGGGCCGAGAAGGTCAGCACAAATCCGAACCCCACACGCTCAACATAGGCCCCGACGATCAGGGCCGGGGTAATGATGGCAAATGTCATCTGGAAAGCAAAAAACAGAACCTCGGGCAGGGTGCCGGCCAGGCTGTTGGCGTCGACGCCGTTCAGAAACGCTTTGCCCAGCCCGCCCCAAAGGCCGGAGTCGCCCGGGCCAAACGCAATTGAGTATCCGGCGACCAGCCAAAGGATACTCATCAGGCAGGCAATGCTGAAGCAATGCATGAACACGCTCAGCACGTTTCGCGCGCGCACAAGGCCGCCATAAAACAGGGCAAGGCCCGGTAATGTCATGAACAGGACCAGCGCCGTTGCGACGATGATCCATGCTGTATCGGCTCCGTTCATGGGCCGCTCTCCTCTTTCGCTGCAGGGGCGCCGATCTGTGCTTGCACGTCACATACTGGCGCATCGTGAGTGGTGTGCTCTGCGTTGAAGCGAAGGGATGGAGAGGAAAAAAGAGGCAACACCCTAAAAGACCGCCTGCTTCGAGGGCCTTTTTTTAACTGGTGATAATTTTTGCGCTTTCTGGGTGTATGTGACGCAATTTTAAGCGAAACGCGAAACGCCCTGAAAGAGAAGCGCCAGCGCGTGGTCTCGGGCAGCGCGGCGGACAGCATCGCGGCCCAAAGCACCGAACTCAACTGTTTCTACTTGCGTCTGCTGCCCGTTGGCGGCCAGCCCGAAGCAGACGCGTCCTTCGGGCTTGAACTCAGAACCGCCGGGGCCAGCGATGCCGGTGATGGAAACAGCCAGTTGCGCCTGAGAATTGCGCAGCGCACCTTCGGCCATCTCGCGGGCGACCTCTTCGGACACTGCACCATGCGCGGTCAGGGTTTCAGCGCGAACGCCCAGCATCTGTTGCTTTGCAGCGTTGGTGTAGGTGACGAAACCCCGGTCAACGACGGCGGAACTGCCGGGTATGTCGATCAGTGCGGCGGCCACCATGCCGCCCGTGCAGCTCTCGGCAGTGGCGATCATCAGGTTTTTCACCCTGGCGCGATCGAGTAGATCGGCAACGTTCATAGGCCCAAGACCCCATGCGAAATGCCTGCGAGAATTAGTACGCCAACAGCGGCAAATACCCCGGCAATCACGTCGTCCAGCATGACACCCATTGGATCACCACGCCGGTCTGCCCAACCGACGGGGCCGGGTTTGGTGACGTCGAACAGGCGAAACAGGATGAACCCCGCGACCCAGCCGGGCCAGAGGGCCGTGATCTCAATCCCATGTGCCCAGGCGGGGTAGGAAATGGCCCACAGGGCAATGAACTGTCCGGCCACCTCGTCGATCACGATTTCTGACGGGTCGTGATCGTCCTGTCCCGCCGTCATAACGCGTGTAGCCCACAAGCCCCCAAAGAACGCGGCGAAAGTTGCCAGAACCAGCAGGGGAAACCCGCCCAGCGTGTGAAGCAGCCAGGCCAATGGCAGCGCAACCAGAGACCCCCATGTGCCCGGGGCAGGGCGCAGGTATCCAACGCCCCCGACAGTTCCAATCAAACGCGCGGCGGTCATGCTTTCACCAGACAGGCTGTGGCGAGCGAGGCGATCCCCTCGCTGCGGCCAGTAAAGCCCAACCGTTCGGATGTGGTCGCTTTGACCGAGATCTGATCTGCGCGCAACTCTATGATTTTGGACATTTCTTCTCGCATTGCCTGCGCATGAGGTCCTATTTTGGGATACTCGCAAACCAGCGTGCAATCCACGTTCGAGATGCGATAGCCCATCTGGTGCGCCAACTCGACCGCGTGCCGCAGAAAAACCTCGCTGGCAGCCCCCTTCCATTGAGGGTCGGACGGGGGGAAATGCTGACCGATATCGCCCTGCGCCAGCGCGCCGTAGATTGCGTCGGTTACCGCGTGCATGCCGACATCAGCATCCGAGTGCCCCTGCAACCCGCGGTCATGTGGCACTTTCACACCGCACAGGATTACATGATCCCCGTCACCAAAGCGGTGTACATCGTAACCGTTGCCCAGCCTTACATCCATGTCCGTTCCCAATATGCGTTCCGCCCGGGCAAAATCCTCGGGTCGCGTGATTTTGATATTGTCCGCGTCGCCAGGCACGATGGCAACGTCCAGCCCAGCGGCGCGAGCGACTTCGACGTCATCTGCTGCGCCTCCGGGATGTGCGGCATGCGCCGCCAAGATGGCGTCATATCGGAACCCCTGCGGCGTTTGTGCCGCGAACAGGTTGCTTCGATCCTGGGTGCCTGAAACACTTGCGTCATCTCCGACCCACAGGGCATCAGTAACTGCCAGTCCCGGCGCTGCCGCAAGGTGGGTGTCCAGCGCCTGAAGAACGTCCTGAATAACGCGAGCGCTGACACAGGGACGCGCCACGTCATGAATGAGAACTTGCTCGACGCCGTATCCGGTCAGCGCCTGTAGCCCGTTTTGAACCGATCCGGCCCGGTCCGCGCCGCCAGCGGCAAGGATCAAGCCCGAGTTACCGAACTCCTCCCAAGCCGAGGTGTCTTCGGGCGCGATAACCAATACGATGTGATCGACCTGACCCTGAAAGCGCTCGATGGTCCAATCGGCCACCCGCCGACCGGAAAGTGAACGCCATTGTTTTGGCGTGCCGCCACCGGCGCGTAATCCGCGTCCTGCGGCGACAATGATGGCGGCGGTCGTCATGGGGGCAGTGTCTCCTGTGTTGCGCAATGTTTAGGGGGCGGTGAATGCAGAGGCAATCACCCAGGTCAATATGCTTAAAAAATAGGCATGTGATGATTCTGCGGGCTTGTTTGCCGCCGTTTTCTTGTTCATATGCTGCGATTTCGATATCAAACCTGCAATTGCTCAAGGATTAGGCACGTTGACCCTGCGTCTTGCTGAAAAGGAACTGACCCCTCCGGTGTTGTTGGCGCCGATGGCTGGAATCACTGACCGGCCATTCCGTGATCTTGTGATGCGCTTCGGCGCAGGTATGGTCATTAGCGAGATGGTGGCCAGTCAGGAGATGGTTCAGGCCAAGCCCGGTGTGCGTGAGCGGGCCGAACTTTCGGCGGATGTGGAAAACACCGCTGTGCAACTGGCTGGGCGTGAGGCGCACTGGATGGCAGAAGCCGCCAGACAGGTTGCCGACCGCGGTGCACGGGTAATCGACATAAATATGGGATGTCCGGCCAAGAAGGTGACGAACGGGTATTCTGGTTCCGCATTGCTAAAGACGCCGGACCACGCGCTGACGTTGATCGAAGCCGTGGTGAGCGCGGTGGACATTCCGGTGACACTGAAAACTCGGCTGGGATGGGATGACTCGCTTCTGAACGCGCCGGATGTTGCGCGCCGCGCGCAGGAGGCCGGCATTCAGATGGTCACAATCCACGGACGCACCCGGTGTCAGTTCTACAAAGGTCGCGCCGACTGGCAGGCGATCCGGGCGGTGAAAGAGGCGGTCTCGATCCCAGTTATCGCCAATGGAGATATCATCGATACTGTGGCGGCGAAGGTGGCTTTGGAAAAGTCGAAAGCGGACGGCGTAATGATCGGACGCGGAGCACAGGGCAAACCGTGGCTATTGGCTCAGATCTGTCACGATCTCTACGGCGGTGCGGCGCCCGATATCCCTGAGGGGGAGGGCCTGGTAGCCATGGTGCGCGCACATTATCAGGCAATGCTGGGGTTCTATGGTCAGGATCTGGGCTTGCGCGTCGCCCGCAAGCATCTGGGGTGGTACATGGATGAGGCGGGTACGCCCGCGCTCTTGCGCCGGTCGGTTCTGACATCGCGTGATCCGGACGAGGTGTTGCATCTGTTGGGCGACGCTCTGATCAGCCAGACAGAGGTGGCCGCATGACTTCGGACCAAGCCATCTGGGCCTCGTTGCCGGTCCCGGCCTTCATCATTGACGTTGAAGATCGTGTTGCCGATGTAAACTCGTCGGGAGAAGGGTTTCTGAACGCCTCGCGCAAATCGGTACTGGGAAGCCCGGTCTGGGATCTGCTGGCGGTGGATGCACCGCTGGAAGAGGCGTTCCTGCGCGCCCGGCAGTACGGTAGTCCACTCTTTGTTAATGATGTGGATGTTGGGTCAGGCAACCGGGCCCCTCTGCAATGCGCGCTGCAAATTGCGCCGTTGATGGGCCATCCGGGCATGATGATCATGATCGTTTCGCCGCGCGAACTGGCAGGTCGGATGACGCTGGGAAATACAGTGAAATCAGCAGCGCAATCCGCGATCGGGATGGCGGAAATGCTGGCGCATGAGATTAAGAACCCACTGGCAGGTATCACAGGTGCTGCGCAGTTGCTGAGCATGAACATTCCGCAGCAAGACCTAGAATTAACAGACCTTATCGTCGCAGAAACGCGCCGTATCGTGAAGCTTCTGGAGCAGGTCGAGCAATTCGGAAACCTGTCTCAACCCGATTTCCGGCCGGTCAATATCCATGACGTCCTTGATCGTGCGCGGCGGTCGGCGCTGCTTGGTTTTGGGGCCCACATGACCATCATCGAGGATTACGATCCTTCGCTGCCCTTGGCCTATGGCGACCCGGATCAATTCTTGCAGGTGGTGCTGAACCTTCTAAAGAACGCATCCGAGGCGGCCCCAAATGGCGGCGTAATCCGGTTGCGGACCTATTTCGAACACTCGTTCCGCCTGCGCCGCAGCGACGGTTCGGGTCACTCGCTGCCCTTGCAGATCGAGATCATCGACGATGGCCCCGGTCTGCCCGAGAAAATCCGCAGCGATATTTTTGACCCCTTCGTATCGGGCAAGGAGAACGGCACAGGCCTCGGGCTGGCACTGGTCAGCAAGATCGTGTCGGACCACGACGGCTGGATTTCCGCCGACTCGGTTCCCGGTCGCACCGTATTTCGCCTGTCCCTGCGACGGGCTCCTCGAGAAGAGCAGAGTAAGGAGAGCACCTGATGGATGGCACAGTTCTGGTCGCCGATGACGATCGCACAATCCGAACCGTTCTGACACAGGCCCTGACACGGGCCGGATGCAAGGTGCATGCCACCTCGTCCCTGACGACGCTGATGCGCTGGGTCGGTGAGGGCAAGGGCGATGTGGTAATCTCGGATGTTGTTATGCCCGACGGTAATGGCCTTGAGATGTTGCCCAAGATTGCCTTGGATCGGCCCGGGCTTCCGGTGATTGTGATTTCAGCCCAGAACACGATCATGACAGCGATTCAGGCGGCTGAGGCGGATGCCTATGACTATCTGCCTAAGCCATTTGACTTGCCGGACCTGATGAAACGTACCGCGCGCGCATTGGACCAGAAACAACGCGCTCTGCCAGAGCCGACCGACGCGACAGAGGATCGGCCGGATGAGTTGCCACTGGTCGGGCGGACACCATTAATGCAGGCGCTGTATAGGTTAGTGGCGCGAGTGATGAATACGGATCTGTCGGTGATGATTTCCGGTGAAAGTGGAACCGGCAAGTCTTTGATTGCCCGCGCTATTCACGATTTTTCGGACCGTCGAACTTTGCCCTTTGTGACCGTGACTGCGACCGAACTGAGCGACCTGGAGGGTCCCGCGCGGGTCATGGCGCGAGTACGCGGCGGGACGCTGCTGATTGATGAGATTGCTGATATCGACGAAGAGATTCAGGCCCGGATCGTGCGGATGATGGACACGCCCGGTGATCATGCTCCGCGTTTTATGGCCACCAGCCAGTCAGACCTGACCGAGGCAATGGAAACTGGCCGTGTGCGACAGGATCTATACTATCGTCTGTGCGGCGCGACGATCCACGTTCCGGCGTTGCGGGAACGGGTGGACGACATCACTCTGCTGGCCGACCATTTCCTGGCCAGAGAAGAGCGCGAAACCGAAACGAAACGTTGGCTCAGCGCGGAAGCGGTTGAACTGGTGCGTCGGTATTCCTGGCCCGGCAATGTGCGTCAGCTGGAAAACGCAATTCGCCGCCTGAGCCTGACCAGCCGTGCCGAAGAAATCTCCAGGGTTGAAGTCGAATTGGTTCTGGGTAGCCAGCCTGAAGCTGAGCCGGTTCTGGGCGATGGTGAGCGTGAAAAGCTGTCTTCGTCCGTCGAGCGCCATCTGAGGCGGTATTTCGATTTACACGGAAACATTTTGCCGCCGCCGGGCCTGTATCAGCGGATTTTGCGCGAAGTTGAAGCACCTCTGATCGAAATTGCGCTGGATGCAACCGGCGGAAATCAGGCAAAATGTGCTGACTTATTAGGGATCAACAGGAATACGCTGCGTAAAAAAATTACGGATCTCGATATTCAGGTGACACGCCGACGCAAACTGATGTAATATCGCCACACAAAACGTGGCATCCGGGTTTCTCCCGGCCAACGACCACGACATATGGCGGTAAGTCGCGCAGGCGACACATCAGAATGAGGGCAGACGGTGGCAACCCGGGCACAGAACGGGCCGATCCTATCGATCAACCGGTGGCGCAAGTCCCGGAGATTCCGCAATTTCAGCACTTTGGGTCTGGTCATATTGGGCCCTGTGCTGGCGTTTGCGACTTATCTGGTCATCGGCCCATTTGATCTTGGCGCGACAGCTCCGACGCTGCGGCTGATTCTCCTTGCTGATCTTGTGTATGTTCTCGTTGTCGCCGCCTTGGTGCTGGGGCAATTGGGCAGCCTGATCGCTGCGCGGCGGGCAAAATCCGCAGGTTCGCGGCTGCATTTACGCCTGATTGGCGCGTTTACCCTACTGGCGCTGGTTCCGACGGTCACTGTGGCGATCTTCGCCGGTCTAACCGTGAATATTGGTCTTGAGGGCTGGTTCTCGGACCGTGTGCGGCAGGTTGTTGGGTCTTCATTGTCGGCCGCTGAAGCGTATGAACAGGAACACCAGCAAGGTCTGACGCAGGATGCTAGGGTACTGGCCCGATATCTGGACAATGCGCGGGCGCTGGATTTCTACATCAGTGATGCCGAGTTGCGCGAGGTCCTTGCGCAGGGTCAGGCGCAGATCCAGCGGGGCCTGCGTGAGGCCTATGTCATCGACGGTAGTGGGGAAATCCGATCCCGTGGTGATCGGTCTTACTTGTTCAACTACGAACAGCCCACGCCAGAGCAGATGACCGAGGCCAACGATCTTGGCATGGCGGTCATTGCCGATTGGGATAACAGCGAGTTCCGCGCGTTGGTGCCATTGCAAGCTTTTGCTGATCGCTACTTGTACGTCAGTCGTGATGTAGACGGGCAGCTGCTGACGCTGTTGGATGATACAAAAGAAACGGCCCAGTTCTACCGCCAGCTTGAAAGCGAGCGGGGCAGGGTCTTGTTTGAATTCGGCCTTTTATATCTGGGTTTTGCCGTGATCCTGATTCTGGCGGCGATGTCGTTGGGCATGTGGTTTGCGGAACGTCTTTCGCGTCCGGTCGGACGTCTGACTACAGCGGCGCAGCGCGTTGGTGCCGGCGATCTGGGCGTTCAGGTGATCGAAGAGGCCAGCGATGACGAGATCGCCATGCTCGGCCGGTACTTCAACCAAATGACCCGCCAATTGAAGGGGCAGCGCGATACTCTTCTGGAAAACACGCGCCATATCGAACGGCGCAGGCGCCTGTTTGACTCGGTGCTGAGCTCTGTCACCTCGGGGGTTGTGGGTATCGATCCAGATGGCTGTGTGACATTCGTGAACCGTTCGGCTGAGCGGTTACTGGATTGGTCGGGCAGAGAACAGCACCTGGCGATTGGTATTGGTGTGCCTGAGTTTCTGGCGCTGTTCGAGAACCTCAAAGAAAGCGGGCAGGAAGCAGTACAGGGCGAGGTCAAAGTTACGCGTAAGGGCCAGCTTGAAAACCTTCTGGTGCGTATGGCGACCCGTCGGGGTGAGGATGGCGGGCTTGAAGGTTATGTGGTTGCCTTTGACGACGTCACCGATCTGGTTAGCGCGCAGCGTATGGCAGCATGGGGCGACGTCGCCCGCCGTATCGCTCATGAGATCAAGAACCCTCTGACCCCGATCCAACTGAGCGCTGAACGGATCAAGCGCAAGTTTTCACGCAAACTAGATGAAGAAGACTGCGATACCCTGGTTTCGATGACGGATGTTATCGTGCGGCAAACCAACGACTTGCGGCGCATAGTGGATGAGTTCTCGAAGTTCGCGCGCATGCCCGAACCGGACCGTCGAGAAGAGAATCTGGTCGATCTGGTTCGTGAGGCTGTTTTGTTGCAGCAGGCAGGTCAGCCGGACGTTCAGATTGATTCCGATCTGCCCGCCCAAGCCGTTTTTGCGGATGTGGATGCGACGATGCTGAATCAAGCGTTGACCAACCTGATCAAGAATGCCGGAGAAGCCATTGGAACGCTTAAAGAAAAGGGCGCGCCGGACAATCTTATGCCTCAGATCAAAGTATCGATGATTCCTGATGAAGCCGGGACAGTCATCACAATTGCAGACAACGGCATCGGCCTGCCTGAAGACCGGGCGCGGCTGTTTGAACCCTATGTAACTACCCGCGACGAGGGAACCGGTTTGGGATTGCCTATCGTCAAGAAGATCATCGAAGAACATGGCGGAGCGCTGACATTGGAAGATGCGCCCGTCTTCAACGGACAAGACCATTACGGCGCGATGGCTGTGATCCGTTTGCCTGGGGCCGAAGGGGCCTCCACCGTCGCGCCACAAAAGCAGGCGATTAAAACCAACAAACTGAAAGCAGGCCAAAGATGAGCGACATTCTGATCGTAGATGACGAACGCGATATTCGCGAACTAGTGTCCGACATTCTTGAGGACGAAGGCTATTCCACCCGGCTCGCCGGCAACTCAGACGATTGCATGGCGGAAATCAATGCCGAACCACCCGGGTTGCTGATTCTGGATATCTGGCTAAAAGACAGCCGAATGGACGGGATCGACATCCTGAAGGCTGTGAAACGTGACAACCCGGATGTGCCGGTGGTGATAATTTCCGGCCACGGCAATATCGAGATTGCGGTCGCTGCGATTAAGCAGGGCGCATATGACTTTATCGAAAAACCCTTCAACATCGATCAATTGATGGTGGTGATCCGCCGCGCCATGGAGACCTCGCGCCTGCGCCGCGAAAACGCCTCGCTGAAGCGGAAAGAGATTAGCGGTTCGGATATGATTGGCAAGTCGGCCTCATTCAGGGCGATGCAAGGACAGCTGGACAAGGTAACCAAGTCGAACGGTCGTGTGATGCTGAGCGGGCCCGCCGGATCGGGCAAGGAAATTGCCGCGCGGTACATCCATGCCCATTCCAATCGTGCTAACGCTCCCTTTGTTACTGTGAACTGCGCGGGGGTCGAGCCGGAACGGATGGAAGAGGTTCTGTTTGGGCGTGAATCCTCGGAGCGCGGTGTTGAGTCGGGTCTGCTGGAGGAAGCCCATGGTGGTGTGATCTATTTCGACGAGGTCGCCGACATGCCGCTCGGTACGCAGTCGAAGATATTGCGTGTCCTTGTGGACCAGCAGTTTCAGCGTGTCGGCGGAGCCGACAAGGTTCGGGTGGACCTGCGGGTTATTTCATCAACCAACCGCGATCTTGGGACGGAAATCGCAGCCGACCGGTTCCGAGAAGAACTGTATCACCGATTGAACGTGGTTCCGATTGCGGTACCGTCTTTGGAAGAGCGGCGCGAGGACATTCCGGTTCTTGCGCAACATTTCATCGAAATGTGCAATGAAACCCAAGGCTTGCCGGTTCGCGAACTGTCCGATGAGGCAGTTGCGCTACTCCAGACGATGATCTGGCCGGGCAATGTGCGTCAGCTTAAGAACCTGATCGAGAGGGTTCTGATCCTGGGCGATGGCACCGGCCCAATCGAAGCGCGCGAACTGCCCAATGAAGAAGAAAAACCGGACGAATCCGGTCGCGTTGTTCTGTCTGGCGTTTTGGCCACCTTGCCGCTGCGCGAGGCTCGCGAGGCGTTCGAAAGGGAGTACCTGCTGACTCAGATCAACCGCTTTGGCGGCAATATCAGCCGCACCGCCAGTTTTGTCGGGATGGAACGCAGCGCGTTGCATCGTAAGCTGAAATCGCTGGGTGTGGTAACTTCGAACAAATCAGGCGCACGTGTGGCGCAACTGGATGAACCTGAGCCGGCGGAGTAATCCGCCGGGGATTAGCCCGCTTGTCCTGGTGTAATGATCTGGAAGGAACCGTCGTCGAATTTTACGAAACAGGACGACGGGTTTAGCGGCGGCAGGACCGTCGTGCGGGCGGGCGCGACCCGTGACTTTACGTTCTGCTTGCAGGGCGGCAGGCTGACTGGACGAAAGCCTTTTGCGGCCATGCACTGCGCTTCGACCGTGTTGCGCAACCTTTGGTTGACATCCACCGTGTATACGCGCCCGGGTTCCCACCAGCCTGCTGACCGATAACAATTCCCTTTGCCGTCGCAATAAGTGCGACCGGGCCAGTAGGTTGGCGGGCTCTGGCGAATCTGATTTGCAACGGGTGCATCTTTCAATGCGTCGACCTGACATGCCGTCGTTTCGGCCTGCAATCGCGAGACGCTTTCACCTTCGCGGTAATACAGAGACAGAGGTCCGCATGAAGATAGGATAACGGCGGGAATAAGGAAGCGAAGGATTGTTTTCATACTCTTATCTTGCCGCAACTGTCTGTTCATGACAATTCAATTGACCGCTTTAGGGGCATCTGTCATTCAAAGATTTCAGGCAGAAAGGCCAGGAACATGAAGGTCATCATTTGCGGCGCCGGTCAGGTCGGCTGGCAGATAGCGCGGCACCTGTCGAGCGAAATGAATGATGTGACGGTGGTTGATAACAACCCGGATCTGGTACGTCGCGCGACCGAAACGCTGGACGTGCAGGGGATCGCGGGGTTTGCCAGCTATCCTGACGTGCTGGACCGGGCAGGGGCTCGGGACGCGGACATGATCATTGCTGCAACCCACTCCGATGAAGTGAACATGGTCACCTGCCAGATGGCGCATTCAGTGTTCTCGATCCAGCGCAAGATTGCGCGTTTGCGTTCGAAATCCTACCTGGAGGCGATCCATTCGGACCTCTACCGCCGGGATCACCTGCCCATTGATGTGGTGATCAGTCCTGAACGCGAAGTTGCTGCGGCCGCGATGCGTCGTCTGTCCGCACCGTCCGCGTTCGACACCGAAATTTTCATGGATGGCAGGGCCCAATTGCTCGGTATTCGCGTGGATGAGGACTGTCCGATCGTGAATACACCTCTGCGGCAGCTGACCGATCTGTTTTCGACCCTGAGTTCGATCGTTGTGGGAATCCGCCGTGAGGGATCGTTGTTCGCGCCGGAATCCGAAGACCAATTGTTTGTCGGAGACGAGTGTTACGTCTTCACCAATGTGAAAGACGTCGACCGCACGATGGAAGTCTTTGGCAAGGCGCAGAAGAAACAGGATCGCGTCGTAATCGTCGGTGGCGGTAATGTTGGGCTTGAGGTTGCACGGACGCTTGAAGAGCGCGAAAGCCGGGTGCGTGCCAAGATCATCGAGCGGGATCGGAAATGCGCCGAGATCGCCGCCGAGACGCTGGAACGTACGATTGTTCTGAACGGGGACGGTCTGGACGCCGCCCTGCTGAACGAAGCCGGGATTGACCGGGCCGACGCGATGCTTGCAGTCACCGATGACGACCGGACCAACATGCTGGCAGCGGTTCGAGCCAAGGGTGAAGGGTGCGCGCTGGCCATCTCTCTTATTAATGACCCAAGCATGGTGGCGCTGATGGGGCCGCTTGGAATTGACGCCTATATCAACCCGCGCGCGACAACCGTCAGCTCGATCCTGCGCCATATTCGCCATGGCCGGGTACGGCAGGTCTATTCCATCGGGGACGCCGAGGCCGAAGTAATCGAAGCAGAAGTTCTTTCGACCTCTCCGATGGCGGGGCAGAAACTACGCGACATCGATTTCCCGGAAGGTGTACTGGTTGGGGCAGTACGCAAGGGGGACGATGTCGTGCGCCCAACGGGCAGTCTGCGGATCGACGAAAAGGATGTGGTCGCCATCTTTGCGCTGGCCAAGGACGTGCCCGAGGTGGAACGCCTGATGCAGGTCTCCATCGATTTCTTCTGATGTTGCGGGCGAGAGGACAGCAGCAGATCGGATTTATGCGGCGCCTGCCGCTGCTCTTGCTGATCTGGGCTGTCGCCTCGTTGTCGATGTGGATTCCTGCCGTTTATGCGCTGACATTGGATGACCACGGAACGTCCCGGTCGTTCTTCTATTCAGGTCTTTTGGGTCTGTTTGTGGTTTCCCTTATCTCGTTGGCACTATTGAACCGAGAACCCCGCCACGGGACGCTTGGTCAATTGGCTGTAATGTTGTCCTCGTTTACTGTCTTGCCGTTGTTTCTGGCGATTCCGTTGCATGATGCCCTGGGTAATACCAGTTATTTGAATGCCTATTTCGATATGGTGAGCGCGGTCACAACAACTGGCGCGGATCTGTTTCCCGACCCCTCGCGCCTAACCGCACCACTGCATTTGTGGCGGGCTCTGGTCGGATGGCTGGGCGGTTTGCTGATGTGGATCGCGGCTGCGGCGATCCTTGCCCCGCTATCGTTGGGAGGTTTCGAGGTCACGGCGCGCGGGCAACCGGGGCGTCCGGTTTCGGGCGTGGCGCAGAGTGAAAAGATGGATCCGCGCGGGCATCTTCTTCGCGTAACCCGCACGCTGGCACCGGTCTACACCGGGTTGACAGTGGTGATGTGGATTTTGCTGCTGATCGCCGGTGAACAGGGGTTGACCGCGGTCTGTCACGCGATGTCCGTCATGGCGACCTCTGGTATTTCACCGGTGGGCGGGCTTGAAGGTTCGACCGCAGGCATCACCGGCGAGGCCATCCTGTTCCTGTTTCTGTTCTTCGCGCTGTCCCGTCTGACTTTTTCGGCGGACACCGCGACGACCGGTTATGCCCGGTTGGACAAGGATCCCGAATTCCGGATCGGAGTACTAATTGTACTGGCGGTGGCGGCGCTGCTCTTTTTTCGCGTTCTGGCGGGCGTTGCCGAACTTGGGTTGCAGATCGAACTTGTTCAGGCGCTGCACGTCATATGGGGCATGGTGTTCACAGTGATGTCGTTTCTGACCACGGCCGGGTTTGAAAGCGCCAACTGGAACGATGCGCAACAATTGTCGGGATTGGGCACCCCCGGATTGGTTCTGATGGGGCTGGCTTTAATCGGAGGCGGCGTGGCTACCACCGCCGGGGGGGTCAAGTTGCTGCGGGTCTATGCGCTCTACCTGAATGGTAAGCGTGAGATCGACCGTTTGATCTATCCCTCATCCGTCAGCGGAGAGGGCGGTGGCAACCGTCGCATTCAAAGCGACGGCGCTTTCATTGCCTGGATCTTCCTGATGATGTTCGCACTTACATTGGGCTTGTTCGATGTCTTGCTGGCTGCGACAGGCGTAGGTTTCGAGCAGGCGATGGTTCTGAGCGTCGCTACGCTAAGCACAACCGGCCCGCTGATCGAATTGGCCACAGACGTGCCTATCCGTTTGGTTGACCTCTCGGGAGGGGCCAAGCTCACACTGTGTGCCGCGATGATCATCGGTCGTCTCGAGACGCTTGCGATCATCGCGTTGATCACACCAACCCTGTGGCGGGATTGACCTGTCAACAGGCCATTGTGCTAACGCCTGATTTTTCATCTGGAATATCTGCGCGCGCCACTCCATACTCCGCAAGAGGGAGCGCGTTGGTCCGCAGCGCGTAGCAAGAACAATGGCGAGATAAAAAAATATGGCTTCGGACAGACAGAATCTGCAGGACGCGTTCCTGAATAATGTACGGAAAGCAAAAGTCCCGGTCACGATATTCCTGATCAACGGTGTAAAGTTGCAAGGCGTAATCACCTGGTTCGATAATTTCTGCGTATTGTTGCGCCGCGACGGACAGTCGCAGCTGGTCTACAAACACGCGATTTCAACCATTATGCCATCGCAACCGATCAATCTGTATGAGGGCGAAGACGCCTCTTGATGGACCACGATAGGGCGCGCACCCGGGCTTGGGTGCTGCATCCCGAAATCAAATCAGATGAACAGCGCCGCGTTCCCGAACCAGCGCTGGAAGAGGCGGTAGCACTGGCTGTCGCTTTGCCCGATCTTGACGTGATCGGATCCGAGGTTGTGCGTCTTCCGCGTGCTCAGCCAGGCTTGTTGTTCGGCAGCGGTAAAATCGAAGAATTGGGCGAACGGTTCCGTGAGAATGAGATTGAACTGGTTCTGATCGACGGGCCGGTCACACCTGTTCAGCAGCGCAATCTCGAAAAGGCCTGGAAAGTCAAAATCCTCGACCGAACCGGGTTGATCCTCGAGATTTTCTCGGATCGCGCCCGCACCCGAGAAGGTGTGTTGCAGGTCGAGATGGCGGCGCTCAGCTATCAGCGTACGCGATTGGTACGGGCCTGGACCCACCTGGAGCGGCAGAGGGGCGGATTGGGGTTTGTCGGTGGTCCGGGGGAAACCCAGATCGAAGCGGACCGGCGCGCTATTGATGACCAACTGGTACGGTTGCGCCGTCAATTGCAAAAGGTGATCAAAACCCGGACGCTGCACCGTGCTGCGCGCGCCAAAGTACCGTATCCGATTGTAGCTTTGGTAGGCTATACCAACGCTGGAAAATCCACTCTGTTCAACCGCCTGACCGGGGCCGAGGTGATGGCCAAGGACATGTTGTTCGCCACTCTGGACCCGACAATGCGACGGGTTGAGCTGCCGGACGGACCCGAGGTGATCCTGTCGGACACGGTCGGGTTCATCTCGAACCTGCCGACCGAGCTGGTCGCTGCGTTCCGCGCCACACTGGAAGAAGTTCTCGGCGCAGATCTGGTTGTTCATGTGCGCGACATAAGTCACGAGGACACTGATGCGCAGGCGAAAGATGTGGAAGCCATACTGGCTTCACTTGGTGTAGATGACGAACGCCCCCGTCTTGAAGTCTGGAACAAGATTGACCTGCTTGCACCCGACGAAATCACCGCTACGTTGGCCCGAACTGAGCGGGATCCGTCCGTCTTTGCCATTTCGGCAGTGACGGGTGAAGGGATTGACGCGCTTCTTTCTGAAATCGCTGTCAAACTGCAAGGCGTTCGCCACGAGGCTGAGCTGACCCTGGACTTTTCCGAGGGTAACAAACGCGCTTGGCTATTCCGGCAGGAAGTGGTCCGCTCGGAGGAGCAGACCGAAGAAGGGTTTGTCATCACGGTGTTGTGGACCGACAAGCAGGCGGCCAAGTTCGCCGCGCTGTAAGTTTTGCAGCATGGGTTGAGGGGGGATTTTGATGGCAAAACTCGACAGCGCAAAGGTGCGGTTGCAGGGGCATATTGTTGTACCGGATGATCGCCTTGCGGACGTGCGCGCAGCTTTACCCGAACATATCTCTCTGACCCGTAGCGAGCCGGGCTGTATCTTGTTCGAGGTGATCGAGGATTCGGACCAACCGGGACGTTTTATCGTGTCGGAAGTCTTTGAAAACCGTGCAGCCTTTGATGCGCATCAGACCAGGACCCGCGCGTCAGGCTGGTTTCGGATTACTGAAGGCATCGAACGCGAATATGAGATATTCACAGGCGCGGCTGATCCTGAGTAGGGTCACTTACCCGGCTTTTATCAGCGCAAATCGCGCAACTTATGAACCGTCGATCTGTTTCTGGTAATCGTCTGAATCGAACCAGCTCAGAGAAGATTGAACCTTGTGATCAGGCCCCAACTCCCATTCCTCCCAGCCACGGGTGACGACATGGTTGCCAGTTTGGGCATGGTGCCCTTCGAGCGTCCATACAAATATAGCGTGCGAACCGGCCCATCGTAACATATCGCACCGCACTTCGAGATCCGGAAATTCCGCGAATAAATTCCTTACCATCCCTGCAATAGCTTCGCGACCTTGCAATGGGTCACCCCGGTTGACGGTGAATTGACCATCCGTGGCAAAGAAAAAGGCAACTGCTTCGGCGTCGCCTGAACTCCACGCTATGGCATAGTCGCGCGCCAGATTGTTCAATGTGTCGCGAACGCTGCCCACGAGTTTCCCCCTCATTGTCAGTGCAGTGGCCTTGCGAATGCTATGCCAAAGCGCGCAAGGGCGTCCATGCCGGCGACAATGATGCGCGGATATCGGCTAAAACCTGACGGTCCGAGCAGTGTCGCATGGACACAGCCCCTCGGTCGACAGCTTTAACCCAACGTTCTTACCGGGCAGGGATCAGGTTGGTGACACCAACTGCTGCTGCACGGGCGAGGTCTATGTCCAACGACATCGGAATGTACTCACCGCGCCGCCACAGCTGGGCCTGATCGTCATAGTAACGCGACAGGAAATGGCCGGACTGCCCCGTGGCAGTGATGAAGACGCTGCTGTCAGGATCGGCAAAGTCATAAACACCGCGATATCCCGCGCCATGGACGTTTTGGAACGGGTCTTCACCTTCGCCGGATGTCCGACCCCGCAGCAGAGTATTGTCGCCACCGCTGGTCGATTGGCGGATATTCACGAAGAACCGCAACACCGGAACTTCGCCCAGAACCGGGTGGTCGTGCGTTGCCTGATGCGCGTCGCCCCAGCGCAGGGATTCCAAGGCACTGCCATAACGCTCGGATATCCAGATCAGTGCATCGTCCAGCGCCAAACGCGACATGTCAGTGCAGGTTTCAACCGGCGCGCTTTGACGTACGTCACACCAGACTGACGCACCGTCGATGTCGCGATAAACCCGCTCGATGAACAACGGCTCGACATGCTTGAATTCACTGGCCAGTGGGCCAAGTTCATCCGAGATAAGGCGGATTTGCAACGCTCGTAGCCAGGCGGCATAGATCAACGGTTCCGGCAAGTGTTCGTTCATCTCGCCATTCCACTCGGCCAGAAGGCTCAGTGCGGTCTGGCGCTGACGTTCCAGCGTTCCTTCCGGGGCGGATTCGCCGGTGAACCAGAGGTCGGCGCCGATCAGGGGAAGCAGCGACCGGGCTGTAAAGCTGACGGTGTCAAGCTGAGCCTCGATAAAACTGTCGCGGGTATGAACCTCACGGGATTGCATCAGGCGTTCCCAGCGGTGCACGCGTTGCGTGTCACCCCATTCGTATGAGACGTGTTCAGGGAAAGGCCGGTCGATGATTTTGTTGTTGGTGTTTCCCAGAATACCGCCCGCGGGGGCTACAAACTCGGGGTTGTCCGAATAAGGAAGCCGCCCTTGCCAGCGGTTCCGCGCCAACCAGCCGGGTGTGGGGATGCGGCCCCGGCTTTGATTGTTCAGGTCCCGTTTGGGCATTGCTCCGATCAGCTTCATTCCAATCGTGTCCATGTCGACCAGCGAAAGGTTCTGTGATGGAGCAATGAAATCTTCAGCAACGGCAATTGCCTGCCGCACGGAATCGGCGTTCATCAGCGCCATCGACGCTGTCATCGATGTATCGCGCGGGCTGAGCGCGCTCCAGGACAGCGAGGCGACATGACCCGGAGGCGTAATGGCACTCAGATCGTAATGAGTACCTGGCAAGACCGGTCCATTTTCCGTCCATCGAAGGGTTAAGGTGATCGGGGCTTCGTCTTTGATCTCGATGATGGAGGGGCGCGTTTGAAACTCTTTGAACCCGTCCGGGGTCAGGTATTCTTCGGAGTTGTCGGGGTTCAGCCGCTCGATGTGTACATCCTGATCGTCCAGGTAGGACGAGGTCAGACCCCAGCCCAGTCGGTCGCTGCGCCCGGTCATGACAGCAGGAGCACCGGGGATGGTGGCACCGATGACTCCGCCTTTGGACAGTTCCAGCCGCGCCAGATACCATACGCCGGGGGCCGTGAAACCCAGATGAGGGTCATTGGCCAGCAAAGTGCCACCGCTGGCCGAGCGGGACGGGGCGGCGGACCACGCGTTTGAGGCCCCCGCCAGACCGCGCCGAGGGAACGGTGACAAGGGCGTCTCGGGCCAGCTTGTTCCTTCGGCGTAACGCGGCAGGCTTGGAAACAGAGAGGCATATTCGGGTAATGCGGCAATCCCTGGCCCGGGAACGTCCGGCAGGATATCGGCAAGGCGAGCCGGGTCGTTCAGCATAAGCGAAGTGCGGGCCCGAAGGACCTCATCTTCCAGGTGGCCTGACAGTTGCAAAGCCATCAGCTTGATTACGGCCAGGCTGTCGCCCGGTTGCCAAGGCGAAACAGGTGCGTTGAACAAGAACATCTCGGGCGCGCCGCGGCCCAGTGCTTTCTCGTTGATCTCGTCCAGCCGCGCGTTAACTCCGGCGGCGTAAGCGCGCAGGGCCGCCTTGGTATAGTCGTCCTGCACCTCAACTGATCGGTGTGCTAAACCGTACAGGTCGAACCGTCGCAGCAGCTTGTCGATATGCACTGTCCGCTGGCCAAAGATTTCAGATAGACGACCCTGTGCGGTGCGGCGCAAGACCGTCATCTGCCACAACCGGTCCTGCGCGTGCGCGTAACCCAGACCAAAGAAAACGTCGGGATCGTTCTGGGCCAGAACATGAGGCACATTGGCGGTGTCACGGACTATTTCGATCGGCGCAGTCAACCCTTTGACTTCAAGGGTTTGGTCGTAATTCGGCAGGGATTGGCTGGCAAGGAAATAGACCAGCCCAACGGCAGCCAGAACCAGTAAGATCAGCCCGGAGGTAATCCGTACCAGCCAGCGAAAGACAAGACCCATCCGTGCCCCACATATCCATTCAGTTTTCGTTTGGTCGCAGATTAGTGGATGCCCAGACCGACTGAAAGAGGATTACCCGCGTAAACCGCGTTGAAACAGGCCAAAAAACTTAAAACCCCGCCACATAACGCGGCGGGGTCCATCAGAGGGGAGTGGTAATTCGAATTTAAGGAATGATGCGTGTATACTTGATGCCTTCGACCGTCGCACCAAACAGCAAACCGGCTTGCCCAAATATTGCTGCCAACACCGGTTTCCGTAGCTCTGTCGTAGTGGTCGATATTGTGCTGCCGGTGGCATCAACGACGTATCCGATATCGGCGCCCGCGGTCCATCCGCTGGACCGGCGGAAATCGTTTAATGCATCTTCGGTCATGAAAAACAGAACATGCGCGTATTGCTGAGCGCCGATCTGCAAACCGGCCGAGCCTTTTACAGCGGAATAGTAGTCGACTGTCGCGCCCTGTATACGCAACGCGCCTTGGCCAAAGCCGCCGCCAAACATAAACCCGGCCTCGGTGATAAGCGGCATGACCAGCATGCCATTGGCCTTGTTGGCGATTTCAACTGTGTTGGGGTACTTGCTGTACATTTCGTTCAGCGTGGCATCGACACGGGCGTCAATCGTCGTTGCGTTTGAATTGCCGACGCCGTTGCCGCAAGCAGCGGTCAGCGTCAGCCCGGCCATGCCAATGGCAAAGCCGCGACGGCTCAGTCGGGGGGTATTGGAACTGCTCATGTTTCCTGTCTCTGTAGATGTGCCTGAGTTGCCGGGTCATCCCGATCTTATCTGCAAGAATACGCCGATTGCCTGCCCATGTCACGGGAAAGCTGTCCCGCAGCATAAAGCAATCGGCGAAAAATCGCGAAATGGCAGGGTTTTAGCCTTGAAGGATTCGGGCCACCTGCGGTGCGAAGTAGGTCAGAATACCATCGCACCCGGCACGCTTGAAGGCGAGCAGACTTTCAAGCATGGTCTTTTCGCCATCGATCCAGCCATTCTGAGCTGCCGCCTGGATCATCGCGAATTCACCCGAGACCTGATAAGCATAGGTTGGTGCACCAAAGGTGTCTTTGACCCTGTGGCAGATGTCCAGGTAAGGCATGCCAGGTTTGATCATCACCATATCGGCACCTTCGGTTAGATCGCGTTCGATCAGGCGCAGTGCTTCGTTCGAATTGGCCGGATCCATCTGATAGGTTTTCTTGTCGCCGGTCAGTGCGCCGGACGCGCCGACGGCATCGCGGAACGGTCCGTAAAAGGCACTGGCATATTTCGCGGCATAGCTCAGGATCATAACATTGTGATGCCCAGCCTTCTCCAACGCCGTCCGCATCGCACCGATCCGCCCGTCCATCATATCGGATGGTCCGATGATATCCGCGCCGGCCTCGGCCTGCGCAAGTGTCATCTTTACCAGTGCCTCGACAGTCTGATCGTTCACGATCTCTCCGTCCACGACGTAACCGTCATGGCCGTTGATGTTGTATGGGTCCAGCGCGACGTCTGTCATCACGGCAATATCCGGGGCTGCTTCCTTGACAGCCCGGATAGCGCGGTTTGAAAGGTTGTCCGGGCTCCAGGCTTCGGCGCAGTCTTCGGTCTTCAGGGAGGGATCTGTATATGGAAAAATGCAGATCGCCGGAATTCCCAGCGCCTGCGCCTCGACTGCGGCCTTGGCGATCAGATCGACTGAACGGCGCATCACTCCGGGCATTGAAGCTACGGGTTCCTCGATCCCCTCGCCATCGCGCACAAAGACGGGCCAGATCAAGTCTTCAGTTGTCAATGTGTTTTCTCGCACCAGCCCTCGGATCGTCTGCGATTGACGAGCCCGGCGAAATCGGGCGAGGGGATAGGGGGCGATGGTCGGTTTCATTGCGCGCTCTCCTTGAACATTCGCGCATTGGGTGGCATGAATTCTCCGTGGTCTCAAGGGTACCAATGGACGCGTCAGCGCGATGTAAGGCCCCAAGGACAGTAAACAAAGGGCTGGCGCTTGGACTTTTACTCTTCGATCTTCGAAATCATTGATATGCGCAGCTTTTCGAACCTGTGGTACTGGATCGGGTTGGCCGTGTTGTGGTCATCCGCGAGCCACTGGACGATCGGGGTTCCATATGACCTGGTGGTTCGGGCGCGGCGCGTGGGTGGCCAGACAGAGCAGGATCTGCTGGATATTGTACGCATCAATACGAACCGGTTGCTTTATATCACGGATGTTTCCGGTCTGGTCATCATGGCGCTGTGCTGTTTCATTTTTACCGGAATGGCGACGCTGGGGTTTTATTATGAAGTGGAATTTGCGCAGGCCGTATTCCTGCTGCTGTTTCCCTTGTGTTTCGTCGCTTTGGTGAATATTACGGCCGCCCGGCGGTTGAAACGACAGGAAGCGACGTTGGAGATCGTGTCGAAAACCCTGACACGCTGCCGGATTTACACTCAGCTCATCGGCATGGTGTCGATACTGATCACGTCGCTTTGGGGTATGTACCAGAACTTTTCGATCGGCGTTCTGGGCTGGTAAGAACGAAAGGGCGCGGCGATGCAGGCTCCGAACCACGTAACAGTTGGCGGTGCCCCCGAAGGGTTTGACGCACAGCTTGTGCTGAAAGAAATCGCGCGCTCTGGCGGACCGGTCTGTCACGTTGCACGCGATGACAAGCGGATGGAGGCAATGCGCGCCGCGTTGACCTTTTTTGCGCCCGACATGCCCATCTTTGTATTTCCCGGCTGGGACTGCCTGCCTTACGATCGGGTATCGCCAAACGCGGATATTTCCGCTGCGCGCGTTGCCACGTTGGCGGCGCTTGTCCATCAGATGCCGACACAGTTCGTTCTGTTGACCACGCTGAACGCGGCGACTCAGCGCGTACCGGCGCGCGACGTATTGCGTGAGGCGGCCTTTACGGCTCGGGTAAATCATCGCATCGACGAAGACGCCCTGCGCGGTTTTCTGGTCCGCATGGGGTTCACACAAAGCCCGACGGTCATGGAGCCTGGTGATTACGCGATCCGGGGCGGGATCATCGACATCTTCCCACCAGGCGAAACAGGACCGGTGCGTCTTGACCTGTTCGGAGATGTGCTGGATGGCGCACGCCGCTTTGACCCGGTATCGCAGCGCACGACCGAGAAGTTGGAAATTGTTGAACTTGCACCCGTGTCCGAGGTCATTCTGGATGACGCTGCGATCACCAGATTTCGACAGAATTACCGTATCGAATTTGGGGCGGCGGGAACGGATGATCCGCTCTACGAAGCAGTAAGCGCGGGCCGCAAGCATCAGGGCATTGAGCACTGGCTGCCTTTTTTTCACGAAAAACTTGAGACGCTGTTTGACTACCTGCCGGGTGCTACGATCTCGCTGGACGATCAGGTTACACCTGCGCGGCTGGCCCGCTGGGATAGTATCGAGGATCAATACGAAACCCGGCGTCTGGCGCTGGAAAACCGTTCGCAGATGGATACGGTCTATAAACCCACACCGCCGGGACTGCTTTACCTTGATGATGCGGAATGGGAACAGGCCGTGGGCGACCGCCGGGTGATGCAGTTCAGCCCTCTGCCACAGGCTAGCGGGCCCGGTGTGATCGACGCAGGGGGGCGGATCGGCCGCAACTTTGCCCCGGAGCGCCAGCAGGAAAGCATCAGTCTGTTTGGCGCCTTGGCCAGCCATATCCAGGGCAAGCTAGACAGGGGGCCGGTGTTAATAGCCTCTTATTCCGAGGGCGCCCGTGAACGCCTGACCGGGTTGATCGAGGATGAAGGTCTGGCCGAGGCCATTCCTGTCGCGGACGGCACCCGAGTTGGCAAGCGCGGTTTGCATCTTGCTGTCTGGGCGCTGGAGCACGGGTTTGAAACCTCTGATCTGACGGTGATTGCGGAACAAGACGTTCTGGGGGACCGTTTGATCCGCCAGCCCAAGAAACGCCGCAAGGCCGAAAACTTCCTGACCGAGACTCAGTCTCTTAGCCCTGGTGATCTGGTTGTTCACGTCGATCATGGAATCGGACGTTACGTCGGCATGGAGGTCGTGACGGCAGCAGGCGCGGCCCACGAATGTTTGCTGCTGGAATACGCGGAGCAGGCAAAACTTTACCTACCAGTCGAAAATATCGAGCTGCTGTCGAAATACGGTCACGACGAAGGTCTGCTGGATCGTCTGGGCGGTGGTGCATGGCAGGCAAAGAAAGCCAAGCTCAAGGAACGTATCCGCGAGATGGCGGATAAGCTTATTCGCATCGCTGCTGAGCGCGCATTGCGTAAGGCTCCGGTCATGGACCCACCGCCCCACGCGTGGGAGGAATTCAGCGCCCGTTTCCCATATCAGGAAACCGACGACCAGCTGCGCGCTATCGCGGAAGTGATGGAAGACATGCATTCCGGCGCGCCGATGGATCGCCTGATTTGCGGAGACGTGGGTTTCGGCAAAACCGAGGTTGCTATGCGTGCGGCCTTTGTTGCGGCCCTGTCAGGAGTTCAGGTAGCAGTCGTGGCGCCAACAACATTGCTGGCTCGTCAGCATGCGGCGTCTTTTAAAGAACGCTTTCGGGGATTTCCCCTGGAGGTTCGGCAGCTTTCGAGGTTTGTCTCCGCGAAAGAGGCGCAGCAAACCCGTGATGGGTTGGCGCGCGGTACAGTTGATATCGTCATTGGCACTCATGCGTTGTTGGCCAAAGGAATTCGATTCAACAACCTCGGCCTGCTGGTTATCGACGAAGAGCAACACTTCGGTGTGGCGCACAAAGAGCGCCTGAAGCAACTACGCTCGGACATCCATGTTCTGACCTTGACGGCAACACCGATCCCTCGGACGTTGCAACTCAGCCTGACTGGCGTACGCGACCTGTCGATCATCGGTACACCGCCCATCGACCGTCTGGCGATCCGCACCTATGTCAGCGAGTTCGACGCAGTGACCATTCGCGAGGCGCTGCTGCGTGAACATTATCGCGGCGGGCAAAGTTTCTATGTTGTCCCGCGTATCTCGGACCTGCCCGAGATTGAGGAATTCCTGAAAGAGCAACTGCCAGAGCTGACTTACATGGTGGCTCATGGGCAGATGGCTGCAGGCGAGCTCGACGACCGGATGAACGCCTTCTATGACGGCAAGTATGACGTTCTGTTGGCCACTACGATTGTGGAAAGCGGGTTGGATATTCCGACGGCGAACACGATGGTCGTACATCGGGCTGATATGTTCGGTCTGTCGCAGCTCTACCAAATCCGAGGACGCGTGGGACGGTCGAAAACCCGTGCCTATGCATACCTGACGACCAAACCGCGACAGAAGCTAACCGCCACGGCCGAAAAACGACTGCGCGTATTGGGTTCACTGGACACGTTGGGCGCAGGGTTCACACTTGCCTCGCAAGACCTCGACATTCGCGGTGCGGGAAACCTGCTGGGCGAAGAACAGTCCGGACAGATGCGCGATGTGGGGTATGAGCTTTACCAATCGATGCTGGAAGAGGCGATCGCCAAGATCAAAGCCGGCGAGATGGAAGGGCTGTCGGATGCCGATGACCAATGGGCGCCGCAGATCAATCTGGGCGTCCCCGTTCTGATCCCCGAAGACTACGTGCCCGATCTGGATGTGCGTCTGGGGCTGTATCGCCGCCTGTCGTCGCTTTCGACCAAGGTCGAACTGGAGGGGTTTGCCGCCGAACTGATCGATCGTTTCGGAACGTTGCCGAAAGAGGTGAACACGCTGATGCTGGTCGTCCGCATCAAGGCGATGTGCAAGCGTGCGGGGATTGCCAAGCTGGATGGCGGGCCGAAGGGGGCGACAATTCAGTTCCACAATGACAAATTTGCGTCGCCTCAGGGGCTGGTCGATTTCATCCAGAACCAGCGTGGCCTCGCCAAGGTCAAGGACAACAAGATTGTCGTTCGTCGCGACTGGAAAAAGGACAGCGACAAGATCAAGGGCGCCTTTGCCATCGCGCGCGATCTGGCTGAAAAAGTGATCGCCGAGAAGAAAAAGGCGAAAGCCTAGTCGCCGGTGACAAAGGTGCAGAGTTGCCAGTTACCAATTTCCGATTTCACGAACGCAGCACGATAGCCAACCATCGACCATAGAAAATCGCGGTGCATAAAGCCCGCGGTACCGTCCGTCAGGCGTACCTGTTGGTATTCAAGGTCTGGCTGGTAGTCAGGAATGATCACGACCTCATGGCTAATCTGCCCCAGAATCGCATCGTTCCGGGATGGGCCTTGCCGCAGCGAAACGTTTTCACCGACCACGAAAAAAGCGGTGAAAGGATCCAGCGATGCAGGCAACGTGATCTGCCATTGGTGCGGCATCCAGAACTCACCCTGATCGTCGAAATATCCGGGCTGAGACAAAGTAGTTTGCAAAGCGTTCCAGAACGTTTCACGCAAATCATCGGC
Organism: Ruegeria sp. HKCCD7181; assembly: GCF_057221055.1. Taxonomy (NCBI): domain Bacteria; kingdom Pseudomonadati; phylum Pseudomonadota; class Alphaproteobacteria; order Rhodobacterales; family Roseobacteraceae; genus Ruegeria; species Ruegeria sp. HKCCD7181. The sequence goes on along the minus strand of NZ_JBWVBC010000006.1, from coordinate 190,272 downwards.
TTCGGATCGGAACTCTTCTGTCAGAGTTTCCGGGGGAACTGTCAGATTGATGCGGAATTCCTCAGGGCCGCCGTTGCTGCCGTGGCTTAGATAAATGTCGGGGCAGGCTGAGGCGACAAGGAATTCTGTGTCACGGGCTTTGATCCGCTCCAGCAGTTCAGCCCGGAACGCGACCAGTGACGAATCCTGCGCCGCCTCATCCGCCGGAGGGAAGTTTTGCCGCTGGGCGAGGGCGGGGCCGCCGATCAGCAAGGCCAGAAAGATGAGGACAAGCTTCATTCGGCCGCCTTCATCGCTGCCTGAGCGCAGAAACAAGAGGCACCAACCGCGCGATCAGCACGTGCCAGAGCCAGATCCAGCCTTTGCTCGATCTGTTTTGTTTCAATGGCTTCGCCACGCGCCTTCAAGCAATCATGCAACCCCTTGAGACTCCAGACATTGTCGGGGTGAATGGAAGCTCGGCTTAGGGTGCCGCCCAGTCCCAGATCTTCGCGATAGACCTCTTCGGCCTCAGACACGTGTCCTTGTTCGAAAAGCAATGCGCCCAGTGCGTGGCGCGTCGGCTGCATCCAGCCCCATGGCTCGTCATATGGCAAAGTATCGTCCAATTCGACTGATCGGCGCAGATGGGCAAAGGCCATTTCGTAGTTCCCTTTGCGATATTCGATCTCGCCCCGCAGCATTTCAGCTGCGATTTCAAGCAGATCAATGACGCGGTTATTGTGAAGCCTACGCGTCTCCGGAACGCAGGTTTTGGCGGCTAGGAACAGGTTCTCCTCGGCTTCGGCCTCGGCAATCTGCCCCGTCGCTGCAAAGGCGACGGCACGGGCATAGTGCGTGGTGACCGTCAGGGTGCGGTACAGGTCCGGGTCGGATGGCAGCCCCAACATTTTGGCCTCTTCCCACCGGCCAAATCGGATCAGGATATGCGGGCCCATGGACATGTAGCTTTCGAAGTAGTCCGCCATCGGCGGGCTTTCGATGCGCAACATTTCTTCGGGCGTTGTATCCCATAGACCCTGATTGGCACGCAATGCAGGCTCTATCTGGCCCAGAAACAGAGCGCCGTAGATGGCGAAGTGATAATTGTGCTGGCGGTAACCGGTATAGATGTTGAACGCACCCTCGCGTTCGTAATATTTCAGATCGGCTTCGGTGGCCTTGGCGTTCCAGTAGGTAACGTTGTGATAATGGCCGCACAGAACATCGATGTGCGTCGGCATGTGCACCAAATGGCCAGCATCCGGCACCAGTGTGCGCAATATGTCCCCGGCTTGCAGTGCCTTTTCCGGCGTGGGTGACATCTCCATCAGATGAACATAGAGGTGCAAAAGACCAGGATGGGTCAAAGCGTCGGAGTCGTTGGCCATAGCCCATTCCAACGCCTCTTGTGCCTCCAGTGTTGCAGCGCCTTCAGCGGGCTGACCAGTTTGCAGGTTCCACATCTGCCACGGAGTAAGGTTCAACAGTGCCTCGACAAAGACTGTTCGCAGATCCAGGTGATCGGGTTGTTCCGCAAAAGCTGCGCGCATAGCGTCGGCGAAGTCATAATCCCACTTGTGCATGTCTGGGACCGGTTCCCGCTGCGGATAGCGCGCGGGCAGGGCGTGGATCAGGGCCTGCTCGACGGGCGTACCACTCTCTGCCAGAGCCAACGCCTTTTGCGTTGCGTCATATGCTGTGGCCAACGACTTTGTCTGACCTTGATCGTCGCGCAAATCCCAGGGCAGGTTGTAATTTGGGCCAGCAGCATAAGCGATGCCCCAATGCGCCATGGCGCAGTCAGGATCAAGCTCTGCGGCGCGCTGAAAGCAGGCGACGGCTTCATCGTGATTATAGCCGTAGGTCCAAACCAGACCACGGTTAAACCAAATTTGAGCTTCAGCCGAGGATGTCGTCACCGTACAGGAATACGTGCCGAGATCGTAATCATAACTCATTGAAATCCTCCCCTCGAATTGAGGGTAGGTTAGCGTGTTTCGACAAGGCTGGACAGATCAGGCGAGTAGTCTGTTTTCGATCCGGCCCATATGCAGCATGAGGCCGAAGGCAACGATGCACATGGTCAGAATACCTGCTGTCAGGGGGGCTATGGATCCGTCAAACAAAAGGCCCACCGGAGCGGCAATGGCGGCTGCCAGAACCGTGGATATCGATCCGATTACCGAGGCCGCCATACCCGCGATGTGGCCCATCGGCTCCATCGCGATGGCGTTCAGATTGCCCATGGTGACGCCTGCCATAAAAAACACGGTTGTTTGCCAAAAGACGAACAGTGCAAAAGAACCCTCGGGTGTAAGGTCAGCCATACTCAGCACGATGACAGCCGACGTGATCAGGATTTGACCGCCCAGCGCCCAGGTCACAATACGGCGCATGCCTACCCGGACAACAACCGCTGCGTTCAGCAAACTGGCAGAGCCAGACATCAGCGCCACAAAGCCGAACCAGAATGGGAAGCTTTCGGCGCGGTCATGCACCACGTCATATACCGGTTGCACCATGGTCAGCATGGTAAACAACATCCCCATACACAGTGTCTGAACCAGAATGGACAGCCGTACGGTGGGGTGGGCAATCATTTCCTGCACGGCGGCGACCATCAAAGGCAGGCGAAACGGACGGCGGTTTTCCGGTGCCAGAGACTCGGGCAGGCGTGCGGTCATCCAAAGGACAACGATGAGTGCAAACAAAATGAACGAGATAAAGATGCCGCGCCAGCCAAACAGAGCGATCACACCCGCGCCCAGCATCGGCGCGATGGCGGGAACCAGCGTGAAGATCATCATGGCAATCGAAACAATGCGCGCCATTTCCCGACCAGAGTAGAGATCCCGAATAATGGCCATCGCGACAACGCGCGGACCAGCAGCGCCCAGACCTTGAACGACACGCGCCGCCAGCACCAGCTCGAGCGAAGAACTTGCCCATGCGACCGCCGAGGCCAGAATGTACAGTGCAACTCCGCCATAGATTACTGGCTTGCGCCCGATCGCATCTGAGATGGGTCCGGTGAAAAACGTGCCGATTCCCATACCCAGAACAAATGAAGTCAGGATCAGTTGTGCCTTATTCAAGTCGTTCGGGCTTAGCTGCGCGCCAATTTCGGGCAGCGCAGGCAGCATGGAATCGATCGAAAATGCGATAGTCGCGAACATCATCGCGATCAGGGCGACAAACTCACCCCGAGACATGCGATTGGCCATGAGAAACTCCTTCCCACTGGCGCTATCACGACAAGACAGGTTGAGCTAGGTGGGAAAATGCACAGGGATATGTGTTATTCTGCAGGAGAGGCCTCAATCTGAGACATGATTTCGGCGATCACTTTAGCCCAAAGCTCAGGCGGTTGCGCACCGGGCACGGCGTGCTGGTTGGCAACGATGTAAGTCGGGACTGAACTGATACCCATTTGGCGTGAATGGCTGTCGCGGTTGCGTATGTCCTCGCGATCTGCGTCTGATTTCAACAGTTTCTGTACCACAGCTGCATCCATCCCCACGCTGTCGGCGATGTCGGCCAGAACCTCGTGCTGGCCAATGTCGCGGGCTTCGACGAAATAGGCATTGAACAGGGCATCCACGACATCGTTCTGCTTTCCCTCGATTCCGGCCCAGTGAATCAGGCGATGTGCATCAAGCGTATTCGGAGTGCGCTTCATACCTTCGAAATCAATCTTGAGCCCTGCATTCTCGGCATGTTCGACCACCGGGGCATAGGCGCGTACCGCTCCGTCTTTACCCCCGAATTTGCTTTCAAGATATTCCCGCCGGTCCATACCGGCATCCGGCATGTCGGGGTTCAGCTGAAAGGGATGCCATTCGATCACGAAGGGGTGGTTCGGCACATCCGCCAACGCCTTGTCCAGATGCGTCTTGCCGATATAGCACCACGGGCAGATCGGGTCGGACATAATGTCGAGTTTCACGGTCTGGGTCATTCGGACGTCGCCTTGAAATAGGCCGGCAGGGCGCGGCGCAGGAGTTTGCCATTGCCACCGGTGGGCAGGGCGGGCAGGTGAACAAAAGCGCGCGGTTGTTTGTAGCGCGCCAGATTGTCGGACACATAGGACCGTAAGGTGCTTTCGTCCAGTTTTTCCGGGCCGGTGTAAAAGGCCGCAATCACATAGGTGTCGGGTTTGACCTCGACAGCGGCGGCGCCGACTTGTGCAATGCCGGGGTGACGGGACAGCACGGCCTCGACTTCGACCGGAGAAACCCGGTATCCGCCTGCGTTCATCATGTCGTCGGCCCGACCCAGATAGGTGATCTGCCCATCGACGGCCATTGCTCCCTGATCCCCGGTCAAAAACCAGTTACCCTGCATCCGCGACTGCGCCTCGTTCGGGGCGTTGAGATAGGTCAGCATCATCCCGGGATCGTCGCGGTGGACAGCAATTGTGCCTTCCTGGCCTTGGGGCACAGGGCCATCAGGGCTCAAGATTGCCACGCGGCGACCGGGCTGAGGCTGCCCCAGCGACTCTCCTCGTGCCGGATGGGCCGGGCTGGACGAAATGAAGGTCGAACATTCAGACATGCCATAGGCTTCATAAAGTTCGGTTTCTGTCGCCTGAGTCCAATGTTCATGGAGAGGGCGGGACAGCTTTTCCCCAGCGCAAAGACCATGACGGAGATCAGGCAGGGCAGGCAGCTGTGGTTGTTGCAGGACTTTGCGAAAGACACCCGGAGCAGCGGCAAAGATCGTGGCCTTGTTCTGGTGCAACAATGCCGGAAGGTCGGCTGGGTCCGTGCCGGGTTCTGGGATCAGAGCGGTTGCGCCGATGGTCCAGGGATCCATCAACCCGGTGCCCAGTGTGTAAGTCCAGTTAAACGCACCCGCGTGACACAGCCGATCACTTTCACGCAGGCCATACCAGCCATCTACCATCATCTGTCGGGCCCAAATCGCCCGGTGGGCATGGGCCACGGCTCGCGGGCTGCCTGATGTACCGGAGGTATAGACTACGTAAGCCAACCTGTTCGGATCGCCGATTGCAAACTCGGCTGGCGGCAGATCGCGCATTGAGATCAGCTGATCCAACCCGATTTTCATCGGGTGTGGTGCACAGGCGATGGACGGATCATGTAGTATTGCCGTGGGTGACAGGTCCGAGATCATCCGGGCCGTTTCCGGTTCGGTCAATTGCGCCGAAGTCGGCACCGGGACAATCCCGACTGAAATTGCCCCCAGATAAGCGATCGGAAATTCCACTGAATTGCCCAGCCGCATCAACACAATGTCGCCGGGGCGCAGGCCGGCCCGCAGCAATCCTGTGCCCGTGCCTAGAATTGCAGATTGCAACGCGGCAAAGCTCCAATCCTGGGTGCCGTGCGGGCTCAGGATAGAAAGGGCAGTCTTTGTCGGAAGGTTTGCTGCATGACGCAGGACATGTGCCGCCATGTTGAACGGCGCAGGGCAGGGCGGTGGTGGGCCTTGATCGAAAACTGACAGCATGCCGACTGGCTATCGTGGCAGCTGACGCGTTGCAAGCGCGCCACGCTGGCCCTATAGAGTTGCACATGACTTCGAGCGACCCGAAATCCCTGATCCGCATCGCCCGCGACAACGGCGTCGACACCCATGTCGAACCCTTGGATCTCGGCGCGCGGGTACGCGAGCTGCGCAAGGCACGCAACTGGACGTTGGAACAGGCGGCAAGTCAGGCCGGTTTGGCGCGGTCGACCCTCAGTAAAATTGAAAACGGGCAAATGTCGCCCACCTATGAAGCGCTCAAGAAGCTGGCGATCGGGCTGGAAATCTCGGTGCCTCAGCTATTTACAGCACCGCAGCGCGATCAGGTGATCGGTCGCATGGCAGTGACGAGAATGGGTGCCGGGACAGCCCATGCCACTACGACATATGAACATGAATTGTTGGCCGATACGCTGACGAAAAAGCAGATGCTACCCTATCGCGCCCGCGTCCGGGCTCGATCAATGGACGAGTTTGACGGTTGGGTTCGCCATGATGGCGAAGAGTTCCTGTATGTTCTGACTGGAATCGTGCGGTTGTACACGGAATTCTATGAACCAGTGGAAATGCGCCGTGGTGACAGCGCTTATTACGATGGCAGTATGGGCCACAACGTCATTTCCGTAAGCGACGAGGACGCGACGATCCTTTGGGTCACGTCACTTACCTAAAGCCGATTGGCTTCGCGGTTTAGTGACTCGGTAAAAAGAAAATCTTCAAGCTCTTCGCGCGCTTCGTTCACGGTCAGATGGTGGCGTTCGGCAAGATAGGCTTCAAACTGTTTGCGGTCATCCCGCACGCGCGCCATATCCTTGTCGCGCAGGTTTGGGAACCTCCGTTTTGCGCGCGCGTATGACGCGCCCCAATCTTGCGTCAGATCAGCCCAGTTCAACATCTGCGAGCCTTCCTATGTTCCAGTTTCAGGACTGCTCTCCCCCCAAACAGGGTACGTAGGAGTTGACGACTCTGCGGACATGACAAAATGTCGCATCCTGACGTTACGTAATAGGCGCACAAAAAAACCCGCTGCGGCGATACCGCAACGGGTGGACGGACCTGCTGTTAAGTGAGTGGCGGCCGGTCCGTTACGTCTCGGGCCTGAACAACCAGTTCAGAACTATGTGCCCGATAAACACAGCAATAATCTGCATCACGATGAACATCGGAATGTGTGCAGGGTATATGCCTGCGAAGGTATCCGTAAACCCTCTAGCGATGGTCACTGCCGGATTGGCAAAACTTGTGGAGGATGTATACCAGTATGCCCCTGTGATATAGAGGCCCACTAGGGCTGGTACCGTGTCCGGTTTGTGCCGAATTCCGCCGAAGATCACGAACAGCAGTCCCAGCGTGGCGATGATCTCGGAAAACCACTGGTGCGATCCGGTGCGGTGCAAGGTTTCCGATGTCTGTAGAATCGGCAGGTCGAACATATAGTGGCTAGCCCAAACGCCCACGATCCCGCCGGCGATCTGCATAACCATGTATGGGGCAACCGCGCGCCAGGGGTGTTCGCCGCGCAAGGCAAAGGCCAGTGTGACGGCGGGGTTGAAATGCGCGCCCGAAACAGGACCCAGAGTGGTGATGATGGCATAGAGCATGCAGCCTGTGGCAATTGCATTGGCCAGCAGGGCAAGCGCGATGTTCCCACCTGATAATGTCTGCGCCATTATCCCGGACCCGACGACACCGATCAGCAGAAAAGCGGTGCCCAGAAACTCGGCAAAATACTGGCGGGCGTTCATAGAAGGGCTCCGATACGTTTGAGTTGTGTGGTCAGATCGTCGCTGTCCATAGTCTCGACAGGCAGATCCAGCAGGGCGGCGGCGCGGCGGCCTAAAATGGCATAAGCCGTGCAAAAGGCGTCGTCCCAATCGGATTCCGAGGCCGCCGCAGGATCTTCAACACCCCAATGGGCGCGCACGGGGGCGCCCGGCCAGACAGGGCAGGTTTCCTCGGCGGCTGATCCGCACACGGTGATCACCACGTCCATTCTGGGCGCATCTTCAGCCGCGAATTCATCCCAGCTTTTAGAGCGGGCACTCGATAAGTCATGCCCCTTGCTTTCCAGCAGGGCCAGCGATTGGGGGTGCACTTTACCGGCCGGATTCGAACCTGCGGAATAGGCGTGTACGCGCCCCTTGCCGGTGTGGTTGAAGATCGACTCCAGCAAGATCGACCGGGCGGAATTGCCGGTGCACAGAACCAGTATGTTCATAGTGATGCGTCCTTGGATTGGCTGTGGTTATTTGGCCATTCGGCCAATGTCATCCACCTTGTGTTGTAATGATATGCGATCGAGCGTTTCGAATGGCAGGCTGACAAAGGCAGTGATCCGGTTGCGCAAAAGCCCATAGGCCTGCTGAAAGGCCAGATGTTTCTGAGCCTCAGTGCCTTCGGCTTTGACCGGGTCGGCAAGACCCCAATGCGCGCTTATGGGTTGGCCAGGCCAGGTTGGGCAGGCCTCGTTGGCGGCGTGGTCGCAGACGGTAAAGACGAAATCCATCACCGGGGCGTCCTCTGCCGCGAACTCATCCACGAATTTTGATCTCAGGTCGGCGGTCTCATGACCTTTTTGGCGCAGCAGCTCCAATACATCGGAATTGGGCTGGCCTGACGGGGCGGTTCCCGCGGAAAAGGCGCGGAACTTTCCGTTGCCTTCGGCGTTCAGTATGCTCTCGGCCATGATCGAACGGGCCGAATTGCCGGTGCAGATGAACAGCGCATTAAGCGTGCGGTCTGGGCTGGTCATGATTGGATCTCCGGAGGTTTGCAGACACAAATCGGGACGGTTTTGACAGCAATTCCCCAGCAGCTCTCCAAACAGGTCGCGAACGGCGGGCAGATTTGCTGAATAGTGCAGAAACGTTCCCGTACGCGACTGAACGATCAGATCAGCCGATTTTAGAGCATTGAGGTAGGTTGATGTCGTATTTGGCTTCAGCGCCAGTGCGTCGGCGATCTCACCGGCGGGCACAGAATCCGGGTAGCGGCGCATCAACAACTGAAACAGGTCCAGCCGTTTGGGATGCGCCAAGGCGCCAAGTTTTTCATGAATCGCTATTTCCATATTTCAAGAAATATGGAAATAGATCACTCAGGTCAATCCTGATACCACCAGACCTGCGGCATGTATTCCGGCCCGTCGCCATAAATCGGCAAGGTTTCGGGGAATTTCAGCTCCTTGGCGTGCGCAATGCGCCCGACATCAAAGCTCCAGATCGGAATGACATAGCGTCCGGCGGTCAATACGCGGTCAAGCGCTCGGGTCGCGGCCACAAAATCCTCGTGACTTTCAGAGGACAGCATAGCGGTGATCAGCCCGTCGACGGCGGGCGATGCCACACCCATCAGGTTGCGAGTGCCCGGAGTATCAGCATTTTCGCTACCCCAATACAGGCGCTGTTCGTTACCAGGGGAAAGGGAAAGTGCGCGGCGGAAGATTGTCATGTCAAAGTCCAGCTTTGACGTGCGCTCGGTGAATTGTGCGCTGTCCACCTGTTCGGTTGTGACCTGAATACCCAGACGCTCCAACGCGCCGGTGAAAATGTCTATTGCGGTCTGATTGTCGCTGTCGCCTTGCTGCAGCAGTACGGTGATGGTGAACGGGTCGCCGTTTTCGTTTCGCAGGACACCGTCCTGAATGATCCAGCCTGCTTCGGACAACAGTTTACTGGCCGCGCGAATATTGGCCCGGTTGCGGGCCGAACCGTCGCCATGGGGCAGGGCATACCCTTCAATTGTACCGGGCGGCAGGCTGTCGGCGTAGGGCAAGAGCAGCTCCTTAACCTTCCCGGTAGCCTCACCCGGTTGCATCGCCAGATCAGAGCCTGAGAAATACGAAGTGATCCGCGGCTGTGCACCGCCGGTGATCGTGTCGTTGATGAATTCGAAGTTGAACGCCAGCATCAGCGCTTCGCGCACGCGCCAATCGTCAAATGGTGCTTTGCGTGTATTCATCACAAAACCAGTCATGCCCGAAGGCTTGCCGTGCGGTATTTCCGTCTTGATCACATCGCCGCGCTGTGCGGCAGGAAAGCCGTATTGAGTGTCCCATTTGTCAGCGTTGAATTCTCGAACTGCCGACAGCTCACCGGCTTTGAAGGCTTCGAACAGAACTGTGCCGTCGCCGTAGAACTCAATCCGCATTTCATCAAGGTTCATGGTGCCTTTGCGGAATGGTGTATCCGCGCCCCAGTAATCCGGGTTGCGGCGCAGGTTTACATACCGTCCGGCCTCGTAATCGTCGATTACATAAGGGCCAGTTCCAACCGGGATGTCATGCAAGCTTGCGTTGGCGAAGTCTTTCCCCTCCCACTGTGCTTTTTGCAGGATCGGGCGCATACCTGCGATCAGGGCCAGTTCGCGATCGGGTTCGTTGAAGGTGATGCGTACGCTGCGCGGGCCGGTCTGTTCGATGCTGTCGATCTTGCCCCACAACCCGCGATAGCGCAGATGCCCTTCGGTGCCCAACTTCTCATAGGACCAGACTACATCCTCGACGGTCACGGGGGCGCCGTCCGAGAATCGGGCATTTTCGCGCAGCGTGAATTCGACCCAGGACCGGTCCGGAGCAGTCTCAACTGATTCGGCTAACAACCCGTAAAGTGTGAAAGGTTCGTCCCAGGATCGACCCATCAGACTTTCATGGGTCCAAAACCTCAATTGCCAGGGTGACGTGCCTTTTTGCACAAACGGGTTCAAACTGTTATAGCCGCCGGTGTTTCCGAAAACGACCTTACCACCCGTGGGCGCATCTGGATTTGCGTAGGGTAGCGACACAAAATCCGGTGGTAGGGCAGGGTCACCATACATAGCTATGCCGTGCGCCGATTCTGCCGATACCAGAGAGGCCGTGAAAATGGTGGCGATTCCCGCGATCACTGGACGAACGGGGCGGAGATAATTGGCGATCATTTTGGAAACAATCCTGCTCTGGCCTTATTTTGTTTGGGATTCACCGTAGCGATGATTTTTCTTGTTATCAAACTTTTAGCTTGGATGGCGGCGTGGAATTGCTTATAAAGGTTCTACTGCTCGATAGGTTTCTTGCCTGTATGAAACCTGCCTCAATAACTTAACGCCCGCTTCGTGCGGGCGTTTTTTTGTGCAGCAATTGCACGGTTTCTTGCCCCGGATCATTCCCCGTTTTCTTTGCAGTTGCAGCATGGCACTGTGTCCGCGAAATGGACTCAGAGGGAGAGCGGTCATGAGCCTGTCTGGAAAAACTGCCATCATTACGGGATCGAATTCGGGGATCGGGCTGGGGGTGGCGCGTGAGCTGGCCAAGGCCGGGGCGGATGTGGTCCTGAACTCGTTTACGGATCGGGATGAAGACCATGCTTTGGCGGCCGGGATTGCAAAAGAGACAGGAACCAAGGCGCGATACATCAAGGCCGACATGTCAAAAGGCGAGGAATGCCGGGCCCTGATCGAACAAGCCGGGGCCTGCGATATTCTGGTTAACAATGCGGGTATCCAGCACGTTTCGCCGATTGACCAATTTCCTGTTGAGAAATGGGACGCAATCATCGCCATCAATATGAATTCGGTTTTTCATACGACCGCTGCGGCGCTGCCGATGATGCGCAAGGCAGGCTGGGGACGGGTCGTGAATATCGCGTCCGCGCACGGATTGACCGCGTCTCCTTTCAAAGCAGCTTACGTGGCAGCTAAACATGGTGTTGTCGGGATGACGAAGACCGTGGCGCTGGAAACCGCGCAGGAACCGATTACGTGCAACGCGATCTGTCCGGGATACGTACTGACGCCGTTGGTCGAGTCGCAGATTCCCGATACGATGAGAGAGTACAACATGAGCCGAGAGGACGTGGTCAAGAACATCCTGCTTGAACGGCAACCGTCTAAGGAGTTTGCCACTGTGGAGCAGTTGGGCGGCACGGCGATCTTCCTGTGCTCGGACGCAGCAGCGCAGATCACGGGGACGACGATCTCGGTTGATGGGGGCTGGACTGCGCTGTGACGCATGAGGGTTCTGCGCTAGACCATTGAACAGAAGAAGGAGCGCGGTTTGAAACGCATCAATCTGGCTTTGCAGGGTGGTGGCGCACATGGCGCCTTTACCTGGGGCGTTCTGGATCGGATTCTTGACGAAGAAGATATCGAGGTTGCGGCGATTACCGGAACCTCGGCCGGGGCGTTGAATGGTGCTGCGTTCAAGTCCGGGATGGTGCATGCAGGGCGTCAGGGCGCACGGGATTGTCTGGACGGATTGTGGAAACGCATGGGTGCGGTGGGCGACATGCGGATCGCCCATTGGATGCGCGGGGTGGAACCGGCGCATATTGCGCAGGCGCTGGAATACGCGGCTCCGTTTTCGGTGGCGGATGCGTGGTCGCGGCTGGTGTCGCCCTATGCGTATGGGCCGTTCTACAGTAATCCGCTGGAAAGCGTTGTTGAACGGTTCAACTTCGATGAGATATGCGCAGACGATGGACCTGGCTTGTTTGTCTGCGCCACTTGTGTACGCAGCGGCAAGATCAGAGTGTTCACCGGGCGTGAGATTTCGACAGATGCCATCTTGGCCTCGGCCTGTTTGCCGAACCTGTTTCAGGCGGTCGAAATTTATGATCCAAAATCGGGACGGACCGAAGCCTATTGGGATGGTGGTTATACCGGCAATCCCGCACTGTACCCTTTGTTCGATGGCGAGCTGCCGGATGACGTGGTGATTGTTAACATCAACCCGCTGGAGCGGGACGAAGTGCCGAAGACGCCGCAGCAAATCCAGAACCGGATCAACGAGATCAGCTTTAACTCGTCTCTGTTCAGAGAGTTGCGGGCGATAAACTTTGTGCAGCGTCTGCTGGCGGAAGGAAAGCTGAAAGCAGGTGAGATGAACCGCGTTCTGGTACACATGATCGCCGATGACGAGCTGATGAACGACTTGTCTGCTGCAACCAAGACGGTGCCCAATCCGATTGTGCTGCACAGGTTGAAACAGGCCGGACAGGCAGCAGCGCACCAGTTCCTGCGGGACCACAAATCCGATCTGGGTGAGCGCAGCACTGTCGATCTGCCCGCGATGTTTGGTTGATTACTCGGGCGGCTGTGTCGGGTCTTTTTCGTTGGGGTAAACGAGACCTGCCGAAATCACCAGTTTCGCCGCGTCTTCGATGGACATATCCAGCAGGATGACATCCTCTTCCGGAAAGAAAAGTAGAAACCCCGAGGTCGGGTTCGGCGTGGTGGGAACAAACACGCTCATCAACGCGCCTGCGGTTTCCGCACGTTCGCTGACTTCACCTCGGGCGGTGGTCGAGACAAAGCCGATGGCCCAGATACCCCGGCGCGGATACTGGATTAGGCAGGCCTTTTCGAAGGAACGCTCGGTTTGGGCAAAAACAGTTTCCGATATCTGTTTGATGCCGGAATAGACGGACCGAACAACTGGCATTCGGTCCACAAGGCTTTCCGCGAAATGGATCAATGACCGTCCAAGAATACCCTTGGCAATCCAGCCGACGATTACAGTGAAGATCAGGAAGATCACCACGCCAACGCCGCGCAGGTTGATACCGACATATTCCGAGGGCTGGAAACGTTGCGGGATCAGTGGCAAGACTGCGCTGTCGATCCAGCCGACGACCGACCAGATCAGCCAGACGGTCAGCCACACTGGCGCAATGACGACGATACCCGTCAGAAATGACGCACGGAACCCTGCGAAAAGGCCGGGTCGGCGATGAGGTTCTTCGTCAAAGGGCGTATTCATTGCGGTCCTGAGCGGTTTGCGGATTTAGTTAAGCAGTCCGGGGCCTTGGTACAATAGGTTAATCAGGCTTTGCTGTCGCTGAGCGCTTTGGCGATTCCTGCCGCAAGCCGCGCATTGTTACGGACTAATGCGATATTGGCGATAAGTGAACGCCCATCGGTCTGTTCAAAGATACGTTGCAAAAGGTAGGGCGTGACGCCTTTGCCGGTGATCCGGTGCGTTTCGGCATCGGACTGAGCAGAGGCGATAATGGGTGCCAGTTCTTCGGCCGGGATTTGGTCGGCGATTGGGATAGGGTTCGCGACCAACTGCCCGCCGGGCAGGCCAAGCGCGCGGCGCGTGGCATGTGCCAGGGCGATCTGCTGCGTGCTGTCCATCCGCAAGGGCGCGGCATAGGGGGACTTGGCCGACCAGAAGGCCGGGAATTCGTCCTGACCGTGAGCTATGACCGGAACGCCCAGTGTTTCCAGCACTTCCAAGGTTTTTGCCAGATCCAGGATGGCCTTGGCGCCAGCGGCAACGACTGTCACCGGTGTTTGCGCCAATTCGTGCAGGTCGGCGGAGATGTCAAAAGTGGTTTCGGCCCCCTGATGGACGCCACCGATGCCGCCAGTCGCGAAGACTTCGATCCCGGCGTAATGCGCAGCGATCATGGTCGCTGCGACGGTGGTGGCACCAGTACCTCTGGTGGCAATGCAGGCCGCCATGTCAGCGCGTGAGATTTTGGCCACGCCCTGTGCTGTGCCCAAACCTTGCAGCTGCTCTGGTTCGAGCCCGATATGGAGCGTGCCCTCGATCACCGCGATGGTGGCCGGTGTTGCGCCGGCATCTCGGATGTCTTGTTCTACCTGAGCTGCGACCTCAATGTTCTGGGGGTAGGGCATGCCGTGGGTTATGATGGTGCTTTCCAGCGCGACGATAGGATGGCCGGCGTCTTTGGCAGCGCGGACCTCTGCAGAGAATTGGATGTTGTTCACAGTGGGGTTTCTCCGGAAACATATGTTGCAGCGGCGTGCAAGGCGCGGGTCAGGGCCGCTTCGTTATCTGCACCGCCCGCTTCTGAGGCGATATGAGCCGCCATGAAAGTGTCGCCCGCGCCTGTCACCCGAGTAACCAGAACGGACGGGGGTTTTTGGGTCAGAACGCCCGAGGCCGAGCCGACGGTTGCCGAGCTGCCTCCGTCAGTCACCAGCACTCGCAATGCGCCCCTGTCCAGCAGGCCTTTGGCGGCGCTTCGGGAGTCGGTAAACTCTCGCTGGCACAGTAGCCCTGCTTCTTCGAGGTTTACATAAAGTGTCGCGCGGGCGTGCTTGAGGAAAGGCAACAGACGCTCGGCCTTGCCGGGTGAGGCAGGTGCTACGCGCAGATCGGCGCGAGCGAAGGCCGGGCTTTGGGCGATCTCTTCGAGCAAGTCCTGTGTCAGGTTGCCGTCGAGAGCGATTGGCCCTTCAAAGGGCGTATTCTCATAACCCAGAGGGCCGTGCATCAGCGGGTGCAGGATTTTGGGCCCTGCCGCTTCGAGCGAATGAGCATCAGCGATGGCAGCAATCAGTCCGTTGGCGCCCTCGACGGCCATATAACGGTCAGTCGGAAGATCTTGCGAGCGGTAGATATGATCGGTCACCATGCCAAGCCGTGAACAGGCATGGATCAGTTCGTCGCCTTCAGGATCTCGGCCAATGGCCGTCAGAAGGGTCGGCGTCATGCCAAACCGGACGAGTGTCATTGCAATATTCATGGCCACGCCGCCGGGCAGACGAGTGATGCGCCCGGGTACATCCGAACCTTGCCGCATGGCGCTGGCGGATCGGCCTATCACATCCCATAGGACGGACCCGATACACAGGATTTCGCTGGTCTGACTCATGCTGATGTCATGCCGCAGTACCCGTTTCCCTGCAAGTCGGAATGGTACCGCAAACGGTCACACTCAGCTCATTGCCGCGATCAGTGTGCTCAATTCGGCCGCAGGATCGTCTTTGGACCAGATCTCATCCCCAATGCCGAAGAAATCGGTATTGGGTGACAAGTCACGGATCAGGTCCGGTGTCAGGCCGCCTTCGGCCACGACCGGAACTTCGATCATCTCGGACCACCACTGAAACAGGTCTTTTTCTGCGCGTGTGCCGTCACCCAGAGCCGCGCCGCCGACGGGGCCAAAGGCCACATAGTCTACTCCGGCTTCGCCTGCGGTCATGCCGTCGTGGCTGGACGCGCCACAAAAGCTGCCAACGATGGCGTCGGCGCCCAGCTCTTTACGTGCTGCGCGCACCGATCGGGCGGCATCATCCAGATGTACTCCGTCGAGGCCCAACCGCTGAGCCAACAAGACATGATTTGAGATCACCAGCGCGACGTCGCGTGCGTGGGCCACTTCACGGCAGGCATCTGCGGCGCGGGCAATTGCATCTTCGTCACTACCGGCCAGCGCCAGACGAATGCAGGCGATCTCGGCCTGGTCGAGAACACTGGCAAGCCTGTTAGGAAAACTACTCAGCTCGATGGTCGGAGGCGTGATCAGGTAAATCTGCGGCTGCTCGGGGGTGTCCATGGGCGCGTCCTTCGCTTTCAGTCTTTGGCGCGGTTTAGCGGATTGCGCCGGGGAAGCAAACTTTTATGCCTCGTGCGTGGGTATTTGGGATCAGAAGAGGCTGGGGTGCCTTGCTCTGCGCGGATGTGGGGATTAGAGCAGGCGGAACTTTTCGGAGTAAGTGATGCCCAGAGATTCATCCCAGCCATCCTTTGTGCTTGTCCGCCCCCAAATGGGCGAGAACATCGGCGCCGCTGCGCGGGCGATGTGGAATTTCGGTCTGGACCGGATGCGGATCGTGGCACCGAGGGACGGTTGGCCGAACCCGAAGGCAGTGGCGATGTCGAGCGGAGCCGGGCGATTGCTGGACGAGGCGCAACTGTTCGATGATCTGGCGGGTGCGCTGGGGGACAGGACCTTTGTCTTCGCGACCACAGCGCGGCAGCGCGGGTTGACCAAACCGGTTTTTAGCCCTGAACGCGCGATGCAGATCGCTGCTGAGAAGGTTGCGGCGGGTGAAAAAGTGGCTGTTCTGTTTGGTCCGGAGCGCGCCGGGCTTGAGAACGAGGATATCGCAAAGGCGAATGCGATCATTTCGGTCCCGGTGAACCCGGAATATGCCTCGTTGAATCTGGGACAGTGCGTGTTGCTGACGGCCTATGAATGGATGCGTCAGACCGGCGACGTGGCGCATGAAGCTACTGATCTGGGCAAGGGCGATTGGGCAACTGGCATAGAAGTTGAGAAGCTGGTCGAGCACTATGAGGGGCGGCTGGAAGAGGCCGGGTTCTTCTATCCGCCTGAAAAGGCGGAAGGGATGAAGGTGAACCTGCGCAATTTGTGGTCTCGAATTCGGATGACGCGGGCGGATGTACAGATGCTGCACGGGATCATGCGGCAGATGGTCCGCTGGAAGGAAAAGGGCTGAGGCTGGACCTCGGTCCCCCATGGCCCTAGCTTGCGACGAAATCCAAGGCAGGAAGAGGACGGCATGAGCGGTAAGCGCAGCATCTTCGAAGACGTCTCAGACACGGAAAAACAACAGGCGGTTCAGCCGGGAATGATCGACAGGGGGCGCGGTGGCGCACGTCAGGCCATTCGCATCTGGCTGATGATCCTGTTCGCTTTGGTGGTCGTGATGATCGCGGTCGGCGGGCTGACGCGCCTGACTGATAGTGGTCTGTCCATCACTGAATGGCGTCCGATCACCGGAGCCGTGCCACCGATGACTGAAGCGGATTGGCAGGCCGAGTTCGATAAGTACAAACAGATCGACCAGTGGCGCATCCAGAACCAGTGGATGGAGTTGGCGGACTTCAAATCGATCTATTGGTGGGAATGGGGTCACCGTCAGTTGGGCCGCGCGATCGGGCTGGTCTGGGCGCTTGGGTTCTTTGGCTTTCTCGCCGCACGTAAGATCCCAGCCGGGTGGACTGGGCGTTTGCTGATCCCCGGTGTTCTGGGCGGCGTGCAGGGGGCCGTAGGCTGGTGGATGGTTGCCTCAGGCGTGACACAGGGCGAGGGCATGACCGCCGTCGCCAGCTATCGCCTTGCGATACATCTGGGTCTGGCTTTCGTGATCCTCGGGTTCCTGGCGTGGTATATTTTCATGCTGGGGCGCGAGGAGCGTGACCTGATGCAGGCGCGGCGTGCGAAAGAGGCGCGGTTGTTCTCACTGTCCACAGGACTGATGCATTTTGCGTTCCTGCAAATCCTGATCGGCGCGATGGTGGCCGGGATCGATGCCGGGCGATCCTTTACAGACTGGCCGTTGATTGGCGGGCAACTGTTGCCGCCGGACGCAACGATGCTAGAGCCGATGTGGCGGAACTTCTTCGAAAGTCCAGGCCTTGTTCAGTTCATTCACCGTTGCGCAGGCTATTTGCTGTTTGCTTACGGTATTGTGGTCTGGCGTCGCGGCAGCACCAGCGCTCATCCGCAGACGCGTTTTGCCTTCAACGCCATGTTTGCGGTTCTGGCTCTACAGGTGGTGGTCGGTGTATTGACCGTCGTCTACGGCGCACCCTGGCAAATCGCCATTTTCCATCAATTCCTGGCCGTCGTCGTCTGGACCCTGATCCTGCGCGCTCGTTTTTTGACGGCCTATCCCATAGCAACTTCTCTGCGCGGAGCATGACTTTATGACAGCTTTCAACGACCTGATGGCCTATCAGCGTGAAACCTCGGCCCTTGGACAGATCGCCGGACGTTTGGGTTGGGACCAGGAAACTGTGATGCCGCGTGGTGCAGCACCCCAACGCGCCGAGGAGATGGCCGCGATCGAGGCCGTGCTCCACGCCCGCCGTTCGGACCCGCGCGTCGCAGACTGGCTGGAGAAAGCGGACGCAGACAGCGAATCCGATCAGGCGCAATTGCGGGAAATCCGTCGTGCCTATGATCGTGCAGTCAAGGTGCCTGCGGATCTGGCGACAGCAATTGCACGCGTCACGTCAGCGGCACAAGGCTTGTGGGCGCAGGCCCGCGCGGACGAGGACGTCGCTGCCTTTCTGCCTGTTCTGGATGAAGTCGTCTCGCTTAGGCGCGAGGAAGGTTCTGCGCTGGCTCAGGGCGGCAGTATCTATGATGCCTTGGTCGAGGATTACGAGCCCAACACCACAGGTGATCAGATTGCCACCATTTTTGACCAGATGCGTCCGCGGCTTGTTGCCCTGCGTGCAGCCGTTCTGGACAAACCAGAACCAGCCGCGCTTTCGGGTTGTTTTGATGAGCTGGCTCAGATGTGTCTGTCGCAGAAATTGGCCACTACGTTCGGTTATGATCTGAACCGGGGCCGAGTGGACAAAGCGGTGCATCCGTTCAGTTCGGGCAGCGGCTCAGACGTGCGAATTACTACCCGAACCAGCGAAACCGACCCATTCAACTGTTTCTACTCGACGATTCACGAGGTCGGCCACGCCGCATATGAACAGGGGATCAACAGCAGCTACGCGCTGACGCCGCTGGGTCAAGGCGTATCGATGGGCGTGCACGAAAGCCAAAGCCGGATCTATGAAAACCAGCTGGGTCGTTCTCGTGCTTTCACAGGCTGGCTTTATGGTCAAATGACGGAGGCATTCGGCGACTTCGGTATAGCGGATGCCGATGCCTTTTATGGCACCGTTAACCGGGTTCACAATGGGTATATCCGCACCGAGGCGGACGAGGTGCAATACAACCTGCACGTCATGCTGCGGTTCGACCTGGAGCGCGCCTTGATGAGCGGTGATCTGCAGGTGGGCGATCTGGAATCTGCCTGGAACGACCGATTTGCAGCTGATTTCGGTTATGCAGTGAACAAGCCATCAAACGGGTGCCTGCAGGATGTGCACTGGTCGGTTGGTCTGTTCGGATATTTCCCGACTTACGCGTTGGGTAATGTCTACGCAGGGTGCCTCTATCAAGCGCTGCGGGGCGCAGTGTCTGGATTGGACAGCCAGTTGGCCGAAGGCGACACTTCGGGCGCAACCGGCTGGTTGCGCGAAAACGTACAGCAGTACGGCGGGCTTTATGCGCCGCGTGAGATCATTCAGCGCGCAAGCGGTGTAGAACCGGGACCGGAACCGTTGTTGGCCTACCTCGAAGAAAAGTTCGGCGGGTTGTACGGGCTTTGATGTCCGTACGATGTTGCGCCGGGAAGAGGTACTTGTCTGGCCTGTTGCTGTTCTATGCGTGATCACCCCAACGAGTGTCTGATTTGGGTGTGAATGCGGTTGGCTTCACACCTGGATGCGCGCAGCTGGGTCGGTATCAAAGAAATACAACAGGTATCCTTTCGATGCGAACGGCGACCGCAGCGAAAAATAGCACGCTCCCGGTCAGTACGAACACATGCCAGATCGTGTTGTGATAGGGTATCCAGTCGAGAAGATAAAACGCGATGCCCGCGGTATAGACAACGCCGCCGGTCAGCATCAAAACCAGAACGGTTTGCGGCAGATCGGCCAGCATCTCATGGCCCGCCCAGACGGCGGCCCATCCCATCACAACGTACAGCGCAAGCCCGAGCCACCGGAAGCGGTGAGGATGCAGCATCTTCATGGCTGTTCCCAATGTGGCAAAGGACCACAAACCTATGAGAAGCCCAGTCGACGGAACACCAGACAACAGAACGAACGGTGTGTAAGTGCCTGCAATTTTAACATAAATCCCGGAATGATCGAGGCGGCGGAGAAGCTCCGACCATTTTTCGCTTTCGATCATGTTGTAAAGCGCCGAAAACGTCAGCATGAAAACAAGTGTGACGCCATAAACAGAGGCGCCCAGCACGGCAGCTGGTTCTGATCGGTAAAAGATCGTCATAACCACCAGTGTCGGAACCGCAATCAGTGCTGAAGAAACACCTAAAACGTGGACAATGGCGTCGCTAATGCGTTCGGCACGGCTGTAGGCCGGTCGGATATCTGCAAAAGACTGCATGGGTTAAATCTAGGATCCAAAGTGCGCCCGGACAAGGATCACCCGGTTGCCTGTCAATAAATTGATCCCAAACAACAAAGCGCCCGCAGAGCGAGCGCTTTGTCATAACCGGTTTCTGGCAATGTCGAAGGGCGAGGTTATTCTTCGGCCTCTTCATCGCCCTGATCCGCAATCCAGGCGACACTGACGACCTCTTCACCTTTGCCAGTGTTGAATACTTTTACGCCGCCAGCCGAGCGCGATCGGAAGGAAATTCCGTCGACAGGCACCCGGATTGACTGGCCCTTGGACGTTGCCAGCATGATCTGATCGTCAATCTCAACCGGGAAAGAAGCCACCAGTTCGCCACCGCGCATCGCCTTGTCCATCGCCGCGACGCCCATGCCGCCCCGTCCGCGGACAGGATAGTCGTGGCTGGAGCTTAGCTTACCTGCGCCGCCTGCGGTAATCGTCAGGATCAGGTTCTCGACGGCTGACATTTCGGCGTAACGTTCCTGAGGCAGAACGCTGTCCGCGTTGCCTTCGTCCTCATCGTTGTCCGTTTCCTCGGTGACGCCCGCCATCAGACGACGCATCTTCAGATACGCGGCGCGTTCATCCGGGCCAGCTTCGAAGTGTCGGATCACCGACATCGACACAACCCGGTCGCCGTTGGACAGCCGTATTCCACGGACGCCCGTGGATTCACGCGAGTTAAAGACTCGCACATCCGTTGTGCGGAAGCGGATGGCACGGCCCGAGTTGGTGACCAGCATCACGTCCTCGTCTTCCGAGCAGATGCGGGCATTAACCAGTTCTACACCCTCGGGCAGCTTCATGGCGATCTTGCCGTTGCGGCGGACATTGGTGAAGTCAGACAAACGGTTACGGCGCACATCGCCCGCGCTGGTGGCGAAAATGATTTGCAGGTTTTCCCATTCCTCATCCGGCACATCAACCGGCATGATCGCTGCAATGGAAACGCCGGTCGGGATCGGCAGGATATTGACGATGGCCTTTCCTTTGCCGGTTCGTCCAGACTGCGGCAGCCGCCAGGTCTTCAACTTGTACACCATTCCATCCGTGGTGAAGAACAGAAGCTGCGTGTGCGTGTTGGCGACGAAGAGGTTGGTAACAACATCCTCTTCCTTGGTCTGCATCCCCGACAGCCCTTTGCCACCACGTTTCTGCGCGCGGAAGTCGACCAGCGGAGTCCGCTTGATGTAGCCACCCGAGGTCACTGTCACGACCATGTCTTCACGCTCGATCAGGTCTTCATCTTCCATATCGCCGGACCAGTCGACGATTTCGGTACGACGTGGTACGGCGAACTGCTCGCGGACGCTGCGCAGCTCATCGCCAATGATCGACATGATCCGTTCGCGAGAGGACAGAATATCCAGGTATTCCTGGATCTTGGCAGCCAGCTGTTCCAGCTCGTCTGTGACCTCTTTGACGCCCAGCTGTGTCAGGCGCTGCAGGCGCAGGTCCAAAATTGCCCGAGCCTGAACTTCGGTCAGGTTGTAGGTGCCATCATCGTTCATTTTGGACAGCGGATCGTCGATCAGGCGCAGGTAACCCTCGATCTCAGCCGCGGGCCAACGACGGGTCATCAATTTCTCACGCGCCTGCGCCGCGTCAACCGAAGACCGAATGGTCGCCACGACTTCATCCACGTTCGAGACGGCTACAGCCAGCCCGCAAAGTATATGGCTCCGCTCGCGCGCTTTGCGCAAATCATAGGCCGTGCGACGCGCTACGACGTCTTCCCGGAAGTCGATAAAACTGGTGAGGAACCGCCGTAGTGTAAGCTGCTCGGGGCGACCACCGTTCAAGGCCAACATGTTGCAGCCAAACGATGTTTGCATCGGCGAGAAGCGGAACAGTTGATTCAGCACCACCTCGGGCGTCGCATCTCGTTTCAGTTCAACCACCACACGCACGCCGTTGCGGTCGGATTCATCCTGTACGTGGCTGACACCTTCGATGCGTTTCTCGCGCACGGCTTCGGCGATCTTTTCGATCATCGAGGCCTTGTTCACCTGATAAGGGATCTCATCGACAACAATTGCGTACCGGTCTTTACGGATCTCCTCGACGCGGGTCTTGGAGCGGATTATCACGCTGCCGCGTCCCTCAAGGTACGCCTTGCGCGCACCTGACCGGCCCAGCATGACGCCGCCTGTCGGGAAATCGGGGCCGGGGACATATTCGATCAATTGTTCGGACGTCAGATCCGGGTCGTCGATCAGGGCCAGCGTGGCATCAACCACTTCACCCAGATTGTGCGGAGGAATGTTGGTCGCCATACCCACGGCAATACCGCCGGCACCATTAACCAACATGTTGGGGAAACGGGCGGGCAGAACGGTCGGCTCTTTATCTTTGCCGTCATAGTTGTCCTGAAAATCGACCGTGTCTTTTTCGATATCTGCCAGAAGGGAGGCGGCGGGTTTGTCCATCCGCACTTCGGTGTAACGCATAGCCGCGGGGTTATCGCCGTCCATCGAACCAAAGTTGCCCTGCCCATCCAGCAACGGCAACGACATTGAGAAATCCTGAGCCATCCGCACCAACGCGTCATAGATCGCGCTGTCTCCGTGTGGGTGGTATTTACCCATCACGTCGCCCACCGGACGGGCCGATTTGCGGTAAGACTTGTCGTGCGTATTCCCTGTTTCATGCATCGCGTAAAGGATACGGCGGTGCACAGGCTTCAGCCCGTCCCGTAGATCAGGGATCGCGCGGGAAACAATGACCGACATCGCATAGTCCAGATAGGACGTCCGCATTTCGGATTCGATGGAAACCGTCGGGCCGTCGTGGGTGGGGCGCTCGGGCGGGGTTTCATCCATGTTTTCAGGAATTTCTGGCGTATCGCTCACGTAAACTGCCCGTTCTTTATGCAGGGTCTATATCTTGTGGATGCATCTTATCAGACCCGGCACATAAGGTGCAAGCAAGCAACGATTTTGCATGCGAAAAACCCGGTAACACCAGAGTAACATATTGTTAACTAAGGGTTAGGAGGTTTTCGTGTTACCCTAAAGAGACCTTGCAATAAATTTGGAGGTCTGCATGGAGCAAAGCGAAACGGAATTAATGCTCAAGGGGTACGGGCTGACGACGGCAGAGTTTTTCTATCGCATGCCCGATTATATTCACGTTCTGAATACGTTCATCTGGCAGGAATACGACCTGGCGCCCGATCATCCAAAGCTGTTCGATTTCATCGACTTCTGGCAGCGAGAGATCGAAGGCCCTTTGCATTCCGTCCGGTTCACGCACCGCAAGATGATCGCGCCCGGAGAATGGCGCAACATGGTTGGTGAGTTTCGGATCAATTGACGCTGGAATAGGGTTTCGGATCAGTAGCTGTCGGATTGCGTTTATATTTTGGACGCATCGGGTAAGGTATCGACCGAGTCGCCGGCCGCATTCGGAGCCACAATATGACAAGAGTTCTGTTTTTCATTACCGCCGCTTGTCTGGCGTGCGGAGGGGCTGCTGCTGACGGCGTTCTGGGAAAGATCAAGAAAGGCGCCGAGAATACGGCAAATGCGATCGGGCGTGGAGCGGAGAGCGTTGGCAACACCATAGACAAGGGCGCAAACGCGGTCGATGAAACCATCAATTCAACGGCAAACCTTGTGTCCAACGAAGCTACACCTGAAGAAACACGCGCCAAGCTCGACCTTATGGCAGATGATGTATTGACGCAGCTATTGGCTGAAAACCCCGAGGCGCGGTCTCTTTACGACGTCAGCGCGGGTTACGCGGTGTTCGATTCTCGTAAAATAACTGTATTTCCTGTTTCGGCGGGTTATGGGCGCGGTGTTGCAGTGTCAAAAGAAACGGACCACCACACCTACATGAATATGGGTA
Organism: Ruegeria sp. HKCCD7181; assembly: GCF_057221055.1. NCBI lineage: Bacteria > Pseudomonadati > Pseudomonadota > Alphaproteobacteria > Rhodobacterales > Roseobacteraceae > Ruegeria > Ruegeria sp. HKCCD7181. Next base: position 166,255 of record NZ_JBWVBC010000006.1, on the reverse strand, counting down.
CAGGCGGGGTCGGAGCGGCCATAGGTATAGGCGGGTTTGAAACCAAGTTCGTAATTCTGTTCGAAACACCGGAGGTGTTGGAAAAGTTCATAACCTATGGGTATGACGCCACAGCGGAATCCGGGGCTATGTACGGCGATGACAGCAGCAATGAAACCGTTCGGTTCACCGATGGTCGGTCATTCTTTGTGTTGGGTAAGAAGGGCTGGCGGGTTTCGGCTGGGGCGTCTGGCACGAAATACTGGAAATCTCCGGAATTGAACTGAAGGTTCAACTTGAACAGCTTGCCCCGCCAAGAACGCAAAACTTGGCACAATGCGGGTGGTTCAGGTGCACGTCTGCCTCGGCTTCCGCCAATGTTGTACCCATTTCGAATTCAGCCGCGTAAGGCAGTAGGGTGCAAGCCAGAACGACAGGGCTTGCAGCGCCATTGCGTTTGACCACCATGCGCGAGTTGGCGCACATGACCTCGCTTGGGGATTTGTTCAGTATGTCCCAGCAAGCGGTTGTAATTTCAGGGACATCAACCGTTTCGTCCATCTCCGGAAACAGGACTGTTTGAGCAGGATTCCGGGCGTCGATGTCAAAACCATGTTCGGCGAAGAATTCCGCATAGCCCTTCCGGTTTTCTGCATCGGTGTCCCCCCAGACCGTTCGCCCGGCCACCGTCATTCTGAACCCATTGTCGCGCAACCATTTCATGCCGGTCAGAGTTCTCTCGAAACTGCCTGTGCCGCGCTCTTTATCATGTAATTCGGGCTTATAATGATCTACGGAAACACGTAGCGTCAGTGCGCCGGGATGACTGCGTTCGAGCTCCAGCAACCCTTCACGCATCTTCCGGCGCATCATTGGCAGCATGGCGTTAGTCAAAATCAGCACATCATAGTCGCGTTCCAGCGCCGCACGGGCCATGCCGATCATTTCGGGGTTCATGAAAGGTTCGCCGCCGGTGAAACCGATTTCGCGGATCGGCCAATTCCGGGCATCGATCTGATCCAGGTAGGCCCGGACTTCGTCTGCAGTGATATACACCAGCGCATCATTGGTCGGGCTGCTGGCGATATAGCAATTCGAACATTCGATATTGCACAAGGTTCCAGTGTTGAACCACAACGTTTCAGGCTGTTTCAACGAGACCGAAGCACGGGTCTGACCATCTGCTGTCACCAATTTGTTCTGAAACTTGCCGATATTGGCGATGTGAGGGACGTTGTCTTTCATTCCGCATCCGGTTCTTTGCAAATTAATAGTTGATCTAGTTCGATCCGGACTATCGGAAAAGGTGCTGAAGACAGAACTGACAGAGTTTTGATGGAAGCAAAAAAGGAAAATATGGTGGCGCTAACATTGGACATGGCTCGAACGGCAAGGTAAGGAAAACCCATGGTTTCTCGCGTCATACCTGTAGACCCTTTTGATCTGGTCATATTCGGTGGAACCGGCGATCTGGCACAACGCAAGATCCTGCCGGCACTGTTTCGTCGCTATTGTGCAGGCCAGTGGCCCAAAGACACCCAGATCATAGCTGCTGCACGTAGTGATTTGGATCGTGCCGCTTTCCAGGCGCTGGTCTCTGATTCGTTGCGCCAACACGCGCCAAACCGTTCGAAGGACGCGGAAAAGCTGAACGGGTTTCTGAACCGCGTCGATTATGTCCGGTTGGACGCGCTTTCCGAGGATGGTTGGGCCGCGTTGGCGGACAAGTTGCATCAGGACCGCGTACGGGCGTTCTATTTCTCAGTCGGTCCTCGGCTGTTCGGGCCTCTGGCCGAGCGGATCAATGAGAATGGCCTGGCCAATGCACAAACCCGTGTTGTGGTGGAAAAACCATTCGGCCATGACCTCGAAAGCGCACGCGATCTCAATGCCACGCTGGCGGCACATTTTTCCGAAGGTCAAATCTATCGCATCGATCACTATCTGGGTAAAGAAACCGTTCAGAACCTAATGGCGGTGCGGTTTGGGAACATGATGTTCGAGCCGCTTTGGAACAGCCAGTATGTGGATCATATTCAGATCACCGTGGCTGAAACCGTCGGCATCGCCGGGCGCGAGGAATATTACGAGCGGGCAGGCGCCATGCGGGATATGGTACAGAACCACCTGATGCAACTTTTGTGCCTGATCGCAATGGAGCCGCCGGCCAAGTTCGATCCTAACGCGGTACGGGATGAAAAACTGAAAGTGATCCGCGCGTTGGATCCGGTCGAGCCGCATCACATCGTGCGCGGCCAGTTTTCGGCGGGGCCCGAGGGGCTGGGTTATCGTGACGTTGTGGGCAATCCTCGCTCGACCACCGAAAGCTATGTCGCGCTGCGCGCCCATGTCAGCAACTGGCGGTGGGCAGGTACACCTTTTTACTTGCGTACGGGCAAACGGTTGGTGGCGCGATCGTCGGTCATTAATGTACAGTTCAAGGACGCGCCACACTCGATATTCGGGGAAGAAGCAGGACGGCACGCGAATGCACTGTCGATCCGTCTGCAACCGAATGAAGGCATCACGCTGAAGGTGACGATCAAGGAACCCGGGCAGGGCGGGATGCGTCTGGTCGACGTGCCGCTGGACATGAGCTTTGCCGAGGCGTTGGGCCCGGAAAACCAGGACCCGCCTGATGCCTATGAAAGGCTGGTGATGGATGTGATCCGGGGCAACCAAACGTTGTTCATGCGCGGTGACGAGGTAGAGGCCGCATGGGCCTGGACCGATCCTGTCATTGCCGGATGGCAGGCACGGGGCGATGTGCCCAAACCTTATGAAAGCGGAAGCACCGGTCCGGGCGACGCCGAGCTGCTGATGAAACGCGACGGTCGCCACTGGCAAGGGATCAAGCCATGAAAATACAGGAATATGCCGACCGCGATATGCTGGCAATTGATGTGGCCAATGACTTGGCCGGTGATCTTGAGGCCGCTTTGCTGCATCACGATCTGGTGTCCTTTGCCGTGCCGGGCGGCACTACGCCCGGACCGATTTTTGACGGGCTTTGCGCGGCTGATCTGGAGTGGGATCGTGTTCGGGTTCTGCCCACTGATGAACGCTGTGTTCCAGCCGATGATGAACGCTCGAACGAACGTCTCATCCGTGAGCGTCTGCTGACCAGCCGTGCGTCGGTGGCCGAGTATGTGCCGTTATTTGTGCCGGGGCGGAACCCCGAGGACGCTCTGGCCGAGATTGAAACGCTGATCGCACCTGTGCTGCCGCTTTCCGTTCTGGTTTTGGGCATGGGCGAGGATATGCACACCGCCTCGCTGTTTCCGGGTATGGCCGACTTGGGCGCAGCGTTGGACAGCCACGCGCCGATGCTGGCCGTGGCGCGAACAGATGTTCAGCCCGAGCCGCGTATAACGCTGACGGCACCTGTATTGGACGGGGCGCTGTCCAAGCATCTGATTATCTATGGTGAGGCGAAACGCACCGCGTTGGAACGAGCGATGACAATGCCTCCCGAAGAGGCACCGATCGCCGCTGTGCTCAGCGGCATGACGGTACATTGGGCGGAGTAAGAGGTATGCAACTCGAAACCCTCAAATATCTTGTTGAACAGGGGGCTGGCGACAGCATTCTTAACCTGTTCGAAACAGACCCTGAGCGAGCGCGTGAATTTTCAGCCTCGACCGGTGATATGCTGTTCGACTACTCGAAAACCAAAATCGACAAAGATGTCCGTGCCGAATTGATCCGCCTGTGCGACGCCGCTGATCTGGCCGCGCGTCGTGATGCGATGTTTGGCGGCGAGAAAATCAACGAAACCGAGGGGCGGGCAGTTCTGCATACGGCCTTACGTAACCTGGATGGAGGTCCGGTCGAGGTTGATGGACATGACGTTATGCCAGACGTCCTGGACACGTTGCAACGGATGCGAGTCTTTGCCGAAGAAATCCGAGGCGGCGCGATTCAAGGACCGGGTGGCAGTTTCACAGATGTGGTGAATATCGGGATCGGAGGGTCAGATCTCGGCCCAGTCATGGCGACCCACGCGCTTGCGCCTTATCACGACGGGCCGAGGCTGCACTACGTGTCGAACGTGGACGGCGCGCATATCGCCGATACGCTGCGCGAGCTCGATCCGACACGCACACTGATCATTGTGGCCTCCAAGACTTTTACAACGATCGAAACTATGACCAACGCGCGCACCGCCCGTGCCTGGGTAATGGACGGTGGTGGCGATCCGGCGCGGCAATTTGCTGCCGTTTCCAGCGCTTTGGACAAAACAGCGGCCTTTGACATCCCGGAGGACAGAGTCTTTGGATTCGCTGATTGGGTTGGTGGTCGCTATTCCGTCTGGGGACCAGTGGGATTGCCCGTAATGATCGCTGTTGGCTCAAATGCCTTTGATGCATTTTTGCGGGGCGGGCAGGCGATGGACCTGCACTTCCGATCGGCCGATTGGGTTGAGAATATGCCGGTTATGCTGGCCTTGGTTGGCATCTGGCACCGTCAGGTGTTGAACCACACCAGCCGCGCGGTGCTGCCCTATGACCAACGTCTGCTGCGCTTGCCTGCCTATTTCCAGCAGTTAGAGATGGAATCGAACGGCAAGTCGGTCGCCATGGACGGCAGCGCGCTGACCACGCCCTCGGGACCAGTCGTCTGGGGTGAACCGGGCACCAACGGTCAGCACGCCTTTTATCAGCTGATCCATCAGGGTACTGATGTAATTCCGTGCGAGTTCATGGTGGCCGCCGAGGGGCATGAGCCCGAACTTGCCCATCATCACCGCCTGTTATTGGCCAATTGCCTGGCCCAGTCCGAGGCATTGATGCGCGGCCGTTCACTAGATGAAGCGCGGGACCGTATGACTGCCAAAGGGCTGGAAGGCGACGAGTTGGATCGGCAGGCCCGTCACCGGGTATTCCCAGGCAACCGGCCTTCGACCACGCTGATCTATCCCAAGCTCACGCCGTATGTGCTGGGCCAGATCATCGCCCTTTATGAACATCGGGTTTTCGTTGAAGGGACCCTGTTGGGAATCAACTCGTTTGATCAATGGGGCGTTGAGCTGGGTAAGGAACTGGCTACCTCGCTGGGGCCGATCGTGGAGGGAGATGTCAGCGCGGCGGACAAGGACGGATCGACCGCGGCTTTGGTCGACTATGCGCTGCGGCATCGGCGCTGGTAGGCGGTCTTGACCGCGGTCCGCTGTCGTGACCGACAGCATTCTTTTATTGTCAGACAATTGAAAGATTGGCAGGGTCATTGCCAATCAAAGCCAATGTTTGATCCGTCTGGCTCTGCCGGGACGTAATGCAAACAAGGCAATAAAGCGCGGCCGCTACGGCACGAAGCTGACAATGGGAGGATGTCCATGCTGGGACAGATGATGACGCAGCCGTTGCTGATTTCGTCACTGATTGATCACGCCGAACGTTATCACGGGGAAACTGAGATCATTTCGGTCGAGACCGATGGCTCGGTGACTAAGACCGACTGGGCGGGAATTGCGCAAAATGCACGCAGGCTGGCCTCGGCGTTTAACCGGCTGGGATTACAACCGCAGGATCGCATAGGGACGCTGGCGTGGAACAACCGGCGCCATCTCGAGATTTATTACGCCGTGTCCGGTGCAGGATTCGTCTGCCATACGATCAATCCGCGCCTGTTTCCGGACCAGCTGACCTACATCATCAACCACGCTCAGGACCGGGTGTTGTTCTTTGATGCAACATTTATCCCACTTGTCTCAGCATTGCAGGAACACCTGAGTGAGGTTCAGCACTTTGTGCTGATGGGGCCTCGGGACGACGCCGCATCGGAGCAGGTGGTCGATTTGAAATTCTATGACGAGTTGATCGATGCGGGCAGCGACGATTTTGAATGGCCCGACTTGGACGAAAATACGGCCAGCGGCCTTTGTTATACGTCGGGCACTACAGGACACCCCAAGGGCGTTTTGTATTCCCATCGTTCGACAGTATTGCACAGTTTTGCATCGAACACGCGGGATGTTATTGGGTTTTCGGCGATGGACGTCGTGATGCCGGTTGTACCGATGTTCCACGTTAACGCTTGGGGTTCGCCTTACGCGTGCGCCATGTCCGGGTCACGCATGGTGCTACCGGGGCCGGGTTTGCACGGCGAAGCGCTGGTTGATCTGATCGACAAGCATGGTGTGACGCTGGCAATGGGCGTCCCGACTATCTGGCAGGGCCTTCTGGCTCATGCCCAGCAAAACGGTTCTCAGCTGACTAGCCTGAACCGCACCGTCATAGGCGGTGCTGCTTGCCCGCCGTCAATGATTGAAACCTTCCGGGAAACCTATGGCGTCGATACCGTCCACGCCTGGGGTATGAGCGAAATGAGCCCTCTGGGAACGACCAACTATCCGCTGGCCAAACACCTCGATCTGCCGCTTGAAGAACAACACAGACTACGCGAGAATCAGGGACGTCCTCCTTTTGGCGTGGAATTAAAGATCGTAGATGATGACGGCAACGATCTGCCACATGACGGTGAAACACAGGGCGATCTGATGGTTCGCGGTCCTTGGGTGTTGGACAGCTATTTTCAGCTGCAGGATCAGGATCTTTTGCAAAACGGCTGGTTCGCGACTGGCGACGTGGCGACACTGGACCCTGACGGCTATATGACGATCCGCGACCGGTCTAAGGACATCATCAAATCCGGCGGTGAATGGATCAGTTCCGTCGAACTGGAAAACATCGCCGTCGCACACCCGAAACTGGCCACTGCTGCGGTTGTTGGAGTGCCTCATCCGAAGTGGGACGAGCGCCCGTTGCTCGTGGCGGTTAAGTCCGAGGGTGAAGATCCGACAGAGCAAGAGCTATTGGACTTTTTTGACGGTAAAATTCCTAAGTGGCAGGTGCCCGACAAGGTTGTTTTCGTAGATGCACTGCCGCTTAATGCGACGGGTAAAATCCTGAAACGCAATCTGCGCGCGGACTTCAACGATGCCCTGTCGGGCTGAGTGTCGATGATTGGAGAATGGCTCCGGCGGTAGGGATCGAACCTACGACCAATTGATTAACAGTCAACTGCTCTACCGCTGAGCTACGCCGGAACGGTTCGCGCCGTATAGCAATCAGATTTCCTGGCGTCCAGAGGGGTCAAAGGGTTTTTTCGACGAAAAACTGGACCGGACTTCGGATCACACGTCAGTGCAGTTTGAAACGCGCAGATGTAAGGAAAATTGGCTCCGGCGGTAGGGATCGAACCTACGACCAATTGATTAACAGTCAACTGCTCTACCGCTGAGCTACGCCGGAACTGAGGGCGCGTATAACAACACCGATTTTCGCCGTCCAGAGGGGATGCGCATAACGATGAAAAAAATTTCTGCGGGTCAGCTGAGCCGCCGGAATTGTGCTGCTACAGACAGGTCTTGAAGCGGTTCAACGCGGAATTTTCCCGTCAGGTCCACAAGATGCGCAAATACATTTCGTTCGGCGGCTGGCAGCAATGCGTCAGAGGTATCGACATATATCCGGCGGGCCAATTCTTGCACTGTTGCAGGGCCGTCCTCCAGTGCAGTCAGGATTTGGCATTCACGCCCAAGACGATGTTCGATCAGCCAATCCAGCCGGGCCGCAGGTTCAGTAACGGGGGCTCCGTGGCCCGGATGAAACACGGACCATTGGCGCGCGCGCAAGCGGTGGCACGCGTCCATGAAATCGGTCAGGTCACCGTCCGGCGGCGAGACCAGCGAGCTGGCCCAGCCCATTACATGATCGGCGGTAAAACACGCTTCGCCCCAGGCAAGCGCGATGTGATTGCCCAGATGACCCGGCGTGTGGATTACCTCAAGCTCCCAGTCCTCACCTCGGATGATCTGACCATCCAGCACCTCCTGATCTGGGCGAAAGCCTGAATCGATGCCTTCGCCGCCTCCAGCCAACCCTTGTTTCGCCAGCTGCGTCATGACGGCGCTACGACCGGCTTCTGGCTCGCCAAAGGCCAGAATCGGCGCGCCGGTGCGCGCGGATAAAGGGGCGGCGAGGGGCGAGTGGTCCAGATGGGAGTGAGTCACCAGAATGTGGCTGACCCGCTGATCGGGCTGCAACGCGTTTAGAATCGCGTCGAGGTGTGCTTCGATCATCGGGCCGGGATCGATCACCGCGATGTCTCGGGTGCCCAGCAAATAAGTGTTTGTGCCGCGATAAGTCATCGGCGACGGATTTGGTGCAAGAATCCGTCGGAGGCCGGGTGAAAGCTCTTCGGCCACGCCGGGTGCTGGGTTGAAACTGTCAGGGGCTTGCATTGTGACCTCTTCCTCTTACCCAGGTGGCCCGCTAGGTTTAGCGCATGTCGTCGCAATTGCTCAAACCCTATATGCCCCGCAGCCTGTATGCCCGTGCTGCCTTGATTCTCGTGCTGCCGGTCATTGTCGTGTTGTTGGTGGTGTCCATCGCCTTTCTGCAGAAACACCTTGAAGAGGTGACGCAGCAAATGACGCGTTCTGCTGCACGGGAAGTTGATCTGATCATGGAGGGGATGCAGGGCGCCGAGATACAGCAAGAGGCGCTGGCTGCCGTAAGAACCGAATTGACGGCCCTGGGAATGACGGCGCGATTCCTGAACCCGGACGAAGAAGCCGAAGCCGGATCACGCCGGTGGCATGATTTCATAGCGCCGCAAGTTGCTGAAAACCTGCACACAAGGATACCAGAGGCTGTCGCGATAGCCTTGCCGAGCGGCAAAGAGGCGCGCGTTTATCTCAAGACAGACCTTGGGACACTTGAGTTGGCATTCGACCGGAGGCGGTTGTCTCCGGCCGCTCCTCACCAGTTGCTTGTCACTATGGTTTTCTTTGCCGTTGTGATGACCACGATTTCCTTTCTTTACATGCGTAACCAATTGCGGCCGATCACTCGCCTTGCCGACGCGGCGCAAGCCTTCGGTCGCGGTAGGGTCGTGCCTTACACGCCGAACGGTGCGATCGAGGTGCGCGCGGCGGGAAACGCATTTCTGGACATGCGGTCTCGAATTGAGCGTCAGATCGAACAACGAACACGGATGCTGTCCGGCGTTAGCCATGATCTGCGTACGCCGCTTACCCGGTTGAAACTGGGACTGTCGCTTATTCCTGAAGAAGAAGCAGGCCCAATGCTCAAAGATGTGGACGAGATGCAGTCCCTTCTGGATGCATTTCTGGAGTTCTCCCGTGGCACTGCCGAGGGCGCCCCCGAGAAAGTGGAGCCCGAATTGTGGCTGCGAGAGATCGTGAAGGACGCGCAGCGTGCCGGTTACGATGTGGAACTCATATCGGTCGAAGGGGAAGGCCCCGCCATGATGCGCCCGACCGCGATGCGGCGCGCAGTGGAGAACCTGATCGGGAATGCAGTGCGTTATGGTTCTCGCGCTGAGATGAGTCTGACGCTCACGCCAAAATCCCTGCGCATTCGGGTTGAAGATGATGGACCCGGAATTCCATTGGAACAGCGCACCGAGGCCGTAAGACCATTCACCCGGCTTGATCCGGCCCGAAACCAGAATCAGGGCAGCGGTGTCGGTTTGGGCCTGGCCATCGTTGCGGACATAGCACGCGCCCACGGAGGCACGTTGCGGTTGGGCAAAAGCAAAAACCTGGGCGGATTATGTGCGGATATAGTGATCGGACGGTGAAAATGGTAGGCCCGGAGGGACTCGAACCCCCAACCAAAGCGTTATGAGCGCTCTGCTCTAACCAATTGAGCTACAGGCCCGCCTGAGCGCCTTGGGTATCACGATCTGTGCCCGCGTCAAGCCTGACCGTTGCAACATGTTGCACAATCGAATAACCCGCCCGCAAAGCACTCATGAGGGATTGGCCATGACAGCGGGCAAGAACGGAATCACCTATGCCGATGCCGGTGTGGATATTGACGCAGGCAACGCGCTGGTTGACCGGATCAAGCCGGCGGCGAAGCGCACCAATCGCTCGGGTGTGATGAGTGGGCTAGGCGGGTTCGGCGCGTTGTTCGATCTCAAAGCCGCCGGTTACGAAGACCCGATTCTCGTGGGGGCAACCGATGGCGTGGGCACTAAACTAAGGATCGCTATCGATACCGGTTTGGTGGACGGCGTCGGAATCGACTTGGTGGCGATGTGCGTCAACGATTTGATCTGTCAGGGTGCCGAGCCGCTGTTCTTTCTGGATTACTTCGCCACCGGCAAGCTGGACACGGATACGGCCGCACGGATCATCGAAGGCATCGCCGAAGGGTGTGCACAATCAGGTTGCGCTTTGATCGGTGGTGAAACGGCCGAAATGCCGGGCATGTATCCTGATGGAGATTTCGATTTGGCCGGATTCTCGGTCGGTGCGATGGAGCGGGGCGCTGTTCTTCCCGACGGAGTTCAGGCCGGTGATGTTCTGCTGGGGCTGGCCTCGAACGGGGTGCATTCCAACGGCTACTCGCTGGTGCGCAAACTGGTTGAGATATCGGGGCTGGGTTGGGACTCTGAATCTCCCTTTGGCAGCGGGACGCTGGGCGAAGCACTGCTGACGCCGACGCGGCTCTATGTCAAACCTGCATTGGCGGCGATACGGGCAGGGGGCGTTCATGCGCTGGCCCATATCACCGGTGGTGGCCTGACAGAAAACCTGCCGCGTGTCTTGCCCGAAGGAATGGGTGCCGAAATCGATCTGAACTCCTGGAACCTGACGCCTGTCTTTGGCTGGATGGCAGAAGTCGGCGGGATTGCCGAGGCCGAGATGCTCAAGACCTTCAACTGCGGTATCGGCATGATTGTTGTCTGCTCTGCAGATCAAGCCGACACGCTGACCGGGTTGCTGACCGAGGCTGGCGAGACGGTCTCACGGATTGGTACTGTCACGGAAACACCGGGCGTCGCGTACTCGGGCACCCTGTTGTGAGCCATAAGCGCGTCGCGATCCTGCTGTCTGGCGGGGGGTCGAACATGGTGTCGCTGGTCGACAGCATGGTGAACGATCACCCAGCCCGACCCTGTCTGGTTTTGTCCAATGACCCAAGTGCGGGTGGGATTCAGAAGGCAGCAGATCGCGGTATTCCTACAGCTGTGGTCGATCACCGTCCTTTTAAAGGCGACCGTTCAGCATTCGAGTCAGAACTGGTGAAACCTTTGCTAGAGGCACAACCTGACATAATCTGCCTTGCCGGGTTCATGCGGGTACTGACCGGGGAGTTCGTATCGCAGTTTCAGGGGCGAATGCTGAACATCCACCCGTCACTCTTGCCGAAGTACAAGGGCCTGAATACCCACGCACGGGCGATCGAGGCTGGGGACACAGAACATGGCTGTACCGTACACGAGGTAACCGCGGCCCTGGATGACGGTCCGATATTGGGTCAAGCCCGTGTCGAGGTCGAGGCGGCAGATACCTCAGATACCTTGGCCGCACGGGTTCTGACTTGGGAGCACAAGCTGTATCCAGCTGTTTTGCGGCGCTATGCCAAAGGTGACAAATCCCCGGTTCTGCTACCCTGATTTGCCTTCGGTGATTTACACGCCCCCGGAAATCGGCCTATGGTCGCCCCTAACGCTCGGGACGAGGACGTAAAGACGGGCAGTCATTAAAAAAAGAGCAAGAACAGCACGGCGCATGAGAACCCTGACAACGACGCAAGAGCTGGCCGAATTTTGCAAGACGGCTTCGGAATATCCCTATGTTACCGTAGACACAGAGTTTCTACGCGAACGGACATATTATTCGAAACTGTGCCTGGTGCAGGTGGCCTATCCCTCGGACGACGATGATAGCGCGGTGCTTGTTGATCCGCTGGCCGACAATATGTCGCTTGAGCCTCTCTATGACCTGTTTCGTGATGAACGTGTTGTAAAAGTCTTTCACGCCGCACGACAGGATCTTGAGATTTTCTGGGTTGATGCCGGTGTTTTCCCTGCGCCGCTGTTTGACACGCAAGTCGCTGCGATGGTCTGCGATTTTGGTGAGCAGGTGGGTTATGAAACGCTGGTCCGCAAAATCTGTAAAGCGGGCGTGGATAAAACCTCACGATTCACGGACTGGTCTCGCCGCCCTTTGTCGGACGCGCAGAAAACCTATGCTTTGGCGGATGTAACGCATTTGCGGAACATCTACGAATACCTGGCTGCCGAACTTGAAAAGACCAAACGCAGCCATTGGGTCGCGGAAGAGCTGCAAATTCTGACCCGGCCCGAAACCTACGATATTCGCCCCGAGGACGCATGGCGGCGGGTCAAGACCCGAACGAATTCAGCCAAATTCTTGGCCGTGGTTCGCGAGTTGGCTCAATTTCGAGAGGCTTATGCGCAGGAAAACAATGTCCCGCGTAGTCGTGTATTCAAGGATGATGCCCTAATCGAGATGGCGTCTACCAAGCCAAAATCGACCTCGGATCTCGGTGGTTCACGGTTGCTGTTGCGTGATGCGCGTAAAGGTCCAATAGCCGATGGGATTCTCGCCGCAGTCAAACGCGGCGTGAACTGCCCGCCGGAGCAAATGCCCAAAATTGACAACAGCCGCGACAAGCTGAAGGTCAATCCGGCACTGGCCGATTTGCTGAGGGTATTGCTGAAGTCAAAGACTGAAAGCGCAGGCGTGGCCGCCAAGCTGATTGCGTCCAGCGCCGACTTGGATCTGATCGCCTCCGGGGAACGCGAAGTACCTGCAATGACCGGTTGGCGGTTCGAAGTGTTTGGTGAGGATGCCCTAAAACTCTGCGATGGCAAGATCGCACTGGCGGCAAAAGGGCAAACTGTTCAGGTCGTGTCGCTCTAATCCTGCTTAGCGGCGGCGTGATTCCAATGCGTTTTGCTGACCGACCACACGAACCAGGCGAATGTCCTGCAGCTCCTGTGCGGTGACATTGATAGCATCCGACACCATGCGCGACCGTTCGGTCCCTTGCGATGTTGCATAGTCGGGGTAATTCACACGAAACGAGAACTCCATAATGCCGTTTTTGGTGTTTTCCTCTGATTCAACGCGCCTGAGGTGGGCGTCGTAAGCGCCCTGTCGAATTGCTGTCCCAGCAGCATAAACAATAGCCCCCGCCGGCGTTGGATCGATTCGCAGTTCATCAATCCGAGCGATCGGAATACTGCTGTCGATGGCGTCCGGGCGCTTGAACAAGCCGGCCGAGTCACTTTGCGCCGGAACAAGTGCATTCGGATCTTCGGTTGACAGTTCGCCCGGGGCAGGGGTGCTGGGCTCAAACCAGTTCGAGGGGTTCACCCGCGAGTCGCGCCAGCCGCCGCAGCCTGACAGAATTAACGTGGAAACCAGAAGAACAGACAGAGATTTGTACATGGACCCAACGATTTGTGTATTTTTTCCTGCATCGGGTTACCGCAATTTCATCGTCTTGAAAAGCCACGCCGGGGGGTGGACAGACGGTTAAGCTAAGCATAGGTCACAATTATGATCGCGCAACGCAAGGAATAGCCGAACTATGGCAACGCCCGCCTTTGAAGAGATTGTCGAGGACTTCGAATTTTTGGAGGACTGGGAAGACCGGTACCGCCACGTCATCGAGCAGGGTAAGGCGATGTCCCCGTTGGATGATGCACTGAAAGTACCGGCAACCAAAGTCAATGGATGCGCAAGTCAGGTATGGCTACACCCTGTAATCGAAGGCGGGGCGTTCCACTTTGATGGCGACAGTGACGCCCTTATTGTACGTGGCCTGATCGCTGTATTGCGGAGCTTGTACAATGGTTTGCCAGTAAGCGAAGTGCCCAGCGTGGATGCTGCTGCCGAACTTGCGCGGCTGGGCTTAAACGACCATTTGTCCGCGCAACGCTCAAACGGGTTGCGTTCGATGATCGAACGGATTCGCGAAGTCGCTTTGGCCAACGCCTAGCTTTGGTCCTGCTGTCCGGCTGTTGGGCGGGCCGCCCAATCGGATAAGGTGGTTTCCAGATCACCATATCTTGTCAGCCTGCGTTCGAAGGTCAGGCCCATTCTGTCCGCGCATTCCATTGCCCGTCGGGTAAGGTCGGGATTATCGGTCTGCGCCTGATAGACGAGTTTTGTGTAGTTTCCGAAGTACATGTCACGCAGTTCCGGATGCCGGTCCAGACCTAGCGGCTTCCAGACGAACGCATCGAACTGCCGTGCCAGAAAATCCGTTAGGTAGAAGGCTGTGGTTTCGTCATCGGCATGTTCCGCGAAGGCATCGTTGCCCTCGAAGAAAGAATAACAATGCGGGCCCTTGATCATCTCGACGCCCAAACGTTCACAGGCCTGCTGTAACAACCCGCCGGTTCCGCAATCGGCATAGACGACATAGATCCGTTCAAAACTGTCCCGGTGCTTGGCCACCGCGTCTTCGACCGCTTGAGTGATGCGTTCAGGATGGACATGCAGGATTGCCGGTAGGCAGGTCAGTGCCATGTGGTCCCAGCCGTTGCGGGCCTTCAAATCCAGAATTTCACGCGCCAGAGCACCACAAGCGATGAGCAGAATCTGCTCGGCCTTTCGCTGTTCGCTAAAACCCTGCACCGTCAGGCTGTTGTCGTCTGGCAATGGCGTGTCCGTCATCGGGCTTCCGTTCGGTTGCGTCTCAGAACAATTTTAGTGCCGCCTGTTGTGATTTAACAAGCGCGGCCCCGGAACAAAAAAAGCCGCCCGAAACGGGCGGCCTTCGGTAATCTTTCAATTGGCTTAGCCCGCCATCTGATTGTGGCGGCGCGACACGAAGTCTTTGGCCATTTCCACAGCCACCGCAGCGTCACGGCAATAACCGTCGGCACCAATTGCCTTGCCGAACTCTTCGTTCAGGGGCGCACCACCCACAAGTACGATATAGTCATCGCGCAGGCCCTGTTCGACCAGAGTATCGATGACGACCTTCATATAAGGCATCGTGGTCGTCAGCAGAGCGGACATGCCCAAGATGTCAGGCTGTTCAGACTCCAGCGCCTCAAGGTAGTTTTCTACGGGGTTGTTGATGCCCAGATCGACAACTTCGAACCCTGCGCCTTCCATCATCATCGAAACAAGGTTCTTGCCGATGTCGTGGATGTCGCCCTTGACGGTGCCAATGACCATCTTGCCCACACGGGGCGCACCGGTTTCGGCCAGCAACGGCTTGAGGATCGTCATGCCGCCTTTCATGGCGTTGGCTGCCAGCAAGACCTCGGGGACGAACAAGATGCCGTCGCGGAAGTCGTGGCCAACGATCGTCATGCCACCAACCAGCGCCTTGGTCAGGATGTCGTAAGGGGTCCATCCGCGTTCCAGCAGAATGTTCACGCCTTCCTCGATCTCTTCCTTCAGACCATCATAAAGATCGTCGAACATCTGCTCGACAAGTTCGTCGTCGTTCAGTTCTGACAGGATGATGTCTTCTTCATCGGACATGGGGCATTTCCCTGAGCTGTTCGGGCCCTCGGCCCGGGGTGGCAATTTTTTCCGTTTTGGCCATTTCGTCGCATGTATACTGTGACGATTGCGACCTTGGTCGTTCTTAGACCGACCTATAGATGAAAATATGACCTGATGGGGTGGATTTTTTTGCATGACTATCTTGTAGTTTATTCAAGATCCCACGGTATTTTCAAATTTTCCCGTCAGATGGGACGCAGAGGGCAAATGTTGTCGCCTTGCGTGAGCAGCAGCAGTTCTGTATTACAAGACAATGAGAACAAAGAGCGAACAAATTGTTGATCACACACGGCTGGTCGCTCGCGGTTCGGCGTCAAACCATGCCGGCCGTTTCGAGCGGTTCCTCACCACCGCCACGCATGACGGGTGGGATAACGATGAAGAATTGCCGCCGCTGCGTACTGAAGCCCGGGATGAGATTGCACGGAGCCTGATTACCTACAACACCTCTCCTGACTTGCCCTTCGATCGCTCGATCAATCCGTACCGCGGATGTGAACACGGTTGCGTTTATTGTTTTGCGCGCCCGACGCACGCTTATCTGGGGCTTTCTCCGGGTTTGGACTTTGAAACACGTTTGGTCGCGCGTCCGAACTCGGCAAATGTGTTGCGGCGCGAGCTATCGGCGCGGTCCTACAAGGTCGCCCCGATAGCGCTTGGAACCAACACGGATCCATATCAGCCGATCGAGAAGACTCGCGAAATAACAAGAGCCTGTCTTGAAGTTCTGAGAGGTTTTCAACACCCGGTTGGTATCGTAACCAAGGGCACTCTGGTAGAGCGCGATCTGGATATTTTAGCGCCCATGGCGAAGCAGGGCTTGGTCCGCGTGGGGATTTCTTTGACAACCCTGGATTCTGATCTGTCCCGCAGAATGGAGCCGCGTGCGCCGTCTCCGCAACGCCGCTTGAAAACAATCAGGCGGCTGACCGAAGCCGGAGTTCCAGTGCGTGTAATGACATCGCCCATCGTGCCCGGTCTGACGGACCACGAGCTGGAACACCTACTGGAGGCCGGTCAGGAGGCGGGGGCTGATGCGGCCAGTTGGATCATGTTGCGATTGCCACGTGAGGTATCAGAATTGTGGCAGGAGTGGTTGGCGGAACACGAACCGCATCGCGCCGGGAAGATCATGGCGCGCCTGCGCGAGATGCATGGGGGAAAAGACTACGACCCACGTTGGGGGCACAGAATGCGGGGCGAGGGCACCTACGCAGAGATGATTGCGCACCGCTTCAAAGCGGCGCTAAAGCGACTAGGACTGGCGACCCAGTCGCCGCCCTTGCGTTGCGATTTATTTGCTGTGCCAGCGCAGGTCGGCGATCAGCTTAGCTTGTTCTGACAAAAAAGCCCCGGCGCAGGGCCGGGGCTTAAGTTCGTTTTGGCTTGTCTCAGCGTTTTTCGATATCAACGTAGTCCCGCATGGTCTCGCCCAGATACAGCTGACGCGGACGACCGATCTTGTTTTGCGGGTCGGCGATCATCTCTTTCCACTGGCTGACCCAGCCGACGGTACGCGACAATGCAAAGATCGGCGTGAACATCGAAGTCGGGAAGCCCATCGCTTCAAGGATGATGCCCGAATAGAAGTCTACGTTCGGGAACAGCTTCTTCTCGGCGAAATACGGATCTTCCAGAGCTTCTTTCTCCAGCTCTTTTGCGACCTGCAATTTCGGGTTGTTTTCGATGCCCAGCAGCTCAAGAACTTCATCCGCCGACTGTTTCATCACCTTGGCCCGCGGATCGAAATTCTTGTAGACGCGGTGACCAAAGCCCATCAGGCGGAACGGATCGTCCTTGTCCTTGGCGCGGGCGATGAATTCGGGGATGCGGTCGACGGTACCGATCTCTTCCAGCATCTCAAGGCAGGCCTGGTTGGCACCGCCATGGGCCGGACCCCAAAGACAAGCAACACCAGCGGCGATACAGGCAAACGGGTTTGCCCCCGACGAAGACGCCAGACGCACGGTCGAGGTCGACGCGTTCTGTTCGTGGTCGGCGTGCAGCGTGAGTATCCGGTCCATTGCGCGGCTGAGGATCGGATTGACGTCATAATCCTCGGCGGGCACGGCGAAACACATGCGCAGGAAGTTCGACGCATAATCCATATCATTGCGCGGATAAATGAAAGGCTGACCGATGTGATACTTATAGGCCCAGGCCGCGATGGTGGGCATCTTGGCAATCAGGCGATGCGATGCGATCTCACGCTGTTGCGGGTCCGAGATGTCGGTCGAATCGTGATAGAACGCCGACATGGCACCCACAACGCCGACCATAATGGCCATCGGGTGCGCGTCTCGGCGGAACCCGCGGTAGAAATACTGCATTTGTTCATGCAGCATAGTGTGGCGGGTTATCGTGGTCTCAAACTCTTCGAGAACGGCTGCGGTGGGCAGCTCTCCGTACAGCAGCAGATAGCAGACTTCCAGAAAATGGGATTTTTCGGCCAATTGGTCGATCGGGTAACCCCGGTGCAGCAGTTCGCCTTTTTCACCGTCAATATAAGTGATGGTGCTGTCGCAGCTGGCGGTTGATGTGAAACCGGGATCATAAGTGAATACGCCCGCCTGGCTATAAAGCTTGCGGATATCAACAACGTCCGGCCCCGCGGTTGGCGAATGAACCGGCAACTCGTATTCTTTACCATGGACAGTCAGCGTGGCGGTTTTGTTGCTATCGGTCATTTCATCCCTTCCTCAGTCATGCGCATGTCGGATCGCTGTCCGACCTTGCGGGCAACGGCTGCGCGCAAGCGCGCAGTCCGGGTATTAGCGGAGCAGCGTTACCCGAATGTGAAGGTCGGGCCTAGTTCACTGCATCAGAAAGTCGCGCCAGGGTCTCATCCCTCCCAAGCACGAGCATCATGTCAAAAACCGAAGGTGTCACAGCCCGACCGGCCAAAACCGCCCGTAGCGGACCCGCCAGTTTACCGAACTTAACCCCTTTCGCTTCTGCAAACGAATTCAGGGTTTCCTCCAGCTCGTCACGGGACCAGCTAGCATTTTGCAGATGCGGCGTCAATTCAATCAGTATACCATCGGATACAGATGCCAGCGCTTTTTCGGCTTTTTCATCAGGTGTAATCGGCCTTGATGTCAGAACAAAGTGCGCTTTTTCAAGCAGTTCCGGGAATGTTCGGGCTCGATCCTTGAGGCAATACATCGCACGTTCCAGATCACTGGATTGTGTGTCACTCAGAGTGTTGTGACCAGCCGCTGCCAGATAGCCTGCGATTTCATGCCGCAGCGCAGCATCCGCAGAAATAGCAATGTGCTGACCGCACAGGTTCTCAAGCTTCTTCAGGTCGAAACGGGCAGGGCTTTTGCCAATTCCGTCCAGATCGAACCATTCCTTTGCCTGTTCATCAGTAAAAAACTCATCATCCCCATGACTCCACCCAAGGCGCGCCAGATAGTTGCGCATACCGGCCGCAGGATATCCCATTGCCCGGTACTCCTGCGCACCCAGTGCGCCATGGCGTTTGCTGAGTTTCTTGCCGTCGGGGCCGTGAATCAGAGGAATATGTGCCCAGACTGGGACGTCCCAGTCCATTGCTTGGTAGATCATCATCTGACGTGCGGCGTTGTTCAGGTGGTCATCGCCTCGGATAACATGGGTTACGCCCATGTCGTGATCATCCACTACGACAGCCAACATGTAGACTGGCGTTCTATCTGAACGAAGCAAGACCATGTCGTCCAGTTGGTCGTTGCGAATAGTAACGTCGCCCTGAACCTGATCCCGGATGATCGTGACGCCGTCCTGAGGTGCCTTGATACGGATCACAAACGGCAGATCAGGATGGGTCGAGTCATCAGCATCCCGCCAGGGGCTGCGGAATAAGGTGGACTTGCCTTCTGCGCGTGCCTGATCGCGGAAAGCGGCAATTTCTTCCTGCGTCGAGAAGCACTTGTAAGCTTTTCCCTGAGCGAGCAGTTGGTGGGCGACTTCGGCATGGCGAGCGGCACCTTCAAACTGACTTATGATGTCGCCGTCATGATCCAGGCCCAACCACTCCATGCCTTGCAAAATCGCAGCGGTCGCTTCGGGGGTGGATCTTTCACGATCGGTATCCTCAATCCTCAGCAGGAACTTTCCGCCACGACCCCGAGCATACAGCCAATTGAACAACGCGGTACGGGCGCCGCCGATATGTAAGAACCCGGTGGGCGATGGGGCAAAACGGGTGACGACCTGATCGGACATAGTGGTGATTAACCTTTTGGTAACCTTAGCGGGCTTAAGTTGACGCCTGTCTAACGAGCCCGGGAGACGGGGGCAACCATGCGTGTTCTGGCTGGGATCGAGACCGCGTTACTGAAGCAGCGAGGGTACCTGTTTCCGTGGTCTCCGATCTGTTTGGCCATAGGAATCGGATTCTATTTCAGCCTGCGGTTCGAGCCCGGCTTGCAACTTTATGGCTGGGTTCTGGTCTTGTCGCTTGTCGCGTTGGTTGCCAGTCGCAGCCTGCCTGCTGCCTGGGCTCCACTGGCCGTCGGTGTAGCGCTGATTGCCGCAGGTTTTCTACTGGCGGGCGCGCGTGCTCACAGGGTTGCAGAGCCGGTACTGCAATGGCGCTACTATGGCCCGATCGAGGGGCGGGTCGTGGCGCTGGACCGCTCTGCGTCGGATGCGCTGCGGGTGACGCTGGATCAGGTGCGGATCGGGGATGTGCCTGAAAAACAGCAACCGCAGCGCATCCGGCTGTCTATGCATGGCGACACTGTTCCCCTGATGCCGGGACAACGGATCATGACGACCGCGTATATGTCTCCTCCGCAGGGGCCGGTCGAGCCGGGCGGTTTCGATTTTCGCCGTCACGCATGGTTTCAGCGTTTGGGTGCCGTCGGTTACACCCGAGTTCCCGTGATGCCTGTGTCTCCGGTTGAGGACGGGCTTGGTGGTGTGCGAATAACGTTCTGGCGCATGGCTGTATCCGAGCACGTGCGTGGGGTTTTGCCTGGCGAAGTTGGTGGATTTGCTGCTGCCGTGACAACCGGGGATCGCAGCGGCATGGGGCAAACCACGCTTGATGCACTTAGGGCGTCGAACTTGGCTCATTTGCTGGCAATTTCAGGTCTGCACATGGGCTTGTTGACCGGTTTCGTTTTTGTGACTTGCAGGATCATATTGGCAACGATTCCGGCTTTGGCATTGCGTTTGCCGGTGCGAAAGCTGGCCGCGATCTGTGCGCTAAGTGCCGCAATGGTCTATCTGCTATTGTCAGGCGGGAATGTCGCGACCGAGCGCGCCTTTGTCATGGTCAGCGTCATGTTGGGCGCGGTTCTGATTGATCGCAGGGCCATTTCACTACGCGCTGTTGCACTTGCGGCCCTGATTGTCCTGATCCTGCGCCCCGAATCTCTGCTTAGCCCTGGGTTTCAGATGTCATTTGCCGCAACCACCGCTTTGGTTGCTGCATTCGGAGGAATGCGCAACCTGGGGCCGATCCCGGGTCCCAAATGGATAAAGCCTGCTTTGGGTTTGTTGATGTCCTCTGCCATTGCGGGTCTTGCCACTGCACCGGTCGGGGCTGCGCATTTCAATACAATGTCTCACTATGGCCTGCTGGCGAACCTCTTATCGGTGCCCGTCATGGGTACGGTCGTGGTGCCGACCGCTGTCGTAGCGGCACTATTAGCGCCATTTGGATTGGAATGGCTCGCGCTGGCACTGATGGGTTTGGGACTACGCTGGATTTTAGGGGTTGCAGAGTGGGTCTCGGCGTTGGACGGGGCCAGGGGCTATGTGGTCAGCCCCCCGGAATTCGTGTTGCCTATGCTGGCTCTTGGCGCATTGTGGGCCATTCTTTGGCAAACCCGTGCCAGATGGGCAGGCGTGGCCCCAATGGCAGCGGCGCTAATGCTATGGGGGCAGGGACACAGGCCAGAAGTTCTGGTGGCCGATACAGGCAGTCTGATTGGTGTAATGACCGCAAGCGGGCGGGCGCTGAGCAAAGAAAAAGGCAGCGGTTTTGTGGCTTCGGTTTGGCTTGAGAATGATGGTGACGGCGTAGATCAAACCCGCGCGGCGGCCCGCTGGCCGCATGCCCCGGACCGGGTGCAGCGGTTTTTGCTGGGCGATAAGGAACTGGTACACGTCACCGGAAAGCGGGCAGCCAGCAGCTTTGACGAATGCAATCAAAACCAGATAGTCGTATCGCCGATTGCGTTGGAGCTCAGCGGCAACTGTACGATCTTTGGCCCGAAAATATTGCGAGAAACCGGCAGCTTGGCGTTTGACGACGGACATCTTATGACCAGTGCAGATGTCACCGGGCGCAGGCTCTGGTCTCCCAGCGCCCGGAATATCAAGGATCAGTAGCTGCGGATCAAGCCAACCAGACGACCTTGAACTTTGACCTTTTCTTCCGGCAACACACGGGTTTCATAAACCGGATTGGCAGCCTCGAGTGCAATTGCGTGGCCACGGCGGAAGAAACGTTTCAGCGTGGCTTCCTGATCTTCCACCAGTGCGACAACGATATCGCCGTTATCTGCGACCGAAGTTTCCCTAATCACAACAACATCACCGTCATTGATGCCTGCGTCGATCATCGAGTCACCGCGTACTTCAAGCGCGTAGTGGTCTCCTTTGCCGGAAACCATAGTGCCCGGCACTGCTACACGGTGAGAAACATGGCTGATTGCTTCAATTGGAACACCCGCTGCGATACGGCCCATCACGGGCAGTTCCATCGCATCTACTGTGACCGGTTCGAAATTGGCGGGGCGCGGGCCTGTTGGCCGGTCGCCCTCGATCACGCGTGGGGTAAAGCCTGCGGTCGGCTCGCCACCGAGGCTTTCCGGTAATTTCACAATTTCGATGGCGCGGGCGCGATGCGCAAGACGGCGGATAAAGCCACGCTCCTCCAGCGCGGTGATCAACCGATGGATCCCGGATTTCGAACGCAGATCCAGCGCAATCTTCATTTCGTCGAAGCTGGGCGGAACACCGTCCGCCTGAACGCGTTTATGGATGAATTCCAGCAAATCCAGCTGTTTTTTGGTCAGCATTGCTCACACCTCGTCGCTCATGCGTTTTCTTTTGTTCTACGCATGTTCACGTTTTGTGTCAACGGATTTACAGGTCTTCTAGATCGGGAGGTACAGAACTTCGTCCCCGACAACCCGTTCAGGATCATGCGGTTCACGCACCAACAGTGCATTTGCTTGGGCCAGAACACTGAGCAGCGAGCTATCCTGATTGTCACAGGCCCGGATGCCGGTTTCGTCCAGTACAGCGCGCATATAGTGTTCGCGCGGTCCGTTCTTGCCGATAGGCGCCGCCAGTTTGGCTCGTCGAAATGGTGATAAAGCCTCTTCGCGTCCAAGCATGCGGCGCACCATTGGGGCCAGAAACAGATAGCCGCAGACCATTGCACTCACCGGATTGCCGGGCAGGCCGACCATGGCCGCGTCACCCAATCGTCCGGCCATTAGCGGTTTTCCGGGTCGCATTCGGATCTTGTAGAACGACCGGTCCATGCCCAACGCCTGCGAGACATCGGCGACAAGGTCATATTCGCCCACCGAGGCGCCACCGATGGTTACGACCATGTCCGCGCCGTCCGCCAGATTGAATGCTGTTTCCAGCGAAGAGACGGTGTCCTGAGCAATCGGCAGAACCCGGACACGCGCACCAACTTCCTCGAGTAACGCTTTGAGGCCAAAGGTGTTTGACGCGATGATCTGATCGGGGCCGGGGGTTTCTCCGGGCATGACCAGTTCGTTTCCGGTCGAAATGAGCGCGATCTCTGGTTTGCGTGTTACCGGCACCGTTGCGATATTCATTGCGGCCATCAGTGCAACGTCTTCTGCTCGAAGGCGTCGAGGTGCTGAAATCCGTGTGCCGACCGCAAAATCAATGCCTGCCGGGCGGATATTGGGTTTGGGGCCGGGGTCATTGCTGATTGTGATCAGATCGCCGCGTCGGTCGACATCTTCCTGAATGACGACAAAATCAGCACCTTCGGGAACTGGCGCGCCCGTAAAGATTCGAACTGCCTGTCCGGGGCCCAAGGGGGCGCTGAAACGCTGCCCTGCCGTGGCTTCGCCAACGACTTTGAACATCGCGTGCCGTTCGACTTCGGCGGATATTACCGCGTAGCCATCCATCGAGGATGCGGCAAAAGGCGGTTGATCCCGGGTTGCTAACACATCCTCCGCCAGAACACGGCCTGCGGAATTTGCAAGCGGAACTGTCTCGGCAGGAAGCGGGTTAACCAGCTCGAACAGCAGAGCAAGTGCCTCTTCTACGCTAATCATTCCGCTTCGTAACGTCCTGATTTTCCGCCATCTTTCAGAAGAACCCTGATACCGCCAATCTCCATCGCTTTGTCCACGGCTTTGGTCATGTCATAAACGGTCAAAGCTGCGGTCGTGACGGCGGTTAGGGCCTCCATTTCGACGCCGGTCTGTCCAGACGTTTTTACGGTCGCTTCGATCTGTACACCTGGCAGGTCCGGGTCCAGTGTCAGCTCGACGGCAGCACGCGTAATCGGGAGGGGGTGGCACAATGGGATCAGGTCGGGTGTTTTCTTAGCGCCCATGATACCGGCCAATCGTGCCACACCGAGAACGTCGCCCTTTTTTGCGCGACCTTCTGAAATAATATCAAAGGTTTCCCGAGCCATCTTGACGTGACCCGCGGCAACAGCGACGCGATTTGTCACCGCCTTGTCTGAGACATCGACCATGTGTGCCTGGCCCTGAGAGTCGAAATGAGTCAGTGGCATTACATCACTCCGGGTACCAATGGGTTGGCGAGCAACGCATGGGTCGCAGCCGCCACATCGTCCTGACGCATCAAGCTTTCACCGATCAGAAAACAACGGGCGCCGTAACGTGCAATGTCAGCCAGATCTTCGGGCGTGCTCAAACCGCTTTCGCAAACGATCCGACGCCCAGCAGGAACCAATTTCGATAGGCGTCTAGTCGTATCAAGAGTGGTTTCGAACGTTTTCAGATTACGATTGTTTATCCCGATCAATGAGCTTTTTAGAAGCGTCGCGCGTTCCAGCTCCGCTTCGTCATGCACCTCGATCAGAACATCCATTCCCCATTCAAATGCGGTCTGTTCCAGTTCAGCGGCCTGCGCGTCACTCACCGAGGCCATGATTATCAGGATACAGTCGGCACCAAGAGCGCGCGCCTCGATGACCTGATAGGGATCATACATGAAATCCTTGCGCAGCGCCGGCAGTGTTGTGGCCTCACGTGCAGCAGTCAGGTACTCTTTAGCACCCTGGAAACTGGGTGTATCTGTCAGAACCGAGAGGCACGCCGCTCCGCCGTCTTCGTAAGCCTTGGCCAAAGTAGGCGGATCAAAATCTGCGCGGATCAACCCTTTGGACGGGCTTGCCTTTTTAACCTCAGCGATCAGGCCATATCCCTTACGCGTTGCACGCTGCAGCGCGTCAGCGAAACCGCGAGTTTCTGAGGCGGCATTGGCTTCGGATTCCAGCGTTTCCAGTGGCTTATTCGCTTTATCCGCAGCAACTTCTTCCAGTTTGTAGGCTTTGATCCTGTCCAGAACGGTCTCGGTCATGCGGCTTCCTGTGTAATTCGGGCCAGGGCGGCGATTTTTTCTTTGGCTTTCCCGCTGTCGATGCTTTCGGCAGCCATGGCAACACCCTCTCGTAGGTCGCTCGCGGCGTCGGCTACTACCAGTGCGGCCGCGGAATTGAGTAATACCGCGTCACGATAGGCCGATGGCGCGCCATTCAACAGGGCACGGAACGCAGAGGCATTCTCTTCGGGGGTTCCGCCGATGATATCCTCGAACGGATGAACCGGCAGTCCTGCGTCTTCGGGGTGAATCTCAGCTTCCTTAACGGTACCGTCTTCAACGGACGCGACCCAGCTGATGCCGGTGATGGTCAGTTCATCGGTGCCATCTGATCCATGGACCAACCAGGCGTGTTCCGAGCCCAACAGGCCCAGCGTTTCGGCCATTGGACGGATAAGATCGCGACTAAACGCGCCGGTCAACTGACGCTTGACCCCGGCCGGGTTTGTCAGAGGTCCCAGAATGTTGAATATCGTGCGCGTGCCCAGCTCTTGTCGGGACGGCATGACATGGGCGATTGCCGGGTGGTGCATCGGCGCCATCATAAAGCCGATGCCGACGTCTTTTAAAGCTTTTTCAACGACTTCCGGGCCGACCATAACGTTGATTCCAAGCTGTCCCAGAGCATCCGCAGCGCCAGATTTCGAACTCAGATTCCGGTTGCCATGTTTCGCGACAGTCACGCCAGCGCCAGCCACCACGAACGCGGTGGCAGTCGAGATATTCAGCGTTCCCTTGCC
The DNA here is from genome assembly GCF_057221055.1 of Ruegeria sp. HKCCD7181. Lineage (NCBI taxonomy): Bacteria > Pseudomonadati > Pseudomonadota > Alphaproteobacteria > Rhodobacterales > Roseobacteraceae > Ruegeria > Ruegeria sp. HKCCD7181. The sequence goes on along the minus strand of NZ_JBWVBC010000006.1, from coordinate 140,644 downwards.
GTCGCCGCCAGTGCCCACGATGTCCATCGCACCAGCAGGAGCATTCACCGCATGACACTTGGCCCGCATGACTGCGGCTGCAGCGGCATATTCATCTACGGTTTCACCGCGGGTTCGCATGGCCATCAGCAAACCACCGATCTGGCTGGGCGTTGCTTCGCCGTCGAATAGAATTTCAAAGGCTTTTTCAGCTTCGGCGCGGGTCAGAGACCGATCGGCCGCAGCACCGATCAGCGGTTTCAGTGCGTCGCTCATGCGGGGACTTTCATTTCATTCAGGAAGTTCTTGAGCAGGGCATGCCCGTGCTCAGAAGCGATGGATTCCGGGTGGAACTGTACGCCGTGTATTGGCAGTTCCTTATGCTGCAGGCCCATGATTGTGCCGTCTTCTAGTTCAGCCGTGACTTCAAGGCAGTCGGGCAGGGTATCGCGGTTTACAATCAACGAGTGATAACGGGTTGCTTCGAACGGCGACGGCAGGCCAGCAAAAACACCCTTTCCGGTGTGGTGCATCTGACCCATTTTTCCATGCACAATCTCATGACAGCGAACCACTTCGCCGCCAAAAGCCTGCCCGATGGTCTGGTGCCCCAGACATACACCCAGCAAAGGCGTTTGGGTTTCGGCGGCAGCTTGGGTGAGAGCCAGGCAAATACCCGCTTGATCAGGGTCACAAGGGCCCGGGCTCAGCAGAATACCGGCCGGGTTCATGGCCATCGCTTCCTGCACGTCCAGCGCATCGTTGCGGCGCACGACCATTTCGGCGCCCAACTCGCCCAAATAGTGAACGAGGTTGTAAGTAAACGAGTCATAGTTGTCGATCAGCAGCAGCATTCAGCACAAGTCTTATGTTTGAGCAATTCGGGCTGGCGATGCAGCCTCGAGGCGCGGTATAATGTCGGGACATACATGCTCAGGCTTGCGCGGCAGCGTCAAGGGGACATACGCCCCTGTCGCGTGCGCAAGGGAGTGCCGCATCAGACGGCGCCCGGGGCAGGTGAGGCAGACAACAACGCGAGAGGCGAAACATCAATGGGCGGATTTTTCGGTGGACTGATCGCCGGGGCGGTCGTTGTTTTGTTCCTTGGTGTGGCTTTGTCCATGACCACGCCGCTGACCCGTAAACCCGACGTTACAACTGTGGCACCTCAGGTTGCAGCAGTGCCGGTGCTTGAAGGCACGGCAAACGTGGACGGAACCGGGAATGATGCGGATCTGGTTGAATTGCCGCCCCGCGCGCCCGAAAGCCCTACAGGCCAGTCTGATACGGTTGTCGGTTTGGTTGGCAGTGAACCGCGGGTCGATTCTCTGCCTCAGACGGGCTCCGCCCCTTCGGAATTGGAAGCACCGGACGACTCCACCGCGCCTTCAGTGGCCGTTGCTGGCGATTCACCGGCGCAAGTGGCGCAAGTGGCGCCCGTTCCAGCATCACCTCTTCCGGATGTAGAGCCGGATACAGTCGCAGAATTACCACCCGCGCCACAACCGGCGCCAGAGGAAGAGGCAACACCGGAAACAGAAATTCAGTTGGCTGAGCCTGTTTCTCCGCAGCCGGAAACTGAGGTTGCGATACAGCCTGGTGAAACGTCTAAAACAGAAGACGACCAGGAGGTTGCTACTTTGCAACCGGAACCACTGCCTGAACCTCAGATTGAATTGCCCGAAGCCCGTCCAGAACCCGAGGATGGTGACAGTCCCATTGCCGTTGAGGGGGAAGAGGACACGCGGCCGCGCAAACTGCCGCGGATTGCGTCATTGCCGCAGATTGGTGGCGAACAGCCATCGACCTCGGCTCAGGCAGTTGGAACGCGCATAGTTCCGCTGACCGAACGAGATGAGCCAACGGTCGAGGACGTTGTAGAAGCTGCGGTCGGGACGGGAAATCCGATCGAAGATTATGCAGCCAGTTTTGAGAATCCAGAAGCCAAGCCGCTAATGTCGATCATTCTGATAGACGATGAAGGCGCTTATGGTGCGGAGGCGTTGAAAGACTTTCCGTATCCGCTGAGCTTCGCTGTGAAACCGTCAGATCCCGACGCCGCGGAAAAGATGGCCCGACACCGTCAGGCCGGGTTCGAAGTTCTGGCCGTTGCTGATCTGCCCACGGCAGCCAGTGCGCAGGATGCCGAGGTATCTTTATCGGTATGGCTGGACGCTTTGCCCGAGACTGTAGGGATTCTCGAAGGCGTTGGTACCGGAATTCAGGGAAACCGCAAACTTGCCGATCAGGTGGCCGCGATTGCCGGCGGTACTGGTCGTGGTCTGGTCACGCAAGGCAAGGGGCTGAACACCGTGCAGAAGCTGGCTGCGCGCAACGGTATCCCGTCGAGTGTTGTGTTTCGGGATTTCGACGGCGCGCGACAAGACCCCCAAGTAATGCGCCGCTTTCTGGATCAGGCTGCATTTCGCGCCGGTCAGGAGGGCGCGGTTGTCATGCTGGGGCGTTTGCGTCCCGAGACGATCTCGGCCTTGTTGCTTTGGGGGCTTGAGGATCGCGGAAGCCGGGTCGCCATGGCGCCGATCTCGGCCGTAATGATGAACGAGATCCGGTAAGTCTCTTTAAAACCTGATTAATAAGGATGGTAGCCAAGCTGCCATCCTTTTCTTTAACTGTTGCCGTTGCCGGTAAATCGAGCAGCATCCGCAGCCGCGCGTCGGATTGCGTTCGATTTGTGAACGGTCTCCATAAATTCGGCTTCGGGATCGCTGTCATATACAACGCCACCCCCGGCCTGAATATAAAGCTTGTGGTCTTTGACGATGGCGGTGCGCAGAGCGATGCACATATCCATGTCGCCGCCCGCGCTGAAATAACCAACACCGCCGCCATAGACGCCGCGTTTTTCAGGTTCCAACTCGTCGATGATTTCCATCGCACGCACCTTGGGCGCGCCAGAGACCGTCCCGGCGGGCATCCCTGCAAAGAAGGCGTCTAAAGCGTCTTTATCTTCAGCCAGCTCACCAACGACGTTCGAAACGATGTGCATCACGTGGCTGTAGCGTTCAATTATGAATTCTTCGGTCGGACGTACCGTGCCGATCTTCGAGACCCGACCCGTATCATTGCGACCCAGATCCAGCAGCATCAGGTGCTCGGCCAGTTCTTTTTTATCGGCCAGCAGATCGATTTCGTTGGCCTTGTCCTCTTCGGGTGTGGCGCCGCGTGGGCGGGTTCCGGCGATGGGCCGGATGGTCACTTCACTGCCGAAAACTCGCACCAGAATTTCCGGGCTGGCGCCTACAACCTGAAAACCGCCGAAATTGAAGTAGAACATGAATGGCGAAGGGTTCGTACGACGCAAGGATCGGTACAGCGCAAAGGGAGGCAGCGGGAAATCTTGCGTCCAGCGCTGCGCGGGAACGACCTGAAAGATGTCACCTGCGCGAATGTATTCCTTGGCCTTCTCTACCGCCTCCATATAGCCGGATTTGGTAAAGTTCGACACAGGTGGTGCGACCTCTCCAGCCTCTCCCAGATCACGGGTCTCGGCGGGCATGGCCCGTTCCAGATCTCTGACGGCGTCCATCACACGTTCGGCAGCCTGCGCATAGGCAGCCTTGGCCGACTGACCGTCGCTGACCCATGCCGGAGACACCACGGTGACCTCGCCCTTTACCCCATCCAAAACAGCAATGACCGAGGGGCGCAGCATGATGGCATCCGGCAGGCCCAGAGGATCAGGGTTCACGTCCGGCAGGTATTCCACCAGTCGGACCATGTCATAACCCAGATAGCCAAACAGACCAGCCGCTGCCTGGGGCAGGTCATCAGGAAGTGCAATACGGCTTTCGGCCAGCAACGCACGAAGGTTGTCCATTGGATTGCCGTCCTGCGGAGTGAACGCATCCGCATCGAACCGTGCCGAACGGTTCAACGATGAGGTTTCACCATGACACCGCCAGACCAAATCCGGTTTCATTCCGATGATCGAATAGCGCCCGCGAACCTCGCCACCGGTCACGGACTCGAGCATGAATGCGTCTTTCTGCGTGCCAGTCAGCTTGAGCATCAGGGACACCGGCGTATCCAGATCAGCAGCCAATCGGGTATAAACGACCTGATTTTCACCGGCTTCATAAGCGCGTGCGAATGCGTCGTACTCGGGTGTCAGCGCCATGTTCGGTCTCGTTTAATAGCTGGCCTGTACGGCGTTCAGCGCCTGCTGATCCAGCACAGGACGGGCACGGGTCTGAGCGTCGCGCACGTAGATGTCGAAGATGTTCTGAGCCAGCGCCTGATTCAACTGCGCAGCCAAAGCGTCCTGCATGCGACGTTGTTCATCTGTTTCGGCTGGCGGCAGTTCTTCATCCAGACGCACGATCATTGCAGTGCCCAGGCCGGGAATGACGCGCAGTTCTCCCGGTTCCATTTCGAACACCTGACTCATGAAATTGGCGGGAACATCGTTCAGAAACGCAGTCCGGGTCAGCGCATTTTCCACTCGGAACGGCAGGCCCGTTGCAGTGAAATCACCGTCGGTTGCCAACTGTGTCAAAACGCTATTGGCCTGATCCTGCAACGCTTTTGCAGTTTCGGCCTGCACCCAGGCTTCTGCAACGCGCGGGCGCGCCGATTCCAGCGGTTCAGGACGGGGCGGGAGTGTATCATTCAAACGCAGCGCAAAGATCGAGCCATCTTCGAGGAACGCGACTTCGGGAAAATCACCGTCGCGGACGTCCTGAGCCGCAGAGCGGAATCCTTCATAAGCAGCAATTCCGTCTTCGCTCTGCCGGGTCCAGTCGATCGTACCCAGCTCCATCTCGGTCTCGGTCGCAAGCTCCTCCAGCGTGGCGCCACCTGCCAACATGTCGTTGATGTCTTCTGCCTGCGCCTCGATCAGGCGCCGCGCACGTTCGGCGGACAGTTCTTCACGCAGCTCGGCTTCGGCGTCTTCGAAGCTCACGTTATTTGCGGCCAGTGAACCGTTGATGCGGAACAAGGCGGGACCAAAAACAGAGGGTAACGGCCCAACTACGTCGTCGATTTCCGCTGCAAAAACATCGTCTGCAGCATCACCCAGATCGTCACGAGTGACATCGCCGAGATCCACATCGCTCAACTCGAGCTCGCGATCGCGGACCAGCTGTTCGAAGTCGGCACCTCCGACTTCCAGTTGAGCCAGCGCTTCGGTCGCCGAAGCTTCGTCGGAGAATACCAGCCGTTCGACTAAACGGCGCTCCGGCTGTTGGTACTGTCCTGCGCGTTGATCATAAAGACGGCGCAGAGCGTCCTCTTCGACCTCGACCATGTCCAGCAGCATTTCGGGCGACAGGACCGCATATGTCAGCTGCTTTGTGCGGGGCAGGGTGAACTGGTCAGTGTTTTCGTCATAATAGGACTGCACCTGCGCATCCGTGGGTTCAGAGATCGGTGTCTCCAGAGCATCCGAGGATAAGGTGGCGACCGTAAAGCTGCGCCTTGCCAAAACGTAATTTGACAGGGCGTCGGTCAATGTACGGGGCATTTCAACGCCGCTCATCACAGCGCCTTGCACGATTGTGCGGGCGGATTCCTTACGCAGGTCTGACTCGAACTGCGCATCTGTCATACCGACCTGTTCAAGCCGGAAGCGATAAGCCTCGCGATCAAACTCACCATTCACACCCTGAAAGGCGGGAATCTGGACGATCTCCTGTTGAAGGTTTTCGTCACCGATGGACACCCCCAACTGACCGACCTCATTGTCCAGCGCAGCAAGCGCAATCAGGCGCGACAGGGCCAGTTGGTCCAGCCCAAGCTCTTGTGCCTGAGACATCTGCATCGGCTGTCCGGTTTGCGCTTCTACCGCGCGGATTTCGCGCTGCAGCTCACGAACATAGGCATCGACCGAAACGTTCTCATCCCCGACTTGTGCTACCGTGCGTACCGTGCCGGTCAGACTGGTCGCGCCGAACCCGGCCAGGCCCAGCATCAAAAGGCCCATGAGTATCCAGACAAAGGTCTTTGATAGGTTTTTCACGCCTGTGGCCATAGTGCCCTCTTGATTTTGTTGTGGCAGGAACTGCCCCGTCGGTTGCGGCCCTGAATACGACGCGCACCGCCGAGGGGCAAGCTCAGAAGGTTACAGCCTGCAAACGGTCGAACAACTGTTCGATTCCAGCCCGGTCGAGATTGGCGAATGCCACACGCACCTGTCGTTTTCCCGCCGGGTCGTGATCGGGCATGAACATTGTTCCCGGCAGAAGAAGAATCCCTGCTTTGGATACTAACCGACGAGCCAATTCGTCCGAGGCCATGTCGAATGGGTGTTCGAGGTAGGCGAAATACGCACCCAATCCAAGCAATCGCCAACCCTTGGCCGTCAGGCGCGGCATCCCTTCGGTTATTGCGTCACGGCGGTCGAGGATTTCGTCACGCTCTCCCGCCACCCATTGAGACAGGTTCTGCATTCCCCAAAGGGCGGCGAACTGACCGATCTGACCAGGGCAGATCGCAACCGTATCCAGAAATTTCTCCATTTCCGCCAACAAAGAGGTGCTGCTGGCGACCGCACCAACCCGGTGACCGGTTAGCCGGTACGCTTTCGAGAACGAGTACAAGTGAACAAGTGTGTCCTGCCATCCCGGTTGCTGAAACAGGTCGTGCGGTGGGCCGCTTCGGCTGTCAAAATCGCGATAGGTTTCATCGACCAAAAGGCGAATCCCAGCCTCCTGCGCCAGATCGTAGAAGGCGCGCACAATTTCGGAGGGGTATTCGACACCACCGGGATTGTTGGGCGTCACCAGTGCTATTGCGCGGGTTTTGTCCGTGATCAGGGCACGGGCCTTGGCCGGATCAGGTAGGAGGTCATCACCGGTTGGCAAATCAACGGCAGTGACACCAGCCATATCCAGCCACATTTTATGGTTGAAATACCAAGGTGTTGGAAGGATGACCTCATCCCCCTGATCGGTGATTGCCGAAATCACTGCCGAGAATGCCTGATTGCAACCGGACGTTATTGCCACCTGATCTTCTGCAATCCTGGTTGCATAATGATCGCCAATTTGCGCAGCAAGCTCCGCGCGCAAATCATCATTTCCCAAAACCGGACCATAGAGGTGCGCGCTGTCCTCAGAGACTGCGAATTCGGCCATCGCCTGCCGAAGTGCCAGTGGCGGAGGATCGACCGGGGCCGCCTGACTGACGTTAATCAGAGGGCGCTCGGCGGGGAATGTGACCCCTTCAAGCCATCGACGCGCCTCCATTACAGGAGGAGGGAAGGTGGCTTTGGTACGAGTCTGGGTCATGGCGTGCCGATTCCTTGGCGAGGCTCGGCCTCGCGCATCCGAGGGTTATTGAACGGAAAAAGCCGGGGAATTTAGTCGGTGCCCCGGTAAGGTTGGACATATTGCAGGGCCATGTCCCACGGGAAGAAGATCCACGTGTCCTGGCTGACCTCGGTAATAAAGGTGTCGACCATCGGCCGACCTTTTGGCTTGGCATAGACCGTCGCAAAATGGGCTTTGGGATACATTTCGCGCACCAGTTCAAGGGTTTTGCCGCTATCCACCAGGTCGTCGATGATCAGGATGCCTTCGCCATTTCCCATCAGGTCGGGGTTCGGCGCCTTCAGCACCTGAGCTTCGCCCTGTTCCTGATGGTGGTAGGACCTTACGCTAACCGTGTCGACAGTGCGGATATCCAGCTCGCGGCTGACGATCATCGCCGGGGCCATGCCACCGCGAGTGATTGCGACGACGGCGCGCCAAGCGCCATCATCGGGACCTTGCCCATCCAGTCGCCAAGCCAGCGCGCGCGAGTCGCGATGAATCTGATCCCAGCTGATGTGGAAGCCCTTTTCGTGCGGCAGTTGGTCCTTGGCGCTCATGGTCTTAACCCTTTTCAACGTCTGGCGCGTCGACGGCTTTCATGCCGACGATATGATAACCGGAATCCACATGCAGGTTTTCCCCGGTTACGCCGCTGGACAAGTCAGATAACAGATAAAGGGCTGAATTGCCGACATCGTCGATCGTCACATTGCGGCGCAAGGGCGAGTTATACTCGTTCCACTTCATGATATAACGGAAATCGCCAATGCCACTGGCCGCCAGTGTCTTGATCGGACCGGCTGAGATCGCATTGACGCGAATCCCATCCTTGCCAAGATCTTCGGCCAGATACTTAACAGAAGCTTCCAGCGCAGCTTTGGCAACGCCCATCACATTATAGTGTGGCATCACCTGTTCGGCGCCGTAGTAGGTTAGCGTAATTGCGCTTCCACCTTCGGTCATCATCTTTTCGGCGCGCTGCATTACAGCCGTGAAGGAATAGACCGAGACATCCATTGTCAGATTGAAATTGGCGCGGCTGGTGTCAACGTAGCGACCGCGTAGCTCGTTCTTGTCGGAAAAGCCGATGGCGTGGACGACAAAATCCAGTTTGCCCCATTGCTTTTCGAGCGAAGCAAACAGACCGTCAATCGAGTCCTCGTCGCTGACGTCACAAGGCAAGACGATCTCACTGCCCAGCTGAGCCGCCAGAGGGTCGACGCGTTTCTTCAGAGCATCACCCTGATAGGAAAATGCAAGCTCGGCCCCGGCGTCGGACAAGGCGCGGGCGATTCCCCATGCGATGGATTTGTCATTGGCCAGTCCCATGATGAGGCCGCGTTTGCCGGCCATCAACTGATTTGACATGTTTGGTTCTCCGCCTGTCGTCGCGTTGTGTTTGGTTGGTTTATGCCATTGATTGCCATGCATCAAGGCCATGTGCTCTTGCTCGCAGCGGGTTCTCGCCTTAGGGTCGGGATCAACTGTTTCCAGGGGATGGAAATGAACGAGCGCAGTGGCATCTTTGCCGGCACCGATCCGTTGGAAATAGCGCGGCGGTGGTTGAGTGAAGCTGAAAAAACGGAACCCAACGACCCGAACGCGATTGCGCTGGCAACCGTGGACCAGGGTGGTTTACCTAACGTACGCATGGTTTTGTTGAAAGACATCGAGCCTGACGCTTTTGTCTTTTACACGAACTATCACAGCGCCAAGGCTGTGGAACTGGACGGTGCTGGCAAAGCGGCTTTTGTAATGCACTGGAAATCATTGCGGCGCCAAATCCGGGTTCGTGGTACAATCAGCAGAGAAGAAGGCCCGCAGGCGGATGAGTATTACGCCTCCCGCTCGCTCAAAAGTCGGTTAGGGGCTTGGGCATCGCGTCAGTCGCAACCGCTGGACAGTCGCACCGCGCTGATGGCCGAAGTGGCCAAGTTGACGGCAAAGCTGGGTCCCAACCCTCCGCGCCCTAAGTTTTGGGGTGGGTACCGGTTAATTCCGACTGAGATCGAATTCTGGGCAGACGGGGCTTTTCGGTTACATGACAGGTTCCAGTGGCGTTGGAATCCTGAGAGCTCTGAATGGCATATACAAAGGCTGAATCCATGACTCTCGCGTATCGTGAAATGCAACGGCCCATAAATGAAGGACTTTTTCGGCTTGAATTTGTGTGGCAATCTCATAGAAACCGAACCCTCAACGACCTCAATGCTTTCGTGATGGGAAAACAGTGCCAGAAGATCTGAACAGCATGTATCGCGTCCGTGGACACGTGAAATGGTTCGATCCCGCCAAGGGGTACGGATTTGTTGTGTCCGAAGAAGGCGGTCCGGATATTCTGTTGCATGTCAATGTACTGCGCAATTTCGGCCAGAGTTCGGTCGCGGATGGCGCGGGTATCGAGATCATGACGCATCGGACTGACCGAGGTGTGCAGGCGGTCGAAGTGGTCAGTGTCGATCCTCCGGCTCGGGCTGAGTCGATGATGCTGGCGGATTTCGCCGAGCTGGATCCGACCGTTATTGCAGCAGCGCCATTGGAAGCTGCGCGGGTTAAATGGTTCGACAAGGGCAAGGGCTTTGGCTTTGCCAATGTGTTCGGCAGCAGCGAGGACGTGTTCCTGCATATCGAAGTTTTGCGCCGTTCCGGACTTGCGGACCTGCAACCAGGCGAGGCGCTGGCGATGCGCGTGATCGACGGCAAACGCGGTCGCATGGCGGCGCAGGTGCTGGCATGGGAATCAGCCCTGAACGGGTGAAAGCTTTGTGATGAAATTTTCCTCGCTTCTGGTGATTCTCACTTTGACACTGAGTGGAGCCGCCAGGGCAGAGTGCAGACCTGATCGCGTCGACCTGAAAAACAATCAGGCACAGGTTCGCTTTGACATCGAACTGGCCCGGACCCCGCAAGAAAGATCGCGAGGGTTGATGTTCCGGGAAAACCTTCCAGCGCGCGCCGGGATGTTGTTTGTATTCGACCCGCCGCAACCGGTGGCGTTCTGGATGAAGAACACTCTGATCCCTTTGGACATGATCTTTGTCGATCGTGCTGGAATCGTGACACGTGTTCATCAGGGTGCGATTCCCGGCGATCTGACGCCCATCGAGGGCGGAGATTCGGTTTACGCTGTGCTGGAAATCAACGCGGGCCTTTCGGCGCGATACGGTATTCGCCCCGGAACGCAGATGCGTCACAAAGTTTTTTCGCAAGGCCCCGCAATTTGGCCATGTTAGGGGTTTTCAAATCAGATCACCGCCGTTAGGAAGGCGCACGGTCCGGGGCGTGGCGCAGTCTGGTAGCGCACCTGTTTTGGGTACAGGGGGTCGTAGGTTCGAATCCTGCCGCCCCGACCACTTCCTTCAAGAAATTGGCGTTCCGCCATAACCGGCGTAGATGTCCGTCAAATCGCGGTCCAGCGCATCACTTTGCACCGGGATTTTAATGGTTGAGCCGTTCTTTTGCGGTACGAGAAAGAACAGATCCGCATCCACACGATAACCCTGACCGTTTTTGGTCGAGCTCAGGCGTGTCACGATCTGCGGTAGTTTCTGCGGATAGCCATCGTAATTGAGAATCAAAAACGCGGTGGCGTCAGGCGAGAGCAATTCGCGACACTCGAAACTGCTTTGCCCGGTTTTCACATAGTCCTCACCAGGACCAGCGCAGTCTGTTTCAAAGGATGCGAACAGTTTTTTGGGATAGTCGGGGAACTGTGCGCTGCGAGACGGCAGGGGTAATTCTTGTGGTGTGCAGGACACTGAAAGGATCAGGATCGGAAGCAAGCGCAGAAGATGCATGATCAATTCAGTCCCCATTCAAATCCGTTTGGTCTTTTGGAGTATTGCACGCGTTCGGATTTTCCGAAGATGATTCTCTGACAGCATTGTTAATTGTGTTGCGGATGATCTACTGCCGGTAACTGTTGTGTTCGAAACAGGAATTTTATTTGAAGAATTTGGGCGTCTATCTGGTGCAGCTGTGAATAGTCTTGTGGAGGAATCGCAATTTGGCGACATGCCGCCCGTTTTCTGGATTACGTCAACAAAAAAGATTTCAAAATGGCGGAAAAAGGCCGTTGACGATCTATGGGTAGATACGCCAAATTGTATGGGCCGAAAGGATTGCCACTAAATCTGGTAGGAATAGCCGGAACGGGCAACGGACAAGGGTCGGAAAGCACTTAATTGCGACGTGCAACCGTTGAATCGGGTCTGCGCTGTTTTGTACGGCGCACCGTCCCTTTGTGTCCAGAATTAGACGGCAAAGCGGGCGGTACCCCGCAGGACAAGTTTAGGTGCCGGGAAGCGAACATTGGGCTGAATTGGGGCTGCGGAAATGAAGATTGAAAGAAAGTTCACCAAACCGGGGCAGGATGCATACGCAGATCTGGATTTTGTGTCGGCAACCTCGGAAATCCGCAACCCTGATGGCACCATCGTGTTCCGTCTTGATGGAATCGAAGTCCCCTCCAGCTGGAGCCAGGTGGCAAGCGATGTCATCGCGCAGAAATATTTCCGCAAGGCGGGCGTGCCCAGCCGCCTGAAAAAGGTCAAGGAAAAGGATGTCCCCGAATTTCTCTGGCGCTCGGTCCCGGCCGATGATGCTGAATTCGATGGTGAAATCTCGTCCAAGCAGGTGTTCGACCGTCTGGCGGGCGCCTGGGCCTATTGGGGCTGGAAGGGCGGCTATTTCTCGACCGAGGAAGACGCGCGCGCCTATTTCGACGAGATGCGCTATATGCTGGCGACACAGCGTGCCGCACCGAACAGCCCGCAATGGTTCAACACCGGTCTGCATTGGGCATATGGAATCGATGGCCCGGCGCAGGGTCACCACTATGTCGACTACAAAACCGGCAAGCTGACCAAATCAAAATCCGCCTACGAACATCCGCAGCCGCACGCGTGTTTCATCCAGTCGGTCGACGATGATCTGGTGAACGAAGGTGGCATCATGGATCTTTGGGTGCGCGAGGCGCGCCTGTTCAAATACGGCTCGGGTACCGGGACCAACTTCAGCCATCTGCGTGCAGAAGGTGAAGCGTTGTCGGGTGGCGGCAAGTCCTCGGGCCTTATGGGCTTTCTCAAGATCGGCGACCGCGCCGCTGGCGCGATCAAATCAGGCGGCACAACCCGTCGAGCAGCAAAGATGGTAATCGTCGATGCTGATCACCCTGACATCGAGAAATTCATCGAATGGAAGGTGATCGAAGAGCAGAAGGTGGCCTCGATCGTTGCCGGATCGAAGATGCACGAGAAGATGCTGAACGGCATTTTCGAGGCCATCCGCTCGTGGGACGGCGCGCAGGACGATGCGTATGATCCCAACAAGAATGACAGCCTGAAGAAAGCGGTTCGTGAGGCGAAAAAGGTCGCGATCCCCGAGACTTACATCAAGCGCGTGCTGGATTACGCCAAGCAGGGCCACGACAGTATCGAGTTCCCGACCTACGACACGGATTGGGATTCGGAAGCCTATAGCTCGGTCTCGGGTCAAAACTCGAACAACTCGATCCGCGTGACGAATGCGTTCCTGACTGCCGTCGAAAAAGACGCCGATTGGGAACTGATTAACCGCACCGATGGCAAGGTTGCGCGGACTGTGAAGGCGCGTGATCTATGGGAAAAGGTCGGCCATGCGGCTTGGGCCTGCGCCGATCCGGGTATCCAGTTCCACAACACGGTCAACGAGTGGCATACATGCCCCGAAGACGGTGAGATTCGTGGCTCGAACCCGTGCTCGGAGTACATGTTCCTGGACGATACGGCCTGTAACCTGGCGTCAATGAACCTGCTGACGTTCCTTAAGGATGGTGAGTTCCAAGCGGCCGACTACATGCACGCCTCGCGCCTGTGGACGCTGACGCTAGAAATCTCGGTGACGATGGCGCAGTTCCCGTCGAAGGAAATCGCGCAATTGTCCTATGACTTCCGCACGCTGGGTCTGGGTTACGCCAATATCGGCGGTTTGCTGATGAACATGGGTTACAGCTATGACTCGGATGAAGGGCGTGCCATTTGCGGATCGCTGACCGCAATCATGACAGGCGTTGCCTACGCCACCTCGGCTGAGATCGCCGGAGAGCTTGGTCCGTTCAAAGGCTATGAGCGCAACGCAGACCATATGCTGCGCGTCATCCGTAACCATCGCCGTGCGTCGCAAGGTGTTACCGAGGGCTATGAGAAACTGGCCGTCAAGCCAGTGCCTCTGGACCACGACAACTGCCCGGACAAACGTCTGGTTGATCTGGCCATGTCGGCTTGGGATGAGGCGTTGAGCCTTGGTGAGAAGAACGGTTTCCGCAACGCGCAGGCCACCGTGATCGCGCCGACCGGAACCATCGGTCTGGTGATGGATTGCGATACCACGGGGATCGAGCCTGACTTTGCTCTGGTCAAGTTCAAGAAGCTCGCGGGCGGCGGTTACTTTAAGATCATCAACCGCTCGGTGCCTTCGGCGCTGGAAAAGCTGGGCTATTCTTCGGCTCAGATCGAAGAGATCGTGGGCTACGCGGTCGGCCACGGCACCATCGGCAACGCACCGGGGATCAACCACACCTCGCTGACTGGTCACGGCTTTGGCCCGAACGAGTTGGCCAAGGTGGACGCCGCGCTGGAAAGCGCATTCGACATCCGGTTCGTCTTCAACCAGTGGACGCTGGGCGAGGACTTCTGCACCGGCGTTCTGGGCATCCCGGCGACCAAGTTGAACGACCCGACCTTTGACCTGCTGCGCCATCTGGGCTTTACCAAGGCGGATATCGACGCGGCAAACGACCATGTCTGCGGAACGATGACGCTGGAAGGTGCGCCGCACCTGAAGGAAGAGCACTATTCGATCTTCGACTGCGCCAACCCGTGCGGCAAGAAAGGCAAGCGTTTCCTTGGGGTTGATAGCCATATCACCATGATGGCAGCGGCGCAGAGCTTCATCTCGGGCGCGATCTCGAAAACAATCAACATGCCGAATGACGCGACCATCGAGGACTGCCAGAAGGCCTATGAGCTTAGCTGGTCGCTTGGCGTCAAGGCCAACGCGCTGTACCGTGACGGCTCGAAACTCTCGCAACCGCTTGCGGCTGCTCTGGTTGAGGATGACGACGAGGCCGCTGAGACACTGGAAAGTGGTTCGGCGCAGGAAAAAGCCGTCGTACTGGCTGAGAAGGTGATCGAGAAGGTTGTGGTCAAGGAGATCATCCGCAGCCATCGCGAGAAACTGCCGCATCGCCGCAAGGGATATACCCAAAAGGCAATCGTGGGCGGCCACAAGGTCTATCTGCGCACCGGCGAGTTTGAAGATGGCAAGCTGGGCGAGATCTTCATCGACATGCACAAGGAAGGTGCTGGCTTCCGGGCGATGATGAACAACTTTGCCATCGCGGTGTCGGTCGGCCTGCAATACGGGGTGCCGCTGGAAGAGTTCGTCGACGCCTTCACCTTCACCAAGTTCGAACCGGCGGGAATGGTGCAGGGCAACGACTCGATCAAGAACGCGACGTCGATCCTGGATTACATCTTCCGCGAACTGGCCGTGTCCTACCTGGACCGCACCGATCTGGCCCATGTGAAGCCCGAAGGCGCAACCTTCGACGATCTGGGTCGGGGCGAAGAGGATGGCCTGTCCAATGTCTCGGAAATCAGTGACCGCGCGGCCTCCAAGTCTTTGGAAGTGCTGAAACAAATCAGCTCGACCGGGTATCTCCGCAAACGTCTGCCGCAAGATCTGGTGGTCTTCAATGGCGGTCAGGCCGAGGTGAACGGCATGGCCGAAACCGCGCCCACCTTTGAAGCGCCTGCAGCTGAAACCACTGTCGCAACCAGCATGGACGCACGGACCAAAGCCAAAATGCAGGGCTACGAGGGTGATCCTTGCGGCGAATGCGGAAACTACACGCTGGTGCGCAACGGTACCTGCATGAAATGCAACACCTGCGGTTCCACGTCGGGTTGTAGTTAAAGAAAACGCCCCGGCATCCCGGGGCGCAGGGGTCGGAAGCTGCCACAGTGACCGGCCCCGACGAATACGGAGCAAGGCCTGAGACTTACCACAAGGCGCCTTGTTCCACTCGGTCGACATGCCCGTGTCGACCGGGAACAGGGTGGGGCGGAATATTGCTCTTTCCCACTCTCTCACGGGGCGGGTGCGCTCGTCCCATGCGCAGTCCAGGCCGCAGGCAAAAAAACACCGGGCGGTCAACGATATGAGCCTGGAAGGCGAAACTAACGGGGGGCTTCGGCCCCCTTTCTTTTTTGGGCACCTGAGTCGCCGATTTGAGCGCAGGGTTGCCGGATCATCCCAAATCCGTCGGGCAAGAACCGCCGAAACGCTGATTGGCCGTTTTGTCCAGCGGCGGATTGCGGATGCGACTCGGTGAAACACGCGGAGATTGGCGCGAAAACACTGAAATCCCGCAATGCGGGTGACGAGGGGGTGGGACTGGGTGTTTGTGATGCTTGTCCGGACACCAAGACACAAAAAACTCACTTAGGAGGCACCGTTATGAAACCGCAAAATATGGCTGTCATTTCAGCATTTGTATTTGGACTGCCAGCGCTGGCTGTTGCGCAATCTACTGCCGACGCCAACGGCGATGGCGTTCTGACCATCGAAGAAGTTCAGGCTGTAGTGCCGGAAGTTGACGCTGACGTCTTCTCGACCATGGATGCAAATGGTGACGGCGCGCTGGACGCTGACGAGATCGCGGTGGCGCAAGAGGCCGGATTGCTGCCCCCAAGCAACGGCTGATCTCTCATCGCGACGGCGGCCCGAATCAGTTCGGGCCGCTGCTTTTTCAAAAGGTTATGCGGGTAAGTGAATGTTGAACCTGCTTCGCAGTTCGGCGTCCAACAGGGGGTCGAAACGAGCCTGTGACGGGGTTGCAAGGATCGCTTCTTTACGTGCAATCGCCTTTTCGATCAGATCTGGTTTGCCCAGCTCGGCCCACTCTTTGGGTGAAGTCCGGTCTCCCAGAGTTGGGTAGACATAGTCTACCTGCATCCGGCTAAGCGTGGCATCTGTGCCCAAGTAGTGACCCGGCCCACCCAGACAAACCTCGGCAATCTGGTCCAGGGCCAGCGTGTCATCTGTTACTTCGATCCCACGCACACAGCGCAGGGCCTGACCGATCAGGTCATCGCTGAGGATCAGGCTCTCGAGGCAAAACCCCAGTAGGGATGAGTGCATGCCAGCGGCTTCATAGACCATGTTGAGCCCAGACAGGCCCGCCATGACGTTAGAGCACATCTGCTCCCACCCGGCTTGCATGTCAGGCAGTTTCGAATCCGACGCTCCAGCTGCCGCGCCACCGGGCAAGCCATAGAACTTGTGCATTTGTGCGCAACCTGCGCTCAACAAAGCTTGCTCACCGGAACCGACCGACATCGCGCCGGTACGCAGATCAAGGCCGAACGGCCAGGTCCCAACGATGGCCGGGGCGCCCGGTTTGACGGCGTTCACGTAGACCAGGCCCGCCAGACATTCCGCAGTGGCCTGAGTGATGGCACCCGCGATAGTCGACGGCGCGGTGGCGCCCGCCATGCCGGCAGACAGCAGCAGAACCGGCATGCCGGCATTAATACACGCCTCCATCACCTCGCAACTTTCGGTTGCGAATTTCATCGGTGGAACCACAAAGCAATTAGAGTTGGATACAAACGGCCGTTCGCGCCACTTGTCTTCTCCACCGGCGATCATATGCAACATTTCCATGGCCGGAGCGACATAGCTTGGATCGGTGAAGGAGGTTCCGATGTGCTTGAAGGTACCCGAGCAGCACGCGTAGATCGTGTTCAGGTCCATCTCCTGATTATCCAGGATATCTCGGCACACCATCGGGCGCTGGACAAAGTGGATGTTGTCCAGGCTGTCACATATGCGGGACGCATCATACAGGTCCTGAACCGTCGAATCGCGGTATTCCCGCCCATGGATATCGACCATGTGAACGGCAGCACCAGCGGTACCGTAGTGTACGCGGTTTCCGGTTAATTCCAGGTCGGTCTTGCCGTCACGGCTGTGCAAGGTGACCGAGCGATTTGCCTTGGCCAACATGTCCTCGACCAATGCGCGGGGAAAGCGGATGCGACCGTCGTCGCCCAGAATACAGCCTGCACCGACAAGATAGTCGATGCCGCTTTGCGGTGCGTCGGCCAGGCCGATGGTTTCCAAAGCGGTCAGGGCAGCGTTGTGAATACGCTCCATATCCTGTTGGCTGAGTGGCTTGTAGGTGCCGCCCTCCATGCCGGGGCGGATAGGGCGCAGATGATCCGGCAGGGCGCTTGAGCGGGCTGCACGTCGGGCAGAGCGACCGCCACTGCGCGAGGAGTTTCGGGATTGATCGTTCATATTTTGGGTCCGGTTACTAGACAGGAAGTAGGTATTGGCAGGGTCAACCCGCCAACGGCCGCCCCCTTGCGGCACGTCCCCGGTCCGCACCGATGGTGCGGCTCACAAGG
Source organism: Ruegeria sp. HKCCD7181 (assembly GCF_057221055.1). Classification (NCBI taxonomy): domain Bacteria; kingdom Pseudomonadati; phylum Pseudomonadota; class Alphaproteobacteria; order Rhodobacterales; family Roseobacteraceae; genus Ruegeria; species Ruegeria sp. HKCCD7181. Next base: position 122,937 of record NZ_JBWVBC010000006.1, on the reverse strand, counting down.
GATATCTTCCAGAAGTCGTTTTTCATCAGAACCCTTCGCGTCTCAGTGCTACTTTCCTAACCAATGTCGGCGAAATCTGTTCTATTTGCGACCATTGTTCGGATTTCTTTATCTGACGCGCACGAGCTCTCGCGGCGTCCGAATGTCGAAAATGTCACGCAAGATTCTGTGAGGAAATGTTTTTTTTCCGTTTGGGCGGAAATCTGTTAAGCTGCTGTTAAGTATTTAAAGAGGAATTTTGGGTTAGCTGATTAACTGGCATGGCCTGATCCAACTGAGGCAATCGTGCCGAACCGACGGCGTACCTCCGGAGGTCTGAGTGAAACTGACAAAGGCGACACTGTCTGTAGTACTGCTGCTGAGCGCTGGTCCAGCGCTGGCAGAGGATTGGACGGGTGCTTATGTGGGTTTCAGTTTTGGTTACACCGATGTTGACGGCCCAAGCGGAAGCGGCGGTAGCGATTTCAGCTTTGGCCCGCTTATCGGCTATGATTACGATTTCGGAAATTTCGTTTTGGGCGGCGAGTTGGAGTACAACAGCCTGAACCTGGATCTTGGGCGGTCCGAAGGGAGCTTGGACAGCATGTCCCGGGTGAAACTGCGGGGCGGCTATGATTTTGGCTCGGCCCTTGGATACGTGGTTGTCGGTTCGGCACGCGCGGACACATCAGGCAGCAGCGACACTGCAGCTGTCTATGGAATAGGAGTCGCGTATCCGATCGGAGACAGGTTTGTGATCAGTGGGGAAGCACTGCGCCAGAACTTCGACGATGTGACCCGGTCCAATGGTGGTCTTGATGCTAACGTTATCAATCTGCGCACGACGTTCCGGTTTTAACGAACACCTGCAATTGAATGACTAAGCAGCACCTCTGTCCTGCGACAATTGCCCGGCGAAATCACACAAAGTCTTAAGCGAATCGGCGAATCTTTCATCATCAACAGTCATCGCAACGCGAATGTGTCCGGCGGCGGCGACGCCGAAACTTTCACCAGGCATGACCGCAATCGAATGCGCATCCAGTAAGGCGTTTGCAAATCCTTCGCCGCTCAACCCTGTGGCGCGAACGTCCAGCATCAGATACATCGCGCCCTGTGCCGGGATCAGGCCAACAGTGTTTTGCTGCGCCAGAAGCCGTGTAGCCAGTTCGCGGCGGCGTCGGAACGGGGCGGCGACTTCATCTTCGGGGCCCTGACCCGCACTGAGTGCAAAACTCGCGGCATCCTGAATGAATCCCGGTACGCCATAGGTTGTGTGGGTCGCCAGATTGATCAGGTGTTCGATCACTTCTTCCGGACCGACGATCCACCCGCATCGAGACCCTGTCATGGCATGGGATTTGGACATCGACCCGACGACCAGAGTACGCTCGGCCATCCCCGGCAACGCGCGGGGCGAGATGTGTGAACCTTCCCAGACCTGAGTGTCATAAACCTCGTCCGAGATCAGCCAGAGATCACGGCGTTGGCAAAGCTCAGCAATCGCGCCCAGCGTTTCAGGTGAATAGACAACGCCCGTGGGGTTGTTGGGCGTATTGATCAGCAGGGACACGGCGCCGTCTGTATGTTCGTCGATCTTTTCGGCACGGGGCTGGAACGCATCTTCGGCGCTAGTCTGTACGGCTTTGGCGATTGCTCCGGCACCGCGTATCGTGCCGGGGTAGGTGGCGTAGTAAGGATCAAGGTACAACCCCGTATCGCCGGGATTGCAAACGGCGACGTGGGCGGCGAACAAAGCGGCCTGACCACCCGGTGTGATCAGAACATTATGGCGCGTGGTTTTCACACCAGTACGCACCTGAACGCGCGCGGCCACAGTGTCGCGCAGCAGATCGGTACCGGGCACCATGGCATAACCGGTGTGGCCACTTTGGGCAGAGGCGTCCATCTCGGCCAGGATTTCGGGGCTTGTGCCGATGTCATGTTCGCCGATGGTCAACTCGGTAATGGCATGCCCTTCCGCGATCATCCGGCGCGCCCGATAAAACACGTCCCAGCCATCGGATCCGCCTTCGGTCAAATGTGTGATGCGATGCGACAGTTTCATTCCACGCCTCCCTGATTTCGCCCGAATGGGGCAGAGGCGTGCGGGTTTGTCAATCAGCTTCGTGCGGCCAAAGTCGATTGGACCTTTTTAGTCAGCGAAGCGCGCACGATATCGTAAGACGCCGTCAGCCGGTGCCGTATTTCTTCAGGGTCCGTATCCCAAGGCAAGTGAATCCAACTGCGGTGAAAATAGGGAGCCTTGGTGCCTATTCCTGCATCAATCAGCATCTGAGCGGTTTCGATATCGGGTGTCTTCACGGACACGCCGTCGCCAACCGAGCCGACACAGGCGAACATCTTGCTGCCGACTTTCCATGCATCATGTCCTCCGCCCCAGGGGTCGGACAGCTCGGCGCCGGGCAGGTCACCACATACGGAATTGACGAAATCGCGGCTCATGCTGCTGACTGTGCCGCGAGGGAGCAACGAACTCAAGGCTTGGCGCAGGATGTGTCCCGTGATATGCGGAACGCATGAACCGTATGACCTGCATCATTATTTGCTGCATTCCCTGCTGATCACTCAAGCGGGCCGGTTTCTTTCGTTTTCATCTCTGAGACAAGTTGCTATGCCCGCGCAAACGCGCAAGCGCACGCTGTTTTAGGAGCAAGACCCGATGACGACGATCAAACTGCACAACACACGGACGCGGACGAAAGAGGATTTCGTTCCGATCGACCCTGAAAATGTGCGTATGTACGTCTGCGGGCCGACGGTCTACGACCGGGCGCACTTGGGAAATGCGCGGCCCGTTGTTGTCTTTGACGTGCTGTTTCGCTTGCTGCGCCATGTGTTTGACGCCGAACACGTGACTTATGTGCGTAATTTCACCGATGTTGACGACAAGATTAACGCGACAGCTTTGGCCCGGAAAAAGGCGGGCGCTGAAGGCTCATTGGAGCTGCTGGTGCAGGAACGGTCGGATGAAACGATCGGCTGGTATCTGCATGACATGGGTGCGTTGGGTGCATTGGAACCCAGTCAGATGCCCCGCGCGACAGAGTATATCGCCCAGATGATCGCGATGACGCAGGATCTGATCGACAAGGGCCATGCCTATGCCGCCGAGGGGCACGTACTATTTGCGGTGGACAGCTGGAAAGAGGAGTACGGCAAGCTTTCGGGACGGTCCGTCGATGACATGATTGCCGGGGCTCGGGTCGAGGTGGCTCCGTATAAGAAAAACCCGATGGACTTTGTACTCTGGAAGCCGTCGACAGACGACTTGCCGGGATGGGATTCGCCCTGGAGCCGCGGGCGCCCGGGGTGGCACATCGAGTGCTCGGCCATGAGCTACGAGTTGCTGGGTGAGAGTTTCGATATTCACGGCGGCGGCAACGATCTGATGTTTCCGCATCATGAAAACGAGATTGCTCAGAGCCGTTGCGCGCATCCACATGGTGAGTTTGCGAAAGTCTGGCTGCACAACGAAATGCTGCAGGTGGAGGGGAAGAAGATGTCCAAATCGCTGGGCAATTTCTTTACTGTGCACGATCTGCTGGAACAGGGCGTACCGGGTGAAGTCATCCGCTTTGTCTTCCTGCAAACCCATTACCGCAAGCCGATGGACTGGACCGAGAAAAAGGCGCGTGAAGCCGAGGCGACATTGCGAAAGTGGCGGACGCTGACGGCGGGCATCGAGCCCGCCGCCAGCGTGGCGCCCTCGGTCATCGATGCGCTGGCCGATGACCTGAATACTGCAGGCGCCATTGCGGAACTTCATCGTCTGGCGGCGACTGGTAATGCCGCTGGGCTTTTGGCGGGCGCACAAACCATGGGTTTGTTGACGGCCGAGATGGGAGACTGGGCGGAAACCGGTTCGCTGGACTTGTCACCTCATGCCGACAGGCTGGCGCAGGCGCGGGCGACCGCGATGCAAACCAAGGATTTCGCCGAAGTTGATCGCCTGAAGGCGCTGTATCTGGCGGCAGGTCTTGAAGTTCGGATGAGCAAGGACGGTGTGGATCTGGTGCCCGGCGCGGGTTTCGACGCTGCCAAGCTGGAGGGTGTGTGATGGCCAGAGATCGGCTTTATCTCTACGATACAACCTTGCGCGATGGTCAACAAACGCAGGGGGTTCAGTTCTCGACGGCCGAAAAGGTCCAGATCGCTCAGGCGTTGGACGAATTGGGAGTTGACTATATCGAAGGCGGCTGGCCCGGTGCCAACCCCACCGACAGCGCATTTTTTGAAGCTGCCCCCGCGACGTTGGCCCGGTTGACTGCGTTTGGAATGACCAAACGATCCGGACGATCAGCTGAAAATGACGATGTACTGGCGGCCGTGATGAACGCGGGTACGCAAGCGGTCTGTCTGGTCGGAAAATCTCATGACTATCACGTGACCCATGCGCTTGGTGTATCACTTGAGGACAACGTCGAGAACGTACGCGCCTCGATCGCACATATTGTAGCGTCCGGGCGTGAAGCGCTGTTTGATGCCGAGCATTTCTTTGATGGCTACAAGGACAACCCGGCCTATGCGATTGAGGTCTGCCGTGCCGCAATGGATGCGGGGGCACGTTGGGTTGTGCTGTGCGACACGAACGGCGGTGCACTGCCGGCAGAGGTTGGCAGGATTGTCGCTGATGTGATCGCCGCGGGTTTGCCGGGGGATCGGCTGGGCATTCACACACATAACGACACGGAAAACGCGGTTGCTTGTTCGCTGGCGGCTGTGGATTCCGGAGCACGGCAGATTCAGGGCACGTTGAACGGGTTGGGCGAGCGTTGTGGAAACGCCAACCTGACGGCGTTGATCCCGACCTTGCTGTTGAAAGAACCCTATGCCTCGAACTTTGACATTGGCGTCAGTCACGAAGCGCTGATGGGTTTGACGCGGATCAGCCGCATGCTTGACGACATTCTGAACCGGGTTCCCAGCAAACAGTCGGCCTATGTGGGCGCATCGGCCTTTGCCCATAAGGCAGGTTTGCATGCCAGCGCAATTCTAAAGGACCCGTCGACATATGAGCATGTAGACCCGGGCGACATTGGCAATGCACGTGTCATACCGATGTCGAACCAGGCTGGGCAATCAAATCTTCGCAAGCGGCTGACCGAGGCCGGACTGACGGTTGAGGCCAGCAACCCGGCGTTGGGACGCATTCTGGACCGGATCAAACTGCGTGAGGCTGAGGGGTATTCCTATGACACCGCCCAAGCCAGTTTCGAACTTCTGGCACGGGATGAGCTGGGTCAGTTGCCCGAATTCTTCGAGGTGAAGCGTTACAAGGTCACGGTTGAGCGTCGAAAGAACAAGTATAACAAGATGGTCAGCTTATCCGAGGCTGTCGTAGTGGTGAAGGTCGACGGGGAAAAGAAGCTGTCGGTCAGTGAATCGCTTGACGAAGATGGCAGTGATCGCGGCCCGGTGAACGCGCTGGCCAAAGCTCTGGCCAAGGATCTGGGTCGATATTCTCAGATTCTTGAAGATATGCGCCTGGTGGATTTCAAGGTGCGGATCACTCAAGGTGGAACCGAGGCGGTGACGCGGGTCATAATCGACAGCGAAGACGGGCAGGGTCGGCGCTGGTCGACTGTTGGCGTCAGCGCGAACATAGTTGATGCCTCGTTCGAGGCCTTGCTGGATGCGATCCAGTGGAAACTGGTGCGGGATTGCGGCTCGCAAACGGCGGCGGCCGAGTGACCGTGGAATTCGACGAAGATGTCAAAGCCTGCGCGGCCTTGGTGCATCGCGCAGACCCAGACCGGTTCATGGCCGCCATGGCTGCACCTGTCGGTGCACGCGCAGTTCTGTTTCCACTTTATGCCCTCAATGTCGAGGTGGCCCGTGCCCCGTGGGTCACACAGGAGCCAATGATTGCCGAGATGCGCCTGCAATGGTGGCGCGACGCATTGCAGGAGATTGCCGAAGGGCAGACCGTTCGCCGCCATGAGGTTGTAACGCCCTTGTCGCGCAGCCTGTCACCTCATCTGGCCGCACTATTGGATGAGTATGTCGCCGTAAGGCGTTGGGATATCTATCGCGATCCGTTCGAGGACGAAGACCACTTTGACAGTTATATCCGTCACAGTGCCGGGACCTTGATGGTCGTGGCTGCGCAATCTTTGGGTTCAGGTGACGAACAAACCCTGCGCGATTTCGGCTATGGCGTGGGGGTGGCGAACTGGTTCCGCGCAATCCCCGATCTTGAAGCCCGTGGAAGAATTCCCTTGCTGGACGGGACGCCTGATGGCGTTCGCGCACTGGCTGAAAAAGCCCTGGAGCGCCTCACAGCGGCAAAGGCCGGCCGGACGACCGTCTCGGATGAGGCGCGTCCCGCGCTCTATGCGGGCTGGCAGGCCGAATGGGTGTTGCGACAGGTTTTGGCGCAGCCTGGGCGTGTCGCCCAAGGGGGGCTGTCCCAAGGGGAATTGCGGCGCAGGCTGTCGTTGATGTGGACTGTTGGAACCGGTCGCTGGTAGCTGATGTCAGATCGCCTCGGGCTCTGCCGGGCGAAGGACCAGCCACAGCAGAGCACCGCCCGCAAAGGTCAGCAGCGGGATCATGGCCAGATTGACTGCAGACCAGCCTTCGACCGGTGATCCGCCCGAACAGTTCATTAGACCGCCCGATGCGAGCGAGGCCAGCGTGACGCCACCGAATACTAACAGGTCATTGAGACCCTGCATGCGCCCGCGTTCGCTCACCTCGTGAGATGCGGCCAGCATTGAGGTCGCACCGATAAAGCCAAAATTCCAGCCGATGCCAAGCAGGATGAGAGCGACGAAAAAGTTGCCAAGATCGACCCCTTGCAGGGCAACGACCCCAGCCCCGCCAAGAATGGTGAGACCCAAAGCGACGATCTTTTCCACGCCGAACCGAGCGATCAGGTGACCGGTGAAGAAGCTGGGTACGTACATGGCCAGCACGTGTGCGGTAACCACGTCAGCGGCGTCATTTGCAGTGTAACCGCAGCCCACCACTGCCAGCGGCGTGGATGTCATCACTAGATTCATCAACGCATACGAGACCATCGCACAGATAACGGCGACGGCAATGCGCGGCGTTTTCAGCAATTCTAGCCGGGATCGTCCTTTTGGCGAGTTCTCGGTCGGGCGCGCTGGAGTCGGGATATCGAGGAAAAAGAAAAGGGCTGAGCCGACTACATTGATCGCTATCACTGCCAAATATGTCCCCAGAAACGGGATGACATAGGCGGTAGATGTGAGTTTCACGATTTGTGGCCCAATGATTGCCGCCGCCAATCCGCCTGCCATGACATAGGAAATCGCCTTCGGCCGAAACGTATCCGACGCAGTGTCAGCGGCTGCAAAACGATAAAACCCGTGGGCGCTCATGTAGATGCCTGTCAGCAAACTCCCAAGCAGAAAGATCGGGAATGAGCCCAGATACAAACCGTATGCGCCCACCAGACCACCGCAGGCACCGGCCGTAGCCCCGACAAGGAACCCGGCGCGCCGCCCCCAACGTTGCATGATTGCCGAAATGGGTGTGGCCGCCAGCATCGATCCCAAAACGATCAGCGAGATCGGCAGGGTAGCGAGGCAGGGGTTTGTCGCAAGCGATTGCCCGGCCAGACCGCCAACAATGAACATCATTGGCATCTGCGCGCCTAGAAGCGATTGAGCGGCCACCAGAACGGCGACGTTGCGCTTGGCTTGGCTGTCATTTGGTGTGATGGCGGTCATTGTCATGGGCCTATGCGTATCGGCGATCTGTTCGGCACACAAGCGGGTTGCATATGCGACAAAGGGGCCTAACGTTCGGCGGGGATCACAAAACGGAGCGCCCATGGTTGTCGGACGCATTATTGAAACGCCAGGTTGTGTCGCGGAAGGTGCTGCATGGTTATCTGACACCTGTCCGCGCATGGCCCATGCCATCGAACAGACAGGCCCTTTGCCCCTGCGTCGCCGCCCGGACGGTTTTGCCCAGTTGCTAAGTGCGATCGTCAGTCAGCAGGTCAGCGTTGCCTCGGCAAACGCGATCTGGAAGCGGTTGCAGGAGGCGAAATTGACCGGACCGCGCAAGATCATGTGGGCTACAGATGACGATCTGAGGGCTGTCGGATTAAGTCGCCAGAAGATTCGTTATGCCCGGGCTTTGGCTGAAGCACGCATTGATTACAAAGCATTACGCGGTATTCCTGATGAGGATGTTGTTGCGATACTGACGCAAGTATCGGGGATTGGAACTTGGACTGCCGAAATTTACGCCATGTTTTCATTAGGGCGTGCCGACGTTATCGCACCCGGTGATCTAGCGCTGCAAGAAGCCGCCCGCGCGCTCTACAAGTTGCCTGCGCGGCCAACCGACAAGGAACTGCGGCAGATGGCAGAAGCCTGGTCGCCGTGGCGATCGGTTGCGGCACGGGTTTTGTGGGCCTATTACCGCGTGGTCAAAGACAGAGAAGGGATCAGATGACACGGGTTTTGAATGCGCTCCGAAAAGAGCCGGTTTCGGGCGATACACGCTCGGTTGTGGTGTTTGTGCACGGCTATGGCGCTAACGGGGCCGACCTGTTGGGTCTTGCGGATGTTCTGGGTGAACACCTTCCCGACACGTTGTTCGTGGCCCCGGATGCGCCCGAGCAGATTCCCGGCATGCCCAACGGGTATCAATGGTTCCCGATCCCCTGGATTGACGGATCCTCGGAAGAAGAAGCACGGCGCGGCATGGAAATGGCCGTGGAAGACTTCGACGCGTTTCTCGACGCTCTGATGGTGGATGAGGATGTTTTGCCGGAACAGGTTGTACTGTTTGGGTTCTCTCAAGGCACAATGATGAGCCTTTATGTTGCGCCGCGTCGCGAAGATCCGGTTGCCGGAATTGTGGCCTTTTCCGGCCGTCTTCTGGAGCCGGACATGTTGGCAGATGAAGTTGTCAGCCGGATGCCCATTCTATTGGTGCATGGTGACGCAGATGACGTCGTGCCGCCGCAATCGCTGCCGGAAGCTGCAGAGGCCCTGCAGACAGCAGGTTTCAAAGAAGTCTACGCGCATGTCATGAAAGGCACCGGGCACGGTATCGCGCCCGATGGGCTGAGCGTCGCACTGGCCTTCATGCGTGACAAGCTGAGCCTGTAACCGTGATCGTGGTGCGTCCGATGATGCGGGAGGATGTGGCTGACGCATGCCGCATTCTCAACGCTATCATCGCCGCAGGCGGGACGACCGCGCTTGAAATTCCGTTCTCTGAGCCCTTGTTCACGCAAAGCTATCTCGACGGCTTAGACAAGATTTGTTGCCACGTTGCGCTGGATGTTCAAGGCGAGGTGGCCGGATTTCAATGGTTGGGCACCCATGAGACCTTGCCCGAAGATTGCGCCGACATCGCAACCTTCACCCGCCGCCATCCAGTGCTGCGCGGCGCTGGTCGCGCACTGTTCGAAGAAACGTCGAAACGGGCCGTTTCGTTGGGGTTTCAAGCAATCAACGCAACGATTAGGGCCGATAACGCTCTCGGACTCAAGTATTATGAAAAGATGGGATTTCGTGATTATTCCGTGGCTTACGGCATACCGTTAAGGGATGGAACGCCGGTAAACAGGATTTCGAAACGATATGCTTTACGTTAGTCCCACAGGTGGCTTTCTGAAAACTCAACTGAGTTGCCTGCCGGGTCGCGGACATAAAGAGATCTTGCACCGGTGGGCCAGTCGAACTCGGCGTCAAGCGGGATGTTCCAGTCCAGTAGATGTTTGCGCATGGTCGCGATCTCATCGCGAGTCAAAACCAAGCACACATGTCCGGGGCCGCGCGCGCCATGTGGTGGGACTGGCAGGTCTGGGTTGGTTGGCGGTTGCTCGGTCTGAACCGGATTAAACAGCAGCAGGACTGAACCGCCGACCCGATAGAAGACGTGCCGATCTTCCACGCGCTGAATGCGTGTCAGCCCCAGAACTTCTCCGTAAAACCGCTCAGCCGCATCGAGATCATCAACATACAGCGCGGCCTCCAGAATGGCGGACGGGGCTGGTATGTCTGCAGTAACCTTCATGAATCCAGTTTAACCGCTATGGAGCATTCTGTCACCGGCGGGGGCGGCGGTCGCGTTTACGTAGTGGGGCGGAATTGAAAGCAGGCAATGGCAAGCTGTCCCAGTGACCGGGTTCCAGCCCTTCCAACGTCCAGTCGCCGATTCGAGCTCGGATAAGCCGAAGGGTAGGGTGGCCCACTGCGGCCGTCATTCGACGAACCTGCCGATTGCGGCCCTCGCGGATGGTCAACTCGACCCAGCTATCGGGAACGGTCTGACGTACGCGAATTGGTGGCGTGCGGGGCCACAACCCCTCCGGCTCGTCCATCAGCCGAGCCTTAGCTGGGCGTGTCGGGCCCTCTTTCAACTCCACACCATCGCGCAAAGCCTTCAGGGCGGCTGCATCCGGCACACCTTCGACCTGAACCCAGTACGTTTTGGGCATCTTGTGTTTCGGATCCGAGATCTGCGCCTGCAGCTTGCCGATATCCGTCAGCAGCATCAGTCCTTCGCTGTCGCGATCCAGACGGCCCGCGGGATAGACGCCGGGCAGGTCTATGAAATCCGACAAAGTGTTTCGCGGCGAATCGGCATTCGCGCGGTCGGTGAACTGCGGCAGCACGTCGAACGGTTTGTTGAAGCGGATGAACCATGACATGGGCAACGCCATATCCCGGCGGCCAAATCGGTGCAACCTGTGGATAACTGTCACGATCTTGTCACGGATTGGGTTTAATCAATCCCCGAGATATTGTGGAAACTCAGGACTTGTCAGAGTTTTAACACGATATATAGTTAAGTTAAGGCCGGGGCGGGTGTTCCCCGCTCTGGTGTCAAAACGGGCAGAGCAGAGCGAGGAGCGATTCTGATATGGACGGAGACTTCAGGACCGAATTTGTCAGGGAACCCGGTGCTCTCAAGCATCATCCCGCGTTGGTTTTGAACGCTGATTATCGCCCACTTTCCTATTACCCACTATCACTCTGGCCATGGCAGGAGGCTATTAAAGCCGCATGGCTGGATCGGGTCGACATCGTCGCAGAGTATGACGAAGTGGTCCGCAGTCCCAGTACGCAGATACGAATACCATCGGTCGTTGTCCTGAAAGACTATGTAAAACCCAGAAAGCGCGTGGCCTTCACGCGCTTTAATTTATTTTTGAGGGACGAATTCTGTTGTCAGTACTGTGGCAGCCGCGGTGATCTGACCTTTGATCACGTGGTGCCGCGCGCTGCGGGGGGCGTGACAAGTTGGCAGAACGTGGTTGCTGCCTGCAGCCCGTGCAATCTGCGCAAGGGTTCGAAATCGCTGCGGCAGGCTAGAATGACGCTGCGAAAGCCGCCGCGACAGCCGGATGCCGAATCCCTACGTAATGTCGGGCGCAAATTCCCACCGAACCACCTGCACGACAGTTGGATTGATTTTCTCTATTGGGATGCCGAACTGGATCAGCAGTAGAGCTTAGCGCGCGCGCCAGGCAGCGATCCAGATCAGGGCCAATCCAGCGGATATGACGGCGTTCCAGCCTGCCATCGACAGACCAAACAATTCCCATGGAATATCATCACAACGAACCAGCGGGGCGGCCATAATCTGGTTCAGCAGATCTTCTGCCGACAATCCGCTTATGTCGCCCGAGGTACAGCTGGTTGGGCCTTCCCACCACTTTCGCTCGACACCTGCGTGATACGCACCGATCCCGGCGGTGATCATAGCTGCAACCGCTCCTAGGAGTGGAAGCGCCCGAAGGCTCGGCAGGGCCAGTGCAACGGCGCCGATCAGGAAAGCCGCCCCGTGCGGGTAGCGTTGCCAGATGCACATTTTGCAAGGCGCCATGCCGCCGAGATACTGGAAGCCCCATGCGGCCAACAACAAGGCGGCTGACCCGCCGGCTGCAAGAACAATTAGTGATGATCGATTTATCATAGGTACCGCACCGCAAAGAACCCGCCCAATAGCAGCAGAATGAACAGGGTGAACATTAATCCCAACCGTTTTTCGATGAAATCGCGGATCGGTTCACCAAATTTCCACAACAGTCCTGCGACAACGAAGAACCGCAATGCCCGCGCGAGGATGGATGTCGCAATAAATGTGCCCAGTGGCATTCCCGTCCAGCCGGACATGATCGTGATGACCTTATAAGGGAAAGGCGTGACCCCAGCGGTCAGCACCGCCCAAAAGCCGAAATCGTTGAACCGTACATTGAACTCTTCCATGGCTTGCGCTTTGCCCATGGCCTCGAGAATAGGCTGGCCGACACTTTCGTAAAAGAAGGCGCCGATTGCATATCCCAGCATTCCGCCCAACACCGAAGAAACAAGAGCCACCGATGCAATCAGCCAGGCGCGTGAAGGTCGTGCCAGGATCATGGGAATCATCAGAACGTCAGGAGGGATCGGGAAGAACGAGCTTTCGACAAAAGCCACAATGGCAAGCGCCCAAAGGGCATGAGGGTGATCCGCCAGACGAATGGTCCAGTCATACAGTGATCGCAACATAAAATACAAAATCCATGCCTCGGGACGGGCAATCCAAATCACGCACCCGAAGTACCGTCAACCTCCGTCGGGCGAACAAAGGTGGGAAAGGTTGATTTTTGCCTCTGGACCTTCCTGATGCGGGACGCTAATCCAAGGAACGTGGCCCAAGTGGCGGAATGGTAGACGCAGGGGATTCAAAATCCCCCGGTAGTGATACCGTGCCGGTTCGAGTCCGGCCTTGGGTACCAAAGTAAAAACAGAGAGTTAGGGGAACCTGCTCTCTGTTTTTTCTTTTCTGACATTGCGTACCCCCGCACAGCTAACTCACACTTTCACGCTCTCGTCTAATCTCAGATTCGACGTGTTTGCGCAACTTTGGACAGCTTGTGATTATCAGCAAGGCTTTGTCGAAGTGTGTAGTTAACCGTTTCGCAAGCCCACTTACTGAGGATGACCCACGTTCCGAGATCTCGTGGAACCGTGGTCGGGCAAGTGGAATAATTACACCTTACCCTTGATCGAACTGGCGGCGCGTAACCTTAGGGAGATACCCGCCGGCCAAAAACAAATCTAAAGGTCAGAGGAAGGCTGCTATTTGTAATGCTAGTCTACAACGCACGGCTTCACTAATGTGGAATTGATTTGACAGAAAAGTGGTTTAGCAATGCGGAAACAATTGGGCCGGGTTGATCGACAGGACCCCCGACTGGAACTTGACCGTATGCGTGACCGAGAAACCGCCACGCGGAAAATACTGCAGGCCATCAATGAAAACCGCCACGACGATCGGCCCGTTTTCGAGACGATCTTGGGCCATGCAGCACGCTTGTGCAACGCACCGATTGCTTGGCTGTTGCTCGCAGATGATGGTTTGAAGAAGCTGAGTCTGGCCGCACATCATGGGTTGCCACGCCGCGCGTTGGAAATCGACCAGACGTGGACTGTAAACTGGGATGGTCCTGTAACCGGTCTCGGGATCGCGTTGCGCGATGCTTACACAACTCAGGACGAAGACCTGTCGCAAAGCCAAGCGTATCTGACCGGCGATCAGGATATGTGCCAATTGGTTGATGATGAAGGTCTGCGGACCCGAATTTCTGTTCCGCTCGTCAAGGAAGGCCGCGCGATCGGGGTTATTGTTCTAAGTCGCCGTGAAGTCTCCAAATTCAGCGCTGACGACATCCGACTGGTCGACACTTTTGCCGAGCAGGCCGTAATGGCAATTGAAAATGTGCGCCAGTTTCGTGAGGTACAAGAGCGCTTGCAACGTGAGCGCGCCTCGTCCGAGGTACTGAAGGTTATCAGCCATAGCCGCGACGACGAAAAACCTGTCTTTGATGCGATTCTCAATAACGCCTGTAAGCTTTGCAATGCGCCCTTGGCCGGATTGATATTGGGAAGGCCTGAAGACAGCGTTCAGATTCTGGCTGCACATAATGGAATGTTTCCTGAGGCAATCGAGTTGTTCGAGACAGGGCAAATGCGGATGGACGGGGAACTGTCTTACGCCGCTAAATCCATTATCGAAGGCCGCTTGATCGCTTTTGATGATATGGGGGACAGTGATCTATACAAGGCGGGCAGTCCGGTTGTTCGCTCGATGGTGGATGCATCCGGTATACGAAGCGTGTTGTTTGTCCCGCTGATGAAAAACGGTAAGGGGATAGGGAATCTGACGCTCTTCCGCAACGAGGTCAGCCCGTTCAATCAGTCGGAAATCTCTCTAATCCAAACCTTCGCCGATCAGGCCGTGATTGCCATTGAAAATGTGCATCAATTCAATGCGCTGGAAAAACTCAACTCTGAATTGGGTGAACGGGTCGAAGAACAGGTGGGCCAGATTGAGCGGATGGGCCGCCTTAAGCGTTTTCTGCCGGCAGCGGTGGCCGACACCGTAATCTCTTCTGGTTCGGAACAGTTGCTCTCAAGTCATCGTGCGCTATTGGGTGTATTGTTTTGCGACATCCGAGGCTTTACCGCCTTTTGCGAAACGGCGGAGCCGGAAGAGACCATCGAAGTTCTGCAAACATATCATGAGGAAATGGGCAAGCTTATCAATGAGCACGAAGCTGGCGTCGACCACCGGATGGGCGACGGGATCATGGTCCTGTTCAACGACCCATTGCCATGTGACGATCCCGCAGGCGATGCTGTACGGCTGGCAAACGCGATGCGCGAAAAGATGGTTGAACTGAGTGGGAAATGGAAGCGACTGGGTTATCGGCTTGGGTTCGGCGTTGGTGTTTCTCTTGGGTATGCCACGGTAGGTTTGGTGGGTTTTGAGGGGCGTTTCGACTACACGGCTTCTGGAACCGCCATAAACCTTGCCGCACGTCTTTGCGACGAAGCCAGGGACGGGGAAATTCTTCTTAGTCCTCGGGCTGCTATTGCAGTTGAGGATCACTACCAAGTCGATACCAGAGGTGAAATCAGCCTGAAGGGTATTCGTGAGCCGCTCGAAGTCTTCAAGCTTGTAAGCTGAAAAGAAACACGAATCATGACAACGCCAGCAAATCTGGCGTTAGCGAGACTGGGTTGTACCGGAGCTTCGATACTCACCCATAGTGTTGCGAATTGGGTTGAACAGGCAATACCAGCATTCTTGGTGGGCAGTATCCGGATTAGTGACGAAGAACCGCAACAATTGAAAAACTGGTCAGGGGATGTTGCGCTTGTTCAGTTTCGGAAGGGTTATTGCCACAACTGTTGGTTTGAAAGGCTTTCATTATGTCGCTTACAATCCCACAGAGAACGCAGTCAAACCAATCTGTCACCACCAACACGAAAATTCGGGAAGCGTTTGATACACGCCCTGATGGTATTTTCACCTCTACGCCCACTAAGTGCGGAACCACTTGGATGCAGCCCATCTGCGCGACGCAGATATTTGAGGACCCATTGGTTGATCCTAGGCTCGGTGAGGTTTCCAGATGATTGGACAGCGCTTCTAACGAAGAGGGCGAAACCCTCTCTGAGTTGAATGCCCAGGCGCATCGTCGCTACCTGAAAACCCACACTCCACTGGATGGCATCACCTATGATGCAAACTGCAAGAATTTAGCTGGCTACCGGCATGCTCTTGATGCTGCCATTTACGCGCCCTCTGCAAATCGGGGATATGGAAGAAGGATACAAATTTACCTGACAGCGGAAGCAGTAACAAATGGAAGGTGTTTTGGCGCAGCATACGCTTTCAGTCTAAAGGGCGCGGATGAACGAACTGCCTGCGCGGGAAGAACGTACGTGGCTCGAGTTTGGCTATAAAGATTAGTTTTGTATGGCTTCCCGCGGCTGAACAGCGGGTGTTACGACACCATTGATGATAACCCTCAAACTCTATTTGGGACATGAAAACCCACGCCAGAAACGTCCGACAGGTTTCTGACTTCTTGTCTCCAAATCCGTTCTGTGTAGTCCCCGTGACGTCGCATTCTTAACTAACCAACCTTGGCGGTTGTGCCAAATAGCGGGGAAAGTTCGGTTTTTTCCGTCAAATCTGAAGCTTTGCGGAAATGATACTGGCTCTGGCCTTGACAAGCGTGATCTCGGAATGAAACCTCGAAATGGTTGGGAGACATTGGAAAATTCACATAGTTGCACCCGTTGCATGACGGGCTGAACTGGCTTATCGGCACGTTCCCCGGATATGGGGCATTCGCCTTTTTCCGCCCACAAAATAAAAATGGGAGTTCTTAAATGAAAAATAGCAGCAAGCTTAGCCTCGGCGCATTCGTGACCGCTGCAATGATGGCTCCGGCGGCTTATGCCGAAGAGTTCATCACCATCGGTACTGGCGGCGTCACCGGCGTTTATTATCCGACCGGCGGCGCGATCTGCCGTCTGGTGAACAAGGGCCGCAAGGAACATGGCGTTCGTTGTTCGGTCGAATCAACTGGTGGTTCGGTCTACAACATCAACACCATTCGCGAAGGCGAGCTGGAGTTCGGTGTGGCTCAGTCCGACTGGCAATACCACGCCTTCAACGGCAGCTCGAAATTCGAAGAGGCTGGCCCCTTCGAAAACCTGCGCGCTGTATTCTCGGTTCACCCCGAGCCGTTTACCGTTGTTGCACGTGCCGATTCCGGCATCACCAACTTCGAAGATCTGAAGGGAAAGCGCGTCAACATTGGTAACCCGGGCTCCGGTCAGCGCGGAACCATGGAAGTTCTACTTGGCGAAATGGGCTGGACCACCGGCGATTTCGAACTGGCGACCGAGTTGAAAGCAGCTGAACAGTCTGCCGCTCTGTGCGACAACCAGATTGACGCGATGGTCTACACCGTTGGTCACCCTTCGGGTTCGATCCAGGAAGCCACCACCGCTTGTGACTCGGTTCTGGTGAACGTAAGCGGCGATGCGGTTGACAAGCTGGTCAATGACAACTCGTTCTACCGGACCGCAACCATCCCAGGTGGCATGTACCGTGGTTCGGATGGCGACACCGCGACCTTCGGCGTTGGTGCTACTTTCGTGACCTCGGCGGATGTGTCTGAAGACGCGGTTTATGCGGTTGTCAGCTCGGTCTTCGAAAACTTCGATGACTTCAAAAAGCTGCACCCGGCATTTGCCAACCTCAAGCCCGAAGAAATGATTGCAGACGGCCTGTCGGCTCCGCTGCACCCGGGCGCCGAGAAGTACTACAAAGAAAAAGGCTGGATCCAGTAAGCCAGACCAAATGCAGGGTGCCTTCGGGCGCCCTGCACCAAACCCATTGAAACGGGTGTCATAAAAGGCCGAAAACGGCTGCGACGGGGAGACACTTCATGAGTTCCGACACACAATCCAATCGACCTCTATCTGAAGAAGAGCTGCAGGAGCTTGTAGCCTCGTCAGACGCGGGCGGGCGCAATCCAATTGGTAATGTCGGAATCTTTCTGGCCATAGTCGCGGCGATCTGGTCGATATTTCAGGTCGTGTTGGCGTCTCCGCTAGCGAATTATGTGCTGCCGGGCAGCGTTGTGAATAACGCGCGACAGTTTCACCTGGCTTTTGCGATGTTTCTGGCCTTTGCGGCCTATCCGGCGCTGAAATCCAGCCCACGCGATTATATCCCGATTCAGGATTGGTTGATGGGGATTCTGGGCGCGTTTGTAGCGCTTTACGGGTACTTCTTTTACAATAAGATCGTCGATGCAGGTGGTCTTGCGGATGACACCGACAAGTGGGTCGCTCTGGTCGGCCTGCTGTTGCTGTTTGAGGCCGCGCGTCGCGCGCTTGGCCCAGCGATGGCGATTATTGCCACGATCTTTCTGGCCTACGTGTTCTTCGGCTCGTCCGAATGGGTGCCGGAAGTTATCCGCTGGAAAGGCGCCAGCCTGAAAAAGGCGATGAGCCATATGTGGATCACGTCCGAGGGCGTGTTTGGCATAGCTTTGGGCGTATCAACTAAATTCGTGTTCCTGTTCGTCCTGTTCGGAGCGTTGCTCGATAAGGCCGGGGCAGGGAATTACTTCATCAAGATGGCGTTCGGCGCACTGGGTCACCTGCGCGGTGGTCCAGCCAAGGCCGCCGTTGTCGGTTCTGCCGCGACCGGTCTGATCTCGGGTTCGTCCATTGCAAACGTTGTAACCACCGGCACGTTCACCATTCCGCTGATGAAGCGGGTTGGGTTTTCCAGCGAGCAGGCGGGTTCGGTCGAGGTTGCCTCGTCGGTCAACGGTCAGATTATGCCGCCGGTTATGGGGGCTGCGGCCTTTCTGATGGTCGAGTATGTGGGTATTTCCTACGTTGAGGTTATTACCCACGCGTTCCTTCCTGCAGCAATCTCTTACATCGCGCTGGTCTACATCGTTCATCTTGAAGCGGTGAAGCGGAACATGCCCACATTGGGCGACCGCGATGTGCATTTGGCGCGGACCGTTGTAGGGATGTTGTCCTTCTTTCTGGTATTTGCAGGCCTCTGCTATGGTTCGCAGTACCCAGTTGAAGCGGTCACAAGCTGGGTGCCGTCTGCGGCAGGTCTGATCCTGAGCCTGATCGTTTGTGCTGTCTATGTGGGCCTGCTGTATCTCGCTGCGCAGGTGCCTGATCTTGAGCCTGATGATCCAAACGCCAAAGAGGTGACACTGCCGGTCATCGCAGATATCTACAAAGCGGGCCTGCATTACCTGTTGCCGATCATCGTTCTTGTTTACTTTCTGATGATTGAACAAAAATCGCCGGGGCTTTCGGCATTTTGGGCAACCGCGCTGCTGTTTGTAATCCTGCTGACACAAAAGCCGCTCAAGGCGTTGTTCCGGGGACAGAATAGTCTGAATGACAAATTCATCGACGGTGTCGCGGATCTTTGGCAGGGTTTGATTGATGGCGCGCGCAACATGATCGGTATCGCGCTTGCGACAGCCACGGCAGGCGTGATCGTGGGCACCGTGACCCTTACAGGTGTCGGACAGGTGATGGCCGATCTGGTTGAGTTCCTGTCGGGCGGCAACCTTATCCTTATGCTGGTGATGGTAGGTATCCTCAGCCTGATCCTGGGTATGGGCCTGCCGACCACGGCGAACTATATCGTTGTCAGCTCTCTGATGGCCGGGGTTGTAGTCGAACTTGGGGCACAAAGCGGATTGATTGTGCCGCTGATCGCCGTGCATCTGTTCGTCTTCTACTTTGGCATAATGGCGGATGTGACACCGCCGGTGGGTCTGGCCAGCTTTGCCGCCGCCGCTGTGTCGGGGGGTGATGCGATCAAGACTGGCTTTACCGCGTTCTTCTACAGCCTGCGGACCGTAGCTTTGCCGTTTGTCTTCATCTTCAATACCGATCTATTGCTGATCGATGTGACTTGGGTTGAAGGCATAATCGTTGCGATTTCGGCGACTATAGCCATCCTCGTCTTTACAGCCGGGACTATGGGTTATTTCATCACGCACAGCCGTATTTACGAGAGCGTTGCTCTGATCCTTGTGGCTTTTGCACTGTTTCGGCCCGATTACCTGATGGACCGTGTCTCACCGCCGTTTACTACGGTCGAGCCTGCGGCTTTCGAGGAGACAATCGGTCAAACTTCACCGGGGACTCAGGTCAGGCTTGTCATAGCAGGACCGGATTTCGATACATTGAAAATGGTGGATAAGACCGTCGTCGTTTCTGTCGGCGATGAAGAGGGCGGTGCTGCCCGTGTCGAAGCTATGGGCCTGCTGCTGATCCCTGAAGATGGGCTGGTCAAGCTAGAAGAGCCGGCGTTCGGTTCACCGGTCGCCGATGATCTGGACATCTTTGACTATTACGGGGATGAGGCCGTGCGCCTGACATCCGTCAGCCTTCCGGCAAGTCAGCCACCCAAACAGCTGATGTTTATTCCGGCGCTGATCCTGCTGGGTCTGATCGCCTTTCTGCAACGCGGCCGCGCCGCCAGACAAGAGGTGCCTGCATGACACGTTCTGTTTTATGCGCAGTAGACGCTGGAAAACCGGAATCAGACGCCGAGGTGTTGCGACAGGCAGCACGATTGGCTGATCTGGATGGTGCACAACTGGATGTGGTGACGGTGCTGCCGGATTTTGGCGAATCCTTTGTCGGCAGCTTCTTTGAGCCCGGACATCACGAGCATGCAGTTGAAAGCGCTCACAAGGCGCTGGAGAATTTAGGAAATTCTGTTCTGGGGGCCGAGCGCAACGCCAAAGTGCGCCATGTTGTGGCCACCGGTACAGCTTATCAGGAAATCCTGCACACAGCTGAGTCTGCTGGAAGCGATCTGATCGTTATTGGAGCGCATCGACCTGATCTAAAGGACTATCTTTTGGGTCCGAATGCTGCCCGAGTCGTTCGACACTCGACCGTTTCCGTCTACGTGGTCCGATAGTCTGCTTGCAGGAATCGTTTATTCAGCCGGCCAAACTTACACAGGCGTTCGAGTTTGGTCGTACATTTGCGCTGTTTCGCTGCTCCACCAATAGCAATGCGGATGGCTGGAGTTCGATCTTGCCAAGCGTCGACAGAGTTTTCTGTAAACGGAATCTACTAAACATCCTGGCCGCACAGCCGTCCATCAGGCGGGACTTCAGCTTACATCAATAGCCGGTCATTTCCAGATACCCGCGGCCCGAGTGGCTGCCCGAGACGCTTACCGGGCCTTCCCAGTATTCGAAACTTGTGCCCATCCATGCGTCAGGATTCAGGGCCATGACTTCGACATCCAACCCATGTTCAGGAAGGGTCACGTGCCATTTCACGGGAACTTCACGGCCTGCGACATCTGCCGTTTTCTGCGGTAGGAAAGTTGTCGAACCATCGGGCAGGGCGGCGCTTTGACTATCCGCATCGATCCAGGTGGCGGCGGTGAAGTCCCCGCGCGCTCCACGTAGGCGGAACGCCATCAGCTTGTTTCCGTCGTCAAGGCTGAGCGAGAACCAGTCCCAACCGCTCTGATCTGCGGCCAGGGGCTGTGATGACCACTCGCGGTCCAGCCAGCCTTTGCCGGTTACCGCCACTTCTCCGGTCGGCAGGCGCAGGACGCCTTCAACCGCGTAGGCGGGTTGTGAATAATAGTAGCTGGCCTGCCCATCTGCGGACTTTACGGAATAGCCTTGATCGCCATGAAAAACCAATGGCCCGGTGGCTTGCAGTGACAGGTCATACCCAAATTCTGCACCGCTGGCGGCCAATTCAAGCGTGTCGATCTCTTCCCCTCGCATGTGCCAATCGTCAATCCAGGCTTCGAAAGGAACGGCGGTAACCCCGGCCTGACCAATACCGCCGCGCGACAGTCGCTCGGCAAAGAAATGATCCTTGGGGGTGGTTACCGCGGCATGCCCCATCCACAATTGAGGGCTCTGCCAGCCCTCAGCCTCACCTGGTTTCAGGGCCGAACGGAACAGTGTCCACTGTATCCCATAATCCAGCCCGTCTTCGCCCCTCAGGTTTGCGGTCAGATACCACCATTCGATCTTGTAAGAGGGGTGCGGCCCATGATCCTGCGGAAATGTGAATTCGTAACCGGGTCGGGGAACATCAAAACCATCGGCCGTTCCACCCAGCCCGGCAAAACCTTGCGCCCAAGCGCCGAGCGGCAACCAGAGAAGTAGCAAGAGGATCTTAGCGTTCATTACCAAATACCCTCAGCAATTCCACAGGCGGCAGGCGCAGCAGTCGCCACGCAGGCAGGGCTGCAGCAATTGCTGCCGCCAGCAGCGTCAAGGCAAACAGACGAATCCAGTCTGCGGGAAAAAGAAACATGGGCAATCGCCAGCCGAAGGCCTGAACGTTGATTACAGCTAATAACACCCAGGCCAGCACCAACCCCAGTGGCAGTGCCAGACAGGCGGTCAGTGTCGCCAGCAGAATGCTACGCAACAGCTCCAGCCATGCGAGTTGAGCGCGCGTCAGGCCAAGAGCCCAAACCGGCGCAACCTGAGGCAGGCGCTGGGTCCAAAGGGTCAGCAGGCTGGTGAGGATCGCGAACCCGGCAACCCCCAGCGTCAGAACGTTCAACGCGGATGTGACCACGAATGTTTTGTCGAATATCGCCAGCGATTGCGCCTTCATCGCCCCCTGCGGGACGACTGCTCGGGTGGGCAGGTCGAACCGCTCACGCATGGTTTGCGCCAGATCGGCGGCGCGCTCAGGCGCCACACGAATACCAAAGCGCCGGGCCGAGGTTGATGGCGCGATAGCATCCAGTTGCGACATCGCAACGATGGCCTGGCCGGTTGGATTGCCATAGTCGGAATACACACCCGCGATCCTCAGGGTGTCGTTTGGCGTGAGGGCAAGAGTGTCGCCCGGCCACAGGTCAGCGCGACGCGCCAGTTGTTCGTTGATAAGAACAGCGCCGTGATCCATCACCATATCCCAGGCATCAGGACTGCGTGCGATCAAAGGCCAGTGCTGTCGATAGGTTTCGCTGTCGATGACTCCATACAGGAACAACGGTCCGGTTTCATGGGCCAGTTCGGTGCTGCGGATCGGAAGAACCGTATCGACCTGCGGTTTCAGCCAGTCCGCAATCCGGGCGGCCTGTTCGTCGTCAGTGGCTGTGACGTAGAGTTCAGAAGTCAGGCGCTGATCCAGCCAGCCGGTGAATGTCAGCCGGAAACTGGAAACCATTGTACTGACCCCAACATTTGCGGCCAGAGCCAGAAGCAAGGCCATCAGCGCCAGTGAAAGACCCGGGAGTTGCGCGCGCATGTCCGCCCAAACCCACTGGGCCAACGGTCCGCGGGCCCGCCGTGCCAAGGCGGCCAGCAGCCAGGACAGGATGACAGGCAACGTCAGGGCCGCACCAGTCAAAATGCAGGCCAGCATTGCAAACCCGGTGACCAGGTTTTCAACGCTTGCATACAGAACAAACCCTGCAATCAAAAGGGTGAAGCCAACGCCGCCTGCCACGCGCTGAGACATAGCACCCCTCCAAGCCAACAAGCCTGGTCCGGCAAGCAAGGGCATGTGCGACAGTTTCCAAAGGGCATGACCGCTGGCGACCAAAGTGCCCCCGACGGCCATCGTTAGGCCGGAAAGTACCCACAGTGGGCGCAAGGTAAGCTGGCCTTCAACCGGCGCGCCGTAAAGCCCACGCAAGGTTGCCGCCACATCGGGGATCAACGCGCCCGCAACTAGGTAACCCAGTACGAGCCCGAGTAGACCACCAGCAAAGGCGAGCAGGACAAGCTCGGACAGGATCAGCCAGACGAGGCGTCGCATCGGGACGCCCAGCGCTCGCAACGTACGGATCATCCCGCGTCGTTGGGCAAAGGCCAGGCCGACAGTGCCGTGGACAATGAACAGGCCAACGGCGAAAGACAGCAGACCAAAGGCAGACAGGTTCAGGTGAAAACTGTCAGTCAGCCGAGCGGTGTCGGTACGAGAGGAAGGGCTGGTACGTTCCAACTCGGGGGCAATCTGCGAAAGAGTTGGCAGATCCGCGGGCTGATCCGGGAGGATAACCAGACGCGAAATCAGATCGCGATGGTTTAGCAGGTTCTCGGCCACGCCGATATCGGTGAGGATGAGGTTCGGGGGCAGGGCGGTACTGGTGATGATTGGTGGATATCCCTCCAATCCGTCAAAGAACGTCTCCAGTTCGGAAGCCATCAGCAGGCGACCCGGGGATGTCAGAAAGTCTGAGGGGTCAGTAGGCGCTTCGCTTTGCTCGACTTGGGTAAAGGCGGGCAACGCGGGATAGCTGAGCATGTCCACACCCATCAGGCGGACTGAGCGTCCTTTCACCCGCAAGGTTCCTTCCAGCACGGTAGCCACTTGCCACCCCGCGCGGCGCAATGCGACGTAGCGGGACAATGGGATCATGCCGGACGGATCATGCAACTCGTCGAACTGACCAAGGGCAAGCTGGGCGCTGGCCTTTGCATAGCTGGCTCGGGCCTCGGCATTGATAGCTTGGACAGCAGACCACAATCCTGTCGCCAGTGCGATACCGGTTAGCAGGGTAGCAAGCTGCAACCGATGGGTGCGCCAATGGGACAGTAGAACCTGGAGGCACGCACCGGTCATGTGATGCGACCGCCAGCCAAATGCGCGCGCTGGTCCAGCCGTGCGGCGATGTCCGGTGAGTGAGTCACCAGTAACAGGGCTGTGCCCGTATCGGCGACCAGAGACAGCATGAGGTCCAGAACTACTGCGCTGGCGGTTTCGTCCAAATTTCCTGTTGGTTCATCCGCCAGTAAAAGTTTAGGCCGCGTTGCCATCGCGCGGCCAATCGCTACTCGTTGCTGCTGTCCACCTGACAATTGTTCAGGGTAACGATCCAATACATCGGAAAGGCCCAAATGATCAGCCAGGTGCGCGGTCCATTCTGGATCGTCGCGCCCAGCTAGGCGGGCATGGATCGAGAGGTTTTGGGCTGCTGTCAGCGAGGGGATCAGATTGAACTGCTGAAACACCAGCGACAAAGTCGTACGCCGCAATGCTGCCCGCCCTGCGTCGTCCAGAGATGAAAAACGCGCGCCGTCCAGCCTGATTTCGCCTGCATCGAACTCGTCCAATGCAGCGGCGAGATGCAGCAGAGTGCTCTTGCCGCTACCGCTCTCTCCAGTCAGGGCCAAGGTCTGGCCCGATGCAAGTGTCAGCGAGATGTCGTTGAGAACAGGGCGTCCACCGGGGTAGGATTTCCGAACATGTTCAATGGTAAGAAGCATTCTCAACCTCATCTGGTGCATGTCACAATGTGCAACCCGCGCTTGTTGTGTCCAGTGTTGAGAGCGGTCCGGTTCTATTCGCCGCAGCGCCACCCTTTGGGTCAGGGTTGTTCAATGCGCCGCAAAAGCTCATGCTGCCAAACAGCAAACTAAAAACACGAGGGGCACGCGCAATGACGTTGCCACAGCAAATACTGTGGGGCAGCCTTTATTTGGGGATCTGCTTTCTGATCGAAATCATGTTGCTGACGTGGTGTGTCCTGGTTGTTCGTCGCTTTCTGGAGAAATGGGATAGCAAGAGCGCGATCCTGGCCACGGCCGGCCCGATCACCATCGCGTTGTTGTTCATCATCTTCACGCATACTGTTCAGGTCTGGATCTGGGCTATCGTCTGGGTTTTTGGCGACGTGCTGCCGGATTGGAATACAGCTCTGTATTTCTCGCTAGTGACATTTACGACCCTCGGTTATGGCGACATCGTTCTGGACGAGGGTCTGCGTATCTTCGGTGCATTCGCCTCGGTCACCGGTCTGTTGGCCTTTGGCCTTTCAACGGCGTTTATGGTGGCGCTGATGACCCGCGTGTTTCAGGAAAGATTCCTGTCCTAGAGGATCGGGGCAAAGAGCCGTGCTATCGGAGCGCCAAACCGGATATGGCCGGGTTGTTGCGACAATGTTCGCGTCAGCTCGTAACTGGCCTCAAAGTCGGTTATCAGCATGTCCCGTGTCGACTTCGCGGCCCGAGCGTCAAAAAAGAGCGCCATCGCCTCGAAATTCAGCCGGAACGAGCGGTTGTCCAGATTGGTCGTTCCCACCGCTGCCAGCGTATCGTCAACCAGAATGACCTTTTGGTGCATGAAGCCGTCAGTGTAGCGAAAAATGCGCGCGCCGCATTCGCGGATTTCGTCGAAATAGGCAAAGGCGGCCAGCCAGGGCAGGCGATGGTCGATCACATCCGGGACTAGAATGCGCACATCGACGCCCCTTAGTGCGGCGTGTTGCAGCGCCGTCATGATGTCGATGTCGGGCACGAAATAAGGTGAGGCGATCCACAGGCGTTCTTTAGCCTCGGCGATGGCGGCAAAGAACATCATAGCGCCGGTTTCGGTGTCGTCTCCGGGGCCCGTTGCGACAAGCAGGGCGTTCATGTCCTGATCGGACTCGCTTCCGGCCCAGTCCAGCTGGTCGATCAGGTCTTCGTTGCGGGCCCAATGCCAGTCCTCGATAAAAATCAGCTGCAACTGACGAACGATGTGACCGGTCATTTTCAGGTGGGTATCGCGCCAGCGTCCGAACCGGGGATCCTGACCCAGATACTCAACCCCGATATTGTGGCCGCCGATGAACCCGGTCTCGCCATCTATGATCACGGTCTTGCGGTGATTGCGATAGTTGAGCTGAAAGCGAAAATTCGGCCCTCGCTGTTCTCGAGGGTCAGCTACATCTATTCCCGCGTTGCGGAGCGTTTCCAAGTAAGTGGATGGCAGCCCATAGCTGCCGACGGCATCGGTCATGAACCGCACATGAACGCCGCGGTGGGCGGCACTGATGAGTTTTTCCTGTAATTCCTGTCCCAAGGCATCATCTCGGACGATATAGAACTGGATCAGGATATAGTTTTTCGCGGTATCGATAGCGTCAAAGATAGACTGAAACGTCGCCTCGCCGTCGATTAGCAGCTCGGCCCCGTTGCCTCGGGAAACTGGCAGGTGGGCGAGCGCTTCGAATGGACGCGGGTTGATCCGCAATGTGTCCGGGTCGGGTTTCGAGAAGTCCGCGAAGGACTTGATGCCCTCGACCACGCGTTCGCTTTCCTTTCGTGCGATGCGGTAACCTCGAAACCGGTGGTGGCCCAGAAACAGGTAAAATGGCACTGCCAAAAAAGGTGACGTCAGCAGAAATACAACCCAGCCAACGGCCCCCTGAGGTGTCCTTGCTGTCTGTGCCGCGCGTACGGCAAAAACGACCGCAAAACAATAAAGTGCGAACAGGATTAGAGAGACAAGCAAAGTCCACATCAGAGCGTTGTAATCCGAATGGTTCAGTTCGCGCCAGTGTAGATGCGTGACCAGTCATTAGCCATATCAACGATGACCCACCCCATATCGGGACCTTTGTCGAGGCCGTCGACCAATTGCCCGATATGGCTTTCACGATCATAGGCCCATTCTCGTTCGGCATCCGTATGATGGACCAGTACTCCCAATCGAGGCCCGTCGCCGGCAGTCGTCCATTCCAGCATGGCAAAGTCGCCGTCCGAGTTTCCACCGGCCAGGATAGGTCGGCGACCTATGGTCCGTTCGATGTTGATCGGTTTGCCTTCCTTATCGTCAATAAATGCGATACCCGGCATCTTGGAAATCACGGGGTTGTCGCCTGAAGTGTCATAAGTGGTTTCGCCATAAGTGCCCAACACCTGTTCGGGCGGGATGCCGTAAGCCTCCTGGGCAAAGACACGCATGAAATGCAGCCCTCCACCCGACACGATGTAGGTCTTGAACCCTTCGTCACGAAGATAGCGCAGCAGTTCAACCATCGGCTGATAGGTCATCTGGTTATAAGGCAGGTCTGTGTCGGTGTGCCGTGCGTTTTCCAGCCATTCTGCGACAGCGTCCTGAAACTCGGTCACGCTAACACCTGAGTGCGAGGCGTTTACGACCTCAATCAGGGCGTCATGACCGCCTTTCAGGATAGGTTCGAGGTCTCCTTCCGCCGCAGCCTTCAGAATAGGAGAGGACAGGATCGCCGGATCTTGCTCGGCAAGTTCGGCCAGACGGTCCATGGCAAAGATGAACTGAAAATAGACCGGCTGTTCGGCCCAAAGTGTCCCGTCATTGTCGAAGACTGCGATACGTTCTGACGGCGTAACGTAGTCAGGATTCTCGGGATCTGTCACAGAGGTGACAAAGGATACAATCTGTTTCTTCGTCTCCGTGTCGGTCCAGCTTGGCAGTGGATCGGCAAATGCAATCAACGGAAGGGCGGCGAATAAGACTGAAAGAGATCGAATTTTCACGAGAAACCTCCTGATCAAATTGTCAGGGGCCGCTTGGCCAGCGGCCCCTGAACTGTCTTCAATATCTGACGCATCAGTTGGATGCAGGCGTCGTCAGTTTTTCCATAACCTGATTCAGGTTGAAACTGGCGGCTTTCTGGCGCGGCGGGTATTCTTGGAATGTCGCCAGGAAACTACCCACATACTGCTGTGCCGGAACCAGGAAATAGGCCCGGTCGAGCAGCCAGTCATAGTACGTGTTGGAAGTCCTGTACGCGCGCTCATACGGATCGCGGCGCAGGTTGATGATCAGCGGAACCCGAAGCTCGGTCCACGGTTCAATCCACGCACGCAGGGTCGCCCAGGCTTTCTGCTCCAGGAAGATCAGCTTCCAGTCATCAAAGCGCAATGCAGTCAGATCGCCGTCATCTGAGAAATAGAAAATCTCACGGCGCGGGCTATCCATTGTTTCACCGGTGAGCATAGGCAGGATGTTATACCCGTCCAGATGCACCCTGTAATCGCGCCCCATTGCCGGTGAGCTGTAACCCTCCTTCAGCTTCTCCTTGATGTCCGGATCTCCGGCCACGGCCAAAAAGGTCGGCAACCAATCCATGTGATGCACGATCTGATTGCTGACCGATCCTGCCTCGATCTGGCCGGGCCAACGCACCATCGAAGGCACACGCCATCCACCTTCCCAATTGGTGTTCTTTTCACCCCAGAACGGCGTCGCGGCGGCATCTGGCCAGGTGTTGTAGTGCGGTCCGTTATCCGTTGAGTAGTGCACGATCGTGTTGTCGGCGATACCAAGTTCGTCCAACAGATCGAGCAGCTGACCCACATGCATGTCATGTTCGATCATGCCGGCTGTGTATTCATCCGCTACACCACCGACGATTTCGTTTGCCTGCGCGCGCATCTCGTCTTTGACATGAGTGCGGAAGTGCATGCGGGTACCGTTCCACCAGACGTAGAATGGCTTACCTTGCTCATTCGCACGCTTGATGAAATCAATCGCGCCAGCGACAGTTTCCTCGTCAACTGTTTCCATTCGTTTCCTGGTCAGAGGACCCGTGTCCTGAATCTCGCCATCGGCACTGGATTTGATCACACCACGCGGCCCAAAGGACTCTCGGAAGGTGCGGCCATCCGACATTACGGCATCGCCCGGATAGTCTTCGTTTTCGGGCTCTTCTTCGGCGTTCAGGTGGTACAGATTCCCGAAAAATTCGTCAAAACCATGGTTTGTGGGCAGATGTTCATCTTTGTCGCCAAGGTGGTTCTTGCCAAATTGACCCGTCACATAGCCGTGGTCTTTCAGTAGGCCCGCAATGGTCGGATCCTCAACCTGCATGCCAAGATCCGCTCCGGGCAGGCCAACCTTGGACAATCCTGTCCGGAATACCGATTGGCCCATAATGTAAGAAGACCGCCCGGCGGTGCAGGATTGCTCACCGTAATAGTCAGTGAAAATCATTCCCTCGTTGGCAACCCGGTCGATATTGGGCGTTTGGTACCCCATCAAACCCATCGTGTAGGCTGAAATGTTTGATTGGCCGATATCATCGCCCCATATGACAAGGATATTGGGTTTTTGGTCTTGGGCCCAGGCAGGCAAGGCCATTGCAACCGCGATCGACGCCACGGCTGCCTGACGCATTCTCGTGCGCCAGTTTTTTAGGAACTGAGAGGAAGGTAACATGTGTTGCTCCTGAACTTATGGACCTGCAAAGTCCGACGAATAAATCAGCGTACGGGACTGGAAACAATTTCAATGCCCGCCATTAAGCTAAAGATTTCCCGCAGAAATTCAGTTTGCGCGGGAGTCGTGTAGCGATAACGTATGACAGTGCAGCAGTTCGAAATTTATCACATGATGAAGTTGAAAAATACAGATGTTAAAAAATTTGAGTAACGGGAAATCATTGAGGGAGTCTGGTTGGTTCGCGGCCCGGTCGCCGACATTTCAGGATGCGCTTTTGTCCTGCGCCGTCACCAAGAATTACGATCCGGATGAGGTTTTGTACCTTCAGGGTGATCCTGCAGATGGCATTCACGGGGTACTGCAGGGTGCAGTGAAAATCACTACGCCTGCTGATGATGGTCAGGAGTTTACAGTGCACCAGGAAGGCGCCGGATTCTGGGTCGGAGATCTGGCACTTTTCGCGTCGACACGCAGATTGATCAGCGTTGTGGCAACTCAGCCCACAGAAACCCTGTTTTTCCCAAGCTCGCGACTGGAGCGTCTGGTGAAAGACAACCCCGAATATCTCAGAGATTTTTACTCCCTCTCTTATGAAAACATGCAGAAAGCTCTGCGGATCATCGCCAATCTTGGGACAACCGGAAATATGAAGCGGCTGATCCTGCGCCTGTTGCATTTGGAAGAAGTCGCCACCGACCCGGACGGTTGGATTCATATTTCACAAGAAGAACTGGCCGCCATGATTGCCGTTTCTGCTCCTACACTGCATCGATCCTTGCAAAACCTGATCAAGCAAGAACTGGTCGAAGGTGGTTATGGCCGGTTGCGATTGAAGGACAGGAGTGCCCTGATCTCACTTTGTCAGAGCTGAACGGCGCGCGTCGCTTTAGGCGTCGTCCTCTGCTAACCGGCCGTCCAGTGACATGAGTATCGCGACAGGTCGCAAAGCCGGGATATGGCTGAAGATAATCAGAATGCAGACTGTCAGTGGGACGCTAAGAAAAGCTCCGATTAACCCCCATATTGTTGTCCAGAAGGTCAGAGCCAATATGACCAGAAATGTCGACATGTTCAGGGATCGTCCCAGCATAGCTGGGTCCAGAAAATTACCGATCAAGAACTGAAGGGTGCCGCAGCCCAGTACGATCACCAGAAACGGTCCGATGCTTTCGAATTGAACCAGCGCGATCATGGCCGGAAACACCACCGCGATGATCGAGCCAATCGACGGAATGAAGTTCAACGCAAAGGTCAGGACTGCCCAGGTCTCGGCGTATTCCAATCCCAGAACGCGGAACACGGTGTAGCTGATGGTCGCGGTGATCAGGCTGATGAAGGTTTTAACACCCACATACCGTTGCAGGCTGTAGGAAATCGCATCCAGAACCGATGCCAGATCGGCGCCGAGCTGAGGGTTTCCTGCTGCAAGCTGTATTTTTTTCCGAAATGCCAGCCGCTCTGCCATCAGGAAGGCCACATATAGGCTGATCAGAAAGAACTGATTGAGCAGTGAAGTCGCACTGCCAAGCAGCAGTCGCGCGACAAAGGACATGTCGATGCTGACCAGATTGTCGCGGATGAAGCTGGTGACGTCATTGCCCACCAGCCCGGTGATGCGATTGACGGCGGTGTCGAATTGGTTCTCGTATGTGTTAATCGAGCGGGCAAACTGCGTGGCCTGACTGCCGAGCACGTACATAATCATGAACAAGCCGGCCAGAACGACTGTGACACCGGCGATATTGGCCAGCCAGACCGGTGCCCGTGTCACCGCTCGAACCCGGTCGGCAAGCGCGATGATCAGAACATTGATCAGCAGCGCCATGGTCAAAGGGATCAGAAACTTGGAACCTGCGTACAGCGCCAGCACGACCAAAGTGGCCACAATGGCTATGTCCCGGACGACCGTCAAAGTCAGACGGGGGCGGGCAAGGTCGTTTTGGCTTTCAGAGGTCATGTGGTGGCCTTATCGCGTTTGTCGCGTGATCCTGCACAGGCTGACGGGTTTATGCAATCCGGTCAGTCGGTTATCGGCAAGAATTCAGCACCGGGGCGGGATTGTCTTGTTCAGCCCGGTTCCAACGTGGTTTAGGGTCCGATTATGACCCATGTATCGATTCCTTCATCAGGCCAATTTCTGCGCGCCCTTTGGCTGGCTGTGCGCAGGTTCAACAACAAAAACGGCTTCGTCATGAGTAGCCATGTGGCAATGTCCCTGATGATGGCGTTGTTCCCCTTCGTTCTGTTCACAGTTGCACTGGCTGGTGCGCTGTCGCAAGGCTATGTCACCGATGAGCTGATTGAACTGATTTTTGGTGCCTGGCCAAAGGATGTGGCTGATCCGATCGTTTCGGAACTGCGAGCCGTTCTGGACGGGGCAGGGACCGGAGTGATCACTCTGGGTGGTCTGTTGGCGATCTATTTTTCGTCCAACGGAGTTGCTGCCGTTCGCCAAGCCATGACGCAAGCCTACCACGATCAGGACAGCTGGCCATTCTGGAAGACACGTCTGTTGTGTTTCGCATTGGTCATTGCCGGCGGTGCTGCAATTTTGGCCATTGCGGCGGTCGAGGTCGTGTTGCCTGTTTATACCCGCTTGGTTACGGAAAAGACGGATGTGGATGTGGGGGAGTGGTTGTCAGTTGACCGTTTGCGTTGGACCTTTACCGTGGCGGTACCGACGGGGATGGTTCTTCTGGCACATTTGATCCTTCCGACGCGGCGGCACAGGTTTACACAGATTCTGCCGGGTGTCGTTCTGACCCTTGCGCTATGGGCTGCAGGTGGTTGGGGGTTCTCGATCTATATTGCACAGTTTGCCAGATACAGCGCGACATATGCGGGTCTCGCTGGCGCTATGGCCGCCCTTATCTTTCTTTATCTGTGTTCAGCAATGTTGATCCTAGGGGCCGAATATAACGGGGCATTGATCGACTTACAGAATGCGCAGAAAGGCAAGGAATCGGAGTGATAGCCTAGTGACCGCGTTGAGTTGACAGCAATTTAAACACTCATCTGAGGTGCCGAAACGGCACTGTACAGGCAGATTTGTGCCACGTTCCCGGCAGAATTGATCGTTAGGGACAGTAGGGTAACGATGTCCTCAGGTGTTCTATGTCGAAACGTTTTCCTACAAAAATACCGCCACTGGCAGGGTCACGCAAAACAACTCTGGATGACCGTATCGCTGAACTGCGTGCCAAGAAAACCGTCTATGTCAGTCACGGTGACGCCTTGCTTTTGCAAGGAATAGCGACCGCATCACTACGGGAACAGCGCATCATCGACGGCAAATTCGATTTGGACTAAGGCTCAGCCTCTGAACCCGGTGGCGACGACAAACTTTTCTGAACTGTCCGACCGGGACGCCGGTGGTTTCACATTGGCCACTTTCTGGAATTTTTGCTTCAGTAGCTTTTGCAAGTCGCCCTCTGCACCTCCTGCCAGTACCTTGGCGACAAACGTGCCGCCTTCTTCCAGCACATCAAACGCAAAATAAGCCGCCGTTTCGCACAAAGCCATGATGCGCAAGTGATCTGTCTGCTTGTGCCCCGATGACGATGCGGCCATATCCGACATCACTACATCCGCTTTGCCGCCCAGCCATTCCTTGACTTGCTCGTCGGCGCCATCATCCATGAAATCGAGCTGGTAGATCTCGACCCCGGCGATGGGTTCGACTTCTTGCAGGTCGATGCCCAGAACGGTGCCGACCTTTTTGTCCGTCCGCTCGCCCAGTGCATTCACCCGCTTCACAGCAACCTGGCACCACCCGCCGGGGGCACAGCCCAAATCTACGACGCGGGCGCCCGGAACGAGGAAGCGGAATTTTTCATCCAGTTCCAGAATCTTGAACGCCGCCCGTCCGCGGTACCCTTCGGTTTGGGCGCGTTTCACGTAGGGGTCATTCAACTGCCTTTGCAGCCAACGGGTCGAGCTGAGCTTGCGCCCGCGCGCGGTTTTAACCTGAACCTTCAGGTCGCGCTGTCCGCGACCCGAGGTGTTTTTACCAGTTGGTGTCTTCGCCATCAGAACGGTCCGTCTTCCAATACGCCATCCGCGCTCATCTGTGCATAAAGCAGACCTTCGCGCAGCCCCCGGTCCGCCACGGAAAGGCGGTCGGTGGGCCAGCAACGTAACAGAGCCTGCAATATGGCCGAGCCGGACATGATAAGAGCCTGCCTGTCGTCACCAATACGGGGATCACGACGCCGACCCTGAGGGCCGAGTTCTAGATAGCCACGTATGACTTTGTCAATCTGATCGCTGGTCATGCGCAATCCATCGACCTTGGTCCGGTCATAGCGTTTCAAGCCTAGGTGCGAGGCGGCGACAGTGGTCACCGTGCCGCTTGTGCCGACGATCTGAAATCCTTCGCGTGCCTGTTCGTCCTTGTAGGGGGCGAAATCGGCAAGGTTTTCCTCGAAAAACCAACTCATCAAGGCGAACCGGGCCGAGTCATCCTCCACATCGTGAAACTGGTCACGCAGTGTGGCCACCCCCAGGGGTACGCTGATCCAGTCTACAACTTTAGCCGCTGGAAACGGGCTTTCTGCAGGGTGGAACCCGTTGTGCAGTCGCATGATCGCCGCAGGCCGGTCACGGCGAGGAAGAGATGAAATGTCGATCCACACCAACTCGGTCGAGCCGCCACCAATATCGACGACCAGCAATTGTTCGGTCTTGGTCGAAACCAGTGGCGCGCATGAGATGACGGCCAGGCGTGCTTCTTCCTCGGGCTGGATGATCTCAAGGGTCAAACCGGTTTCGCGCTTTACCTGCCGGATGAACTCGCGCGAGTTCTTGGCCCGCCGACAGGCTTCGGTCGCAATCAGCCGCATCCGCCTGACTTTGTTACGCTTCAGTTTTTGCTGGCAGATTCGCAGGGCCTGCACGGTGCGCGCCATCGACGCCCGCGACAATCGTCCGGTGCGTTCCAGTCCGGCGCCCAGCTGCACGGACTTGGAAAAACTGTCTACCACATGGAACCCGCTGCCCTTGGGCTGGGCTATCAACATGCGGCAGCTATTAGTCCCCAGATCCAGCGCCGCATATAACGCATCTGGATCGGGTCTTGCCGGCGCGGGGCTTTCGACCGCCTTCGGGAACGCGCCCGCACCTTTGGGACGCTTGGGCGCCATCTTAACGCCCTCCGATTTTCGAGTTACCCCGACCATAGGTCGCGCACTGCGATCACGCAAGACGCTCATTATCGTCATGAAGATTTTGATGTCGGGAACTCGGAAAACTTCCGATACAAGCCCGGTATCCCATAGTGGGCAAAAACGTCGCTGGAAAAGCGTCGGGTGTCGAAAATCGACCGGCCCGAGCCCACATTGAAGTTTAGAACCAGCCCATCGGGTTAGGAGGAATCACAAAGATGCCTGACGTCACTATTGTATACTGGCGCGACATTCCCGCTCAGGTCATCGTCGGCAAAGGCCGGCGTGGCGCCAAGCGGCAGTTGGAGGAACGGTTCGAGCAAGCGATCGACCGTGCTGCCATGAAGGTGAATGCAAAGGACAGTGATGCCTATCTGGCCGAATGGCGCAAAGCCGAGCCTTTTGTAGTTGAGGGCGACCCGTCCGAGGTTGCCGAGGCAGAAGCCGTGCGTCTGGAAACGGAATACGATCAGGACCGCATCAAGACTCTGATCGCCAATGACGGTTGGGCGTGAGCCCAAAATCTTTATGGGAGGCCACGATGGCTTTGCTGAACTTCAAGAAACGTGATGCGGCCGAAAAGGCCCCGGTGAACCCGACCGTCGAAGCCTTTTTGCAAGGCTATTCGATCGAGGTGATGCCGCGGACCGCCGAAAAGGTCGAGGACTTCCGTGCGCTGCTGCCCGAAGGCACCCGCGTCTACATCGCCCATATCGAGGGCACTCCGATCGAGGATATGGTCAAAACGGCCAAGCGGATCACTGATGAAGGTTATCCGGTCATGCCGCACTTCCCGGCGCGCATCATCAAGGACGCGGCCACGCTGGAAAACTGGATTTCCATGTATCAAGGCGAAGCAGGTGTCGATCAGGCGCTGCTGCTGGCCGGTGGTGTTGCCAACCCGCATGGTGATTTCGACAGCTCGATGCAGCTGTTGGAAACCGGCCTGTTTGATAAGGCGGGCTTCAAGCGCCTGCATGTTGCGGGCCACCCCGAGGGCAACAAGGACATCGATCCGGACGGCTCGACCAAGAACGTGGATGACGCGTTGCGCTGGAAACAGAAGTTTAGCGAAACCACCGATGCCGAAATGGCGCTGGCAACGCAGTTCGCATTTGATGCAAAGCCGATCATCGAATGGGCCGACAGCCTGAAAGCTGCGGGCATCGACATTCCGGTTCACATCGGTATCGCAGGTCCGGCAAAGCTGCAGACGCTGATCAAGTTTGCTATCGCATGTGGCGTCGGCCCGTCGCTGAAGGTATTGCAGAAGCGCGCAATGGATGTGTCCAAGCTGCTGCTGCCGTATGAGCCGAACGATGTGATCACCGAACTGGCCAACCACAAGGCGGCCAACCCGGATTTCAACATCACCAACGTGCACTTCTTCCCGCTTGGCGGCATTAAGACCAACGCCAATTGGGCCATCAATAACGGCGGCGCTTCGGCAAAGCCTGTAAACTCCTAAGGATCGGACATGACCCGTACAGTCGTCGAATCAAAAACAAAAACCGCCGTCCTTGGCTTTGACGAACCGTTCTGCGTGATCGGTGAGCGGATTAACCCGACAGGCCGCAAGAAGCTGGCCGCCGAGCTTGAGGCCGGTGATTTCTCGACCGTCGAGAAAGATGCGCTGGCGCAGGTTGCTGCAGGTGCGACCGTTCTGGATATCAACGCAGGTGTTGTTTACAACTCGAACCCCAACCCGAACGAGACCGAGCCGCCGCTGATGACCAAGATCGTCGAGATGGTTCAGGGGCTGGTCGACGTGCCGCTGTGCATCGACTCGTCGGTTCCGGGCGCGCTTGAGGCAGGACTTGAAACGGCCGAGGGTCGCCCGCTGCTGAACTCGGTCACGGGCGAAGAAGATCGTCTGGAACTGGTGCTGCCGCTGGTCAAAAAGTACAATGTGCCGGTCGTTGCAATTTCGAACGATGACACCGGTATTTCCGAAGATCCCGACGTGCGTTTCGAGGTCGCCAAGAAGATCGTTGAACGGGCGGCTGATTTCGGAATCCCTGCGCATGATATCGTGGTTGACCCGTTGGTCATGCCGATCGGTGCGATGGCAACGGCCGGTCAGCAGGTCTTTGCGCTGGTCCGTCGCTTGCGCGAAGAACTGGGCGTGAACACCACCTGTGGCGCATCGAACGTGTCCTTCGGTCTGCCGAACCGCCACGGGATCAACAACGCTTTCCTGCCGATGGCGATGGGCGCCGGCATGACGTCGGCGATCATGAACCCGGTGGCGCTGCCGGTGGGGCCCAAGAAACTGGCTGAGAAAAAGGCCGAGGTTGAAGCAAAAGGCATCATCCTGCCTGCGGACATGGATGATGAAACCTTCTGTCAGCTGTTCGGTTTGGGCTCGACCCTTCCGCGCGCAGGCAAAGAGATGGAGGCCATCCGCGCTGCCAACCTGCTGACCAACAACGACCCGCATGGTGGTGAGTGGATCAGATTCAACAAAGCGCCGGGCGAAGCAGGCGCAGCCGGTGCTGCTGGTAGCCGTCGCGGTGGTGGCCGTCGCCGTCGCGCCTGATCTGCCTTAAGTTGGAGGTTCCAAAGGCCGGGTGTTAGCCCGGCCTTTTTCATTTTTGACACGGATCATTGTCACCGAAAATTAGAGTCATAAGACTGGGCCCATGAAATTTCCAAAACAGGTGTGCCCATGATTCATCATCCTCCAAAACTGTCGGATGCCGATTTGTCCAAACGGCTTGGGAAGGGGGAGTATCTCGACCGGCTGGTGGGCTTGCAAGCGCAGTTGGCGCTTATCCAGCAGGCTTTTCTTTTCCACGGACTCAAGGGAGTCATTGTGTTTGAAGGCTGGGACGCGGCCGGCAAAGGGGGCACGATCCGTCGCGTCAGCCAGGCGTTGGATCCGCGTAGTTTCAAAGTCTGGCCCATTGGAGCACCGCGCAATTACTACCTCAACCGCCACTATTTGCTGCGGTTTTGGGAACGTTTGCCGCCCGAAGGCGCGATTTCGGCATTCGACCGAAGTTGGTACGGTCGTGTAATGGTCGAACGGACTGAACAGTTCACCCCGGAAGAGCGATGGCGCGCTGCCTATCGAGAAATCAATGATTTTGAACGGATGCTAGTGGATGACGGGACACGCATCGTAAAACTGTTCTTCCATATCTCGCCGGAAGAACAGATGGCTCGGTTTACTGAACGCCTGCACAATCCGATGAAGCGCTGGAAACTCACCTATGAAGACTTCCGTAATCGCGAGAAATGGCAAGAGACTGAGGTCGCGGTGGATGAGATGCTGGCTCGAACGTCAACCGAAGTTGCACCCTGGCATGTCATTCCGGCCAACAACAAGAAATACGCCCGTATCAAAGCGATAACGGCCATTGTTGACGCGTTTTCGGACGGGGTTGATCTGAATCCGCAGCATCTGGACCACAAAACACTTGATGCGGCGGGTCGCATGCTGGAGGTGGATCAGGACCTGATCGAAAGTTTGCGTGCCCGAACGGATTGAACTGGCTTGAACCCGATCTTGGGGCAAGGTATCCAGTCAGAAGCGGCGGGTATGATGTAATGGTAGCCTGTCAGCTTCCCAAGCTGAACGCGCGGGTTCGATTCCCGCTACCCGCTCCATTTCCTTTTTCAATCAATCCAAACGCCGCGCTTGATATAGGTTGATGACCGCTGGAATCTTCAGGCTCTGGCCGTTGGCGAAAGGACGGAATTCTTCTGCGACTGTATCTCGAATAGCCCTGACATCCTGAGAAGTTCCATCGAAATACGATATAACTCGGGCTGCGGGGCCGACACGTGTACACAGGGCGGCCGTGTCCAGAATGGAACCAACACCCTCCAAATTAACGGGCACAGCATCTGCTTCGATTTTGGTCAGGCCCGCCCGTGCCATCATTCCGGTGACGTGATCGATGTCATGAAATGCCAATGGCCCGGGCGCAAAACGGTCTACCTTAGGTGGCTGTCCGAGGTGCGAAGTTGCCGCAATATGTGGGATTTTGAACCAGGGATTGTCGGCAAGCGGGCCCCAGGTTGCAAAAGTCATCTGCCCGCCGGGCTTCAACGCGCAAGCCATATTGGCAAACGCGGCGACAGAGTCCTCGAAGAACATCACGCCAAAGCGTGAGATCGCAGCGTCCCGTTCAGCCTCTGCAAACAAATGTGCCTGAGCGTCTGCGTATTGGAATTCGATGTTGCTCAGACCACTTTGGGACGCGCGGGTTTGAGCCCGGTCCAGAAAGGGTTGGGAAATATCAACCGCAAGGACATGGCCGGTTTTGCCGACTTGTTGCGCAGCAGCAATGGCGCTTACACCCGTGCCGCACCCGATATCGAGCACCCGCATACCCGGTTGCAGCTCGGCGCGCTTCAAAAGCAGGTCGAGTACAGGAGACATCAGAAGGTCAAGCTGATCTTCGTAGATTAACCATTTGGCACCTGAGGCCGACTTGCCCCAATACTCGGCTTGCTCGTCGTTTATTGTCTGCATTCGGGCCTCCTTGAATTGGCCCGACTATGACCTTCTGCGACGGCGGCGGCCAGATTTTTCCTCATCTCCACCAGTGTTAAAGCTGGGGTTGGGCAGGGTGACCACCTGCGACAATTCCGGGAACGGGTCGGTCTTGTGCGGGATCGCGTTGGCGGCCACGAAATGGTCCTGAAATTTGGGTTCGATTGCAGTTTCGATCTTGGTGATTTCGCGCACCACGCGCTCGATCTCGGCCCGTGAGCCAATGTTGCACAGGGCTATCCGCGCCCCGGTTCCGGCGGCGTTGCCTGCACTTGAGACCTTGTTCAGAGGTGCGTCCGGGATCATGCCCAGCACCATCGCGTGTTTGGTCGAGATATGGGCGCCGAATGCGCCGGCCAGAACCACGCGATCGACTTTGTCGACCTCCATCTCGTCCATCAGCAGGCGTGCGCCCGCATAAAGCGCTGACTTGGCCAGCTGGATTGCACGGATGTCACCTTGCGTGACTGTGATCCTCGGACCCCCATCTGCACTGGCATCGTGAATCAGATAGGCATGGGTACGCCCTTCCGGGATCGCACGTGCTGTTCCCGTCTGTTCAGCCGAGCCAATCAAACCGCTTTCGTCCAGAAGCCCGGCGATGCGCATCTCGGCTACGGCCTCGATGATGCCCGACCCACAAATCCCGGTAATCCCGGTTGTTGCAACATCCTGATCAAATCCGTCTTCGTCCGACCATTTCTCGGATCCGATGATGCGGAATCGGGGTTCTTTTGTGACAGGGTCGATCTCGATCCGCTCAATGGCGCCGGGCGCGGCGCGTTGGCCGGAACTGATCTGTGCACCCTCAAATGCGGGTCCTGTCGGGGAAGAACAGGCCAAAACGCGTCTGGTGTCGCCCAGCAGAATTTCGGCATTGGTGCCCACGTCCACAATCAGGACCAGATCATTGGACTTGCCGGGCTCTTCGGAAAGGGCCACGGCTGCACAGTCGGCGCCTACATGTCCCGCTATGCACGGTAGAATGTAGACCTGTGCGCGTGGGTTCATGTTGATCAGGTCCATCTCGCGTGCGGGCAGTGAAATGCTTTCAGATGTCGCCAAAGCAAACGGAGCCTGGCCCAGCTCGACCGGGTCCAGACCCAGCAGCAAGTGGTGCATGACGGGGTTACAGACAAAGACCGTCTCGAC
Source organism: Ruegeria sp. HKCCD7181 (assembly GCF_057221055.1). Classification (NCBI taxonomy): domain Bacteria; kingdom Pseudomonadati; phylum Pseudomonadota; class Alphaproteobacteria; order Rhodobacterales; family Roseobacteraceae; genus Ruegeria; species Ruegeria sp. HKCCD7181. The sequence goes on along the minus strand of NZ_JBWVBC010000006.1, from coordinate 82,855 downwards.
AATCAACTTGGCGTCGATACCGGCTTCTTCCGCGATCGAGGTCGTCAGATCATTGATCGCCTCGCGCACGGCTTTGGTCATCTCCCGATCTCCGCCGGGGTTCATCATCGAATAGGACACGCGGCTCATCAGGTCTTCGCCAAATCGAATCTGCGGATTCATCAAACCTGAAGACGCCTTTACCTCGCCGGTTTCCAGATCGGTCAGATGGGCGGCAATGGTGGTCGAGCCGAGGTCAATCGCAAGGCCATAGAGGCCGCTTTCATGCAGGCCGGGCCAGATTTCAACGATCCGGGCAACGGTGTCCTTGTGGCCCTTATGCACAGCCACCGTTACTTCCCATTTACCCTTGCGCAGAACAGGTTGCAGCTTGGACATCAGGGAAAGATCAGCTGTTACCGATTCGATGTGCCACTGCTCGCGCAGGGCGCGCTCCAGCCTCTCCAGATCGCCCGTGGGCGAGTGCATGTCGGGTTCTTCCACCACGACAAAATAGAGGCGCGTCGCCGGGTCCATCGTGATCGCGCGCGCAGTGGCCGCCTTACGGACAACCTGCCTGTGAACTTGGCTTTCAGGCGGTACGTCGATCACGATGTCACCTTGAACTGAGGCCTGACAACCCAACCGGCGGCCCGGCTTCAGGCCACGTTTGTCATCATATCGCTGTTCGACTGAGTTCCATTCGCTCAGTGCGTCTTCGTGAGCCGTCACGCCGTGCTTGGGAAACTCGCCATAGCTGGGCGTAATTTGACATTTCGAGCAGATGCCACGCCCTCCGCAGACCGAATCCAAGTCGACGCCCAATTGACGGGCGGCGGCCAATATCGGGGTGCCGACCGGGAAATGCCCGCGTTTACCGGACGGAGTGAAGACGACAAGAGGATCGGTGGTCATGGGTGACATGCCTTTTTGTATTCGCGCGTATCCCGCGCAAGATATGGGTTTGTGCGCAAAGGGAAAGGCCCGTCAGCGGCACGAATTGCACAGCTTGCGTCGTTTTCAACCGCGTCATCGCCCCGCAGGCGGAAACTACTTGAGGTCGGGGGCTTTTCCTTCGGTGCAATCCATGCAATAGGGTCACCGTCAAACGGGCTTTTGCATGGGGTTAACAGATGCAGATTCGTGAGGCACTCACCTTTGACGACGTTCTCTTGGTTCCGGGCGCATCTTCCGTGCTGCCGGCCACTGCGGATACGACCACGCGTGTGACGCGCGAAATCACCATGAACATCCCGTTGCTGAGTTCAGCAATGGACACGGTGACCGAGGCGCGCATGGCCATCGCGATGGCCCAGGCCGGTGGGATCGGCGTTGTTCACAAGAACCTGTCGGTCGAAGAACAGGCACGGGAAATTCGCCGCGTGAAACGGTTTGAATCGGGGATCGTCTACAATCCGGTCACCCTGGCGGCCAATCAGACGCTGGCCGACGCACAGGCGCTGGTCGAACGTTACAATTTCACCGGCTTTCCGGTTGTCGACGCTGACGGGCGAGTTGTCGGCATCGTCACCAACCGCGATATGCGGTTTGCCACGTCGGACGATACGCCGATCAGCGCGATGATGACGTCGGACAATCTGGCCATGTTACAGGAACCCGCCGATCTGGAAGAGGCCAAGAGCCTGATGCGCGCCCGACGGATCGAAAAGCTGTTGGTAGTTGATGGTTCGGGAAAACTGACCGGTCTGCTGACGCTCAAAGATACCGAACAGGCCGTATTGAACCCAACCGCGTGCAAGGACCATCTTGGCCGTTTGCGCGTGGCGGCGGCGACGTCGGTCGGCGATGCAGGTTTTGGCAGGTCCGAGCAACTGGTGGATTCCGGAGTTGACATCATAGTTGTTGATACTGCGCACGGCCATTCGCAGGGGGTTCTTGACGCGGTCAAACGCGTAAAAACATTGTCAAACGAAGTGCAGGTGATCGCAGGCAACGTGGCGACCGGTGAGGCAACCCGCGCCCTGATCGATGCAGGGGCGGACGCGATCAAGGTTGGTATCGGTCCGGGGTCGATCTGCACGACCCGCATGGTCGCCGGTGTGGGTGTGCCCCAGTTGACTGCCATTATGGATTGTTCCTCGGCCGCGGGAGACGTTCCGGTGATCGCTGACGGCGGCATCAAGTTCTCGGGCGATTTCGCCAAGGCCATCGCGGCCGGCGCATCCTGCGCCATGGTCGGTTCGATGATTGCGGGAACGGATGAAAGCCCAGGCGAGGTAATTCTTTATCAGGGCCGTTCGTTCAAATCGTATCGCGGCATGGGCAGCCTGGGTGCCATGGCTCGCGGGTCGGCCGACCGGTACTTCCAGAAAGACGCCGCCAATGACAAGCTGGTTCCTGAAGGGATCGAGGGGCAAGTGCCTTACAAGGGCTCGGCTAGCGCTGTGGTTCACCAGCTGGTTGGCGGATTGCGCGCGGCCATGGGATACACCGGTTGCGCCACGGTCGAAGAGATGCGCCGCAACTGCAACTTCGTGAAAATCACTGGCGCGGGCCTGAAAGAAAGCCACGTGCATGACGTTCAGATCACGCGTGAAAGCCCGAATTACAGGGTAATGTGATTTCAACACCTGTTCACGGCGCCCGGCCTCAAGGCGCCGTCCGGCAGCTGACGCGAAGGATCGGAAACCTCAATGATACCAGCTGCGCGCGTGCAGGCGTCGATAGAAATTCTCGATGACATCCTCGCTGGTGCGCCAGTGGAAAAGGCCCTGACAGGTTGGGCACGCCGCAGCCGGTTTGCGGGTTCCAAAGACCGTGCCGCCATTCGCGATCATGTTTTCGAAGCGTTGCGCCGAAAGCGCTCTTTTGCGGCGTTGGGAGGGGCGGAAACGGGCCGTGGCCTGATGATCGGTCAAACTCGCGCATCAGGGCAGGACCTGTCGATCGTATTTACCGGAACCCGCCATGCGCCTGACCCCGTAACTGATTCTGAGGTTGCACGGAATTTTTCCAGCACTGCCGAACAGCTGGACATCCCGGAATGGCTTTGGCCAGAGTTCGAGCGATCTCTGGGGAATGAGACTGAGGCAGCAGCGATAGCATTGCAAGAGCGCGCGCCGGTTCATTTGCGGGTCAATCTTTCCAAATGCGATTTGGCGCAGGCAATCCAGACACTGGGCCAAGATGAGATAGAAGCCCAGCCGCATTCTGCTTGCGAAACTGCGCTGGAAGTTACGGCAGGGGCCCGGAAAATTGCGCAAAGCCAGGCTTATGCATCGGGTTTGGTCGAGCTTCAGGATGCGGCCAGTCAGGCCATAGTTGCTGCATTGGATTTGCAGCCGGGCATGCGTGTCCTGGACTATTGCGCAGGCGGTGGCGGCAAGGCTTTGGCTCTGGCGGCTCGGAACGAGGGCGTGCGTGTTTTTGCCCATGATGCCAATCCAGGTCGCATGCGTGATCTGCCAGTGCGGGCAGACCGGGCAGGGGCGAAGATCACGGTATTGGCTGGCCGCGAGATCGCGGAGCAAGCGCCATTCGACGTTGTTTTGACGGACGTGCCTTGCTCCGGCAGCGGGTCATGGCGGCGGGCTCCTGCAGGGAAGTGGACCTTGACGCCTGAAGGTTTACAGGCCCTTACAGGTGTTCAATCCGAAATACTGGACGCGGCGGCACCTATGGTCGCGGCTCAGGGTGTGCTGGTCTATGCGACGTGCTCAATGTTGGCTGTGGAAAACGATGCCATCGTCGAGCAATTTGTCCGCAACAACCCGGCTTGGTCGGCTACTTATCGTAAAGCGTGGCGGGTTTCCCACGGAACCGATGGGTTTTACACGGCGCACTTGACGCGAAACTGATCTACTGAAAACAACTAAAAGAAGATTTTTGGCCGCCGAATTCGTTAAGCAGCGGTTAACCATTGTGATCCGATACTCATCGGAAACAATTCACGTTGAGTAGTTGATGTCTGACACCACAGAGAATTTGCCGCCGCCGACGACGGAATCGGGGCACGGTCGCGCGCGCATAATCTCACTGGGTTTAAGTGCCTTATTGCTATGTGCTCTCCCAGTTTTTCGCGTTTTACCCGGCCATTGGAATACTGGCCTGGTCGTTGTCGGCTTGTCATTTCTATCGGTCGCGTTGTTCCAAATTGTCCGCACCATGTTGGCGCTTCGAATAGCAGAACAGAAGAATTCTGTGTTAGCGGCGCTAATCGAACAAGAGGACGACGCCTGTTTCATCACTGACGCCAATGCAAATCTTCAGATCGCCAACGACCAAGCGCGTGCGCGTTTTCAAGCGCAAAAGGGACTCCGGCTCGACGTCACTCTGAGATCACTTTTTGCCAATCCGGCTGCGATACTATTTCGCCTTCAGGCACGAGCCCGGGACAAAGGACATTCCTGTGAAGAGATCGTAACGAGAGGACAAGCAACTACGATCAGCGTCACGAAACTTGAAAACGGTTTGTATTCTTGGCGGATCGGACTGGCGGCAAAAAGGCAATGGAACAGCCCCCTAGTTCCTATCATAACAACCGGGCGCAACGGCACCATCGTGCAGGCCAATGAGGCCGCTCGGCTGCTGCTTGGGCAGGAGGTGACTTCGCTGGAACACGTTATCTCAAGTGAAGTACCCCTAAACGGCGGGATGGCGCGTCTTCATACCGTAGACGGCCCGCAGACCGTGGTTGTGTCGACGCTTCGTGATGGCGGGGTAGACCGTGACCTTTTGCTGGTGCCGGTCAAAGGTGCCCGGCCCGAGGTTGGGGCGAAGTCTTTTGCTGATCTGCCTGTACCGATCATGCGCCTTTCCCCAGAGGGAGAAATCCTTGAAACAAACCGCCTTGCAGCTCGCCTGGTCGGAGAGTTGGGACCCGAAAGAGCAAATATAGAAGACATCATGCAGGGGCTGGGTCACCCGATTGGGGAGTGGCTAGTTCGCACGGCTGAACAGGATTTGCCCCCGCATTCGGAATTTTTACGACTCTCACGCGATGATAAAGAGGTTTTTGTCCAGGTCACTCTGTCCAGAGTGTTCTGGGATGGGAAGATTTGCCTGATCGCCGTTTTGAATGATGCGACCGAACTTAAGACTCTGGAAGCTCAGTTTGTACAAGGACAGAAAATGCAAGCCGTCGGGCAATTGGCTGGTGGTGTTGCGCATGACTTCAACAATCTATTGACGGCAATCTCGGGCCACTGTGATCTTCTGTTGCTGCGTCACGATCAGAATGATCCGAATTACGGGGACCTGGTCCAGATCAATCAGAACGCCAATCGGGCTGCGGCGCTTGTCAGCCAGTTATTAGCATTTTCCCGAAAACAAACGCTTAGGCCAGAAGTGCTGGATCTGAGGGATACAATCTCGGACCTCATCCATTTACTGAACCGTCTGGTTGGGGAAAAGGTACGACTGACACTCAGCCATGATCCGGTGCTCAAGCCGGTCAAGGCAGACAAGCGGCAACTTGAGCAGGTTCTGATGAATCTCGTCGTCAATGCCCGCGATGCAATGCCCGAAGGTGGTGAGATTAGGATTGAAACCGAAGTCACCACATTGGATCAGCCCTTGGCGAGAGATCGCGCAACGGTGCAACCCGGCGAATACGTAACGGTAAAGGTGATCGACAGCGGGGTGGGCATACCTGCAGATAAACTGCAGAAAGTGTTCGAACCCTTTTATACCACCAAGCGCACCGGAGAAGGGACTGGTCTGGGCCTTTCCACGGTTTATGGGATCGTAAAGCAAACCGGTGGATTCATTTTTGTCGACAGTGTTCTGTGTCACGGTACTGAGTTCACGGTATTCCTGCCTGTGTGCTCTATTGCAGAAACGATTGAACCCGAGGCCGTCGTTGCCCTCCCTGAGCAGGGGGCGCAACAGGGTGAAGGCGTAGTGCTGCTGGTTGAAGATGAGGCACCGGTGCGCGCTTTTGCCACCAGGGCTTTGCGATTGAAAGGCTACACAGTTCTTGAAGCGGATTCGGCCGAGGCGGCGTTGAACCTGCTGGAAGATCGCACATTGTCTGTCGACGTGTTCGTTACGGATGTGGTTATGCCCGGCATGGATGGCCCCACTTGGGTACGTGAAGCCTTAAAGACACGTCCCGACGTCCGTGTGGTGTTTATGTCCGGCTACACCGAAGGCGCATTTAATGACTCTGGTTCTGAAATCGAAAATTCGACATTCCTGCCGAAACCATTCTCGCTCACACAGTTAACCGAAGCAGTTTTTCAACAGCTTAACTGTGGGATTTAGCGCGCCGATGCGTGCAAGGCGAAGTCGTCAGAGAATTTCCGGCGATATTTCGCATAGATTTCATCGGACAAGTCTAGGGTCCGCATTGGTGACACATTTTCCGAAGGTAGGTGAATCTCACAGTTGAGGCGGTTTTGCAGGAATTCCAGTATCGCTGATTGGTTCTCGTATTTGAAAACATGTGCCGCCCCGGCGCCGTTGCTCCGAGTGCGAAAAAAATCAGACTGACAGCCGACATCGGCGAAGGCAGGAGGAGGGTTTTGCAAATATGCCTGAACGAACGCATTGAAACTGAGGTTTTGGGTCGAGTTGTCATAGCCGTCCAATTCTGGGCGGCCCCGGTACCTGTACCAGCTGCCCAGCCAGTCGACCGGTTCGCGTACAACGGCCATGATCTCCATTTCGGTATCGAACATCTTCTGAAAGATGTTCTGGAAAAACCGATCGAAACGACGAACAGACGCGTGCTTTAATTCCGGAGGGCCGGAAACGACCAGATCGGCGCGGTCCCGCAGGGCTGTCAGGTATGCCGAGCTGCCAGTTTTGGGAACGGACAAAAGCGCCAGACGCTCTTTGTAGAAAACAAGCATTTTTCCCTTTGCCTTCAATGCTTTTGAATTTTCAGATTGTCGTAAACGACTCCTTAACACAATTGGAGAACAGTAAGAATTGTAAGTTTTTGTTGAAATGTTCTCTTTTTGATCTCATAAGGAACAAGAGGCGAACAAAGCAGCGATTGCCGCCCGATCAAGGGTGTGACAAAAGGGAAGGCGACAGGACAATGGCGGATCTTCTGACGATGAGCGACAAGAAAAACGCAGATAAGCAAAAGGCGCTCGACAGCGCGCTGGCCCAGATTGAACGACAGTTTGGCAAAGGCTCGATCATGAAGCTTGGCGACGATACCAAGCAGGAGATCGAAGCAAGTTCGACCGGATCTTTGGGATTGGATATCGCGCTGGGTATTGGCGGTTTGCCGATGGGGCGAATTGTTGAGATTTATGGACCTGAAAGCTCCGGTAAAACGACGCTGACCCTGCATTGTATTGCCGAGCAGCAAAAACGTGGCGGTGTGTGTGCGTTCGTTGACGCGGAACATGCGCTTGACCCGCAATATGCTCGTAAACTGGGTGTCGACCTCGATGAGTTGCTGATTTCGCAACCCGACACTGGTGAACAGGCGCTTGAGATTACCGATACACTGGTGCGTTCGGGGGCGGTTAACATGGTTGTGGTCGACTCGGTTGCGGCTCTGACGCCAAAATCCGAGCTGGAGGGTGACATGGGCGACAGCAATGTCGGCGTTCAGGCCCGTTTGATGAGCCAGGCGATGCGCAAGTTGACCGGCTCGATCAGCCGCAGCAACTGTATGGTCATCTTCATTAACCAGATTCGGATGAAGATCGGCGTGATGTTCGGCAGCCCTGAAACCACGACCGGTGGTAATGCGCTGAAGTTCTATAGCTCGGTTCGTTTGGACATTCGCCGGATCGGTGCGATCAAGGACCGCGATGAGGTGGTTGGTAACCAGACCCGCGTAAAGGTCGTCAAGAACAAGGTGGCGCCGCCGTTCAAGCAGGTGGAATTCGACATCATGTATGGTGAAGGCATCAGCAAAATGGGCGAATTGCTGGATCTGGGCGTCAAGGCCGGGGTGGTTGAAAAGTCAGGCTCTTGGTTCAGTTATGGGGATGAGCGGATCGGGCAGGGGCGCGAGAACGCCAAGCAATACCTGCGTGATAACAGCCGTATCGCATTGGATATTGAGGATAAGATTCGCGCAGCGCACGGGTTGGATTTTGAAATGCCTCCTCAGGCGGATGAGGATGATATCTTAGAAGCCTAGCAATTGGTTATGTGAAGCATAGAAGCTGCGGTTACTCCGCAGGCGTCGTGAATGCCTTGAACAAGGCGGTCCAGTAGGGCCGCCTTGTTTTGTTCCGGTGTGCCAATCCTGTGGACACTCCCGGGGCACGGGGCTAAACCTGCGCAGAACATGATGATTGCGCGCTGAGAGAGCCCTATGCAAACGCTGAACGATATCCGCTCAACCTTTCTGAACTACTTTGCCAAGCAGGGTCACGAAGTGGTCGCGTCCAGTCCGTTGGTGCCGCGCAATGATCCGACGCTGATGTTCGTGAACTCGGGCATGGTGCAGTTCAAGAACCTGTTCACCGGCGTTGAGACCCGTGACTACCAACGTGCCACAACAGCGCAGAAATGCGTACGCGCTGGTGGCAAGCACAACGATCTGGACAATGTGGGTTACACAGCGCGCCACCATACGTTTTTCGAAATGCTGGGGAACTTCTCGTTCGGCGATTATTTCAAGCCCGAGGCGATTCCGTTCGCATGGGAGCTGATCACCAAGGAATTCGGCATCGACAAGAACCGTCTGCTGGCGACGGTCTATCACACCGATGATGAGGCGTTTGATATCTGGAAAAAGGTGGGCATCCCAGAAGATCGGATCATTCGCATCGCCACCAACGACAATTTTTGGCAGATGGGTCCGACAGGACCGTGCGGACCGTGCACCGAAATTTTCTACGATCATGGCGATCATATCTGGGGTGGTCCTCCGGGATCAGCCGAGGAAGATGGTGATCGGTTCATCGAGATCTGGAACATCGTTTTCATGCAGAACGAACAGTTCGAGGACGGCTCGATGGTCGAACTCGACATGCAGTCGATCGACACCGGAATGGGGCTGGAGCGGATCGGTGCGCTTCTGCAAGGTAGCCACGACAATTATGACACCGACCTGTTCAAGACGCTTATCGAGGCTTCGGCAGATGCAACTGGCGTCGATCCTTACGGGGATCAGAATGTGCATCATAGGGTGATCGCGGATCACCTGCGATCAACCTCTTTCCTTATTGCCGATGGTGTGATGCCGTCGAATGACGGGCGCGGCTACGTACTGCGCAGGATCATGCGGCGCGCCATGCGCCACGCCCATTTGCTGGGCGCCAAGGATCCGGTCATGTACCGTCTGGTACCAACTTTGGTACAGTTAATGGGGGCTCAGTATTCTGAACTGGGTCAGGCGCAGCCGCTGATCGAAGAGACTTTGCTGCTGGAAGAAACCCGGTTCAAGCAGACACTGGATCGTGGTCTCAAGCTGTTGGACGACGAAGTTTCTGGTTTGCGCGAGGGAGAGCCTTTGCCGGGTGACGCGGCGTTCAAACTGTATGATACGTACGGGTTCCCGCTGGACCTGACACAAGATGCGTTGCGGGAAAAGGGTCGGACCGTGGATACGGATGGCTTCGATTCCGCGATGGCGGAACAGAAAGCCAAGGCACGCGCTGCCTGGGCAGGGTCGGGCGAGGCCGCGGATCAGGCGGTGTGGTTTGACGTTCTGGATATTGCGGGTGCTACGGACTTCCTGGGATACGACACGGAAAAGGCCGAAGGTCAGGTGGCCGCGCTTGTTGTCGACGGTGCTCTGGTCGACGAGATCGAGCAGGGTGGCAATGGTTGGGTGATCGTGAACCAAACGCCGTTTTATGGTGAAGCAGGTGGTCAAATCGGCGATACCGGCAAGATCCGCCGCCTTGAAGACCGCGATCACGTGTCCCGGGTTGAGGACACACGGAAACATGCAGATGGCAAGATTTACGCCCACAAGGTAACAGTGGATCAAGGAACGATCTCCAAGGGTGACGCGGTCGAACTTGAGGTCGACCATGCTCGGCGCACCGCCATTCGTGCCAACCATTCGGCCACGCACCTGCTGCACGAAGCCTTGCGCGAGACACTCGGAGATCACGTTGCACAGCGTGGCTCGCTGAATGCGGCAGATCGGTTGCGTTTCGATTTCAGCCATTCCAAAGCACTTACGCTTGAAGAGGTGCAGAAAGTTGAACGCGAGGTGAATGACTTCATCCGTCAGAATTCAGCGGTCGAGACGAGGGTCATGACTCCGGATGACGCCCGTGAATTGGGCGCTCAGGCGTTGTTCGGTGAAAAGTATGGTGACGAGGTACGTGTCGTTTCGATGGGTAAAGCAGCCACCGGCAAAGGTCACGATGGTGACACTTGGTCGATCGAATTGTGTGGTGGCACCCATGTGCGACAAACCGGCGATATTGGAACGTTTGTTGTTCTCGGCGACAGCGCAAGCAGCGCGGGAGTACGTCGGATTGAGGCCCTGACCGGAGACGAGGCATTCCGTTACCTGTCCGCACAGGATCATCGTCTGGCCCAAATCGCGCTTGAACTGAAAGCACAGCCCAATGATGTCGTGGACCGGGTCAAATCCTTGCTGGATGAACGTAAGGCTTTGCAGAACGAAGTGGCGCAGTTGCGTCGGGATCTGGCCATGGCCGGCGGCGCTGGTCAGGGCGGCGGCACCGAAGCGCGAGAAGTCAATGGAACGAAATTCCTGGCACAGTCGTTGACCGGTGTATCCGGTAAGGACCTTCCTTCCTTGATTGACGAGCATAAGGCGCGGCTGGGGTCCGGTGCCGTATTGCTGATTGCAGATACAGGCGGCAAAGCAGCGGTTGCAGCAGGTGTGACCGCAGATTTGACGGACCAAGTGTCCGCCGTGGATCTGGTCAAAGCGGCCGTATCCGAATTGGGAGGAAAGGGCGGTGGTGGTCGTCCGGATATGGCGCAGGGTGGGGGCAAGGATGCCTCGAACTCTGACGCAGCTATAAAAGCGGCCGAAAAGGTATTGGGAGGATAAGATGCCTGCACTCTGGATTGCACACGTCACGGTGACGGATGCCGACGCCTATGGGAAATACGCTGAGCTGGCCGGACCGGCGCTTGCAAAGCATGGTGGTGAGTTCATCGCCCGCGCAGCGAGATATGTTCAGTTGGAAGGGAAAGAGCGGCCCCGGAATGTCGTCGCCCGGTTCCCGTCTCTCGAAGCAGCGGTAGAGTGCTATAACTCGCCTGAGTATCAAGAAGCGCTCGATCATGCTCGTGGCGCGAGCGAACGAGAACTCGTTGTCGTCGAGATAACGGATTGAATTATAGGGCTTCCTGACGCTTCATACCTGTGTGTCAAGAAGCACCCTATTTATTGAAATTCCGCGTCCCGTATTAAGCGGTTTGTTCCCGGATCCGGTCTTTATTTGACCCGTCAGTTCAGCGCGGGTCTTCAATTGTGGCCGCGACTGCCACTTTGTTGCGCTGAAATCGTCAAAAAGAAATACGAATTTCTGCCGCTTTTCCCCCTCAGATTGACCTTCGATTGCTTTGCCGTCTCCGTTTCCATAGATTATGGGAACGGAATATGGATGCACACAAAAGTAATCGCTCGGATGGTATTGGATCGAGGGATGGCCATGAAAGTGTTTTGTTCCAAATTATTTACGAGTTCAAAAGGTTCACCTGAAAGATTGAAGTCAGTCGGAGCTGCTATCGCTCTGGCAATTGGTGTGCTGTTGTTTGGCGCGAAACTCTCAATTGCAGAATCTGCGTTTATCCCCACGTCGGCGGTTTCTCCGCCGCCATCGGGCGCGCAAAGATTGTGCGCGCAATACTCATGGGCGTGTGCGACCAAGCAATCGATTCAGATGTCCAGTACTCAGGAAATGAAGCTGGTCAAAAGTATCAACCGAAAGGTAAATTCCAGTACACGGTCAGTGACCGATCAGTCGCAATACCGGACTCGCGAGTTTTGGGCGCTTCCGACGTCTCGGGGTGGGGACTGTGAGGATTTTGCTCTGCTGAAAAAGCGCGACCTGATTAGGGCAGGGTTAGACCCAAGCAAATTACTGATTGCAACGGTGTTGGACACTCGCCGCAATTCCCATGCCGTTCTGGTCTATCGGTCGAGCCGAGGTGACTTAGTTCTAGATAACCTTACGAACCGGGTTAAGCCGTGGGCGGCGACGCGGTATCTGTTTTTGAGAATGCAAAACCCAAAGCAGCCCAAAGGTTGGATCGGCGTCTACGCAAGCAGTTGAGGCCAGAAGGGGCTACAGTATTAGAACCAAATGATGGGCGATGAATTCATCGCCCATTGTGTTTTTCAGCTTCAGGCCTGAAGAGTTATCTTTTTTCTCTACTTTCGCGACCTTTGCCCTTGTGTCCGTCACCCTTGTGTCCGTCACCTTTGGGACCATTGCCCTTGTGTCCGTCACCTTTGGGACCTTTGCCCTTGTGTCCGTCACCTTTGGGACCTTTGCCCTTGTGTCCGTCACCCTTGGGACCTTTTCCCTTGTGTCCGTCACCCTTGGGGCCTTTGCCTTTGTGGCCGCCACCTTTATGGCCTTTGCCTTTAGGCCCATCGTCTTCAGGCCCATCATCTTCTGGTCCGTCGTCTTCAGGCCCATCGTCTTCAGGCCCATCATCTTCAGGCCCATCATCTTCTGGCCCATCATCTTCAGGCCCATCATCTTCTGGCCCATCATCTTCAGGCCCATCATCTTCAGGCCCATCATCTTCAGGCCCATCATCTTCTGGCCCATCATCTTCTGGCCCATCATCTTCAGGCCCATCATCTTCTGGCCCATCATCTTCTGGCCCATCGTCTTCTGGCCCATCGTCTTCAGGCCCATCGTCTTCAGGCCCATCGTCTTCTGGCCCATCGTCTTCTGGCCCGTCGTCTTCCGGTCCGTCGTCTTCCGGCCCGTCGTCTTCTGGCCCGTCGTTTTCTGGTCCGTCGCCTTTTGGTCCGTCGTCTTCAGGATCATCACCTTTAGGATCGTCGCCTTCGGGTTCTTCACCATCTGGTCCGCTGTCTGTGCCTGGGTCGGTTCCCGTAGGAGTCTCGCCATCACGCCCGTCGCCGCTTCGCCTTGGATTGCCGATGGTTGATGCTGTCGGGAAGTCTGTGAGAACAGCCGCAAATCTTGGGCAATCTAGGAGCGTACGTTGAAGTATCTCCTCGAAATCTGCGCGTCGATGGATGTAGCGCAACATGCGAGAACTGACGACATCACACGCACATAGTGTATTGGAAGACACAGATTGCCTTGCGGTTTTGACGGTACACATGTCCGACGCACTGGCTGCCCCGGTGGAAAGTACTGGTAACGAAACCGAAACAAAAACAAACGAAAGTAACTTTGATCTCATGCGCATAGCGCACCTCCTCAGAACTCGTAACCCTTAGCAACCACTGGAACTTGTGGCGCCACATTCTTGACACAAATACCGCTAAATGATGCCTTGTTTACAGAGGGATTAGAACCGTCATTTCCCGTGAAAGCGCACTTTAAAGTAGAAATTCGGGCAATAACAAAGAGAAAGCCCGGGCATATGCCGGGCTTTCAATGCCTTACTATTTTTCGGAGTGATTTAAAAATGTCACAGAAGTGCCATTGTTTCCAAATCAGGATGTAAAAAGGCGCTCTGCGTCACGCAGATTTAGCCATCCGCTTGCGTTCATGTGGGTCAAGAAAGCGCTTGCGGAGACGAATTGCGTTCGGCGTTACTTCGACCAGTTCATCGTCGTCGATATAAGCAATCGCCTCTTCCAGTGAGAACTGAATATGAGGCGTCAGGCGCACAGCATCGTCCGAGCCACTGGCCCGTACGTTCGTCAGTTTTTTGCCTTTAAGAGGATTCACTTCGAGATCGTTGTCACGTGAATGCTCTCCGATAACCATGCCTTGGTAGATGTCGGTTTGCGGGGCAACGAACATGCGGCCGCGCTCTTCCAAGTTCCACAGGGCGTAAGCCACGGCCTGGCCGTTCTCCATCGAGATCAGAACTCCGGCACGACGACCTGGGATCGGACCCTTGTGCGGGGCCCAGCCGTGGAACACGCGGTTCAGAACGCCGGTGCCCCGTGTGTCGGTCAGGAATTCGCCGTGATAACCGATCAGGCCGCGTGATGGGACATGCGCGATGATGCGTGTTTTGCCTGCGCCGGCGGGGCGCATCTCAGCCAGTTCACCCTTGCGCGCTCCGGTAATTTTTTCGATCACCGAACCGGAATATTCATCGTCCACGTCGATGGTGACTTCTTCGATGGGCTCCAGACGCTGACCATCTTCTTCACGGAACAGAACCTGCGGACGCGAGATGCTGAGTTCGAACCCTTCGCGTCGCATGTTCTCAATCAGAACGCCCATTTGCAATTCGCCGCGGCCAGCGACCTCGAAGGCCTCGCCGCCTGGGGTGTCGGAGATGCGGATGGCGACGTTCGACTCGGCTTCCTTCATCAGACGGTCGCGAATCACGCGGGATTGAACCTTTTTGCCGTCGCGCCCAGCCAGCGGAGAGTCGTTGATGCCGAAGGTGACAGTGATGGTGGGCGGGTCGATCGGCTGAGCGGGCAGGGCTTCGTCTACCTGAGGCGAAACGAGCGAGTCTGCCACGGTGGCTTTGCTCATCCCGGCGATGGTGACGATGTCGCCTGCTTCGGCCACGTCAATGGGTTGCTGACCCAGACCGCGGAAGGCCAGGATCTTGGAGGCGCGGAAGTTTTCGATCAGCGCGCCGTCGCGGCTAAGTGCTTTCAGGGTGTCGCCGGCTTTCAGAGTACCGCTTTCGACGCGGCCGGTCAGAATGCGGCCGATAAACGGGTCGCTACCCAGAGTCGTGGCCAACATTCGAAACGGTTCGTCCTTTTTCTCGGCCTGCTTTGGCGAGGGGACGTGATCAACGATCAGGTCGAACAGTGCGCTCAGATCCTTGCGGGGTCCGTCCAGCTCCATATCGGCCCAGCCCGAACGGCCCGAGGCGTACATGGCAGGGAAATCCAACTGATCATCATCCGCGCCGAGGTTGGCAAACAGATCGAAGCACTCGTCCAAGGCCCGGTCGGGTTCGGCGTCCGGCTTATCGACCTTGTTCAAAACCACGATGGGTCGCAGGCCCAAGGCCAGCGCCTTGGACGTCACGAATTTGGTCTGTGGCATCGGGCCTTCGGCCGCGTCGACCAACAAGACAACACCATCAACCATGCTGAGGATCCGTTCGACTTCGCCGCCGAAATCGGCGTGGCCGGGGGTGTCGACGATGTTGATACGTGTATCTTTCCACTCGACCGAAGTCGCTTTGGCCAAGATGGTGATGCCGCGTTCACGCTCCAGATCGTTGCTGTCCATGGCGCGTTCCGCCACGGCCTGATTTTCCCGGAACGCGCCGGATTGCTTAAGCAGCTCATCAACCAGGGTCGTCTTGCCGTGGTCCACGTGAGCGATGATTGCGATATTGCGCAGTTCCATGAGAGGTCAGCCTTTGAACGGGAAGTTGCCGCGCGCATAGCGCGGCTTGGGCAAAGTTACCAGCCCTAACGCGCTATCAATGCCCGGCCGTGCTGGAAAACAAGTGAATGACGAGGATACCGCCCAGAATCAACGCCAGTCCAAGGATCGCTGGCCAGTCCAGTTTCTGACCAAAAACAAAGAACCCAATCAGGGCGATCATAGCGATGCCCAGCCCGGACCAGATCGCGTAAACGATACCAACGGGCATCACCTTGAGCGTCAGAGACAATAGGAAAAACGCGAAACCGTATCCCACAATGACCAGCGCAGAGGGCCAGAAGCGTGTGAACTGCTGACTGGCCTGAAGGGCGGTTGTTCCGATGGTTTCAGCGGCAACGGCCAATAAGAGGATCAGGTAGATCTTAGGCACGGGATTTCTCGCAGATGATTTGACGGTTTGGTTGACCACATAATTGGGGTTTTCGGCAAGTGAATTCCTACCTGCAATCAGAACGAGAGTGACTCGAAGGTCAGGTAAACCCGACTATTCGGTTTACGGAGTATCGTGGTAACGTCACAGTGTTTATTAGTGTTTTTTTATGAGTTTGGAATGACGACATTTGCAAAATCCGTCATCATCATATCGTTTTTGATCGTGGCGCTGGGGTGGCTTGCAGACGGGGGGTCCGTCGACAAAGATGCAGCCATATTTGTTGAGCGGTTTTCGGGTTGATACAGTTTAAGCGCTAATCGCATACGATAGTGAAAAAGGAGCTCTCGGGCTCCTTTTTTGTTTTTCTTTGGCCCTCAGGGAAGCTATTGCTTTTCAATTGCCTTGAGCTTCGAACGATGCTCGGACAGTCTTTTGACCACGAACTGCCGGGCTTTTCGCTCAGCAAGCCGGACCCGAATTTCGGTCAAATATGCCTCTTCCAGGGACTGTGAAGCAGCACCCAGGACCTCCCCAACCTCGACAAAGAATCGATCTTCGCCGGTTTCATCCATCACCTTCATTGTGTCTTCAGCCAGTCTGGCCGCGAGGGTAGAAATCGTGTCGGACATTACCGGGTGTTCTCGGTCAGGCGGCGCTTTACGTAGTCCGTCACGTCGGTCATCAGCGTGTCCATGTGGCGGTCCTGGAAAAAGTGGTCAGCGCCTTCGACTTCGTTGTGGGTGATCGTTATGCCTTTTTGTTCGTGCAACTTGCCCACCAGCGTTGTTGTGTCCGCCGGCGGTGCCACGCGGTCGGCCGAGCCGTTGATGATCAAACCCGAGGACGGGCAGGGCGCCAAGAAAGAAAAGTCATACATGTTTGCGGGTGGCGAAACGCTGATGAACCCGGTGATTTCCGGGCGGCGCATCAACAACTGCATGCCGATCCATGCGCCAAACGAGAAACCTGCGACCCAGCAGTGTTTCGAGTTGTTGTTCATTGATTGCAGGTAATCAAGCGCCGAAGCCGCATCGCTCAGCTCACCGATACCCTGATCATATTCGCCTTGACTGCGGCCAACGCCGCGGAAGTTGAACCGCAACACGGTGAAGCCCATGTTGTAAAAGGCATAGTGCAGGTTGTAGACCACCTTGTTGTTCATGGTCCCGCCGAATTGAGGATGCGGGTGCAGCACGATAGCGATCGGTGCGTCTTTTTCCTTTTGCGGGTGGTAGCGGCCTTCCAGGCGGCCTTCGGGTCCGGGAAAAATCACCTCGGGCATGTGTGCTTTGGTCCTGTCTTTTTACCGTGTCGGCGCCCAGAAATACTTGACGATATTCGTCAGGCACCTTAGAACGGTTCTAATTACATTTGGGCCGCGTAAAATACGCTGCCAGTGGGAGATACGCACTGGCTGCGGCGGCGTCAATGATTTCGCGCTATTCTTGCCACGAGGGAATACAATGAAGCTGTCAACCAAGGGCCGATATGCAATGGTTGCGCTTGCAGACATTGCGCTGCAACCAGTCGACCAGCTCGTGACGCTTGCTGAAATATCCGAGCGGCAAGACATCTCGCTTCCGTATCTGGAGCAGCTGTTCGTCAAATTACGCCGTGCGGAGTTGGTCGCGTCGGTTCGTGGGCCAGGTGGCGGCTATAGGTTGGCCCGTCCGGCATCGGATATTCGTGTGGTTCAGGTTCTTGCCGCGGTAGATGAAACTGTCGATGCGCTGCAAAAAGGCGCGGGGGCGTCCGGTGCGTCTTCTGGTAGCAGGGCGCAGTCGCTGACCAACCGGCTGTGGGAAGGTTTGAGCGCTCAAGTCTATGTGTTTCTGCACCAAACTCGCCTATCGGATGTCATTCAAAATGATCTGGCGCCGTGTCCTGCCGTACCTAGCCTGTTCTCCGTCGTGGACGACTGACGGAATGTCATGTAGTTCCACGTCCCAAGACACCAAAAGCCCGTTTGAAAAGATGTATCCATGAAACGTATTTATCTGGATCATAATGCGACGACCTTGCTTCGGCCTGAGGCGCGCGCTGCCATGGTTGCGGCGATGGATGCTGCCGGAAACCCGTCTTCGGTTCACGCCGAAGGCCGGGCTGCTAAAGCGTTGGTCGAAAGGGCGCGCGCTCAGGTCGCGGCAGCTTTCGGCGCGGACGGTGCCGATGTTGTTTTCACGTCTGGCGCAACGGAAGGTGCTGCGCTGGCCCTCGCGGGGCGTGGGTTGAAGGGTGCCGCGGTTGAACATGACGCAGTTCGCGCCTGGACAGATGACAGCCTGCCCGTTTCAGGCTCTGGCCAAGTCGAAGTATCCAACCCTGAGTCTTCGACGCTGCAACTGGCTAACTCCGAAACAGGTATTGTTCAGACCTTGCCGGTCGGGCTCGCCGTGACGGATGCGACCCAGGCATTTGGTAAACTACCGGTCGCGTTCAACTGGCTGGGCGCAAAGATGGCTTTGATCTCGGCTCACAAACTGGGGGGGCCCAAGGGCATAGGCGCTGTGGTTATGAACCGCGGTACAGATCTACCTGCCCAAATCAAGGGAGGTGGCCAAGAGATGGGCCGCCGCTCGGGTACCGAAAATGTCATTGGAATAGCGGGTTTCGGGGCTGCTGCTGAAGCTGCGGCGCGTGATTTGGCGAATGGCGTCTGGGAAAAAGTTGCCGAACTTAGAAATATTCTAGAAAACGCTCTTGAGGCCGGCTCTAAATCTACTATTTTTGTCGGGAAAGATCAGGAGCGACTCCCGAATACTCTGTGTTTTGCCACCCCGGGTTGGAAAGGCGAGACACAGGTCATGCAGATGGATTTGTCCGGTTTTGCGATCAGCGCCGGGTCTGCCTGTTCCAGCGGCAAAGTACGTGCCAGTACGGTTCTGACGGCCATGGGTTACGACGAGCTGACGGCAGCGAGCGCGATCCGCGTATCGCTTGGACCGGAGACGACTGAAGAAGATGTGCTGCGTTTCGCCGAAACGTGGCTTGAAAAAGAGAAAAAGCATCATGCGCGTGCCGCGTGATCGGACGGAGGATGTCATGGCCGCTTTGGACCAGACTCAGGTAAAAGAAGGCGTCGATCAGGACACCGTGGATGCGGTGCGCGAGGTCGGAGGCGCCTACAAATATGGTTGGGAAACCGATATCGAGATGGAATACGCCCCTAAGGGGCTGACACCGGATATCGTCCGGCTGATCTCGGAAAAGAACGAAGAGCCTGAGTGGATGACCGAATGGCGGCTGCAAGCGTACGAGCGCTGGCTGCAAAAGGATGAGCCCGAATGGGCGATGATCGACTACCCCGAGATCGATTTTCAGGACCAGTATTACTATGCCCGGCCTAAGTCGATGGAGGTCAAGCCCAAGTCTCTGGATGAAGTCGACCCCAAACTGCTTGCCACATACGAAAAGCTTGGTATCCCGCTGAAAGAGCAGATGATTCTGGCAGGCGTCGAGGGCGCGGAAGCGGCACCAGCCGAGGGTCGTAAGGTTGCCGTGGACGCGGTGTTCGACTCGGTTTCGGTCGGCACCACCTTCCAGGCCGAACTTAAAAAGGCCGGGGTAATCTTCTGCTCGATCTCCGAGGCCATTCGCGAGCATCCAGAACTGGTCAAGAAATACCTGGGTTCGGTCGTGCCGGTGTCTGACAATTTCTACGCTACATTGAATTCAGCCGTGTTCTCGGATGGCTCGTTTGTCTATGTGCCGCCCGGTGTGCGCTGCCCGATGGAGCTGTCGACCTATTTCCGGATCAACGCTGAAAACACCGGTCAATTCGAACGCACATTGATCATCGCCGACAAAGGCTCTTACGTGTCCTATCTTGAGGGCTGCACCGCACCTGCACGTGACATCGCGCAGTTGCATGCCGCTGTGGTCGAGATCATCGTCGAGGAAGACGCCGAGGTGAAGTATTCCACCGTCCAGAACTGGTATCCGGGCGATGAGAACGGCAAGGGTGGCATCTACAACTTTGTCACCAAACGCGCCGATTGCCGGGGTGACCGGGCCAAGGTGATGTGGACGCAGGTTGAAACCGGCTCGGCCGTGACGTGGAAATACCCGTCATGCATCCTGCGCGGTGATGACAGCCAGGGTGAATTTTATTCAATCGCCATCACTAACAATATGCAGCAGGCCGATACCGGCACCAAAATGGTTCACTTGGGCAAGAACACCAAATCACGGATCGTGTCCAAAGGGATCAGCGCGGGTAAAGCGCAGAACACCTATCGCGGTCTTGTGTCGATGCATCCCAAGGCTAAGAACTCGCGTAACTACACGCAGTGCGACAGTTTGTTGATCGGTGATAAATGCGGCGCACATACAGTGCCTTACATTGAAGTTCGCAATAATTCTTCACGCGTCGAGCACGAGGCGACAACCTCGAAGGTGGATGACGATCAGCTGTTCTATTGCCGCCAGCGTGGAATGGACGAAGAAGAGGCCGTCGCCCTTGTGGTTAACGGCTTCTGCAAAGACGTCTTGCAGGCCTTGCCGATGGAGTTCGCGATGGAAGCGCAGCAACTTGTGGCGATCTCACTGGAAGGCTCGGTCGGTTGATGGCTCGTACGCCGCGCAAACGCATCCAACGGGATGATGTGTTGACCGTTCTGGGATATGCGCTTCCGGTTCTGGGCGGGTTGTTGGGCGTGGCCTACGTAAACACCAACTACATGGAATTTATCAACCCGGTCTGGGCGGTTGGTGGAGGGGCCATCCTTGGTTGGATAGCCGCCCGCGTGATCCGCAAGATACTGGGATAAGAATACATCGGGGCCGGGGCGCCCCTTGCGATACGCAAAAGGACAAATCATGCTGGAAATCAAGAACCTGCACGTCAAACTTGAGGAAGAAGAAAAAGAGATCCTCAAAGGTGTTGACCTGACCGTCGAACCTGGAACGGTGCATGCGATCATGGGACCGAATGGTTCGGGCAAATCGACTCTCAGCTATGTGCTGTCGGGACGTGACGGGTATGAGGTCACGGCGGGTTCGGCCGCGCTTGAAGGAGAGGACCTGTTGGATATGGAGCCGGAAGAACGCGCCGCTGCGGGCCTGTTCCTGGCGTTCCAGTATCCGGTTGAAATCCCGGGCGTCGGTAACATGACATTCCTTCGTACTGCCGTAAATGCGCAGCGCAAGGCACGCGGCGAAGAGGAACTGTCGGCGGCGGACTTCCTGAAAGTCATCCGCGCCAAGGCAAAATCGCTGAAGATCGATGCGGATATGCTCAAGCGTCCGGTAAATGTGGGCTTTTCGGGCGGTGAGAAAAAACGCAACGAAATCCTGCAGATGGCGATGCTGGAGCCCAAGATGTGCATCCTGGACGAGACCGACTCGGGCCTTGATGTTGACGCGATGAAGCTGGTTTCCGAAGGCGTGAACGCTTTGCGTGGCGAAGGGCGCAGCTTTTTGGTCATCACCCACTATCAGCGCCTGCTGGACCACATCAAACCGGATGTTGTTCATATCATGGCTGACGGTCGTATCGTGAAATCCGGTGGCCCCGAGCTGGCGCTGGAGGTGGAACACAACGGTTATGCAGATATTCTGGCTGAGGTGAACTAATGGCGTTGCCACAAGCGAAACAGACCGCGACGGAAGAGCGGCTTGCCTCTCTGACCATGCCCGACGCAGGCTGCACGCGCAAAGCGCGCGAAGCCGCTTTGGCTCGCGTTCGGGAAATGGGTTTGCCCGGGCGGCGGGATGAGTATTGGAAATACACCAGGCCGGACACTTTGATTTCGCCTGAAGCGCCTCCCGCAGCCGTATTCAGCACTGATGAACCCATGATGTTCCATGAGTTCGATCGGTTGAAGATCGTATTTGTCGACGGTGTATTCAGCCCGGATGATTCCGACGAACTGTCACTGGAAGGTGTCACCATTGATCGGCTCGAGGATATCTGCTGCAAGGATATCCATTGGGCCAAGGAGTTGTACGGCGTACTGGAGGCCAAGGGCCAGTCACCGGTGCCACGCCCATTGGCGGCACTGAATACGGCGTTTGCTTCGGATGGGGTAGCGATTCATGTAAGCGGCAAACCGTCTAAACCGATCAGCCTTATCTACCATCATACGTCCGAGGATTCGGATGCGATTTTGCATCATGTCATCCGAGTGGAAAGCGGCGCAGAAGTGACCATTCTCGAAAACGGTCCTGCGGCGTCGCGGTTCAACAAATGTATGGAAATCGACATCGCAGACGGTGGCACGTTTCACCATGTCCGCGCGCAGGGACGTGACCATCAGCGCCGCGCCGCAACTCATATGTTCACTCGTATGGGAGCCGAGTCGGTGTACAAGTCCTTTACCCTGACTGTGAACGGCGTACTGACACGCAATGAACAGGTCGTTGAGCTGACGGGCGATAACGCAATCGCTCACATAGCAGGGGCATGCGTTGGTGACGGAGAGTTTCTCCACGATGATACGGTCTTTGTGACTCATGATGCTGTGAACTGTGAAAGCCGACAGGTTTTCAAAAAGGTTTTGCGCAACGGAGCTACTGGCGTGTTTCAGGGCAAGATCCTGGTGAAGGAGGGTGCCCAGAAAACCGATGGGTACCAAATAAGCCAGTCGCTGCTTCTGGACGACGACAGTCAATTCCTGGCTAAGCCGGAACTCGAAATCTACGCAGATGACGTGGCGTGTTCGCATGGCTCGACGTCCGGTGCGATTGACGAAACGGCATTGTTCTATCTCCGTTCGCGTGGGGTGCCGGCTGAAGAGGCGACCGATATGTTGACGTTGGCGTTTCTGGCTGAAGCTGTGGATGAAATCGAAGACAAGGCTCTGACAGAAGTCATCGTGTCGCGCCTGCAAGAATGGCTGGCACGCCGCCGCTGATGCCCGTTACATCGGATATCGTGGCCACGTATCGCGGTCCGGGGCGAGTTGTGCGTCGTCTGTTGGAAATGGGACAGCGGGAAGACCGTGCGCTGGCCATTGTGATGGCAGGCTGTGTTCTGGTGTTCATAGGTCAGACCCCGCGTCTGGCACGCGAAGCGCATCTGACCGGGCAGGAGTTAAATGCTCTGCTGGCGGGGGCACTGTTTGCCTGGGTGCTGAGCGCGCCTTTGATCCTATATCTTGTTGCCGGGCTCAGCCACATTGTGGCCCGTCTGTTCGGTGGCCAAGGCGATTGGTTCGGGGCGCGGATTGCTCTTTTCTGGTCTTTTTTGGCGGCCAGTCCATTGTTGATGCTGTTCGGCCTTGTTGCCGGATTTATCGGGCAGGGTGCGGCGATGAACCTTGTTGGCGTGGCGTGGGTGGCCGTGTTCCTGTGGTTCTGGATTTCTGGTCTCATTCAGGCAGAAGGTCGCAATTCATGACAGCATCCGCCCTGCGCAGTCTGGCCGTTTTGACGGTCGCCAATCCGGCCGAGGCTGCTCGGCAAGTCCTTGCAAACTGTCCGGGACGCGACGTGTTGTGGTTGGGCTTTAGCCTCGCGGTTGTTCTGAATACGCTGGTCCAGTCGGCATCCAGTTTGATCTACCCGATCGTCGACCCGGAACTTCCGCTTTTGTTCGAGCCGGTAATGCAAATACTGGTCACCACTGCAGGAGCGTTGGCCCTCAGCATTTGCGCATTTTTTGTTGTCGGTCGACTCTTGGGCGGGCAGGGAACGTTTGACGGGATCGCCGCTCTAATGATCTGGCTGCAATTTCTGCAGATTGCGGCCCAGGTTGTTATCTTTTTCCTTGCGATTGCGCTTCCGCCGATGTTGCGCCCCCTTATTTTGGCGATGAGCCTTTTCAGCCTTTACATCACCTTGCATTTTCTCAATCAGGCGCATCAGTTCGGTTCGCTCGGAAAATCCTTTCTGGTGATCCTGGTCTCGGGCCTCGCGGCCGTTCCTTTTGTTCTTCTGATGACCCCAAACGGGCCGGAGTAGGGAAACACTGTCTATGTACGATGTACAGAAAATCCGTTCTGACTTTCCGATCCTGTCCCGACAGGTGAATGGCAAGCCATTGACATACCTGGATAATGGCGCGTCGGCGCAAAAACCTCAGGTGGTGATAGATGCGGTGACACAGGCCTATTCCCAAGAATACTCGAATGTTCATCGCGGCCTGCATTATCTGTCAAACCTTGCGACCGAAAAATACGAAGCCGTGCGCGGCACCGTGGCGCGGTTCCTGGGCGTTCGGGATGAGAATGAAATCGTATTGAACTCGGGCACGACCGAGGGGATCAATCTGGTCGCCTATGGGTGGGCGATGCCGCATCTTCAAGCCGGGGATGAGATTGTCCTGAGCGTGATGGAGCATCACGCCAACATCGTCCCCTGGCATTTTCTGCGAGAACGCCAAGGGGTCGTGCTGAAGTGGGTGGATGTTGATGCGGCGGGGCATCTGGATCCGCAAGCAGTCATCGATGCCATCGGTCCCAAGACCAAACTGGTTGCTGTGACCCATTGCTCAAACGTTTTGGGAACAGTGGTTGACGTCAAAGCCATAACTGAAGGCGCTCATGCCAAGGGCGTTCCTGTAATGGTGGATGGAAGTCAGGGCGCTGTGCACATGCCGGTTAACGTTCAGGATATCGGCTGCGATTTCTATGCGATTACCGGCCACAAGCTTTACGGCCCGTCGGGTTCGGGGGCGATCTACATCAAGTCTGAACGCATGGCCGAAATGCGTCCGTTCATCGGCGGCGGTGACATGATCAAGGAAGTCTCGAAGGATCAGGTGATCTATAACGATCCGCCAATGAAGTTCGAGGCCGGAACGCCCGGTATCGTGCAGACGATCGGTATGGGTGTCGCTCTGGATTACATGATGGATCTCGGAATGGATTCGATTGCCGCGCATGAAGCAGGTTTGCGCGACTACGCAATGCAGCGCCTGACCGGGTTGAACTGGTTGCAAGTTCAGGGCACGACCGCCAACAAGGCCGCCATCTTCAGCTTTACGCTGGATGGTGCGGGGCATGCGCATGACGTGTCGACGATCCTGGACAAAAAAGGCGTTGCCGTGCGGGCAGGGCACCATTGCGCGGGTCCCTTGATGGACCATCTTGGGGTAACCGCAACATGCCGCGCCAGCTTTGGACTCTACAACACCACCGACGAGGTCGACACGTTGATCGACGCACTGGAATTGGCGCATGATCTGTTTGCTTAGGGCGGAGTAAAAGCAGCAAATGTAATGCGGATTTGCAGTTGCACCCGGACTTGAACGAGGGTAGCTAACCCTCAAGGCACCTGTAGCTCAGCTGGATAGAGCGCTGCCCTCCGAAGGCAGAGGCCAGAGGTTCGAATCCTCTCAGGTGCGCCATTTTCCTAAAACACCGTTCCAGGCAACAGATTTTCCACTTTTGGAATGCGAGCTGTGCTCGTTTTCAAGTTTCCCGGGATACGTGTATTTTTGTTCACGTCTTTCGTGTAACCTTATATTTTTCCAAGCTATAACGACCTCTTCCACTGCCGACCTGACGATTGTGTCCGCTTGGCAAAGACACCAGGCAAGTGATCTTAAAAGGGAAAGCGGTTCTTTCACCCGGCGAAGAGTGTCGTTTTGGATCATATTCAGGGGTCAAGCCTGCTTTCAGCAATACAAAACGCTCTCAACCACATTAAAGGAAGTATCAACTGAGCGGCAACAATCTTGCTCCAAGCCTCTCAATGTCCTTAAAAGCTTTGAGATTTCCTCGCTTCATGCGACATATGGCTGACAAATACCTGATTTCTGCGGTTATACTTTAGGGTAGAGTTTTGGTTTTAGGTTTCATTGTGCGATGAGTATGCCATTTTTGTCAGTCGTAGTGCCCTGCTTCAACGAAGAGGAGTCGCTGCCCGAACTGGTGCGCCGGGTTGTAGCTGTGTGCACGACAGTCGCCGGTGAGGACTATGAAATAGTTCTTGTCGATGATGGTTCAGGCGATAACACCCGCTCTCTGATCCGCAAATTCAGCGACGAATACCCGACGATCGTGGGTGTTTTCCTCTCTCGAAATTTTGGACACCAATTGGCATTGACCGCAGGGTTGAATTTTTGCCGGGGCCAGCGTGTTCTTATTCTGGATGCAGATCTGCAGGACCCGCCAGAGCTGCTTTCCGATATGATGCAACTGATGGATGACGGTGCTGACGTCGTCTATGGCAAACGGACGGAACGGCAGGGCGAAACCCGTGCGAAACGCTTTTCTGCCCATGTTTTTTACCGTTTTTTGAACCTGCTGATAGATATCGACATTCCGCCTGATACAGGTGACTTCCGTCTTCTAAGCCGCCGGGCTCTGACGGCACTCAACGAGATGCCTGAACAACACAGATTTATCCGGGGGATGGTTAGCTGGGTTGGGTTCAAACAAGTTCCCTTGGAATACTCCCGTTCCGCCCGTTTTGCCGGGGACACAAAATACCCTTTGCGGAAAATGATCGGCTTTGCGATGGATGCGATTGCGGGTTTTTCGATCCTGCCGTTGCGCCTTTCGATTTATCTAGGGTTTATCTGCGCACTATTGGGGGTCGTGTTCCTTGCCTACACCGCATACAGCTACCTGACAGGGATCGCCATTCAGGGTTGGACAACGCTGATGTCCGTTGTCCTGATCCTTGGCAGCGGGCAACTTCTGGTCTTAGGTGTGATCGGCGAATATCTTGGCCGGCTTTATATCCAATCCAAGAAACGCCCCTTGTTCATCGTGGAAGAGATAATCGGGCAAGGAGACCATCCCGAAACAAATCATGATAACGATTCTAACGACCTGACGGTGCCAGAGGGGATCAGATCCTCAAGGCATGCAGCGCAATAGAACGGGCAGTTCAGCATGTCAGCCAGAAGCGTTGTTACATTTGTTTTGACAGGCGGGATCGTCACAGGCGTTCATGTCGCAGTTGGCTTGGCCGCACATCATTTCGGCGGCCTCGAGCCTTTAAGCGCCAATCTTGTGGCCTATTCGGTCGCATTTTTCGTTTCCTACTTCGGTCACCGAAATTATTCATTCAGATCACCCGGTCGCATTCAGCGGTCCATGCCAAAGTTTTTTGTCATTTCCGTCATTAACCTGTTTCTGAACCAGATCATCGTATTCACCGTTTCAGATGTATTGGGGCAGCCATATTGGGCATCGCTGGCTGTAATGATCGCGATCGTGCCGACATTTACCTATTTCATGAGCAAAATCTGGGCGTTTAGCGATGGTGATTTTTGATGGAGGAATATGAGGGCATGACTGAAACAGTGGAGATTTCACCCGTACGTACCGTCATTCCACGCCGTGCCATCTATTGTCTTTCACTCCTCCTGTGCGGTCTTGCGACTGCTTATCTACTGTTCAAGGTCGTGCAACTTGCAGAAAAGCCCGGTTTTGATTTTCGCTACATCTGGCTGGCTGGCGACATGTGGCTTGATGGCATTAATCCGTATGGCCCGACGTATGAGGCCACGGGTGCAGCAAAGATCAATTCGGGGCACGTACCGATCATGTGGGTGTATCCGCCCACATGGTGGGCTTTTGCCACGCCTTTTGGGGCGCTTGACCTGCCTGCAGCGAATATCGCCTGGAACATCAGTGGAATTCTTCTTGTGGTCGCCATCTGCGGCCTGACCACCAGCGCCTTCATATCTGCGTTTCCAAAACGTAGTCTGGCTGTCTCAGAGCGCCTGGGAGGAATGGTTTTTCTGCCTGTTTTCAGCGCGCTGTATTTTCTCATGTCGCTTCTGGAGGCAACTGCAATCCTGTTTTCCGTTGGCCAGACAACCCTTATTGCAGGCTTGGGGGTGGCCCTGATGCTATGGGGACGGATCAACAAGATGCTCTATCTGGAAGCCGTTGGACTGACACTGGTATTGCTCAAGCCACAGATCGGGGCGCCCTTTGCTATATTGCTTTTGCTGCTTGATCCGCGTTCGCGCAAAGCTGTTGCTATCGCTTTCGTACTCTCGATCCTCCTTCTGCTTCCGTCCCTGGCTATTGCACCTGGTTCGATCTTTGATTTCCTTCGCAACCTCGGGGCTTATGACGGGTTTACGGCTGCCAACCTGCCGCAATCGATGACCGGCATTCGTTTGATTGTATGGGAGCTTGCAGGTTTTGATATCGGAAACCCAATGGCAACTTTGATCGCTCTTGCCGTTGTTCTACTGCTCTGTGTCGGGCCTGGACGCATCACTCGAGGTGCAGGCGATGATATCAGGGCGTGGCAGATATTTGGACTGACAAGTGCGGTCATTGTCGCGCTGGCGCCGTTACATATTTATGACTTCGTCTTGCTTGCCGTTCCGCTTGCCCTGTTATTTAGGGGAGGGTGGGCAAGTACGGTTCTGGCCATTAGCGGATCGCTGTTGATCTGGCGTTCCGAAAATATCGTCGGGGTATGGGCCTTCCACGCGCCTGAGGTGGAAATATTCCCAAGCTCGCGACTGGCAACCATCGGTGCTTTGCTGTTTCTGCTCGCAGTGAGCATCGTCGTTCAGCGGCTGAATCAGCAAGATATTGACCGGCCGTCTTCATCATGACGCGCACGATCTTTTTCACCGGAGCAACAGGTTTTTTAGGCCAACGTGTCCTGCCTGTGCTTGTCGCGCAAGGGTGGTACTTACGAGTTCTTGTGCGGGACAAAAACCGGGCAAAAGACCTTCCAAACAGTGTGGAAATATGCGTTGGGGATCTGACTGATCCTTCCAGTTATCGCGGGGCGCTTGATGGCGTTGATACAGTTCTGCACCTCGGGGCGCTGACCGGCAAAGCATCGAAGCAGGAACATGAGCGCGTAAACCGGCAAGCGACAAAGCAGTTAATCTCATCCTGCACAGAGCAGGGTGTCAAACAATTCCTGTTTGTCAGCTCCATTGCGGCGGGGTACGCTGACAAGTCATTCTACCCCTATGCAGAAGCCAAGGCGCGGGCCGAACAGGACCTTGCCGCTTCGGATCTAAACTATACGATCCTGAGGCCAACGCTGATCCTGGGGCAGGGTTCACCCATTTCGGATGCTCTGGACACGCTAGCAGGATTACCCGTTGTCCCTCTTCCGCAAAGAGGAGACCCAATCAGTGTACAGCCAGTTGCTGTTGATGATGTGGCAACTGGGATCGTCGAAATCCTGAAACGAGACACATTTGACAGGGAAACACTGGATTTTGGCGGCCCGGACGTCGTGCCGATGAAGGAGCTCTTGCGCACAATTGCACAGCTGCATTTTGCCCGAAACCCACGCATCCTGAAATTGCCATTGCGATTGGTACAATGGCCATTGGCGTTGCTGGAGCCGCTTGCCCGCAGCATCATGCCCGCCACTGCAGGACAGTTTGCGGTTTTCGGCAACAACTCGACCATATCTGACAACTGGTTGGTAAATGCGTTATCGCCGCAAATGACAACGTTGCACGATCAGATCGGTACAGTTTCCGAGAACGATGACCAAGACGGCGATACAGGTGATGTTACCGAGATTCCCGTTACGCCGCAAAGCGACGCCAGAACCGAAGCCAGGATGTTGTGCAACCACATGACCGGAAAAGACCCGAGCGACGCAGCAATTATGCATTATTCCAGGGCGCTGAACGATCTCGGACTAGATCATGAGGGCAGTCGGTTCGATCAGTTGACGTTGTCACTCGCACGACGGGGCGGGATCAGCATGTGGCTTGCGGACGGGTATTGTGGACTGCTTCACAGGCATGGTGTGTTGCGTCGGCGGCAGGTTCTTTATGCTGCAATTTTGGAGAATGAGGCCGGTACGCACCAGTTGTTTGATGGATCGCCAGACATCGGACCCGTTCTGGCACTGCTGCGCCTTGCATGGGTTGGGATTGTGTCGGTAACAGCTTCATTGGCTGGAACGATCTTCTTGCTCCCGTTACGTTTTTGGCTGGACCGGTCGAATCCAGCATCGGCAAACGGCTCCAAATAAGATGCATATCATTGTAATCGGATCAGGCCCCAGCGGAGTGCATTTCGCACAAACTGCGATCGAACGCGGGCATACTGTGACGATGGTTGATGTTGGAAAAACAGGAAGGGAAACTCCACTTCCGCGGGCAGGTTTTTTCGATCTGAAAACATTGCACCCGGACGCTGTGCGTTATTTTTTGGGCGACCATTATGAAGCCATTAGCCTGCCAGCGAGCAACTCTGACCAGAATGAAGAGTACTACGGGTTGCCCGCGTCAAAGGATTACGTCTTTGAGCACCCAAGTTCTTTCGGGATCAGAGCGCACGGTTTGTCATCTCTAGTCTCTTTCGCGGCGGGTGGATTGGCAGAGTGCTGGACCGGTGGCGCCTACGCATTCAATGATGACGATTTGAGCGAATTCGGTTTCAGCTATGAACAAATGTCACCGTATTACGAAACGGTCGCCGAGCGGATCGGCGTCGGCGGAGGGGCCGACGATCTGGCACGATGGTATCCCCCCCAAGATGGAATGCTGAAACCCATATCGTTGGATCGAAGCAGCGCTTCCCTGATTCAAAAGTACCAATCCCGACGGATGAAATTGGCACGCAGGCATCAGGGCATGCGATTGGGTCGGTCGCGCCAAGCCGCGCTATCTGGAAACCTCGGAAACCGAGATGCGTGTACTGAATGCGGCCGATGCCTATGGGGATGCCCCAACGGCGCCTTCTATACGCCTTCGCTGACCTTAGAAATACTCAAGAAACATCCGCGCTTCACCTATACACCAGGCCATTTCGCGAGCCATTTTTCGGTGGCGGGGTCAAAGAGCCTGGATAATTTGGTTACCTATACCGCCAGTGGTGCAATCGAAGAAATCACCGGCGACGCATTCGTGCTTGCTGCTGGCACAATCAGCAGCGCCAATTTGTTTCTCAGGACAATCTACAAGGCTAGGGGTGAAATCATCAAACTTCCGGGGCTCATGGACAATCAGCAAGTGCTTGCGCCGTTTCTCAATCTGTCAATGCTGGGGCGGCCTTATGACCCCTCGTCCTATCAATACCACCAACTGGCAATTGGCATGGAAACCGAAAACCCTACGAAGTTCGTGCATGGACAGGTCACGACACTGACAACCGGTAGTGCCCATCCCGTGATTTCGCAAATTCCATTGGGAATGAAGGCAGGCCGGAAGATATTTACCACGCTAAGATCTGCACTTGGAGTGGTAAATCTCAACTTTAATGACACTCGTCGGGGAGAGAACCACGCTACACTCGATCCGCAGAAAGATGTTGAGGGATGGCCCGCATTGTCCCTTAGATACGAGTCACCAGAGGGCCAGGATCAGGAAATCACGGATGCACTTTCACGGTTAAGGCGATTTATGCGCGATCTTGGGGCGCCTCTGGTTCCCGGCATGACCCAGATACGCCAACCCGGAGCAAGCGTGCATTATTCGGGCACATTACCGATATCTGCAACAGGCGGTGAACTGACCGTAACACGCGATTGTCAATCAAACGATTTTGAGAACCTGTTCGTAGTCGACGGCTCCGTCTTTCCGGCACTTCCGTCCAAGAACCTCACCTTTACACTCATGGCAAATGCAACCAGAGTCGCGACTGAGGCCTTTTAGCGCGGTTCAACCTGACGAAATCCAGCAGTACTTATTGACTGACCGTTGGCTTTTCCGAGTTCTGTAACAACGCGTCCGCATGGATTTGTAAGTCCGAAGTTATTCGCAGGTACTCAGAAAGGTTGTTGTACGCGAGGAATGGAATCGAAACGATGGCTATTGCCAAACAAAACAAACGTCCTTTGCCAAGCGCCGAGAACCCAGCCAAAAACAACATCGCAGGGAGATAATTTAGAGAGTACAAGAACATCTCGTCCCCGTAGAATAAATGCAGCACTAGTTGAAATAACAAAAAATAGATCAACGCCTGTGCAATCGGCTTGTTTGGACCGGGTTTGAAAATAGCGTTTGCCAAGCCGGAAAGGAACACAATCGCCCATGCCAATAGCCCAACACCACCGACCCACGTGAGTGCCGTTAGAGGTGTGAGTTGTACAGTCAACCGCATCCATTCTGGAAAAGCCGGGTTATCCAGAAAGGGAACGTCGGGGATCGCAATGGAGTACGCAAAAAAAGCTCGTAGCTTATCCAGGTTCCCACCTGCATATTCGTGGAGAATAAACGTTAATTCATGCCTGATGTAGGGAACGAAAAACGTGGAACTCGGAAAAAACACTTTTTGCACCGCGAACAGAACTGTCGCCATTGCAAAGCCATTAACTAAGATTTGAAAAGCGCGCTTGTAGTGATTGGATGCAAGCACCGTCAAAATGCCTGCCATCCAATTGGTTGTCGTGATCGAGAAAGCGATCACAGTTGACAGGGACTGAAAAACTGGTGGAATTTTTCCACGTTGCATAAGTGTTCCGAAAGCCAAGGCGATTGTGACGGTCAGCCCACCAAAAGCGTATACCTCCGGAACAGTCATCCAAAAGATTGCCGAACTCGAAACTGCTCCAAGAGTTGTGAAGACAATTGCGTCCGGGCGGCGTAAACCCAATCCGCGAAAGCCACCAAATAGGGTTGCACCCCAAAAACCAGCAACCGCAGAGAGGGTACCGATAGCTGCAAGCCTTTCAGAGAAGCCTATCAGCATGAGAATCTTCGTTGGAGGATAGGTTGCAATTGGCTGAAGTGGATGGACATTCGTTCGGAAGTTATCCGCATCGCGGCTGATCATGACCTGCTGTACTCGGATCAAATCAGCTTCGAACCACACCCAGGCATCCCGCGTGGGATCTATCAAAGCGGGCGGTATTTGGTTGGCGATTTGCCAGTACGCCGCGCCAGAAACAACAAAAATCACAGCTGCAATAGCCAAGTCGACCCGGCACGCGACAATCCAGGTCAGAAAAGCTCTGAAGTTGTACAAGAAGGAACGGCGAGCATTGGGGATATCGATGACGATTTCGTTCAATATCCGTCGCAACATTGTAACCTCTAACCGAATAACTAACGCAAAATCAGTGTAATAAAACCAAACATCACCTCAACACCAAACCTAAAATTATGCAACTGATTTGTCAGAATGCAGTCGTTTATTAGGAATATGCGTGAGCTAAAATGGCGATCGTCAAAAGCACAAAGCCCGACGCACTAGAAGGTAATAGTTAGGGGGAAAGCAAGATTCTGGTCTAAAACGGTCAAAAACCGATGAGTAGCTTTCGACCCGAAATACAATCTATCGCTCAAGGTGTTGGGCTTTGGGCCCAATAACGTGTCTCCGCAAACACGATTGCCTGGCTGAAAGTGTGGGTTTGGGCTGGATTAGCCTCGCCAGGTCCGGATGTCTCCGCAATCCATATGCACAAAGTTGGAACGGTAGTACTGCCCAACTCCACCAGCACGGCAGGACATCGCGGCCTTGGCCATTTGCGAGACCGACCGAGAAGCTAAACGCAAGTCAGCCGCCTGACCTTTCATATGCAGTGAGTTTCTGGCAACGCCACGCGAACGGTTCCGAAGCATCGCGTTGGTTTTTGGGGAACGGTAGCCCGACAGCAGCATATAGGGCTCGCTTACGTCCAAAAGGTTATGCGAAGCTGCCATGATATCGATCGTACGCAGGTCCATATCCTTGACCTGATCGCTGCGCCAATCGCGCATGAAGTGGTTTACTTCTTTGACTGCGTCTTTGATGTATTTGCCATCGACCCAATAAATCATGTCGATACGCTCGCCCGTACGGCCTGAATACATACGGATTCGGCGGATATCGCCACCTCCACGGAGAAAACCAGCCGCATTGGAATAGGTCGGAGCCGCTACAACTGCGGTAGCCGCGAATGCGCCCAATAGGGCACGCCGGGTCAGGCCCGAAGTACTGCTCTTGGTCATTTTTTGTTTCGTCCCGTACTGTTCCTGCCTGCACACGATGTTACGCGCGCGTTCTTAATTTTTCCCCAACCCAGATGCGGGTTTTATGGCACAGTTGGAATCACGCGCCAAGGAGTCTTTCACTGATGCGAAATCAAGGGGGAATTTTCGGCAGTTTTTTGCGCAACTGATGCGAACCTGCACAGTTTTGCCACAGTAGATCGGCGCTTACCCGCTCGCGATGCAAACGCGCATCACGGTTCGAAAGATGACCCTTGTTGATGGATTTGTGAATAGACATCCGATGCGGCGCGAAACATTATTTCGCAATGCCCTGTTTTAGGGTTGTCAAGTCATTGAATAACCAAGGACACCCCATGCCCTCTGTCTTTCGGACATGTACCAGTTTTCTCATCGCCGCTTGTTTCGCGGTATCCGGGTCTGTCGCGCAGGCCGGAACGACCAATACAGCGTTCCAATTGGCCGTGGCAGAGGCCACAGTGAAGCAAAAGGGCATATCCGAGTTTTACCGGGAAAACGGGTTCGAGCCAATTTGGGTCGGGGACACGCCCGAACATGCAGCTCGACGTGCAAAATTGATAAAGGCCTTGTCGACGACAGATCTGCATGGGCTGCCAGCCGCACGATTTGACGTGCAATCCCTTGTGACACGCATGGAAGAGGCGCGAACAGTTCGCGATCTTGGACGTTTGGAAGCGGAACTGACCCGCGCATTCTTGAAGTACGCCAATGACGTAAAATCCGGAACTGTAAAGCCGTCTGATATTGATGAAGGCCTTGTGCGAAAGGTGGACCGGCGGTCAGCCGCAGAGCATCTGGAACTGATGATGTCCGAGCCGGCCGGTGGATACATTGGCAAGCTCTCACCGCAGTCCAACCAATACCGAGCGTTGCTGAAGCAGAAAATTGCTTTGGAGAAGCTAATCGCTCAGGGTGGATGGGGCGCTACGGTTCCCGTTTCGAAACTGGAACACGGCGACACCGGACCCAATGTCGTTAAGTTGCGCAATCGGCTTGTGACAATGGGGTACCTGAAGCCGACCGCCAGCCCCAATTTTGACACCCAACTTTTGTCGGCAGTGCAGGCTTTTCAAACTGCCCACGGGTTGGAGCCAGATGGCGTCGCCGGGCAGGGAACCCTTACCGAGATCAATCGACCGGCGTCAGACAGGCTCAAGTCCGTGTTGGTTGCTTTAGAGCGAGAGCGTTGGTTGCCCGAGCAACGCGGTACACGCCACATTCTGGTTAATCAGGCGGATTTCTCGGCCAAAATTGTTGACGAGGGGCAAGTGACTTTTGAAACCCGCGCTGTGATCGGCAAAAACACACATGATCGTCGCAGCCCGGAATTCTCGGATGAGATGGAGCATATGGTGATCAATCCCAGTTGGTATGTGCCGCGCTCGATCATCACCAAGGAATACCTGCCGAAGTTGCAATCCAATCCGAATGCGGTCGGGCATATTCAGATCACGGATCGCAGCGGTCGTCAGGTCAATCGGGGAGCGGTCGATTTCACTCAGTTCACGGCCCGCGATTTCCCGTTTGCGATGCGGCAACCGCCCAGCAAAAGCAATGCGCTGGGGTTGGTGAAGTTCATGTTCCCCAACAAGTACAACATCTATCTCCATGATACGCCTCAGAAAAGTCTGTTTGCGCGTGAGGTGCGAGCGTTTTCGCATGGCTGTATACGGTTGGCGCAACCCTTTGAATTTGCTTACGCGTTGCTTGCACGGCAAGAAGAAGACCCCAAGGCGTTTTTCCATCGCGTTTTAGCCACCGGCAAAGAGACAAAGGTGAATCTTGACCAGCCCGTTCCTGTGCATTTGATCTATCGGACGGCCTATGTCGGCCCTAAAGGCGACATACAGTATCGTCGCGACGTCTATAACCGGGATCGCAAAATCTGGGAGGCGCTGCAAAAGGCAGGGGTGGTCCTGCCGGACGTTCAAGGGTAATCACGGGGGCAAGTCCTGCCACAAGGAAGCCCATGATGCAGCACACCATTGAACAGATCGCTCAGGCTTTGGGTGCCGAAGCCGCGGGTCAGACCAGTCTGACTGTTTTGCGCGCCGCTGAGCCCGGAGATGCCGGGCCCACCGATTTGGCCATGGCGATGTCGCCAAAATATGCAGAATCTCTGGCATCAGGTTCGGCTCGCGCTGCCGTACTATGGGAGGGCGCAGATTGGCAGGCATTGGGACTTGAAGCGGCGATCTTTGTCGGACGTCCGCGGATGGCAATGGCCGGTATCACCTCGATTCTGGATC
The DNA here is from genome assembly GCF_057221055.1 of Ruegeria sp. HKCCD7181. Lineage (NCBI taxonomy): Bacteria > Pseudomonadati > Pseudomonadota > Alphaproteobacteria > Rhodobacterales > Roseobacteraceae > Ruegeria > Ruegeria sp. HKCCD7181. Next base: position 47,053 of record NZ_JBWVBC010000006.1, on the reverse strand, counting down.
GCGGTCAGGGGGTTCAGCCTGGTACACACCCTTCGGCTGTTGTGGATCCGACTGCCGAGATCGGAGCGGACGTCTCCATTGGCCCGCTTGCGGTGGTCGGTGCACGGGCGCAAATCGGTTCGGGCTCGGTGATTGGGGCGCATTGCGTGATAGGCATTGATGTTACCCTGGGCAAAAACGCCATGCTGCGCGAGATGGTCAGCATCGGCGCGCGCACTGTCATTGGCGATCGCTTCATCGCGCAACCCGGCGCACGGATTGGCGGAGACGGATTTAGCTTTGTCACACCCGAGGTTTCCGGTGCCGAGAATGCGCGTAAAACCTTGGGTGATACAGGTGATGCCAAAGCCCAGAACTGGTTGCGAATCCACTCTTTGGGTGCCGTCGAAATCGGTGACGATGTCGAGGTCGGCGCCAATTGCACGGTCGACAATGGAACGATCCGCAACACCGTTATTGGCAACGGCTCGAAGCTCGATAACCTAGTCCACGTCGGACATAACACACGGGTTGGGCGGGATTGCCTGCTGTGCGGTCAAACCGGTGTGTCCGGCTCGGTTGAGATTGGCAACAACGTTGTGTTGGGCGGGCAAACCGGCGTCGTCGACAACATCTTCATCGGAGACGGCGTGATTTCGGGCGGTGGGACGAAAATCCTGTCCAATGTACCCGCAGGTCGCGTACTCATGGGATATCCCGGCATTAAAATGGAAAGCCATACGGATATCTACAAGGCGCAGCGTCGTCTGCCACGTATAGCGCGTGACGTCGAGGCGTTGAAAAAGGCTGTTTTCAAACAGCCCACGAGCGATTAAATCATCCGCAACGCGAAACTCAGGGGATCGACATGAGCATCAGCGACCGCGTCATCGCAATCATTGCCGAGCAGGCCGTGTTGGAGCCATCGGATGTGACGCCCGACAGCACGTTGGAGGACTTGGGTATTGACAGCCTAGGGCTGGTCGAGAGCATTTTTGCCATCGAAGAGGAATTCGACATCACGGTGCCTTTCAACGCAAACGAACCCACGGCCAGCGATTTCGATATATCGAACGTGGCTGCAATCATCGCGGGTATAGAAAAACTCGTATCGGAAAAGGCCTGACAACCGGTATGAAACGCGTTGTCATTACGGGTGCGGGCACAATCAACTCGCTGGGCCATTCTGTTCCCGATACTCTTGAAGCCATGCGTGAGGGGCGCTGCGGCATCTCGGATCTCGAGTTTCGCGATGTCGAACGTCTGTCCATCAAGATTGGTGGTCAGGTGCGGGGGTTTGAGGCCGAAGGTCGGTTCAACCGCCAACAGATGACACTCTATGATCGGTTTACTCAGTTTACCCTGACAGCTGCAAAAGAGGCGATCGACCAGTCCGGCATTGCTTTTCACGGCGATCTGGCCGCGCGTTCCGGGGTTGTACTGGGAACGGCTGGTGGTGGCGTGTCAACATGGGATGACAACTACCGTTCGGTGTATGAGGACGGCAAAAACCGAGTGCATCCATTCGTCGTGCCCAAACTGATGAACAATGCGGCAGCGAGCCATGTGTCGATGGAGCACAATCTCAAAGGCCCCAGTTTCACGGTATCCACTGCCTGTGCCTCGTCAAACCACGCGATGGCGTTGGCCTTTCAGATGGTGCGCAGTGGTGCGGCCCCTGCAATGATTACTGGCGGATCAGAATCCATGCTGTGTTTTGGCGGTGTCAAAGCGTGGGAAGGCTTGCGGGTCATGTCCAAGGACGCCTGCCGCCCTTTCAGCGCCAACCGTAACGGTATGGTTCAGGGCGAAGGCGCAGGCGCGTTTGTGTTCGAGGAGTACGAGCACGCGCGCGCACGCGGTGCCGACATTCTGTGTGAAGTTGTTGGTTTTGCGATGTCGTCGGATGCCGCCGATATCGTGATGCCCAGTAAACAAGGTGCCTCACGCGCTATGGCGGGTGCCCTAGCGGACGCCAAACTGGATGCTAGCGATGTGGGTTATATCAATGCACATGGCACTGGTACCGCGGCTAATGACAAAACCGAATGTGCTGCCGTTGCAGATGTTTTTGGTCCACATGCAGATGAGCTAATGATCTCGTCCACCAAGTCCATGCATGGGCACCTAATCGGCGGCACCGGTGCGGTCGAGTTGTTGGCTTGCATCATGGCGCTGCGCGACGGCGTCATTGCTCCAACCATCGGGTATGAAGAACCCGACCCGGAATGCGCCCTGGACGTAGTCCCGAATGAGGCGCGTGAGGCAAAAGTAGATGTCGCTCTTAGTAACGCGTTTGCGTTTGGCGGGCTGAACGCCGTTCTGGCGTTGAAGCGCGTATAAAAAAGCCGCCGTGCAAACACGGCGGCAATCTATCGAAATCGTCGCAATTTTTTAGTTTACGGACGGCGTCAGGCCATCAAAGGCCGAAGTAAAACCACTCAGGGACATCTCCATGTTCAGAACCTGGTTGGGCGCGCGTGCGGGGACCAGCGACAGAACGGCCTTCGAACCTGATTTCATAGCATCGATGTCGCCTTGAGTGAGACCCAACTGCGCTATGCAGCCAACTGGCATGCAGTGGTGATAGTTGTAGAGCTTCCGCGGCGCGCCATCGATGGAGATCGCAAGCTGGGCTTGTAATAGGGTTTCCAACGGCACGACCACGTTCGCCCATGCAACAGCGGCGCCGCCTTCGGGCAGTTTACCAACGGTGACTTCCGCAATCGGATCGCCCTGGGCACCCTTCAGAATCTGAACCATGGCGCAAGGATCATCCCCATCTTCAGACTTGATGCACGAAATCCCCCACTCGCCGCTTTCTTCCTTGATGTATTGCTCTCCAATACGGGGGCCGGATTCGCCGAGATCCAGGTCACTTCCGACTTGCGACTGGTCGGTTTGCGCCTCTGATGTGTCCTGCGCGTAGGCCGCGCCGCTCAGCAGAGCTGCAGCCGCAAATGTGAATGGGACTAGTTTCCTGATCATGAATGCCTCGTAATGCTGATCCAGCTTTTTGTTCCCTCTATCACCAAGGAACCGTAGTGTCAGGTTTAAACCGGTATCCGTGCCTGAAAATAACAGATTTCCGCCGAAGCACTGGTCGCAATTGCATGTGATACCAACGGAAAAGGGAGCCGGTGGAGCGGCTCCCTTCTTGAATTTTTCTCCCCGTCGGACTGGCCGACTTAGTTATGCGCAAACGTTACGAGAGCGAAACCCAACGGTCAACAGCTATCCGCAAAAATTTGTCCCGCTTTTAAAAAGTTTGATTGGGAGAGTCCGAAAAAAAAGCCGTGCCCAAAGGCACGGCCAGTCAACAGGGAGGAAGTTTGTTCCCTTACGGATATCTTCGCAAAGAAAGCAAAATGACTATCGCAGCCAAAGGTTAACTTTGTATGCTTGGCCCAGATCGTTAGAGTTTGGGGCAGTTTTTCTATGAGCGACAAAATTTTCATCGGCGGCGCGGGTCCGGACTACGGGCAGGCGCAGGGTTTGGCTTTGAAGTACGCCAACCGCCACGGGCTGATTGCGGGCTCGACCGGCACTGGCAAAACCGTCACGTTGCAAATCCTGGCCGAGGGCTTTTCAAAAGCTGGAGTCCCAGTGTTTTTGTCCGACGTCAAAGGGGATTTGTCCGGGTTGGCCCTGCCGGGTAGCGAAGATCACAAACTGCATAAGGCTTTTCAAGAGCGCGCAACTCGCATCGGGTTCGACGACTTCTCCTATGCCGCCTGCCCAGTCACTTTCTGGGACTTGTTCGGCGAGCAGGGTCATCCGGTTCGCACTACGGTGACCGAAATGGGTCCGTTGCTGTTATCGCGGCTGATGGCGCTGAGTGAAGCACAGGAAGGTATTCTGAACATTGCGTTTCGGGTCGCGGATGAAGAGGGGATGCCGCTGCTGGACCTCAAGGACCTTCAAGCGCTGTTGGTCTGGATTGGTGAAAACCGCGCGCAGTTGTCTTTGCGTTATGGCAATGTGTCGACGGCGTCAATCGGTGCAATTCAGCGTCGTTTGCTCGTTTTGGAAAATCAGGGCGGCACAAACCTGTTTGGTGAACCTGCGCTGGACCTTTCCGATCTGATGCGAACCGACGAGAACGGGCAGGGGATGGTCAACATTCTCGCCTCTGACAAGCTGATGGGCGCACCTCGGCTTTATGCGACGTTCCTGCTGTGGTTGCTGAGCGAGTTGTTCGAAGAACTGCCCGAGGTTGGCGACCCGGACAAACCCAAGTTGGTATTCTTTTTTGACGAGGCGCACCTGCTGTTCGACGACGCCCCCAAAGTCCTGGTCGACAAGGTCGAACAGGTCGCGCGGTTGATCCGATCCAAGGGTGTGGGTGTGTACTTTATCTCTCAGCACCCGGCGGACATCCCCGAGGATATTCTGGGTCAGCTTGGCAACCGCGTTCAACACGCTTTACGTGCCTTCACGGCTCGCGACCGCAAGAACCTGCGACTGGCAGCTGAAACCTACCGTGAAAACCCGGAGTTTGATACGGAAACGGCCATTCGCGAGGTCGGCGTAGGTGAGGCCGTAACCTCGATGTTGCAAAAGAAAGGCGTCCCAGGAGTAGTCGAGCGGACACTGATCCGCCCTCCTGGGTCTCAGCTGGGGCCGATAAACAAAGCCGAGCGTCAGGCGGTTATGAAAGCCTCACCGATGGCTTCAAAATACAACGACGCCACCGATCGGAAATCGGCCTTTGAAATCCTTCAAGCGCGTGCAAATGCAGCCGCTCAAGAAGCTGCCGCCGCGGAGTCTGATGACGTTATCGAGCAGCAGACACCCATGGAACGCGAATACGCCTCGGCGCGCCGGTATTCCGGCAACCGTGTCGGACGATCTTCTTCCCGTGTCACGCGCAAGCAGGACACGTTTGCAACCGCCATGAGTGAGGCGGTTATCAAAGAGCTAAAGGGCACAACCGGCCGCCGCATCGTTCGCGGCATATTGGGCGGGTTGTTCCGGAGCCGATGAAAGATAGGAAGCGCCCGGTTACTACGTAATTGGGCGCCTGAGCCATCACTGATTCAGTCGGCGCAGCCCCTCTTGCTTGCAGTAATTGTCTGCTTCGGGCACTGACATTTTGGTGGCAGGAAAGTCTATTGCGCGATCCCAAGAGACACGGTCTGGCAAATACAATTGGCAAGTCACCACACCCTTTTCTGTCGGAACCTGAACAGGGGTGGTTTCCAGTTCTTCCGGGGTTGGCACGCAGGCCGAAAGTGCAGCCGCCAAGATAGCAATGGCTGCAGTAGTTTTGAGTGAAGTCGGCATGGGGTTCGTTACTCTTATTAACAAAAAATGATCGTTACAATCTGCCCGGGTTCTCTCCGAAATCGCCCGTCAGGTACCGCAGGATTGATGAGTGGCGGTAACCCGGTTTATTCTTTTTTGACCATCGAAACAAGAAACCGCGCCGAATGACGGCGCGGTTCAACAGTTCTCAGTGAGTTTTCGCCTACTTTTCAGGAATTAGGCCCCGAGGGCTGAACCTGAGAACAATCAGCAGGATCAAACCCATCGTGAACAACCTCATATGAGCGGCGCTGCCGATCAGATGCGCCTTCAGGGCGCTACCATCCGGCATCCCGGCGGTGATCAGGTTCATCAGCCACAGGCCGATGGGTTCGACCTGAACCCACAAGAACCAGATCAGGAACGCTCCCAGTACGGCGCCAAAGTTGTTGCCCGAGCCACCGACGATCACCATGACCCAGACCAGGAAAGTAAATCGCAATGGCTGGTACGCGCCGGGGGTCAACTGACCGTCCAGTGTAGTCATCATCGCGCCTGCGATCCCGCAGACTGCCGAACCCAAAACAAAGATTTGCAGGTGACGGCGAGTGACATCCTTGCCCATCGCCTCGGCCGCGACCTCATTGTCCCGGATGGCGCGCATCATGCGGCCCCAGGGGCTTTTGAGCGCCATCTGTGCCATCCAAAGCAGTGCCAGAAGCACAACAAGGAACAGCAGCGAATAGCCCAGTTTGACAGACAGGGTCGAGGCCGTGACTGGATCCAGCCCAAACCACTCGGCGCGGGCGAGAAAGCTGGGGTCATTCTGAAGCTCGACCTCGTAGCCGACGACTGGGGCAGGGCGCGGAATACCGTAAACATTCTTTACGCCACGGGCCAGCCAGTCCTCGTTTTTCATGATCGCTATGATGATCTCGGCAATGCCCAGCGTTGCAATTGCCAGATAGTCCGAACGCAGCCCCAGTGCCGTTTTGCCGATCAGCCAGGCAGCACCTGCTGCCAGCAAACCGCCTGCCGGCCAGGCTAGCAGAACGGGCAGGTTAAGACCTCCCAGGCTGCCTTCGACTGCGGGGTTAATCGCCTCAACTGTAGCCGCGTTTGGATCAAAGATTGCGCGATAGACAAAGAAACCAACCAGCAGGATGCCGATGATCGACACGGTTTGAGTGCGCCCTTTTGGCAATTTCTGCGCGACGAAAACCGCTGCCACCACCGTTGCCGCGCCCATTAACAGAGCCAGAATAATTCCATAACCACCCGCGGACCATGCTCCGGACGTCGGAGGGGTTGAGACCAAAACAACTGCCAGACCGCCCAGTGCAACAAAGCCCATGACACCGACGTTGAATAGTCCAGCGAAGCCCCATTGCAGGTTAACACCGATCGCCATGATGGCTGATATCAAACCCATGTTCAGGATCAGGATCGCGGCGTTCCAGCTTTGTGTGAAACCCGTCAGTAGGATCAGACAGCCAACGACAACGAAAAGCAGCGTGTTTTTAACAGACTCGCTCATACCGCTTTCCCCTTAAACAGACCCGTTGGTTTGAACAAAAGCACGATCAGCAAGATGACAAAGCTGACGGCGAATTTGTAATCGGTGGACAGGAACTGCACCAAGCCCGAAGGGGCTAGGCTTTCTGGCGCCATATAGGTGAGAACCTTTTTCCACGCATAGGTGATTGTGACCTCGGAAAAGGCGATGATGAACCCACCCGCGATCGCACCCAAGGGGTTGCCGAGGCCACCCACGATGGCCGAGGCGAAGATGGGCAGCAGAAGTTGAAAATAGACGAAGGGTTTGAAACTCTTGTCCAGCCCGTAAAGAACGCCTGCCGTCGTGGCCAAGGCTGCGACGATGATCCATGTGATCATCACCACACGTTCGGGATTGATGCCAGAGAGCAGCGCCAGATCCTCGTTGTCCGAATAGGCCCGCATCGATTTGCCGGTGCGCGTCTTGTTGAGGAACCAGAACAGTAGCGCCACGGCGACAACGGCCACAATCACAGTGATACCCTGAGAGGTTTTGATCGCCAGACCTTCTCTCAGCCCAGTCATCGCTTTGAAATCCCTTGCGGAAATCAGGAAACGAGCGCCGTCTGAAAACCTTTGATCGTCAGGACCAATGATGAATCGCACCAGACCGTTCATGATGAACATTACGCCCATCGAAACGATCACCAGAATGACCGGCTTGGCCTTCTGTTCCCGGTAAAAGCGGTAGACAAACCTGTCGGTGATCAGCACCAGAACGATACAGCCCAGTATAGCAAAGGGCAGGGCGAGCAGAGCGGTCGGCAGCGGCCCGAAACTGACCCCGGCGGCTTGCAGGCCCCACGTGACCAGAACAGCGATCATTGCGCCAAAGGCCATCGTGTCACCATGGGCAAAGTTCGAGAACCGCAGGATGCCATAGATCAGCGTCACCCCCAGAGCGCCCAGCGCCAACTGGCTGCCATAGGCGATTGCGGGAACAAGAACGAAGTTGGAGAGCGCCACAAGGGCGTTGAGGAAGTCCATTATTCAATGACCTCACAAGTTCCAATTTTTGTTGATACGCTCAGCTCGCCTTCAATGTCGTAGGTTTGCGTGCGAAGGCCTCGGCCGTCAGGGAAAACCGTCAGCATCTCTCCAGCAAGCGGGCCGGGCAAAGCGCGGGTAACGAATTGACGAACCCCGGCAACACCGGGGACTTCGAAAGTCAATCCCTCAGCTTTGATCTCCAATAGCTCTGGGGCGGGTGTAGTAGCCAAAGCTACTGATTTTTGAGTTCCCACAAGCCTAGCTCGTTCCACAAGCCTAGCTTTGTCCCACTCACAAACAATCTGAAAGTCGTAGTCTTCTGAGATGGTCTCACTGTAGGCGCTGGTAGTAGCCACAAAAGCGCTTGTCACTGCGGCGCTAAGAAACAATTTGCGCATCCTCACCCCCCCAAGAAACTCTTACGCACTTCGGGATCGGCCAGAAGTTCCTTGCCCGTGCCGGTATAGGCATTCCGCCCCTGAACCAGCACATATCCCTTGTCCGCGATCTCCAGCGCCTGACGGGCGTTCTGCTCGACCATCAGGATCGGCAGACCGGTGCGCGAAACCTCGATGATCCGGTCGAACAGCTCATCCATCACGATGGGCGAGACACCGGCGGTGGGTTCGTCCAACATCAATACTTTCGGCTGGGTCATCAGCGCGCGGCCCACGGCAACCTGTTGGCGCTGGCCGCCCGATAGCTCTCCGGCGGCCTGATTGCGTTTGTCGCGCAGGATGGGGAAGAGGTCAAAGACCTGCTCCATCGTCTGGCTGATGTCGTCACGGCGGATGAAGGCACCCATCTCGAGGTTTTCCTCAACCGTCATCGTGGTGAAAATGTTTTGGGTCTGAGGCACGAAGCCCATGCCTTTGATCACGCGATCCTGTGGCGATAGGTTGGTGATGTCCTCTCCGTCCAGCCGCACAGCGCCAGCGCGGACGTCGAGCATTCCGAATACAGCTTTCATCGCGGTGGATTTACCGGCACCGTTGGGACCAACGATTACAGCGATCTCACCTTTATCGACGGCGATGGTGCAGTCATGCAGGATGTCCGGGCCTTTACCGTATCCGCCGGTCATGGTGTCACCGATAAGAAACGGGCCGCCGCCGACATAATGGGTTTCACCGCTTTTCCTGTGCGCCGGGGTCATTGTCCCAATGCCGGCAGTGTTGGTGATCGAAGCGTCTTTGTTGCCGTGATCGTCCTGATAGGGGTTGTCGCTCATGCGCCGGCCTCCAGCTTGTCCTTGTTCTTCAGGCCGGTGCCCAGATAGGCCTCGATCACGTGTTCATTGGCTTTGATCTCGTCTAGAGTACCTTCGGCCAGAACCTTACCCTCGGCCATGCAGATAACCGGGTCGCAGATTTTGCCGATGAAATCCATGTCGTGCTCGATGACGACAAAAGTATAGCCGCGTTCCTTGTTCAGGCGCAGGATCGTGTCGGCGATCGTCATCAGAAGGGTGCGGTTCACACCTGCGCCAACCTCATCCAGAAACACGATCTTGGCGTCGACCATCATTGTGCGGCCAAGCTCCAGCAGTTTTTTCTGACCGCCCGAGACCTGACCGGCCTTGTGATCGGCCAGATGTTCGATGGTCAGGAATTCCAGAACCTCGTCGGCCTTTGCCTTCAGCGCGCGTTCTTCATCCGCGATGCGCTTGCGTCCGAACCACGTGTTCCACAGCGATTCCCCGGATTGTGCGCCGGGCACCATCATCAGGTTTTCGCGGCAGGACATCGACGAGAACTCATGCGCGATCTGGAAGGTACGCAGCAAGCCTTTGTGAAACAGATCATGAGGTGGCAGGCCGGTGATTTCCTCGCCATCCATGAATACTTTGCCGCTTGTCGGCGGTAGAACACCTGCGATCACGTTGAACAGAGTGGTTTTTCCAGCCCCATTCGGCCCGATCAGGCCGGTGATGGAACCTTTTTGGATTTCCAGCGATGCCCCATCCACCGCGTGAAACCCGCCGAAATGCTTGTGCACGTCCTCGACGACGATCATCTTTTCCCCTAGCCACCCTTGTCGGTGTTTCTGCTTCCCTATCCCCAAAAGGTGAGGTGCGGCCTTTTTTCATTGAAACAGCCCGGACACAAGGCCCGGGCTGCTTGGTCTTATAGATTGTAGGCCGAAATCAACGGAAGTTGACGGTCTTGTTTTCGCCGTCGGTTACCTCGATTTCGCGGTAGGAACCTGCGCTTTCACCGGGACCGATTAGCTCAACGCCCGACGCGCCGACATAATCGATGTCCTGACCAGCGGCCAGCAGTTCCAGACCCTTGGCCAGCTCGCCAGGATAGATTTTCTCACCCGGAGCGTTGGCGACGTCCATGATCTTGGCGCCATATTCAGCCGGGTTGGTCGACCCTGCGGCTTGCATGGCCAGCATAAACAGCGCAGCTGCGTCGTAGGACTCAGGCGAGTAGGGCGATGAGCCGTCAAAGCCTGCGGCCTCGGCCATGGCAAAGTACTTCTCGGCACCTTCACCGCCCGAACCGGCGATCTGACCGAACGAACCGTTCAGGTCGGGCCCGACATTGGCGGGCAGCGAGTCACCGATCATACCGCCTGGCAGGCCGAACGTGTCGAACGCGCCGCTGTCCAGAGACGACTGGATGATGCCCAGGCCACCTTGGTCCAGATAACCTGCAACGACCAGAATGTCGCCACCGGCCGATGCCAGTGCACCAACTTCGGCCGAATAGTCGGCTTTGCCGTCTTCGTGCGCGGCAACGATGGTCACTTCACCGCCTGCTGCTTCGAACGAGGACTGAATCGCATCGGCCAGACCTTTGCCGTAGTCGTTGTTGGTGTAGGTCAGGGCGATCGAGTTGATGCCGCGGTCCTTCAGGATGTCGGCCATCACTTCGCCTTCCCGCGCATCCGACGGAGCGGTGCGGAAGAACAGGCCGTTGTCTTCCATGGTCGACAAGCCGGGCGACGTTGCCGACGGTGAGATCATGACCATGCCGTTCGGAATAGCCACGTTCTGCAGGATAGCACCGGTCACGCCCGAGCAGTCACCACCGATGATGCCGGCAACGCCTTCACCGATCATGCGTTCGCCGTTCGATGTAGCCAGGCCGTTGTCGATGCAGCCAGTGTCGGCACGCGACGCGGCGACTTTGGAGCCGTCCAGTAGTTTACCGGATTCGGTGACCTCAGACATTGCCAACTCGGCACCTGAACCCATAGCCGGGGCCAGCGATTCGATTGGGCCGGTGAAGCCAAACAGAACGCCCAGTGTCACGTCTTCGGCCATTGCGGTACCAGCCAGCAAAGCGGTTGCTGCAGTTGCTGTAAGCAGCTTTTTCATATGGTTACTCCCTTATTGGAACGTATTCGTTCTGGGCACGACCCTAGGCAAGCTATTCGGAAAAGAAAAGTCCTAACGAAAAGTTGGCTTTCACATGGCCACGCTATCTTGTTTGCTCAGACGTGGGCGACCCAAATTACCGGAGGTTTCGGATGCTTAGGCTTGGTGTTTTTCTAGTGTTTCTCTTCACATCAGGTGTCGCGTCTGCAGACCAGATACAAACCTCGGTCGGCACTGTGACTTTGACTAAGCTTGTCGGTGGGCTGGATACGCCCTGGGCTATCGGCATTTTGCCGGACGGTGCGTTTCTGGTGACCGAGAGGGATGGCAAATTACTTCTTGTTGCCGACGGGGACGTAAGCCGGGTCAAAGGTACCCCAAAGGTCGCAGCGTCGGGTCAGGGTGGATTGTTGGACGTCACCGTGGCGCGTGACTTCGCACAAAGCCGTGAAGTTTTCCTGACGTTCTCGAAAAAGCAGCGAGGTGGCGCGGGGACAGCTGTGGCCGTGGCGCGCCTGTCTGAAAATGGCAAGCGACTGACAAATTTACGAGTCATTTTCGAAGCAATACCAGGTGGTTCATCGGGTCGGCATTTTGGCTCGCGGGTTGTCGAGGCTACGGATGGTACTTTGTTCGTGACTATAGGGGACAGGGGGGACGGACCCGCGGCGCAGGATCTCTTGACCCATATGGGAACGGTTATTCGTATCAATCGGGACGGAACAGTGCCAACCGACAACCCATTCAAAGGGGAAGCGTCCGTTCGTCCCGAAATCTGGTCCTACGGACACCGAAACGCGCAAGGCGCCGGTTTCGATGCACAAGGGCGGCTTTGGATTTCGGAACATGGTGCGAAAGGGGGGGACGAAATCAATCTGGTACGGCCCGGCGCAAATTACGGCTGGCCGGTTATCTCGTACGGTACGCACTACTCGGGCAAAAAGATCGGTGAAGGAACGTCCAGACCGGGAATGGAGCAGCCCAAATACTACTGGGACCCGTCTATCGCTCCGTCGGGGTTGATGGTCTATTCAGGAAAGTTGTGGCCGCAGTGGAGAGGTGATCTGTTCGTCGGGTCGCTCAAATTCGACTATATTGCGCGGCTGGCTGGTTCTCCGCTGCGCGAAGTCGAGCAGATCAAAGGGCCCGAGACGGAGCGCGTTCGGGATATCGTCGAAGCGCCTGACGGGTCGATCTGGTTCATCTCGGTTGGAAATGAAGCGGTCTACAGGATGACGCCTGCCCGTTAAACGGACAGCCTTCCGCCTTGAGCGCCACGCTCGCGATAGGGCGTCGTGTTGTAATGCGCCCGGTAGCATTTCGAAAAATGCGAGGGGCTGGCAAATCCGCAGGCGAGCGCCACGTTAATCACGCTCATATCCGTCTGCATCAGCAGGTTGCGTGCTTTGTGCAGACGCAGCTCCATATAATAGCGCTTGGGCGACCGGCTAAGGTAACGACGGAACAGACGTTCTAGCTGACGCGTTGACATGCCGACGTCTTTGGCCAGAATCGAAGGCGAGATCGGCTCTTCGATGTTCTTTTCCATCATCAGGATTACCTGACTCAGCTTGGGGTGGCGCACGCCGATCCGGGTGGGTGTGGACAGGCGTTGAGTGTCCTGATCCGTACGGATCGAGGAATAGATCATCTGATCTGCAACGGCATTTGCCAGCTCTTCACCGTAATCTGCGGCGATCAGTTTGAGCATCAGATCAATAGACGACGTTCCGCCTGCAGTGGTCATCCGGTTTCCGTCGATCAGAAATACTGACTTGGTCAGTTCGACCGAGTCGAATTCTTCGGCAAAACTGTCGGAGTTTTCCCAATGAATCGTCGCACGCTTGCCATCCAGCAAACCAGCTTTGGCTAGCGTATAGGCCGCGGTGCACAGCCCGCCAATCTTCAGCCCTTTGCGCGCTTCACGGCGCAACCAGTTAAGCACGCGTTTTGTCGTGGCTGCTTGGACATCGACGCCGCCGCAAACAAGGATTACTTCGTCCCGCTGAAGCTCGGACAAATCGCAATCAAGATTGAATTCTGTCCCGGCCGAACATTTGACCGTTTCACCGCCTTCACCGGCCAGCGTCCAGGAATACAGGTCGCGATCAGACATACGGTTGGCGATGCGCAGGCTATCCAGCGCTGACGCAAAGGACAGCAGTGAAAACTTGTCCAGCAGAACAAAAACATAATTGTTCGGCTTTGTGGCATTGCTGTCCACAGTGACAACTTGGCGTTGCTCTTGCATGGCGAACTGTCCTTGATTCGGTGCCTGCCGACTTTTTACAGACGGCGGAATTGCCAGCCACCATGCTCAAAGCTTGTTTACGTCGTCAAGAGGCGCAAAAGGATATGGTCACTCTTCATTGCATTTTGTATAGAGACGCTCTGAAATACTTCAGCGGAGATCAGAGCAATGACCGAGTGGCAAAAATCGAACTGGCGCAACAAGCCCCGTGTTCAGATGCCCGAATATACCGACCCGGCCGCCCTGGCCAAGGTTGAGGCAAAGCTTTCGCAGTATCCCCCGCTGGTTTTTGCGGGTGAAGCGCGACGCCTCAAGCAACATCTGGGTGCCGCCGGTCGTGGCGAAGCGTTCCTTTTGCAGGGAGGCGATTGCGCGGAAAGTTTTGATCAGTTCAGCGCCGATGCAATCCGTGACACTTTCAAGGTGATGCTGCAAATGGCGATGGTTCTGACTTATGGCGCCAAGGTGCCGGTGGTCAAAGTGGGCCGCATGGCCGGACAATTCGCAAAGCCTCGCAGCGCGCCGACAGAAGTGGTAGATGGCGTGGAACTGCCCAGCTATCGCGGTGATATTATCAACGAACTGGCTTTCACGCCCGAAGCAAGGATTCCGAATCCTGAAAAAATGCTTCAAGCGTACACACAGGCAGCTGCGACGCTGAACCTGCTGCGCGCTTTCTCGACCGGTGGTTTCGCCGACATGAGCCGGGTGCATTCCTGGACTCTTGGATTCACAGATGAGCAGGACGTTCAAAAATACTCCGAGATAGCGGATCGGATTCAGGACACGATCGATTTTATGGAAGCGGCCGGCATTACAGCTGACACCACCCATGAATTCTCGACCGTTGAGTTCTATACCAGCCACGAAAGCCTTCTGCTGGAATATGAAGAGGCACTGACGCGTCTGGATTCAACGTCCGGCAATTGGCTTGCGGGCTCAGGTCACATGATCTGGATCGGCGACCGTACGCGTCAGCCGGACGGCGCACATGTCGAATTCTGCCGTGGCGTGCTGAACCCGATTGGCCTGAAATGTGGTCCGACGACGACTGCCGAGGACCTCAAGGTTCTGATGTCCAAACTGAACCCGGAAAACGAAGAAGGCCGTCTGACCCTGATCGCACGTTTCGGCGCAGGTAAAGCGGGCGAGCATCTGCCGCGTTTGGTCAAGGCTGTGAAAGAAGAGGGCGCCAAGGTCACCTGGGTCTGTGACCCTATGCATGGCAACACGATCAAATCGGCCACGGGCTACAAGACACGTCCGTTCGAATCCGTTCTGCGTGAGGTGCGCGACTTCTTTGGCGTACATCAGGCCGAAGGAACCATTCCCGGTGGCGTGCATTTCGAGATGACCGGTCTGGACGTCACCGAATGCACCGGCGGTGTACGTGCCGTGACCGAGGAAGATCTGTCTGATCGTTACCACACCGCCTGCGACCCGCGCCTGAACGCAACGCAGTCGCTGGAGCTGGCATTCCTGGTTGCCGAAGAGCTGACCAACCTGCGTCGTGATCGGAAGAAACGCGCTGCGAGCTGATCGACAATAAAAAAACAAATCGGCGGGCCATGTGCCCGCCGTTTTTTTTGCCCCCTCGTGCTCAATCGTCGCGAGACGACACAAGTCTTAGATGGCTTTTGGGTGGTTGAAGCGGCTCTTGATCTTCTGCAAAGCCAAACGTCTGTTCTGGGGTAACCTGTTGTGGTGGAAGTTGAAGATCAGCTACGCTGCGCACACGGTTGTCGGTGATTGCAAACCGTCTCGGCGTGGTTCCGATCGCGCCATCGCTTATCATGACACCCAAAACCCGGCTGACGTCACCAAGGTCGCTTTTCAATGGAAGAAGGATCATACGGCCCTGTAGACGTGCGCGACCCAGCTTGCCTTTGGACACCATGCCAAGCTCGGCAACGGCGGGTGCTGCAAAAACCTGTTCCAGCTGCGTCGTCACTTCATCACGCGCATCCGGTTCGAAGAAAGAGGTCAGCGGCATTCCACGGACTTCCATTCCTGCCAGCTTGTTTAGGTGGCTGCCCGCGAGCCGAAATCGCGCCAGACCGGGCGCAATCCGCTCAAGAATAAATGTATATTCCAGAATATTCTCCAGCCCGCGCGGGTCAATCTGCGACCGCATTGGCACCCCGTCGCCAGTCAGAAGCGCGGTCCAATATGCCTCGGCCTGGCGGATGGGGGACAGGCTGCGCCCGCTATCAAAGCGATCCATTGCAACGATCTTTCCAAAACTTGAGCCGGAACCGGTCCCGAAAAAGGTTTTCATTTTCATCACCCTAACATCAATCACTCGCGATTTATCTAAAATGCCGTGTAATAGGCAGCACAGCGATACACCAGCCGTTGCGACCGGAAGATTGGCATGGGTTAAGACAATTTTGGAGGAATTCTTTAACGAATGGTTAACTTCGTCGGATGAATTCAGGAATAAGCAAGGTCTTGCCCCGGGGCGGCCGATGGCATTAGGTGCGGCAAGCGCGCGGAACGTGCGACAGAATTGAAAGGGCAGGCATGATCAACTCCATGACCGGATTCGCCTCGGGCAAAGGCGCGTTGGCCCCCCATAGCTGGACGTGGGAGCTGCGGAGCGTCAACGGCAAGGGCCTGGACATGCGGCTGCGGGTTCCCGATTGGCTGACAGGGCTGGAAGCCGCGCTGCGGTCCGAGCTGTCAAAGGCCGTCGGCCGGGGAAATGTCACCTTGTCTCTGCGGGTGAACCGGGAAGAAACCTCTTCGGATATAAGATTGAATACTGCTGCCATGGACGCGGCGCTGGCGGCTTTAGCTCAGACCGAATCTATGGCTACCGCGCAGGGGCTGAACTTGGCTCAATCCCGCGCCAGTGACCTTTTGTCGTTGAAAGGTATGATGGAGGTCGGCTCTGACGCGGATGATGCCTCGCCGATTGTCGCGCAGCTGAAGACCGAATTCGGCGGCCTGCTGTCCGATTTCCTGACCATGCGCCAAGCCGAAGGGCGGGCATTGGCAGATATCCTGCAATCTCAGCTGGACCGCATTGCGGACCTGACCGAGCAGGCGGCCGGGTTGGCCGAAAAACGCCGGGAAGACATGGCGCAAGCATTGCGCGACAACCTTGCGCGTGTTTTGGATAATTCCCGGGATGCCGACCCGGAACGCGTCGCTCAGGAACTGGCTTTGATCGCAGTCAAGGCCGATATCACAGAAGAGATCGACAGGCTGGCCGCGCATGTGACTGCCGCGCGGACATTGCTGGCCGAGGATGGCCCTGTCGGGCGCAAACTTGATTTCCTGACCCAGGAATTCAATCGCGAGGCCAATACGTTGTGCTCCAAATCCCAGCATGCCGAACTGACGTCGGTTGGGTTGGAGCTGAAGGCGGTCATTGATCAGATGCGTGAGCAAGTGCAGAACGTAGAATAACAGACGGGAACCAGAAACATGGCGGATCGCCGAGGTCTCTTAATCATCTTGTCCTCCCCCTCGGGCGCGGGCAAATCCACTCTGGCCCGACGGCTGATGCAGTGGGACAGTGAGCTGGAATTCTCGATCTCGGCCACGACCCGTGCCCCGCGACCGGGCGAAGAGCATGGGCGCGAGTATTACTTTCTGTCCGAGGACGCCTTCAGGCAACAAGTGGCTGATGGCCAGATGCTGGAACACGCACACGTGTTTGGCAATTTTTACGGGTCTCCTGCGGACCCGGTGCGCGATTCAATCAACCAGGGCCGGGATGTTCTGTTCGATGTGGACTGGCAAGGCGAAGTTCAGATCCGCAATTCGGATCTGGGTAAACATGCTTTGTCGATCTTCATCCTACCGCCGTCGATCCCGGAATTGCGCCGCCGGTTGGAAACCCGTGGGCAGGATAGTGCGGATGTCATCGCAAAGCGGATGCTTAAAAGCTGGGACGAGATCAGCCACTGGGGGTATTACGATTATGTCCTGATAAACGATGATCTGGATACCACCGAGGAAAAGCTGAAAACGATTGTCAGCGCCGAACGTATGCGGCGCATTCAACAGCCGCGCCTGCAGCACCACATCCGCACTCTGCAGACTGAATTCGAGGGGTTGTCATGACTGTATTTGCCTTGGGCGAACACGTGCCTCTCATTCATGAAGACACATGGGTTGCACCGGATGCCAACCTGATTGGTAAGGTGGTGTTAGAGCAGGGCGCCTCGGTCTGGTTTGGTTGCACTATTCGCGCTGACCACGAGGAAATTCGCGTGGGGGCGGGCAGCAATGTTCAGGAAAACTGTGTCATGCATATTGATGCCGGGTATCCACTGACCATTGGCCAGAACTGTACAATCGGGCACAAAGTTATGCTGCATGGCTGCACCATCGGCGACAACAGTTTGATCGGAATGGGCGCTATCGTTCTGAATGGCGCAAGGATCGGTCGAAACTGCCTCATCGGAGCAGGGGCCTTGATCACCGAAGGAAAGGAAATCCCCGATAACTCGCTGGTTATGGGGTCTCCGGGTAAGGTGGTTCGTCAACTGGACGAGGCTGCCGCGCAAAAACTCACGCTAAGCGCGCTGCATTATCAGGAAAACATGCGCAAGTTTCGCGACACTCTCAAACCGGTTTCATAAGGCAATCAACGCCGGATAGGCCCCAATATGTCCCACGAGCTGATTGGCGAATTTGTTTCGGCTGTACCGATGCCTGCTCTGATGGTGGATCAGACAGAACGGATCATTGCAGCCAATACGGAAGCAAAAACGCTTCTGGGCCAGAATATCGAGGGGCGTCACTATGCAACGATCCTGCGTCAGCCGCAGGTGATCGAAGCCATGGAGCAGAGTCTACGAACCAAAGGCCCCGCAAAAACGCGCCATCTATCCAATGACGGTGCGCAGGATACGACGTTTCAGGTGGAATGCCGGTACATGAATGGTGTCGGCGCGGTATCGGGTGGGGCGGTTCTGGTGGTGTTTCAGGATGTCACTCATCTGGAGCAAGCCAGCCAGATGCGCCGCGACTTCGTAGCCAATGTCAGCCACGAGTTGCGAACCCCTCTGACTGCGCTAATGGGGTTCATCGAAACCCTGCGCGGCCCGGCCCGCGACGACGCCAGTGCCCGAGAACGATTCCTGCAAATCATGACGGACGAAGCCAACCGGATGAATCGGCTGGTTGGAGATCTGTTGTCACTGAACAGGGTCGAAAGCGAAGAGCGTGTTCGCCCCAAGGAACAACTCGACCTGACCGGACTATTGCAATCCATTCTGAATTCCCTGCGGCCGTTGGCTGATGATGCCCCGGTAACGATGACACTGAATGCGCCACCCGAACCGGTCATGCTGACGGGCGACAGCGATCAGTTGCGACAGGTCTTCACCAATCTGATCGAGAACGCGATCAAGTACGGTGGCAGCGGCGAGAGTGTGACGATTAATGTTCGGCCTTCAGAACGCGACACAGCGATGCGTGGACCTGCTGTGCGGGTTGAGATTGTAGATAAAGGACCGGGTATTGATGCCATTCATCTGCCCAGGCTGACCGAGCGATTCTATCGGGCAGACAGCCACAGGTCTCGTGAACTGGGTGGAACCGGGTTAGGACTGGCGATCGTTAAGCACATCGTCAATCGCCACCGGGGCCGGCTGCGCGTTGAAAGCGATCTGGGAAAAGGCTCCGTCTTTACAGTGATTTTGCCACGCTGATGAGGCGGCGAACCTAAACTGACATGCGACGAAAACATGACAAGTTCACCCTTCGTCAAGTTAAGAAAGCCTAAGAAAATCGTGAGTTGTCATAAAACTGTTACGTATGTGTCACAAAAGGCTTACGCACGGCGCTTAGGGGTGCCGACAAGATCATCATGGGGATGATCAATTTATATCTTTCTCAAGGAGACTGTAATGTCCTTTGTAAAACTGTCGGCTTCTGCACTGGCCATCGCGGCCGTCTCGGCTACTACTGCTGCTGCTCGTGATCAGGTTCAGGTTGCTGGTTCGTCGACTGTACTGCCCTACGCCTCGATCGTTGCTGAAGCCTTCGGTGAGAATTTTGACTTTCCAACGCCGGTTGTTGAATCGGGTGGTTCCTCGGCAGGCCTGAAACGGTTCTGCGAAGGTGTTGGTGAAAACACCATCGACATTGCCAACGCATCGCGTCAAATCCGCGAAAAAGAGATCAAGGCCTGTGCCGAAGCAGGCGTGACCGATATCATCGAAGTTCAGATCGGTTATGACGGCATCGTGTTTGCCAGCGACATCAACGGCAACTCGTTCGAATTTACACCAGAAGACTGGTACAAAGCCCTGTCCGCTCAGGTCGTTGTTGATGGCGCGTTGGTCGATAACCCATACAAAACCTGGGCCGATGTGAACCCGGACTTCCCGGCGCAGCCGATCGCAGCCTTCATCCCGGGCACCAAGCACGGCACCCGTGAAGTGTTCGAAGACAAAGTAATTCTGGCCGGTTGTGAGCATCTGGGCGACTTCGACGTCTACAAAGCTGCCAACGGCGACGACAAGAAAGCCGCTGAAAAAGCCTGTATCGCTCTGCGTACCGACGGCGTTTCGGTCGACATCGACGGCGACTACACCGAGACTCTGGCCCGTATCGACAGCAACAAAGACGGCATCGGCGTCTTCGGTCTGGCGTTCTACGAGAACAACACCGACAAGCTGCAGGTAGCAACCATGTCGGACGTTGTTCCGTCGACAGAATCGATTGCCACCGGTGAGTACCCCGTTTCGCGCCCGCTGTTCTTCTACGTGAAGAAAGCCCACATTGGCGTGATCCCCGGCCTGAAAGAATATGCCGAGTTCTTTGTAGCCGATGAGATCGCTGGTCCTGACGGCCCGCTGGCGGAATATGGTCTGGTCTCCGATCCGGAACTGGTCAAGGTTCAGGAAGCTGTAGCCAACGAAGCCACGCTGGGCGGCGGCTCCTAACCCGAATGCTCTTGGGACCGGGGCGTTTTTTCGCCCCGGTTCTTTTTGACTCCTACATCGCCATCCCTACGGAGTTTACATGGCTTTATCCTGGCTGCTGCTGATCCTGCTTGTTCTGGCTGTCATTGGCTATTTCATGGGCCGCTCCCGAGCATTGACGAGTGCAGGTGGAGAGATCCGCGAATTGCACTCTCTGCCTTCCTATTATGGCTACAACGTCGCTTTGAGCGCGCTGGTTCCCGCCTTATGCGTGTTGATCGTGTGGTTGCTGGTTCAGCCGATGATCGTGAATAGTGCAGCGTCCAATCTGATTCCAGACGAAGTCATAACGGAAGGCTCCAATCGTGGCTTAGTCATGAGCGAGGTTCGCCGAGTTGCCAATGGTTTGGACGGCGCAGTTAAATCGGGCGCTATGACAGAGGGCGATTCGCGCGATGGGAACGCAGATGTCGAAGAGCTCACAGAAAAACTCAAAGCTGCCGGACAAGTTCTGACGCAAGATATTACCAAACCCGTCTTGCTTGCGGCCCAGAAGTACCGCGTCATGAATGCAGCTGGCACGGTTGCGATGCAGATATCGGTGCTACTGCTAGCGCTGGTTGGAGCCGCCTTCGCCTATATTCGCACACACAAGGAATTCCGCGCGCGCAATGTGGTTGAACAGGGTGTTCTTGCACTTCTTTTGTTTGCTGCGTCTATCGCCATCCTGACAACTGTCGGAATCGTCCTGTCGATGCTGTTCGAAACCATGAATTTCTTCCAACTGCACTCGTGGAAGGACTTCTTCTTTGGCAGCACCTGGGCACCGAATTTCCGCGGAGGCAGTGAGTTGTCGATCCTGCCGCTGCTATGGGGAACGCTTTATATTTCAGTGATTGCGCTTCTGGTTGCCGTTCCGATCGGCCTGTTCGCCGCGATCTACCTGTCCGAGTATGCTTCAGGGGCGACCCGCGCGGTGGCTAAGCCGCTGCTAGAGATATTGGCGGGTATTCCCACGATTGTTTACGGTCTGTTTGCATTGCTGACCGTCGGCCCCGCGTTAGTGTCCATGTTCGGCAATGGTGGCGTTCTTGGGGTTGGCTGGATGGCCAGTTCCAACGCTGTACTGACTGCTGGTCTGGTGATGGGCATTATGTTGATCCCGTTCGTTTCTTCGCTGTCTGACGACATCATCAACGCCGTGCCGCAATCGATGCGCGACGGTTCGCTTGGTCTGGGCGCGACGCATTCAGAAACGGTACGTAGTGTGATTTTGCCCGCAGCTCTGCCGGGTATCGTGGGCGCGGTTCTGCTGGCCGCCAGCCGGGCCATCGGCGAGACCATGATCGTTGTGATGGCGGCGGGTGCCATCGCCAAGTTTTCGGGCAACCCATTCGAGGCGATGACCACAATTACCACACGTATCGTCAGCCAGCTGACCGGAGATACTGATTTTGCCAGCCCTGAAACGCTGGTGGCCTTTGCGTTGGGTCTGACTCTGTTCGTCATTACACTGGGGCTGAATATCTTTGCCCTCTACATCGTACGCAAATACCGGGAGCAGTACGAATGACCGATATGTCCCAAACACCAGACGCTGCTCCGACTGCAAAACCCAAAAGCGGATCGCTGTTTGAAAAAGACACGCGTACCAAGCGGCGAAACGCGGCGGAAAGCCGTTTCAAGATGTACGGGATCGCAGCCATTGGCGTTGGCTTGCTGATGCTGATCGTGCTGGTCACCAACATCGTGACCGCTGGGGTAGGGGCGTTCCAACAGACCTACCTTGAGTTGGATGTGAACCTGCGCGAAGACAAGCTGGACAAGAAGGGCGAGCGCAATATCGACGACATCAAGAAGGTTTCGACCTTCGGTTATGCTCCTTTGGTATCGGCAGCGCTTGAAGAAGAAGTTCAGAAACTGGGCATTCAAACAGAGCTGACTGCCAAACAGATGGGCGGTATTCTGTCCAAGGCTGCGATGGCAAAGCTGCGCAACTACGTGATCGCCCACCCTGAAGAGATCGGCCAAACGGTCAGCTTTCGCTTTTTGGTCAACAGCCGCGTGGACGGTTACGTCAAAGAGCGCGTTACCCGCGAGTCGATCGCTAACGACAAAAGCATCTCGGTCGAGCAACTGGACTTCGTCGATCAGTTAATCGAGGCTGGGGTTCTTTACAAAGCTTTCAACCCGGACTTCATCCTGGGCGCTGATGCGTCCGACCAGAGACCCGAGGCCGCCGGGATCGGCGTGTCGATGCTGGGCTCGCTGTTCATGATGCTGGTTGTGTTGGTTTTGGCGCTGCCGATCGGCGTTGCCGCTTCGATCTATCTGGAAGAATTCGCCCCACAAAACCGACTGACTGATATCATCGAAGTGAACATCTCGAACCTGGCTGCAGTCCCGTCCATTGTTTTCGGTATTCTGGGTCTGGCCGTGTTCATCAACTATATGCACCTGCCGACGTCAGCCCCGCTGGTCGGTGGCTTAGTGCTGACACTGATGACTTTGCCGACGATCATCATTTCGACCCGCGCGTCGCTGAAAGCGGTACCTCCGTCGATCCGTGACGCGGCGTTGGGGGTAGGGGCCTCAAAGATGCAGGCGGTGTTCCACCACGTTCTGCCGCTGGCCGCCCCTGGAATTCTGACCGGGACCATCATTGGTCTGGCTCAGGCTCTGGGCGAAACTGCGCCGTTGCTACTGATCGGGATGGTGGGCTTTATCGCCTCGAACCCGCCCGACGGCATCGTGGCTGGCTTCCTGTCGCCAAACTCGGCCATGCCGGCACAGATCTACGAATGGTCCAAACGTGCCGACCCGGCCTTTTACGAACGCGCATGGGGGGGGATCATCATCCTGTTGATCTTCCTCGTCACAATGAACACCATTGCGGTACTCCTGCGCCGCCGCTTTGAACGCCGCTGGTAAACGGAGGCTATTATGAATGATATGACACGAGTGGAGAGAACCGTGGACTCCAAAGCCATCAAGATCGCCGCGAACAATGTTCAGGTTTACTACGGTGACACGCACGCCATCAAAGACGTAGATGTTCAGATCGAAGACAAGACCGTGACCGCCTTTATCGGCCCGTCGGGCTGCGGTAAGTCGACCTTTCTACGTTGTCTGAACCGAATGAATGACACGATCGATATTTGCCGGGTGAAGGGCGATATCTTGCTGGATGGCGAGGATATCTACGACAAGCGTGTAGACCCGGTTCAACTGCGCGCCAAGGTGGGTATGGTGTTCCAGAAACCCAACCCGTTCCCCAAATCGATCTATGACAATGTGGCCTATGGCCCGCGCATTCACGGTCTGGCCAAGAACAAGGCGGAACTGGATGAGATCGTTGAAAAATCCCTGCGTCGCGGCGCAATCTGGGACGAAGTAAAAGACCGTCTGGATGCCCCCGGAACCGGCCTTTCTGGAGGTCAGCAACAGCGCCTGTGCATTGCGCGCGCTGTGGCTACGGCCCCGGAAGTTCTGCTGATGGATGAGCCATGTTCAGCGCTGGACCCGATTGCAACCGCGCAGGTCGAAGAATTGATTGATGAACTGCGCGAGCGGTATTCGGTCGTGATCGTGACCCACTCGATGCAGCAGGCGGCGCGCGTCAGCCAGAAGACGGCGTTTTTCCATTTGGGCAATCTGGTCGAATTCGGTGAAACCGGCCAGATCTTCACCAACCCGGAAGATCCCCGTACGGAAAGCTACATTACAGGCCGGATCGGCTGAGCACAGGTATTCAAACATGACCGAACAACATATAGCATCCGCATTCGACCGCGACCTCGAAGCAATTCAGGCCCATATCATGAAAATGGGCGGTCTGGTCGAGGCTGCCATCATGGGCGCCGCGCGATCGCTGGAAGCACGCGACGAAGAACTGGCCCAGCAAGTGCGTCAGGGCGACAAAGCCATCGATGCGCTGGAAGATGTCATCAACGAGGAAACTGCACGCCTGATTGCGTTGCGAGCTCCTACTGCCGGCGACCTGCGGCTGGTGCTGTCGGTGCTGAAAGTTTCCGCCAACCTCGAACGTATTGGCGACTACTCTAAGAACATTGCCAAGCGGACGACCGTTTTGGTCAATGCGGGCGAGATCAATGGCAGTGCCGCCGCGTTGCGCCGTATGGCGCGCGAAGTCGAGGTGATGCTGCGCGACGCTCTGGATGCGTACATTCAGCGTGACGCCGAACTTGCTGCGGACGTGATTGAGCGCGACGAAGAAGTGGACCAGATGTATAACGGGCTGTTTCGAGAGTTCCTGACCTTCATGGCCGAGGACCCGCGCAATATCTCATCGTGTATGCATCTGCACTTCATTGCCAAGAACATCGAACGTATGGGCGATCATGTGACTGCTATCGCCGAACAGGTCGTCTATCTCGTCACGGGTGAACGTCCGACCGAATCCCGACCCAAAGCCGATACCACGTCGCAAACTGCCTAGGAGGCAAGACAATGTCCGCTGATCAACCGACAGTGCTGGTTGTCGAGGATGAACTGGCGCAGCGCGAGGTGCTTGCCTACAACCTTGAGGCGGAAGGCTTCCGCGTTTCCAAGGCAGCCAACGGTGACGAAGCCTTGTTGCTGGTGGATGAAGACAGCCCGGACATCATTGTCCTTGACTGGATGATGCCAAATCTCAGTGGAATTGAGGTGTGTCGCCGGCTGAAGACCCGCCCCGACACACGTTCTATCCCGATCATCATGCTGTCGGCCCGCAGCGAAGAAGTCGATAAGGTCCGCGGTCTGGAAACCGGGGCTGATGACTATGTCGTCAAGCCGTATTCGGTGGTGGAACTGATGGCGCGGGTCCGTACCCAATTGCGTCGCGTGCGCCCAGCAACTGTTGGTATTCGCTTGGAATTCGACGACATCATTCTGGATTCCGAGACCCACAAGGTCAGTCGCAACAATAAGCCGCTGAAACTCGGCCCAACTGAATTCCGGCTGCTGAGCACGTTCATGGAAAAACCCGGACGTGTCTGGAGCCGTGAGCAGCTGCTGGACCGCGTATGGGGCCGGGACATTTACGTCGACACACGCACAGTTGACGTACATATCGGACGATTGCGCAAGGCGCTGACACAGCACGGCGGTAAAGACCCGGTGCGCACGGTTCGCGGCGCCGGTTATGCATTGGGCTGAGAGTTAACGGGGCAGGGTCTCTTCGCTTTGCGCTTGCGAGGAGAGCCAGTGCCGGAACTGTCGCAATGTGGTGTCCTCGGATTTTTCCCGCGGCCAGACAAGGTAGTAGGCACCCAGAGTTTCGACGCTATCGGAAAACGCGGCCATCAGCTGACCCGTAGCCAAGTCCTGTTCAACCAGATAGTTCGGCAACAGGGCAACACCCAACCCGTGTAGAGCGGCCTGATTGATCGTCGTGAATTGGTCGTGGACGGTGCCGGGCAGGGGCTCAGGGTGTTCTACACCCAGTTGCCCGAACCAATCCTGCCAAGCGCGCGGGCGCGTCTGAATATGCAGCAGTGGTAGTTTCAGCAATTCCCGGGGCGAGGCCGGAGTACCGTGGGGCAGCAGGTCGGGCGAACAAACGGGAATGACCCTTTCAACTTGTAACAGCAGACGATCCGTCCCGGGCCAGTCGGGTTCCCCAAAATGCAAAGCCGCATCAAATGGTTCCGCGGCAAAGCTGAACGGTCGCAGCCGTGTTGTCATGTTAATCGTAATGTCGGGGTGACGACGTGCAAAATCGGGCAGGCGGGGAACCAACCAGCGCATCCCGAACGTGGGCAAGATGGCTAGGTTTACCATCCCTCCGACTGGTGCAACGTGAAGCTTTAACGCGGCCTGTGCGATCTGAGATAGAGCGGGTCGAATTTCCTGAACATAATCCTGCCCGACCTGCGTCAGAGACAACCGCTTACGGTCTCTGCTAACCAGTTCCGCCCCCAATTGCGCCTCAAGTGTCTGAAGTTGTCGACTAACAGCACTTTGGGTCAGAGCCATTTCATCAGCTACAGCTGACGCCGAACCCAATCGATCGAGCGCTTCTAGTGCTCGCAGGGCGGAAATCGGTGGAAGAGCAGGCCGTCGGGTTCTCATCTATGCGTTTTAGTCATGTAACTGTGAAAAAGTCTCGCTGTTTTTTGCAAGAAACTCAGATTAGGTTGGGGAAAACTGCCTCAGCGGGAGAAATGCCATGACCGTGCACGACGTCAAACCAACTCTACGAGCCAAGGATGCCCCAGACTTGGGAGCTTTTGCCTGGGACGATCCGTTTCGTTTGTCAGACCAGCTCGAAGAAGACGAGCGTTTGATCGCCGAGAGCGCACGCAGCTACGCTCAGGAAAAGCTGCAACCGCGTATCACCCAAGCGTTTCAGAACGAGGAAACAGATCCCGAGATTTTCCGCGAAATGGGTCAGATGGGCCTGCTGGGAACCACCATTCCCGAAGAGTATGGCGGCATTGGTGCCGGATATGTCACCTATGGCCTGGTCGCGCGCGAGGTCGAGCGTGTGGATTCCGGCTATCGTTCAATGATGTCGGTTCAAAGTTCGCTGGTGATGTACCCGATCTATGCTTATGGAACCGAGGAACAGCGGAAGAAATACCTTCCGAAACTGGCGAGCGGAGAATGGATCGGTTGTTTCGGGCTGACGGAACCGGATGCAGGGTCCGATCCTGCCGGAATGAAAACACGCGCTGAAAAGATTGAAGGCGGCTACCGGCTGACCGGCAGCAAGATGTGGATCTCCAATTCTCCGATTGCCGATGTGTTCGTCATCTGGGCCAAATCCGATGCACATGACGGAAAAATCCGGGGTTTTGTCCTGGACAAGGGTACTAAAGGCCTGAGCGCGCCAAAGATCGAGAACAAGCTGAGCCTGCGCGCCTCGATCACAGGTGAGATCGTTCTGGATGGAGTTGAGGTGGGCGAGGACGCGTTGCTGCCCCATGTTCAGGGTCTCAAAGGTCCGTTCGGGTGTTTGAACCGCGCGCGGTACGGCATCAGCTGGGGCACCATGGGGGCCGCAGAGAGTTGCTGGCATGCCGCGCGTCAATATGGTCTTGATCGCAAACAGTTCAATCGACCGCTTGCTCAAACACAGCTCTATCAGAAAAAGCTGGCGGACATGCAGACAGAGATCGCGCTGGGGTTGCAGGCCAGCCTGCGTGTTGGTCGCCTGATGGATCAGGCAGAGGCTGCACCAGAGATGATTTCGATCGTCAAACGCAACAATTGCGGTAAGGCGCTCGAGATCGCGCGGATGGCGCGTGACATGCATGGCGGCAACGGAATTTCACTGGAGTTCCATGTCGTTCGGCACATGATCAACCTGGAGACAGTGAACACCTATGAGGGCACGCATGATGTGCACGCCTTGATTCTGGGGCGGGCTCAAACCGGGTTACAGGCGTTTTATTGACCCAGCATTTGGTAATGGGCATTTAGGCAACGCTGATCGTGCAAAGCAGAATAGCCGTGCTACTCGGCGAGAGGCATGTCTTTGGCAACACTCTGGTCGGATGCTGCTTGTTTCAACCACTGCAGTGTTCGACCCAATACGCCATTTTACCGGGTTTGTACAAAACCAAGCATGAGGATCCATTATGCGTGTAATTGGTATTATGGTAATAATGGAACCTAGTTGGTAATCAGGTTAATCGCAACGCTCTTAATGACCGCAACATCAATGCAGTCAGTAACTTAAGCGCGACACTTTAATTTTAACGCGACGGACGTAACAAACCTTCCTGTGTAACTGATGCAACCAAAGAACCATCTTGAGCGTAAATCGAACCGCGGTTGAAGCTGCGGCCATTCCCGGTCCATGGAGATTCCATCGTATAAAGATGCCAGTTCTGAAATTGGACCGGTGCATGGAACCAAATGGCGTGATCCAGGCTGGCTCCGTTGATTTCACCAGAAAACCAACTCAGGCCGTGCGGCCGCATACCAGAGCTCAACAGACTCATGTCTGAGGCATACGCCAACAACAGATGCTGAGTGACGGTATCGGCGGTATCTGCCGCTGCCATCCGAAACCAAAGACTGTTGCGGTCATCCGCCCTTTTTGGCGTAAACACATCTAAAGGTTCAATTTCGCGCACTTCAATCGGTCGCTCACGCAGCAATTCCGACCGTAATTTATCTGGGACGCGCGGCAGATATTTCTGCCGCAATTCGTCTCGCGACGGATGGAACTCAGGGGCAGAAACGTCGGGCATCGGATGCTGGTGGTCCCAACCGTTATCTTGAACGTGAAACGAAGCTGACATGTTCAGAATCTGTTTCCCGTGCTGGATGGCGACCACACGCCGGGTTGTGAACGAACCTCCATCTCGCGCCCTATCAACCTGATATATAACAGGAATATCAGGATCTCCTGGGCGTATGAAGTAAGCATGCAGGGAATGACACAAGCGGTCCTCAACTGTCCTATAGGCCGCGGCAAGTGCCTGAGCGACCACTTGCCCTCCGAAAATCCGCGTCGGTGTTTCGCCTCCAGATCCTGTTCCGCGAAACAGGTCTACCTCCAGCCGTTCTATGTTCAGCAGATCCAGCAGAATGCGTTCGGCTTCGGTCATGAAGGTGTCTCCGGTCTTCAGCAAGTCTCGGGTATCAACACAGCGTCTGTCATTCAACCATCGCGCCGAGAACAAGCGACCTGAGTTCTGCCCGCGACGGGTATGAACTGGACGGCGAAAGCTGGGTATAGAATACGACCGTCAGGTCGTTGACCACATCGATCCAGAAAAAGGTTGAGGCCATACCGCCCCAGCCAAAGTCACCAACTGAGCACGGCGCGCCCAATCGGCCTGGTTCCAATATCACTGAACCTCCGATCCCGAACCCAGTGCCTTGCATCGGCTGTTCCGCAAAACTCTGCGGCCCCATCGAGGCAATATCGCCGGGTAAATGGTTGCACATCATGAATTTTACAGTTTTTGGCCCCAATAACCGAACACCGTTTCCAGTACCCAAGTTCCGCAACATCTCTGCAAAGCGACTGTAGTCGTCAATCGTGCTCACTAAACCTCCGCCACCGGAAAAGGTGGTGGTATTTTCGAACGGAGACTCCCCAGCCGCATCGACCAAGCGCAAAGTGTCGCCACCTTGTCTGGCGGCGTTCAAGGCCATCGCATCACCTTCAAGCGGTGTATAGAGTGAGGCAAACCTGCTCCCTGCCCCCAGAGGCACCGAAAATCCGGTTTCCTGCATATTCAACGGCTCGAAAATCCGCTCGGCGCAGAACTGGTTCAATGACTGACCGGACACTACTTCGATTAAACGGCCAATGACGTCGATACCGACCGAATATTCCCAGCGTGTTCCCGGCAGAAACGCCAAAGGCAATTTGGAAAGAACTTTAATTCGATCGACCAAGGGGCCCTGATTTGGCGAAAAAATTAGATCCCGCGCATCCATTTCCTGTGGCAAAAGGCCGGGGTTGAAGGGATAGCTAAGGCCGCTGGTGTGTGTCAGCAACTGATGCAGGGTCGGCGTTGGCGCGTCTTCTGTCTGGTCCAGACGATCCGCACCAGGGATTAGCGCCTGCATATCTTGAAACTCTGGAATAAATTCGGAGACGGGTGCGTCCAGATGAAGTAACCCACGCTCGGCCAGCATCATAAGGGCGACGGACGTGACAGGCTTGGTCATTGAATAGATCCGCACAAGCGTGTCCCGTTCAAACGGTAGGTTGTTCTCGACGTCTCGAAAACCGCAGCTATGGAAGAAGGCCTCCTGCTCTTTTTGCTTCACCAGCAGCGAACTGCCCGCATACTTCCGTTGATCGACATAACGGTGCATCCAATCGCGAATATGCGTCAGTGCTGTTGGATCAAACCCCATATATTCGCTCCGTTTTGATGTCTTTCGCCGATACTGCCGCGACGTCTTGTGAAACGACAGCAGAAAACCGCAGAGCTTCACGGAAATCACTGAGGTGACACGTAGGGGCTGCTAAACTGAAGAATGATTAGATTCGGCCCTGTACTTTCCTGACAGGAGAAGAAACATGACGCAACGTATTGTTTTTATGTATGACTTCTGCAGTCCAAATGCCTATCTGGCCCACAAGGTCTTGCCAGACCTGGCGAAACGACGAGACATGGTGCTGGGCTATCATCCGGTACTTCTGAGCATAGTCTTCAAGGCCACAAACAACCAAAGCCCGTTTGAGGCCTTTTCCGAAAATCGCCAGAAAACCGCCTATCTCACCCATGACCTACACCGTTTTGCTCGTCGTCGTGGAATCAATTTTCACATGAACCCGCATTTCCCTCCGAATACCAAATTTGCAATGCGTGGCGCGGTGTACGCGCAGGGTAAATCTTGGGAAAACAAATATATAGATGCAGTATTTGATGCGATCTGGGTGCACGGTCAAAAGATCGATGACCTGAGTGTTCTAATGGACGTAGTGCAGGAAGGTGGGCTGCCTGCACGAAAAATTCGGACAGCGCTGGGTGATGGCAACGTCAAGCAACAGCTGAAAGACCAGACCAAACTGGCAGTTCGAAATGGCGTTTTTGGCGTGCCCACAATGTTCGCGGGTGCCGAAATGTTCTTTGGCAAAAATAGTCTGGGAAATCTGGAGCTGGAACTCTCGCAGTCCGATTAAGACTTCAGTGCGCTCAAGCCCTGCCCCGCAAACAGAGGCACATAAGACCCGAACGCTCGGGCCCGGTCCGGGTCGGACGCATTGCCGTCCAGCGCTCGTTTGTAGACCCCTTGCAAAATACCCGCCATCCGAAAGAAGTTGAAAGCAAGGTAGAACCCAAAATTGTCGATCCCACAAAGCCCCCGACGCGCGCAATAATCCGCAATAAACTGCTGATCTGTCGGTAGGCCGAGACTGCCGCGGTCGATCCCAGACAAACCACGTCCTTCTGTTCCAGGCGGCATTTGCCATTGCATTATTACGGCGCCCAGGTCGGCAAAGGGATGACCGATTGTGGACAGCTCCCAATCCAATACGCCGATGCAGCGCGTACTGTCTTGCTCGAAGATCAGGTTGTCGATGCGGAAGTCGCCATGAACCAGTGTTCTCTGCCCGTCATCGGGCGGGATTGCGGTCTCCAACGCCAAGATCAAGGCGTCCATATCCGCAATCTTGGTCGTCTCTGATGCACGGTACTGTTTCGCCCACCGGGTGATCTGGCGTTCAAAGTAGTTCCCGGGCGGGCCAAAGTCGGACAGGCCGGCAGTATTAATATCCACCTTATGCAGTTCAGCAAGGACGCGGTTCATCTCATCCAGAACCCCTGCCCGCGTCTTGTTGTCCTCGCCCCGCATAGTGGGTTCCGGAAAGATCCGCCCTTGCAAATGCTGCATCACATAAAATGCTGACCCAATGACACTATCGTCTTCGCACAGGACGTACACGGCGGGTACCGGAACCTTGCTGTCAGCCAGTGCCTTTTGCACCCGAAACTCTCG
The DNA here is from genome assembly GCF_057221055.1 of Ruegeria sp. HKCCD7181. Taxonomy (NCBI): domain Bacteria; kingdom Pseudomonadati; phylum Pseudomonadota; class Alphaproteobacteria; order Rhodobacterales; family Roseobacteraceae; genus Ruegeria; species Ruegeria sp. HKCCD7181. Next base: position 15,393 of record NZ_JBWVBC010000006.1, on the reverse strand, counting down.
ATCGACTGCGTGGGCGGATTTCAAGAGAACACCGGAGGGTTTCCGGCGTAACACGTAGCTTTTGTCGGGCGTTCGCAGCAGGTATGTCGGGTTGGATTGGCCAAACGGAAATTTGGTAGCTTGAAGCGGGCCATTGTAGCCAGCAATCTCTCCCTTAAGATAGGCGTCTACAGCGCTCAGATCCAATTCATTTTCCTTGATATCCATTGGCTACCTCAGGGACTATCTGAACTAATCTAAGTATCGCCGGCTAAAGAGCATCGGCGAAAATATTTCCGCCGCTTTGCACGTTGATCCCACCAGACACAGGTATGACAGCGCCAGTGACATAGCTACCGCCGCGCCCGCATAGGAACAACACGCACCCGCCAATGTCGTCCTCTCTTCCCACCCGACCGAGCGGAACCGCCTTGCCAACCTTTTCACGTTTGGTCAGGTCCTCAGTTGCAAACGCAGTCATTCTTGAGACAAACGGCCCTGGGGCAATCGCATTGACGGTCACCCTGTGCGGCGCAAGCTCCTTGGCCATGATTTTCGTCAGGTGAATAACGGCCGCCTTTGAGGCCGAGTAGCTGTAGGCCCCGTCACCCATGGGCGCCTCGCCCATAACCGATGCAACATTGACCACGCGTGCAGGGTCGTCTCCGGAGGCGGTTTTTGTCATCAATGGCAGCAGCTTTTGGGTCAGGTCGAACACGCCGGCAACATTTACCGACATCACTTTGTCCCACGCGTCATAGGGGAATTGCCCCAGCTGCGCGCCCCAGGTAACACCCGCATTGTTCAATAAAATATCAAGCGCTTGAGTTCGACTATTCACCTCGGACACAAGTGCATCAATGCCCGCCTCGCTTCCGATATCACCAGAGAACCCTTCGGCCGAACCAGATGCATCAAGGGCGTTCAGCTCGGCCGCGACCTCTTTGCAGGCATCTCCCTTACGGGAGGCTATCAGAACATCCGCGCCTGCACGTACCAGAGCCTCGGCTGCCATTCGGCCGATTCCGGTTGCGCCACCTGTCACCAGCGCAGTCTTTCCCTGAAGTGAAAACAATGTCTCTGGTGTCATTTTGTCCCCCCTCGCCAAGCCGGATTTCCGTGTACTGATTCTACGCACTGTAGTTCCGGGGCCGCGGCCTAGATAGCATGTGGCAATAATCCAACGCTTTTGGCGTCGCTAAGCAAGAGTGAGAGATGCACGCTTGGGCGTTACTCTGCGTCATGACGGATGGCAAAGAAGGCCTGGAACCAATTTCACCCGCTGATTTCAAACCTCAATTCAAGGCCAACTACTCGGCTAAGTTGTGATCAATACTGACGATATGTGATTAACTTTACATCCCTGACCCTAGTAACAGGACAACATAAGGTATCATTGCTCGCCTCATAAGAGCAGAGGTGGCTGGACGCTACTTGTAATCAGGTTTATGAAAATAGGACATGGGGATAGTGAGAAATGCAGAACATCCTGGTTTTGAATGGTCCGAATCTGAACCTTCTGGGGACACGTCAACCGGAGGTATACGGTCGTACGACCCTTAAAATGATCGAAGATCTGTGCCAGGCCCACGGTGGATCTCTGGGGCAGCACATCACGCATTTCCAATCCAACCACGAGGGCGCGCTGATAGATGCGATCCATGAAGCCCGCGGAACGCAGGACGGTATCGTGCTAAACGCTGGTGCCTACACGCATACGTCGGTTGCTTTGATGGATGCGATCTCCTCGGCGCAGGTTCCAGTTGTAGAAGTACACCTGTCGAACATCCACGCCCGGGAAGAATTTCGCCACAAATCTTATATCGCTCGGGTTGCAGTCGGTCAGATTTGTGGGTTTGGGGCCCAAAGCTATGTGATGGCATTGGATGCGCTGGCCACGCATCTCGCAGAGGAGAACGCGGGATGAACCTCAACGAGTATCTCAACTTTTTAAGCTACGCCAAGACGCTGGAAGAGCTATGGGATGCACACTGCCGGCAGATGGCCAAATACGGTTTTGACCGGCTGCTGTATGGGTATACGCAGTACAGGACTGAAACTTCGCTGGGCGATCCAGAGGACTTTGTTATCCTGACCAATCACTGCAAGGAATACCTGGACGGGTTCCTGCGGTCTGGCCTGTATTTCCATGCCCCGATGCTAAAATGGGCGTTGCAAAACGAAGGCGCCGCGAGCTGGCGCATGATTCAAGAGGCAATGTCCAGCGGGACCATGACGCCTCAGGAGCAGCAGGTTTACGAGTTTAACAAGTCCAAAGGTGCGACTGTTGGCTTCACGATCAGCTTCACATCGGTCTCTGCACGCTCGAAGGGTGCCATTTCGATGGCCCACTATGGGGACATGTCGCAAGACGAGGTAGACGCCGTCTGGGATGAGCATGGCGATGACATATTGCTGATGAACAATATGGCCCACCTCAAAATCCTCACCCTGCCCTACAACGCCCCAAACAGAGCTTTGACCAAACGCCAGCGCGAAGCCTTGGAATGGGTAGGCGATGGCAAGACAACGCAGGACATCGCACTGCTGATGGGGCTTACAGCTGCCACGGTTGAAAAGCATCTTCGCCTGGCGCGAGAGTCGCTGTGTGTTGAAACGACAGCACAGGCCGTTCTCAAGGCTTCGTTGCAAAACCAGATGTTCGTCATGGAAGTGTGACGGCTTCGATTTTGACGCAAAACGGCGTCAGTTTACCTTAGGTAAGGAAATCATTACTTTCCAAATCCGCACTGAAAATTGCAAAGTAGTACTGTTCCGTGAGTGGTGGCTTTAGCCAGGGAACATTTGATCGGATCTTTGCTATATCAGGGCTCTCCGATCGGTCTGTCTCAGGGGCGTCTATTCGTCCACGTACCTGGGTCGGAAATTTTGGGGGGCCTCGACCATCCCCATCATGCGGGGCCCCTCAATCTCTCTCCAAGAACTTAGTTATCTTCGTATTGCGAAAACACGCAAAAAAACCGGCTACGCGCGACGCGTAACCGGTTGCTTTGGTTTTAGTTTCTGCGGACCTTAACAGGGCAGCGGAACTTTTTAGCCTTGAGCTGCTTTGGCGACTTCCGCTGCGAAGTCTTCTTTTTCGACCACGATGCCTTCGCCAACCTCCAGACGGACAAAGCCGGTGATGGTTGCGCCTGCTTCTTTGGCCGCTGCTTCAACGGTCAGGTCAGGGTTCACAACGAAGGACTGGTTCAGCAGAGTCGATTCGGCGACGAATTTCTTCATGCGGCCAACGATCATCTTTTCGATCACCTGCTCCGGCTTGCCGGATTCGCGGGCGATGTCCATCTGGACCTGCTTTTCTTTCTCGACAACCGCCGGATCCATGTCCGCCTCGGACAGAGCGGCCGGGTTCACAGCTGCGATGTGCATTGCAATCTGCTTACCGATGGTTTCGTCACCACCCGACAGTGCAACCAGAACACCGATTTTACCCATGCCGTTGGTGGCTGCGTTATGGACGTAGGACACAACGGTGTCGCCCGACAGCTTGGCCATACGGCGCACCGACATGTTCTCGCCGATGGTGGCGATCTTGTCGGTCAGGGTGTCAGCAACGGACTTGCCGCCCAGATCAGCCGCCAGCAGAGCTTCGACGTTTTCGACGCCTTCGGCTGCAAAGGCGATCTTGCCAACCATTTCCTGGAATTCGGCGTTCTTCGCAACGAAGTCGGTTTCCGAGTTCACTTCGACCGCGACGCCATTGCCGCCGTCAACGTGCACGGCGACCAGGCCTTCTGCTGCGGTACGGCCGGATTTCTTGGCCGCTTTGGCCAAACCTTTGGTGCGAAGCCAGTCAACGGCTTCGTCCATATTGCCGCTGGTCTCGGTCAGCGCTTTTTTCGCGTCCATCATGCCTGCGCCGGTCGAGTCGCGCAGTTCTTTAACCATTGCTGCTGTGATTGCCATCTTTTGGCTCTCCTCAATTCAAACGGAATTGGGGCAGGTCATACCCTGCCCCATATGTCATTTACGTGACGGGCAGCTTACGCTTCGGCAGGTGTTTCTGCTTCCGCGGGCGCTTCTTCCGCAACGGTTTCTTCAACCGGCGCTTCCTCGAAGGCACCCAGATCTACACCGGCGGCACCCATCTGCGCGGTCATACCGTCCAGAGCGGCACGTGCGGCCAGGTCGCAGTACAGAGCGATGGCGCGGGCTGCGTCGTCGTTGCCGGGGATGATGTAGTCGACACCATCGGGCGAGCAGTTGGTGTCAACCACAGCCACAACCGGGATACCCAGCTTGTTGGCTTCGGCGATCGCCAGTGCTTCTTTTTTGACGTCGATGACGAACAGCAGATCAGGAACGCCGCCCATTTCGCGGATACCGCCCAGCGATGCCTGCAGTTTGGTCTGGTCACGTTCCATGCCCAGACGCTCTTTCTTGGTCAGGCCTTCGGCGCCCGATTCCATCGCTTCGTCGATCTGGTTCAGACGGTTGATCGACTGGGAAACGGTTTTCCAGTTGGTCAGCGTGCCACCCAGCCAGCGGTGGTTCATGTAGTATTGGGCCGACTTTTCAGCGGCGTCTGCGATCGGCTGGGCTGCCTGACGCTTGGTACCAACGAACAGAACACGGCCACCTTTTGCGACAGTGTCACGAACGGCCTGCAGCGCCTGGTCCAGCATCGGAACAGTCTGGGTCAGGTCCATGATGTGGATGCCATTGCGCGAGCCGTAGATGAACGGGCCCATGCGGGGATTCCAACGCTGTGTCTGGTGACCAAAGTGAACGCCAGCTTCCAGCAGCTGACGCATGGTGAACTCGGGAAGAGCCATGCTATTTTCCTTTTCCGGTTTACGCCTGGGCGGGGGTGAAAGAAGCGGATGCTCCAACCGGCGGTCTTGATGAGGATGTCTCCCTCAAAAAGGCCAAACCCCGCCTGCGGGTTTGAATGGCGCGCGTATACGGCAGGTTCGCATGTAGTGCAAGGGTCAATTGCCCTTATTTTTCGAGGCGCGCGAACACATGCGCATGACGAACCGCCTCTTCACAATGGGAGGCAAGTGCCTTGCGGTTGGGGAAATCGCTGACCCGCGCCGGCGAGTGATAGATCAATTCGACCGAACCCTGCCTGCGTGCGCCCAACGTCTTTAACAGATGGGGCGCAAAGTCCATATCACCCCACCAACCATAGAATCTTTCGGGCTGTCCTTCGGGCGCATGAAAAATGACCGAGACCGGCTGCACATACATGAAGTCCCGCAGTTCATCTGCGAAGAACGCTGCGAAAAGCGTTGATTTAAAATGTAAAACCCGCAAACCATCGGTCGAGGTGCCTTCGGGGAAAAACAACAGCTTGTGCCCGGCCTTCAGACGGTTTTCAAAAACCTGTGTCTGCTCACGCGCCTTTTTCCGATCTCGCTCTATGAACACTGTGCCGGTTGCCCGCGCGAGCCACCCGATGCCTGGCCATTTCGCAACTTCGGCTTTCGAAACAAAATAGACGCGCTTGCGTGCATTCAAGGCAAATATATCCAGCCACGAAGTGTGGTTGGCGACCACGGCCCCACGCTCTCGCATCAGTTCTCCAGAGGTTCGGAACCCCATCCCCAAAACTCGGAATGCATTGCGACAGACAAATTGCGAAATAAATGGCGTGACCGGTCGACGGATGCCAAACAGCGGCGCCTCGATCAGCCGGACTGTCAACAGAATAATCAGGCCACCAAAGACCAGAATAGCCAAAGGCAGCCCACGTAAGACCACGAGAATCCAACCCAGAACGCCCAACTCGACGCGGTCTGGTGCGTTCTCACTGTTCCACAAAGGATCGTTCACCTGTTCAGGCTCCGCCATATATGCGCTTTTGCCTGTCGTTCATACGCGCGGTATCGAGGATCAGGCAAACATCGGTTGTGTTGAACGCGTGATCGATAAACGCACCCTCCCCCACAAATCCGCCCAACCTCAGATAAGCTTTGATTAAAGACGGAACCTGTACCATGGCGGAGCGGCGATCCAGATCTTCCGGCTCCACGAGGTTCATCGATTGAAAAACTTCGGGCTGAGCCCTGACCCTTAGGTCGGGCGGAGCCAGATGGTTGTGATGCAGCATCGACAGAGGCTGCGCCAGTTCCTGAACGTTTGTGCCGTGAAAGCTGGCCACTCCGAACAGCACTTCGATGCCACGCTCAGCAACATAGGCCGCCAGTCCGTTCCAAAGGTGGTACATCGCTGTACCGCCCCGATAGTCAGGGTGCAGGCATGATCGCCCAAGTTCTAGCAGCCGTCGCCCGCTTTGCTTGAGAACGGTCAAATCGTACTCGTCCTCGGAATAAAACTGCCCCAGTTTTGCAGCACGTTCGCCCGGTAACAGCCTGTAAACGCCAACAACTTCACTCGTCGCGTCATCATAGGCCAGCATGTGATCGAAATATGGGTCGAACCTGTCCTGCTCGAGCTCGGCGTCGTGATCGACCATCTCGCCTCCGCCACCAAGTTCGCGCACGAAAACGTCGTAGCGCAGGCGTTGCGCCGCGCGCAGCTCATCCTCGGTCTCGGCGAGGCGGATGGTAAACGAGGGGCCAGCGTCCGGCATGTCGGGACCTTGTATCCTTTGATATCTGTTGGGCAGATATCGCAGTTTTTCAGGCAAAGGCAACATGATGACCTCTGGTCATCGATGTTAACCTTTTCTAAACCAGTTTCACGGATCAAAGACCGGCATCAGGGCTATGCGTGTCCCGTCGATTACCACTTTCCCCTGCTCGCGAAAGTTTACGGTGATCTTACCCGCGATGTTGGACTGAACCTGTCCGACGCCCCAATCTGGGAAATCCGGGTGCCGGACATACATGCCCGGTGCAAGAATGGCATTCAGGTCTGTCATACAGGGGCTCCGGTCCGGCGGCAGATACAGCAGGAGGTACGCATGGGCGACACCAACGTCAACCTGGCCGAGTTGATCGGCTCTCGGATCTGCCACGATCTGATCAGCCCGATCGGGGCAATCACCAACGGACTTGAGCTGTTGGAAATGGTTGGTGCGTCGCAAGGGCCCGAAATGGAGCTGATCTCGGGCAGTGTTGGAAGCGCCGGCGCCAAGATCAGGTTCTTCCGTGTGGCCTTTGGGGCGGCGGGCAATCAACCTCTTGGTCGCGCCGAGGTGAACAATTTGCTGAAGGATATCGAACAGGCCAGCCGTGTCCGGGTGCGTTGGAATGTGACCGAGCCGATGCCGCGTAATCAGGTCAAGCTAGCGTTTCTTGCTTTATTGTGCTGCGAAAGCGCTATGCCTATGGGTGGAGAAGTCGAAATAGCTGCAACGGGAGACACCTGGCTCGTGAGTGGAACCGCGGACAGGCTGAAGGTGGACAACTCTTTGTGGAAGGGCCTGACCAGCAAGCGCTTCCCTACAAAAGTAACACCGGCACAGGTCCAGTTTGCGCTTCTGCCAGAGACGGCCGCGTCAATGAGGCGGACGGTGGCCGTAGAAACGGCCACAACGCGTGTCGCAATCCGGTTCTAAACTGTTCTAGCTGCGCGTCGTGCCATTTCCGCGCACCAGATATTTGAAACTGGTCAACTGGGCCGCTCCAACAGGTCCGCGCGCGTGCATTTTCCCGGTCGCGATTCCGATCTCGGCACCCATTCCAAACTCCCCACCATCAGCGAACTGCGTCGATGCGTTGTGCATCAGGATCGCGCTGTCCAGTCGCTCAAAGAACCGCGCTGCAGCCTGCCCGTCTTCGGTCATGATGCAGTCAGTGTGGTTTGAGCCGTATTGCCGGATGTGGGCAATCGCTTCATCAATATTCGCAACCGGTTTTGCCGCGATGATGCTATCCAGAAATTCCTTGCCCCAATCGGCGTCTGATGCCGCAATCGTTCCATCACTAGCCAGCGTGCCCTGAGCGTGCACCTCAACCCCGGCAGCCAACAGAGCCGCAATGAGGTCCTGCCCCAATGTGTTCGCGATCTCCGCGTGTACCAACAGGCATTCGGCGGCACCACATATACCTGTCCGGCGGGTTTTGGCGTTCAAAACCACATCCAGTGTTTTCTGAGGATCGGCGGATTTGTCGACATAGATGTGCACGATGCCTTCCAGATGAGCGAAAACCGGCACTCTCGCCTCGCGCTGGACAAGACCGACCAGACCTTTGCCTCCACGCGGAACGATAACGTCCACATAATCCGTCATCGTCAGCAATTCCTGAACCGCCGCACGATCGCGCGTCGGTACCAGTTGGATCGCATCTTCCGGAAGGTTAGCGGCCTTCAAACCTTCCACCAGGCAGGCATGAATTGCGGTCGAAGAATGGAAGCTCTCGGACCCGCCACGCAAGATGACTGCGTTGCCCGATTTCAGGCATAGCGCGCCAGCGTCCGCTGTCACATTGGGGCGGCTTTCATAAATCACTCCGATCACACCCAGAGGTGTACGCACACGCTGAATGTTCAGACCGGACGGCATGTCCCACTCTGCGAGCACCTCGCCCACAGGATCGGCCTGATCCGCAACTGTGCGTAAACCATCAACCATGCCCTGAATGCGCGTCTCGTCCAGCATCAGGCGGTCCATCATCGCTGGGCTGAGGCCCTTGTCGCGGCCAAACTCCAAATCTTTCTGGTTTGCCTCAATGATCAGTGCACGATTATTCCAAACGGCCTCCGCAGCAGCAATCAGAGCAGCATGTTTGCGTTCAGCATTGGCAAAGCCCAGCTCCTGCGACGCTGCCTTGGCACGTTTCCCAAGATCGGCCATCAGGGCGGGGATATTGTCGAAATCCTTCATGTCATATGCCTTTCTTGTAGGTTCGTCCATTTCGCCGACCTGTCCATCACAGCGCAAGATCGTCCCGATGAACCAAAGCCGCGCGGCCGGGATAACCAAGCGTCGCTTCGATTTCCGAAGACTTACGACCTTTGATTGCATAGGCTTCCTGCGCGGTATAGCGACTGAGACCTTGCGCCAAACGCCGAGCTTGCAAATCCAGTATCGATACCGGGTCACCCCGACCGAAATCGCCCGTCACTTCGACAATGCCGGCTGGCAACAGGCTTTTACCGTTTGACAGCGCCAAAGCAGCCCCGTCGTCGACCGTAATCTCACCCCGAGGTTTCATCGCAGATATCCAACGCTTGCGGGCTGCTTGCGGGTCCAGAGTCGCATTAAACCAAGTGCAGTTAGCACCGTTTTCAAGCGTTTTCAGCGGGTTGTGCGGCGAACCTTCGGTAATGGCCATGTCACAACCAGCAGCAATCGCCATTTTACCAGCCAGCAACTTGGTTTTCATACCACCTTTGGACAGCCCCGAGCCGGCGTCGCCAGCCATCGCTTCTATCTCGGGCGTAATGACGTCGATCTGGTCGTAGCGCGTGGCCGTTGGATCAGTTGCTGGGTTCCCTGAATAAAACCCGTCCACGTCTGACAGTAGGATCAGTTGATCTGCGCCCACAGTCACAGCAATTTGCGCGGCAAGGCGGTCATTGTCTCCGTACCGGATCTCATCCGTGGCGACAGTATCGTTTTCGTTGACAATCGGAACGACACCCAGTCCCAACAACGTCTCCAGCGTAGCACGGGAGTTCAGGTAGCGCCGCCGGTCCTCGCTATCTTCCAGAGTGACCAAAACCTGTGCAGTGGTGATGCCGTAAGGTGTCAGCGCCTCTTCGTAAGCGCGGGCCAAACGGATTTGCCCAACAGCAGCGGCCGCTTGTGATTGCTCCAGCGGCAGCGCGGCCATAGGCAGGCCTAACACGCCGCGGCCCAGGGCGATTGAACCGGAGGAGACCAGAACCACATCCGTTCCCTGCCCTTTTAGCCAGGCAACGTCCTGCGCAAGAGAATGCAGCCAGTCCGAACGCAACAGGCCCGTCTCCCGGTCCACCAATAGGGCAGACCCAATCTTGACGACCAGGCGGCGCGCGGCGGTCAGGGTTGCCACGGCTGCACCTCCTCCGCGGGCTTCTGGCGCAGACGGTTTTCGTCTATCTGCGCACGCAGGGCGCGCAGGACCTCGGTTACGCCTTGATGCGCAACCCCCGACATGGCCATGACGGGGCCGCCGACGGCCTCTTCCAGTTCGGACTTGGCCAGCTCGCGTTCCTCGTCATCCAGCGCGTCGACTTTGTTCAGAACGGTGATCCGGGGTTTCTCGGCCAGTTCGCCGCCATAGGCTTCCAACTCGTGAATGATGGTCCGGTAGTCCTCGGCCACGGTCTCAGACGTGCCATCGACCAGATGCAGCAGAACTGCGCAGCGTTCGACATGGCCCAGGAAGCGGTCCCCGATGCCGCGACCTTCATGTGCACCTTCGATCAGGCCGGGGATGTCGGCCACAACGAATTCCACATTGTCCACGCCGACAACGCCCAGGTTGGGGTGCAGAGTGGTAAACGGATAGTCGGCAATTTTCGGACGCGCATTTGACGTTGCAGCTAGAAAAGTCGATTTCCCGGCATTCGGCATGCCTAACAGGCCCACATCTGCGATTAGCTTCAGCCGCAACCAAATAGTACGGTCAATCCCCGCCTGCCCCGGATTTGCACGGCGCGGCGCCTGGTTGGTCGCCGATTTAAAATGCAGGTTTCCGAAGCCACCATTGCCGCCTTTGGCCAGCAATACGCGCTCACCTACTTCGGTCAGGTCGCAGATAACGGTCTCTTCGTCTTCATCCAGAATTTCGGTGCCGACGGGTACGCGCAGGATGATGTCATCGCCATCCTTGCCAGTACGTTGTTGACCCCGACCGGGTTGGCCGTTTTTGGCAAAAAAGTGCTGTTGGTAACGAAAGTCGATCAGGGTGTTCAGCCCGTCCACAACCTCGGCCCAAACAGACCCGCCTTTACCGCCGTCCCCGCCATCGGGACCGCCGTATTCAATGTACTTTTCACGCCGAAAGCTGACGCACCCGCCACCGCCGGCCCCGGACCGGATGTAGACCTTTGCAAGATCGAGAAATTTCATGACTGTCCCCTACTGCAAAGGCCCCATCGGCCACAAGTCAGAGTTTTTTGCTGTACGTCCAAGTGGGCACATTTGCATCGCGCGCCACTGAATAGCTTTCGGCATCGCCAAGGTATTCGAACCCACAGTGTGTCAAAACCCGGGCGGATGCCGGATTGTCCTGAAATACGCTGGCAAACATCGTCGCGTTTTCAAGCGGATTCGCCGCAACCAGTGCTTCGACTGCCTGCGATGCGATGCCCGTGTTCCAGTAGATAGGCGCCACCCAATAACCGACCTCGGACTGGTTGCGATCCAACCTCTTGAGTGAAATCACACCAATCAGTTCAGGCCCACCATCCTTGGTTGCATCCATGACCCAGACATCTTCGTCCCGGTCGTCCGCCATCGAACGGGTCACAAATGCTTCGACCGATCCCGGCGGCAAAGGATGCGCAATGCTAGTGGTCATGCGCGCCACGCGCTCATCGCCTGCATAATACTCAATCAGACCCATATCCGACCGGCGCAGAGGGCGCAGGTCGAACCGCTCGGTTTCAATGACCGGCTGATTTATTATTGTTTCAATTTTCATGAATGCGTTCCTCCTCCGAACAACACAAAAAGTACGGACGCAACAGTAAGACCCGCTAATGTCCACATCAGATATTTTTCGACAGGCCGTCCTTCAACCACGTGGGCAATTCTATCTCCGGCAAACGTCCAGATCGGATGCAGCAAAACCTGACAGAACAACAAACAGAGAGCGATCGTGAGCGTTGCGTCAAAGCTGGATGCCCCAACGGCAACAAAGCTGGTAAAGCCTGCAATGATCATCGCCCACGCCTTTGGATTAAGCGGATGCACAATCAGCCCCGCCCAGAACCCAGGTACCTCATCGGCGCTATCACGCCGCGAGAGTCGAAGGTTGGCAATTTTCCACGCGAGCCAGCAAATATATGCGGCTGAAGCGTATTTCAGAACAGTAAAGATCATCGGCGCCTGTCCAGCCAACTGCAACAGGCCAAAACCCACTGGCCAGATGATCAGCTGCTTGCCCAGTATCACGCCGGCCACAAACGGCAGCGCTGCCCGGAAACCATAGCGCGCACCCGTACCCAGCAGGACCATGTTGGCCGGTCCCGGCGTGCCGACCTGGCTGGCGGCAAATATCAGGAAACTGGTGGTTGCGACTGTCATCTGAGCGTTGGATCAAAACTGTGTTAAAACGAGAAAGGGGACCGGCACTTTGTGCCGGTCCCCCATGAATTTTTCTTAAACCTTCTGGGTTTCGGCTTACTCTGCGGCCTCCGCCACTGGCAGGACCGAAATAAAGGTGCGGTTTTTGAGCCCCTTGTGGAACTTCACGGCGCCATCCACGGTTGCAAAGATCGTGTGATCCTTGCCCATGCCTACGCCTTCGCCCGGCCAGAACTTGGTGCCGCGCTGACGCACGATGATGTTGCCTGAAATGGCGGCCTGGCCACCATACAGTTTCACGCCAAGGCGACGACCAGCTGAGTCGCGACCGTTACGGGAGGAACCGCCAGCTTTTTTATGTGCCATTCTCTCTCTCCTTAGCCTTTGGCCAGCTCTTTGGCCTGCTCAACCCATTCGGGTTTCACTTTGACAGTTTCGATAGCAGCAATCTGCTCGTCCGATAAGGCGGCCAGAGCAGCAAAGCTCTCGATACCGGCCTCATTCAGCTTCTTGGCAGCGGCAGGGCCGACACCGTTCAGCTTGGTCAGATCGTCAGCGGCAGCAGCGGCGGCGGGTGCCTCTGCTTTGGCTTCAGCTTTCTTGGCAGGCTTTTTCGCCGCCGGAGCAGCTTCGCCAGCCGGAGCCGAACCGGTTGCAGCTTTGATGCCCGACTTGTCAGCGCCCGACGACAGGATGTCGGTGATCTTGACCAGAGTCAGTTTCTGACGGTGGCCAACGGTACGCTTCGAGCTGTGCTTACGACGGCGCTTGACGAACTTGATGACCTTGTCACCTTTGATCTGTTCGATCACGTCGGCCTGAACGGCTGCACCATCGACAAACGGCGCGCCGACAACTGGTGCGTCACCGCCCAGCATCAGTACGTCGTTGAATTGAACTTTTTCACCTGCGTCGGCAGCCAGCTTTTCAACACGGAGGATATCACCCGCTTGAACCTTGTACTGCTTGCCGCCAGTCTTGAGGACCGCAAACATGCGTCTTTCCTTTTCATACCCGCGTTCTGTGGTCCCCTTTCGGGCGTTTTGGCCGCAGCCACCTCGAACAGCGCGCCCTTTTCGGGCTGTGTGACGACCTTGGAGCGAACCCCTCAGGTCAAATAATAACGATACCCGGCGCGGAGATTCCGGCCGGGATGCGCGCTTATCCTGAGTTTGCTCATGAAAGTCAACCAAAAACCCGGTTCAAAGGTCAGACGTATTCAGCGCCCGTGCCACTGTTTTTCCCAGCCGATATGAAATGGTGTCAAACATTGCGTCGAACCCTTCGAAAATGGCCATGTTCAACGCTTTTCCGGCTTCGGTTCGGGAAAAAGCGATATTCTCGCGCATCTGCGCATGATCCAGCGGCTGATAGGCAAGCAGCAGGAATGAGAATACCCATTTTTCGGTTTCCGCATGGGTGGCATCTTGCTGCGCCAACAACTCTGCCAGCAGGGCTCCGTCATCAGTCGGATCTCCGCGCCCTTCTGCAATCCCTTTGAAGAAGTTGAAATCCGAGCTGAGAGAGTTCTGCACATTTTGTTCGATCAGGTCATTGACCTGAATGTACTCCTCGACCAATCGAAAGGTCTCGGACGATCGGTCCACTTGGTCATAGGTCAAACGCGCGATCTCTTCGACGGCTTCGTCTGCAAACGCAAGGCGAGCCGAGTTCTCCAACGAGACTATGGTCTGCCCAAGTTCGCCTTCGAAGAAAATCGCCGCTCTCTCCAACTGAGCGTCCGTCATGCCAGTTTCAAATGCTTCAGCGATCTGGCCCTTCATCCAGTTGGGATCGTACAGGTCCTCGACTTGGGTCAGAAAGAACGTACCACCCTGCCCGCTCAGCAACGCCTGATCCAGCTCACGCCCTTGCATCACGCCTTCTTGGCTCAGAATTTCCATGACGTCACCCATATGCAGGGCACGGGTCAGACGTTCGACCTGTTCATTCGCGTCAACAGGAAAAGCCCAGATCGTCAGGGCGGCGGCGGAGGCAATCAACTGACGCATTAAATGTCCTGCGCGGGCCGCAATTCGGCCATTCGGGACGCCAGAATCTCGAAGCGCATCGCCATGATTTCGTACTGAATGGCGTTCAGCAGTTCATAGACCTCTTGCATAAGCGGTTGTTCGAGCGCGTCGACATAGGCATCCACGTCAGCGTCGGAAAAGTCGCGGTAAGCGTAGGCAGACCCTGCCAGGGCCGACAATTGCAGCGATCGGCGCATTTCGCCCTCGTTCGCGCGCATCATCTCACGCAGCTCGTCACCATTCAGTTGTAACTCAATGACGCCCGAAGCGCTGGCTGCCAGCAGAAAGCGCACCTGAATCTCCTGCAACGCCCGCAACGACGTGCCACTTGAATCGACAGCACGGTTCATCCGCTTCAGACTTTCGACGCGTGGCGAACCATCCTTGATCAGTTCTGAGACAATTTTTTGCCCCTGAGCCTGCTTGGCGTCGTCATCTTCATTCATGTGCGAGGCGTTCTCAGCTACGACCAGCCGTTGTCCCAGATCCGAGGCATAAAACTCGACCGCGTGATTCAGGGCTTCATCGCTCAAAGTCTGTTCCAGAATCGATACAGCGGTTTCGTGCATGTCTTTCGTATCGAAAACCTCTTCGGTCAGGCGGGCCCAATCCGACCCGAAACCATCCGGGTCGATGCCCAGCATCTGAGGGGCCGAGGCGGACGCGTGCGCTATGCTTTCAAGCGCCACGTCAAATCCAGTGGTGGTCAAAAAAGCTTCGATCCGGTCCCGGTTCGCGGCCATCGACGGCATCGCTGCAAAGCACATAGCAAGAGTTGACAACAGAAGCGGTGAAACAAGTTGGCGCAGATAATAAGTCATACCTCAAAGCCTAGGCGTTTTCCGGCTGCTGGCAATGGAAAAACAAGGTATCGGTGAATTGAGGAATTTTCTACTTGCACCCCCGCTCGTTCCTCACTAAATCCCCCCCTCACAGACCCCCGCGGAGAGGTGCCGGAGTGGTCGAACGGGGCGGTCTCGAAAACCGTTGTGGGTGCAAGCCCACCCAGGGTTCGAATCCCTGTCTCTCCGCCACTATTTCGCGACCAGCGCAGTCCTTGAATACAGACTCGTAGCCCTACTCACGACCGAGTGCACTTGTCGTTGAATAACATTTGGATCTGTTTTCAGATAGTTCAAAATAGTTTTTCATATTCTTTTCCCAAAAAATCTACTGAGCCCAGCACCCTTCTTCCCAATGGCTGTTTTCGGCCTATTCTGTTGAAAGGTTCTTCCTTGATTGAGGTGTAACTTGCTGATTCCATTC
>NZ_JBWVBC010000005.1:0-359869 GCF_057221055.1 Ruegeria sp. HKCCD7181 | reverse complement strand
CCGCGAAGGCGGCCGCACTGTCGGCGCCGGCGTTGTGTCGAAAATCATCGAGTAAGGCGCGCTTGTCGCACCTGGTTGCGTCAGGCGATTTTCCACAGGAAAATCTGCCGAGACCAACACGGTGAAGAAATCAATAAAGGCCGTCCCAAACCGGGGCGGCCTTTTACGTTGGGAATTTCTGTCAGCGATACTGCGCTGGTCGATTATAATTTGGATGTCCTTTTGCGCCGCGCGCTCATCGCTCGCCCGTCCCGTATGCTTAGCGCCATCAATAGTAGGTTGGTTGCCCCAGCAATCAGCTCGATGACTTGCACGACATAAAAACTGGTATCGAATGAGCCCGCATTTGCTTTTGCGCTAAGATAAAAAGCAGCGGGCACCAGGATCAGGAGACCATTCGCGGCAATAATCGGCATCCGCTTCTTTTTGGCAATTGCTTGTGCGTCCTTTCGCCGTCGTCCCAATGACATGCCTGACGCACCTACAATCGCCATCGCCGGTACGAGAATAAGAAGTCCGCTAAGGATCATGGATTTGACGGCGGCGACAGTCGCGTGGGTCTCAAACAGCTCGCTGTATAGGGTGGAAGTCCAGAATATGAGGATCGTCAAAAATCCAATTACTCCGGCTATTGGGTGGATGGTTCTCAACATGGTGCTGCTCCGGGTGTCGAATTAGGCGACACAGTGGTTTTCGACGGCAAGCTTTCGAAAAAGATGGGGCCGTGCCACAGCGCTTTCAGGGTAATCGGTTATCCGTCGCTGGAACTCGGGGTGCGTAAAGGCGTCGCGAAAGCTTTTGACGTCCTGCCAGATCGCATAGTTCACGAACGTCGAACTTCCTGCGACGCCCTTATGAAGTTGGGTCGAGATATATCCCGGCTGGGATTTCATGAAGTCTGCATCATGCGCCCAGGCCTTTAGCAGAGCTTTTTCGTCTTTCGTTTCCACCGTAAACAGATTGATTAGCACAACCGGACCTTCTTCGGTCTGCATCTGGTCCGCGAGCGTGGTGATTGCATCCAGCTCTTCGATCTTAGCCATTACGTGTCCTTTCAGATAAAATAAGATAGCAAGCTATGTAATATTGCATAGCTTGCTATTCAAGTGTAATTTTTGGACATGAAATTCGAAAAAGACGACTCGGCCGGTTATCTGGTCAATCACATGGCGCGATTGTTTGCGAAAGAACTGCAGCACCGTATCGTACCTCTTGGCATCGTTATCGGCCAATTCCCTATCTTGCTGGAGCTTTGGATTAAGGATGGCGTTTCGCAGAAGGATTTGCTGAACAAGCTCGATGTCGAACAAGCGACATTGGCTAACACGCTCAACCGTATGGAACGTGATGGCCTGATCAAGCGAATGAAGAACCCTTCTGACGCCAGGGCTCAATTAATCTGGTTGACCGATAAGGCCACAGCACTTCGAGATGACGCCTATAGCTCTGCCCACAAAGTGAACGCCGAAGCACTGCATGTATTGAGCGAGACCGAACGCGCGCAATTCATGGACTATATGCGCCGTGTCATTAGCGGCTTGCGCTCACCATAACGCGCTTTGTTTTAACCACGCTTTGTGAGGTAAGTGGTTTTCCACTCTCGAGTTGGTAAACGCATCTATTCGGATTCGGGTGCCCAAGGCTTTCGACCCACCATCCGGTCCGCTTCGGCGGTGATGTCGTTCATGTGTTGCTCAAGGTTTAACCGCAACGCTTCAATCTGCTCTTCTGTTGCTTTTCGCGGGACGGTTTCGGTCCATTCACGGCACAAGAACACGCCTTCGTTGCGCCAGGGGCGTGGCATCAACAGGCGGTCCCAGGTACCAGCCTCACGACCGTGCCGGGTTGAATAGGTGATGCCAAAGACCCGTTTACCCGAAGTGCGCGCCCAGACCAGAGGAACGGTTGAAGACACCCGCTCGGGGCCGCGCGGACCGTCCGCCGCGATACCGATCGAAATGCCTTGTTTCATCTTGCCCAAAACCTCGCGTGACAGCGTAACATGACGTTTTCGGCTGGTCATTGCGATGGTATCCATACCGAACAGCTTTTGCACGCGCCCCACCATGCTGCCCGCACGTGCGGCCGAGGTGATCGAGCAGATGCGCCCTTTGTCCAACGGAAAGAAATAGGGCGATTGAGCCAAGCGCTGATGCCATAAAACAACGATGACCGGTTCGCCCTGTTCTACCAGCTTATCAAGTTCCTCATAGCCGATGCGTTGCCAGCGTGTGCCGCGGTGGGCCAGCCGGATATAGTTTGCAATGCGCCGGGCGAGCCAGTTCAACACGGCTTCGCTGTCGGCGATTTTCTTGCGGATGCTCAAGGGAGGTGTCCTTCTGCTGGCCGAGCCTTGTCTTAAAGAACTGCGCGTCAGGTGCAACTTTTTTGTCAAACGGCAAACTGTCGGAGAATGTGAAAAAGCCCCTTGAGTCCGCCGCGTCACTGGCATATCTGATGGCGAACCATAGGGGTATAGCTCAGTTGGTAGAGCGACGGTCTCCAAAACCGTAGGTCGCGGGTTCGAACCCTGCTGCCCCTGCCATTAAAATCAACCACTTAGATGCAGATATGCTTGCCAACGCAATAATTGTTGTGCGGTTTTTTGTGCGTTATTCAAAAAAATCCAGAACCTGATTCCATTGTGTCCAGCCGCATGAAACGGTTTGCAGCTTGGGTACGCTGTTCTTCCGGCGCTAGTTGAATATTGACACAAATAGAATCATCTAGTGCGTGAGCACAGGTATCTCGGCTTGCTTTCAAGATCCCTTACCTATCAGCAGCAGTATAACGAAACGCGAGCGACACAACAGCGTAGGCCTTAGCCACCTGGCGCTTCAGCATTGCCGCCAGTTTCTTCAGTAAATTGGGGTCATTGATATCGGGTGGTGCATCCAGATCGGCGGCAGTCAGATCACTACACCTGTTGGCTGCGAACTGTCTGGTCTCTGATTTTAGATATTTAGCGGTAAACGCCAGCTCGACCGCTTCGCTGGTTAGTTCTTGGCTGTGGCCGCCAGCATCTTCAACAGTGCGTTTCGGCGATGGATAATTTCTTGGTTGCTCTGGTGAATCTGTTCCTGTCCCGCGGTGATCGCCAAGAGTAGATCCCGAAGCGGGGTCTCGCTCGATTGCGAGATATGGTTCTGTGTTGGATCTGAGGTCATGCAAATTCTCCCTTGTTT
Organism: Ruegeria sp. HKCCD7181; assembly: GCF_057221055.1. Taxonomy (NCBI): domain Bacteria; kingdom Pseudomonadati; phylum Pseudomonadota; class Alphaproteobacteria; order Rhodobacterales; family Roseobacteraceae; genus Ruegeria; species Ruegeria sp. HKCCD7181. The sequence continues at coordinate 356,684 of NZ_JBWVBC010000005.1, read as the reverse complement.
CCTCAATGAATGCGGCCACGTCTGCGGCACAAATTTCTAGTGTTCGATTGCAATTGTGGTCCTTTAGATCACCGGGCAATTCCAGACTGATGCGGCTGCGGCCTCGGCCTTCCGTGATTGCGTCTCGCAGCTCCAATCCTTCGCGGTCCAGCTTGGCAATCTCTTTGAGCTGATGTCTGAGCTTGGGCAGATCGAAGCCGTTTCGCTTCGCTTGTTGGTGCTTATTCTGGTTGAAAGATGACCAGCTCACAGCCGTCATCTCGGCCACGCGGTCGGCGTAGTCATGGCGGCCGAGTTCACGCAGGCGTTTCTGGGCAAAATTGTCATGTCTTCCGCTAATCAGTTTGTGGCCGAATTCGAGTTCCAGAAAACGACAAACGGCCTCGTCCCTGCATTTAGACTGGAAAAGCTTATAGCTTTCGCCTGTCTTTGAATCTGCCGCTGGCCTGACGAGGTGATAGTGTTTCTGGATCGAGCGATCACCGCGTTTGCTTTCATGCATTGAAAGCGTTTCAGGATCGGCGGGGTTGTACCCAAATTCTGAGCGGATCGCCTTCAAGGTTTGTTTCAGCTCGTCACGGGTCAGTTCTTCGCCGGGGCTGATGATCGTATGAGTAAGGCCAGATTTTCGGCCTTTAAGCTGGGCGAATTGATCGGCCACCATGAGCTGAGCGTTGTTGTCCTTCAGGACATGCACAACCTCATTGTCACCATGACTGACTGCATAGCCGGTGAACCGACAAGGAGGCCGTTGCGGATGATCTGGTGAATGCTCTCCGTGGATATGGCGACCTGCACAATCTGCATTGGCCGCTTGAAGAATGTAAGCCGAGTGCAGAATCCGAAAGGTTTGAGCACCAGGATCTCAGTTGATTGAGCGCACAGTCTTATCAAGAATGAACGGCCTATTTTTGGATTAAGCCCATGAAGCGGCCTTTGGCGCTGGATGTAGCGAATGACGACGAAGAGCCCAACTTGCGTTTTTCTGCATTGCGGCCCAATGTCCAGTATCGGTTGTAGGCTGGTCATGTGGCGGGGGCACCAAAGTGAAGTTCAAGAAGCTGTATTCGGATGCTCAAGGCGAAAGCCATTGGAAAGACATCGAAGTTGAACTTGAAGAACAAACATTTGCGCCACCTGCAAAAGCAATCGAGCTTTCAAAGCCAGAAGCCGTCAAGCAAACCATGTTCTTGAGGCTCAAGAGGGGCTGGGATGAGCCAATTCATCCCACGCCCGTCGCTCAAAAGCTCATTTGTCTTTCTGGCTCAGTGCGTGTGACCGCCAGCGACGGAGAATTCAGGGATATTGGACCGGGCGACGTCTGGCATATGGAAGACAAGCACGGCAAAGGTCACCATACCGTTGTAACAAGCGATGAGGATTTTCTTTCCGTGATCGTACAGTACGAGTAGCAACGAACGCACAGACCAAGCCCTCCTGATCAGCAAAGCGGACTGCAGCACTTGCGCGGTATAAGGCCGCTTTGTCCGCTCCAAGGACTTCCAAAGCTCAGTAATGAAGCCCGGTTTGGTGCTATTGCAGGATGTCGGGTTGCGAGTGTTGAGGTGAGGCATTCCCGCCTGCCTTATCGTCGTCGGGATGCTGTCGCTTGAACCAGTTCTGTCGGGCCATAAGTTGCCTGGGCTGGCTTTGCTGGGCGACGCCTCGTACGCATCGTACCTTAGCCATCTGATGGTGATCGGGTCGTCGACCCAGGTATTGGATGGCATCCCTGATCGCGAAAACTGGCTTATGCTATTAGCCGGCTTCGTCATCTGTCAGGTGGTGGCTGTAGCGATCTACCTGATCTACGAAAAGCCGCTGCATCGGTGGGTGAAGGCTCGCAGGCGAAGCGCAGCTGCAGGTGGCTGACTGGCCTCTTAGTCAGGAGCGGCAAACCCATGGCGATTGTCGAGCGGTATCCTAGCCGCAGCGCCCATGACATCATGGCCCGTTTCGATCATTCGTCAGGAATTTCGATATCGAAATTAAAATCGGTGAGTCGAGTTAAATTCGGGGCTGAGGTTAGAGGGGCTGGCCGAGGGGGTTGTAACCAGCCCCTCTCGGGGATCTACGGTTCGAGAATAACGTTCCGTTGAAATCACTTTAGAGTTTCCACCGGTCTAGCGAAATTGGGGGAATCCCTTAACAGAGGTTTTTTTTGGGACGCCGAAGTTCGTTTCAAAAACGAAAACAGTGAATTTCCCAATGAATCGTGGACACAATTTTGCCACAATGTCACTCTGACTTGGTGGGCGGCACGCCTTTATTTTAGCACATACTAGTTTTCAACTGGTTTTTAGAGGGGGTTATGAGTGCGCCGTGTCGCCCCACGAATCCCTTCCATTGTTGACTTGTTTCCCCGGCCGACGGCCGAATCCCATCTTTGCGCGGTGTGTTTTTGCCTATTTGCCTTAGTTTCGAGCGCTTCCGCTCTTTCAGTTCAGTGCTGCAACTGGGGTCAATTTCCCGTTTCTTGAAGGCGTCCTGTAACACTCAAACCACTTGACGTTCCAAGCAAGAAAGAAAAAGCTTGCCATGCGGTCGGCCTATGCACCAGTTGCTTCGTCAAAGCGGCTATTGCTAAACGGCTTTTACCGGAGACTGGTCTGCTCCGGCCAGGGACGGTAAGCCAGAGTCGGATGGGGACAGTGGGGGAAATGACGGAGATCGGCGTATTCTTAGAGAAGCTGGGGTTGGCGAAGTACGCGCCCGTTTTCTCGTCAAATGAAGTAACACTGTCCGATCTTGCACTTTTGTCCGAACACGATCTGATCGATATGGGTTTGCCTTTGGGACCAAGGCGACGACTGATGTCGGCCTTGGTCGATGCAGGAACCGCAGCCCCTGTGATCGGGCAAGGCAAGATCGTTGCCGAACGGCGGCAGTTGACGGTTATGTTCGTAGACCTGGTCGGATCTACCCCCATGTCCGAACGACTGGATCCCGAGGACTTGGGAGAGCTGGTCCGCCGGTTCAAGGAAACCTGTACCACCGCTGTCGCGCGGTACGGAGGTCATGTCGCCAGTTTCATGGGTGATGGGGCAATGATCTATTTCGGGTATCCTCATGCACTGGAAGACGCGGCCTCGCGCGCCATAAATGCGGGTCTGGAGATTTTGGACGGGCTAAAGCGCATCGAAGGGCAGGAAACTCTGCGCGTTCGGATTGGGGTGTCAACGGGGCTTGTGGTTGTAGGGACCATTCACGGCGAAGGGTTGAAAGAACATGACGTAGTCATGGGACGTACGCCCAATCTGGCCGCTCGGCTGCAGGCGCTGGCCGAGCCGGATACCCTGATCATCAGCCCCTCGACCCGAAGGTTGGTCGGCAATGCCTTTGAATTGGAAGACAAGGGACATTTCGCCCTTAAAGGTTTTTCCGAAAAGATCCAGGCGTGGACGGTCACCGGGCAGGCTCGCATTGAACGGCGTTTCGACATCATGCCCGATGCGGGCGCGGGTCGCCTTGTGGGCCGCCATTCCGAGTTTCAGGAACTATGCGACAAATGGAACGAGGCCAGTCAAGGTATCGGGCAATCCGTCCTGATCTCTGGCGAGGCCGGTATCGGCAAGTCCCGTCTGATTGAAGGGCTCAGTCAGAAGTTGCGGGGGCAGGGCATTATTAGGCTGAACTTACAATGCTCTCCTCTGCACGCCAACAGTGCATTGTTCCCCATTATTCAGCATCTGGAACGTACAGCTGGATTTGCTCCGGAAGACAGCGATGAGGAAAAGCTGACCAAGCTGACCCATATTCTGCAGGATCACCCGCCCGAGCATCTGCGTCTGATTGCCGATCTGCTGAGTGTCGAGGCGGACAGCACATTGGGGCCATTGGATTTGCCTCCTCAGGTCAAACTTGAGAAGACTCTCGAGGCGGTAAAAGAACAACTGGCCGCCTTGGCGCGGAACAAGCCGGTTCTGGTGCTATTTGAAGACATTCACTGGGTCGACCCGACGACCTTGTCACTGACCAATCGGGTGATCGAATACATCCGGGACCTGCCGGTCCTGATCATCGTGACCGCCAGATCGGGGTTTGATCCGGGTTGGAGACATCATCCCAACACGTTGCATATTCCGCTCAGGCGTTTAGCCAACCGGGATGTGGCCGAGATCGTCGCTGATGTAGCAGGCGGGAACTCGGTTCCAGCACCAGTTTGCGAGCTTATCGCGGCGAAGACCGACGGTATTCCGCTCTATGTGCAAGAGGTGACGCGCGCCCTGTTGGAATCGGGACAGTTGCAGCTGACAGACAAAGGCTATGCCCTCACCGGGCCCTTGCCATCGTTGTCGGTGCCTAACACACTCAAGGATTCGCTGATGGAGCGTCTGGACCGGTTGGGCATGGCCAAGGAAGTGGCGCAGACCGGGGCCGTGTTCGGGCGTCAGTTTTCGTTGGCACTGGTAGCGTCGGTATCGATTCTCTCACCCGCTGTGTTGCAGGCAGGGCTGGATCAGTTGTCTTCAGCGGGACTTATTCTCGAGGCGCCGAACGCAGGCGAAGATGAGTTTATGTTCCGCCATGCGCTGATCCGCGATATGGCCTATGACAGCCTATTGCGAACCGAGCGTCAGGTTATGCACGACCGGGCAGCGGGTGCGCTGCTGGAAAACCAGCCGCAAATGGCGCAGACACAGCCTGAGGTTCTGGCGCAGCATTATACTTTGGCCAACCGCAAGGCCGAGGCCGTCGAACACTGGCAGAGCGCCGGGCGACGTGCGATTGAACGTTCGGCCCTGAAAGAAGCACTGACGCATTTGTCCAAAGCACTGGACCAAGTGGCGGACTTGCCGAAAAGCCAGGAACGGGACCTGCGAGAAATCGACATTCAGATCCTTCGCGCTGGCATTTTGCGATCCACAAGTGGGATCCCAGGCGACGCCACCGGCGAAGCCTATAGCCGCCTGCGAGAGTTGTGTTATCGCGCCAACGAAACCGAGAGGCTATTTCCGGTTCTGAACGGGCTTTACGCCTTCCATCTGGTTCGGGCCGAATACCGTTTGGCACAGGACGTGGCCACTCAAATCCTCGACCTCGCGGCGGATAGCGGCAGGACCGAACATCAAATGGTTGGGCACCGCGCTATGGGGGCTGTTCAATTGCACCTGGGCAACCTGCCCGAAGCACAGGGGCATTTGGAACAAGCTTGGGCGATGTACGATTTTGATCAGCACGGCCAACTCGCCTATGTCTATGGCACGGACCACTCGGCTATCACATCGGCGTTTTTGGGGACATGTTACTGCCTGATGGGGCGGCAGGAAGAAGCCCTGAGTATCCAGCGCACGGCACTGGGTTCGGCGAAAGAGCTCAATCACGCCCACAGTATTGCGCAGACTCTGGTCTATATGTGCAAAGTCCATATGCTGTCCCGCGATATTCCGGCATTACGAAGGGATATCGAAGCCTTGGTCGAAATTGTGCAACAACATTCGTTGCCCTTGATGGCGACAATTGCGCGTTTTTGGGCCAGCTGGGCTGATGCAGCGACTGAACCCAACACCGAGAGCATTGAAAAGCTGCGCAAGGCGGCCAACGACTGGTGGTCTGTTGGGGCCGGGAATTACAAAAATTTCTTTCTGTCCCTCATTGCTGAATTACAGGTACAGGTCGGAGACTACGACGCTGCGCGGCAATCCCTGCATCAGGCGGGGCGTTTTCTGGTTGAGACCGAAGAGAAATGGGCTGAGGCAGAATATTTACGCATACAGGCCAAGTTAGCCGCTAATACAGGCGATGACCCGGAACCATTATTGCTGTGTGCGATCGAAACAGCCCGAAAGCAGGGCGCGCATTTGTACGAGTTGCGTTCCGTCATCGCGCTGGCGCAATGGCGCCGAGACAACGATGTACCTGTCGGGGATGCCCTGAGTTCGGTTCTGACGCAGTTCGGGCAGGATGACGAGATACCCGATCTGAAGGAAGCGCGTTTGTTTCTGGAAACAATGACTTGACCGCATGAGCCGATTACTGCCAGCTTGGCTGCGGGCGGATATGGGCTGACAACTGGAAGTTGCCTTCAAAGCGCAGTTTCAGACCTTTCCGCGCATATGCCGTATCCGCATTTGAGGAGCGCCCATGCGCAAGATCAGCAAGACCCTTTTATCCAAAGACCGCATCGCCCACAGCCGCTCGGATCTAGCGCTTCAACGCTATCACCCGATCAAACCGAAACAGATTCGCAACTTTGAAAAAGGACTGATAGGTTCGGTCGTTTTGCCGACAGATCCTGATTACAACAACGATCGGCAGGTTTGGAACCCGGCTTTTCAGGACTATCCCGAAATCATCGTCTACGCCGAAACCATCGAAGATGTACGCGCCAGCCTGGCCTTTGCGCGTCAGCATGATCTGTGGGTGGTTGCGCGGTCCGGCCGACACAGTACGGCAGGGTTTTCCGTCAACAACGCAATGGTTCTCGACACCAGCAGGATGCGCTATGTGACCGTCGACCCGGATGTGCCGATGGCCTATGTAGGGCCGGGCACACCGTTCAAGATGCTGAACTCGATCCTCAACTCCTATCACCTTCACGTGCCGGGTGGGGCCTGTCAGGACGTTTGTGTAGCCGGTTTCATGATGGGCGGTGGGTACGGTTTCACCTCGCGCCTGTTCGGAATGGCGTGTGACAACGTCTTGGGTGTAACCGTGATGCTGTGGGACGGCAGCATTGTCATTGCAGATGGAGAGACGAACTCGGATCTGTTTTGGGCGATCCGCGGCGGGACCGGCAATAATTTCGGCGTCCTGCTCGAAGTGCGCTACAAGCTTCAGAAGCTATACAAGGTCTGGGGATTCCACATCAAATGGCCGCTGAAAAAGGCAGCAAAGGCGTTAGAGTTCCTGCAGGCCAACTATATGAGAGACGGTATCTCCGATAAGTTCGGCGCCTATATTTTTCTCGCATATCAGGGGGATGAAAAGGTCCTGCTGGTCTCTGGGCTGTATCACGGCAAGAAAAAAGACGGGATGGAAGTGATCCAGCCGTTGCTGGACAAACCCATCGGCGGTCTGCTGGAGAACCAGAAGACCGGAACCTATCAGGAAATCAATTCGTGGCTATATGACGAAAAATACGACATCCCCGTGGTCCCCGATCAGGCCCGCGAGGACAAGCAGGCGGGCTACATTGATCGTCAGCTGAACCAAGCAGAATGGCAATTGGTCGTGGATTACCTCGACAGTACGCCCAACGCTTATGGTGCGGTAGCCATCGAGCCTTATGGCGGTGCGATCAACCAAGTGCCGGTTGGCAAGGACGGGAATGCCTTCATTCACCGCAATGCTTCGATGAATTTCTACGTGGATGTGTTCTGGTTGTCCGAAGAGGAAAAAGAAGTCGTTGTACCGTGGCTTGACGGGTTTATGAAATTGATGACCGACGAAGGGTTCTTTAACGCTCATTCTTATCAAAACTATCCGCGCCGGACGCAGCTGAACTATCGCTGGCTGTATTGGGGCGATAACTTCAACTCACTGCTTTTCGTGAAGAAAAAATTCGATCCACACAACTTCTTCCACTATCAACAGAGCATTTCTCCGGTCCCCAAGGACGCGCCGCGGGACATTATCCGGGACAAATCCAGGTCGTTCTTCAAGGACAAGAAAATCACTTACGAATTTTTTTCCAAGCCCTGAGCAAAGGGACAGCCAACGTCGAATTGGGGAGGGCCCAGCATGGACACGATTCAGGAGATCTTTTTTCTGCCACCCATGGCGGTCGCCCGGTTGGGGCCTGGAGAAACGCCGCTGGAAAGCTATGAGTGGCAGCAGGACATGGACGCGCATGGCAATAACAAGACCGTCATCCGGTCGAACGTGACATTGCGTGAGAATGAGGATGGCAGCGTCTCTGCCTATCTGCCCGATCCGAATTCTATCCGGTTTCGCGACGAAGGTGGCGCCCTGCGCCCTGTCGCGCCATTCTTTGAGTTATGGGCCCGAATGCATGACGCGGAAACCGGCGAAGAATACGAAACCCCTGTCACTCTGGACTTTTTGGATGGACAGGGTCTGTCTCTGCAGCATGTCCGGTATACCGTCGCGGTCGGCAACCAGAAGGCTGAACGCCGGACCGGAGACGCCGCCTGCGGATTCCGCGCGCGGGTCGAGATTGCCGGTAAGGATTTCACGGCCAAACCCCTGCTGGCTTTCAGCCCTCATACATCGGAACAGCAACCGATGGTGTATGAACACAACCCGATCCCGTTGGGATCTGTGCGTGTGATCCACCCGGTACGCGGTTATGACAAGCCGGTCCAAGATCAGCCCGTGGACCGAAGTATCCTGCGTCTGCGCTTTACCCCGCCAAAGGGGGAAGTCTATGGACCACCGAACGCTGCTTATGGCCCGGCAACGCTGGCGGTGCCAGGGTACGAGAACGACCCTCCGAAATCCGAATACGGGCGTATCCATGAAATTGTTCCCGAACAGAACCGGATTCTAAATCCGGATACCCCATGGTCGAAATGGATCATGATGAGCGGGACATCGGATGACCCCGAACCGCATGACAGCTATGACGGTGCACGCGTCGGTAATGATCAGTCTTGGGGCGTTGCTGATGATACCAGCGACGGTATCATCGAGGCCACACTGTCTGTTCGCGGTGAGCGTCTGACGGCGCGGGCAAACATAATGACCGGGCCACCTGATTTTGCGCCTGATTGCCGGCCTTTCTACAGCCTCGAAGACGATCTGGCCGATCGCGATCTTTCCTTGATGTCAGTAACCAATGGCAATTACCTGGAGGCCAAGGCTGAAGTCGTCGACATTTTCCGCCGCGCATTCGAGACCAACAGCCTGATCAATCTCGACGATATCCGTGCACAGGGTCTGAAAGACAATGCCAAGCTTCAGGCGAAGACGAAGATACAGCCGACAGAGGGCCTACCTTCGACGGATGCAGCTTCGATGACAGAAGAAGACGCCCGCCCGCCGGACAAGATTCCCGACCTGATCCGACCGCAGCCTGTTTCCGCGTTTTCAGTTTCCGTTCCGAATGAGCGGCTGCCTTATACGGTGGCGACCAAATTCGTCCATGAACAGCTGATTGACGAGGAAAACCTGCTGGATTTCCTGCGCCGCCGCCCGGATTTCGTGAAAACTCTGCTACGTCCGCCTTATGGCATTCTGACACAGCTTGAAACCGATCCGAACCCGGATCAGACACCGAACCCGGATTTCCGTGATCCGCGGATCGTGCGTGACATGATGCATGACGCCCGGATGCCGCCCTATATGCGCGATTCCAACTATTACCCGCTCTCTCTATCGCGACGGCAGTATCATCTGGTGATCTCGTTCATCGACTATCTCGCGTCTCAGTCGCCTTCTCAGAAAACGGAGGTCACTGATGTCTGATCGCCCTGATCAAATCCGCATTAAACCGCGCAACCTGACCGCACGAGCGGCATACAAAGTGCCTGGTAACCCTGACAACACGCGCATGGACGGATCAGTAGGCAACTGTTTCCCCGGTCTGGAGATGGACGTCCGAAACCTCGACCGGCGGTTTTTTCCCGGTCTTGTATTCAATGCGGTCAGAGTGCCTCTGAGCCCGGTGCCCGAGGCGCCGAAGAACACCCAAGGCTTCCATCTGGTTTTTGTCGATTATTTCTATGATCCGATGTTGCCTGACGATAGCCCTGAAGATTGGGTGCAAACCCTGTTGGCTGACTACAGCGGCGCTGTTGGTGAAAGGCTCAGCCAGGGCCGATGGTTTCTGGCCTGGGTGGAGCAGGGTGGCAAACGGATCAGTTTCACTGACGACGCGGGTGCGCCCTATGATGGGCTGATGGTGTGGCGTTTCATCCGCAGTCTGGAATGTGGCGACGATAACCCGGTGACTATTGCGTTGGAGCGTCGTAATCACGAAGGCATCGTCGATGCGAAACAGGTGATCTTGCACGGCTTTCGCCGTCAGTACCGAACCGATGCGGGCGTATTCAGCAATGCTTACGATCCCGGTGAATTGACGCAAAGCCTGTGCAACCCGTGGTCCCATGATTTTCGCGACTGTGGTTGCCACTACTGGCCCTCGAACCACCCCGATGTGGTCATGGCCGAAGTACCGCACGATGCCGCGCTGCCCACCGGGCAATCCGACAATCCAATTGCTGCTGAGACATACTTGGACTGGCTGCGTTCAGACAAATCGCCATCCGGAAATGTGGCCGCGATGAATACTGTGGAACAGAACCGCCCCTATCAGATCGACCACTATCAGGTGAACCAGATGTGGAGCGAACTTCCCATCGTCGTGGAAGGCCGTGAAACCGGTGAGGTCTACGAAGTTGATCCGGAATTGCCCGATGTTGACCCCTATGGTTCGACCGACGACATGATTAAGGATCTGCAAGAGCGGCTGGCGCCGATGGAGATGACGCTGAGCTTGCAATATCTTTATGCCTATTTTTCGCTGACCGATCCCGAGATGGTGGATACCAGACGTTGGCCGACACTGAAGGACGACTTGATCTTTGCACGCCGCGCGTTAGTGGAAGTTGCGATAGGAGAGATGACCCATATGCGCTTGGCCAACCAGTTGCTATGGGAGTTGCAAGGCGACGCGTACAAACCTGTCTTGACCCCTGCCAAAACGCTGCGGTTTGGGCCGGGTTACGGAAAGGTTTACCCCCGTTCGTTGCGACCTCTGACACAGGAGGCAATCGACGATTTCATCGAAATCGAACGCCCCGGCGGATATATCGACCGCGCTTATGCGCAATGTGTGAAAACGTTGGAACAGAAAACTTTCACCGACCGTCGTCTCTATGCTCTGGCCGTGCGGATCGACAGTGATGGCGACGAGCATTTTCTGCGTTTCCGCCAAATGAAAGAGGTTCTTGCCAAATACGATATCGGGCAGGGTACGCCTGCTTATCTGCGTCCGATTCAGGTGGGCACAGAGACGCAGGCCAAGGACGCGCTTGCGCAGTTTGAACAGGTCAAAGATGGCCTGCGCGATGCCTATACTCTGGAGGCCCGGGAACAATACGAACAAGCACAGGACTACATCCAACAAGTGCGCGACATCATGAAATTGCTCCGTGTCGAAGGCGAAAAGCTGGCCGCCGAAGAGATCGGTATCCCGTTCTGGCCGGAGGATTGAGTTTGATCCCGCCCAAGGCGCAAGTGCATTTCTTTGAATCCGACCACGGCCACCACGTGCTGGCCGTGGATGGGTCGCGGGTTTTTGACGTGCCACCTGGTACTGCAGAGCGGTTTGCGGCGTCCGATGCCGCCGCTCAGCGCGACTACCTCGCGTCGTTGGGTTTAGACAATGTTCCCTTTATCGACGACAAACCACCCGAAGACATGCCTGTGCGATCTCTGTCTTTGGCCGTGGCGCAGAAATGCAATCTGGCCTGCACCTATTGCTATGCCTCGGGCGGAGAGTTCGGAGGCCCTGCGCGGAACATGGAATGGGCAGTCGCCAAAGCGTCCGTTGATCGTTTGATATCGGAGGCCGAACCGGGTGTGCGCATCAATCTGGCCTATCTCGGTGGAGAACCGCTGATCAATCGCGACCTGATCCGCCAGGCAACTGAATATGCGGCGAACCGCGCTCAGGCGCACGGGCTGCAGGTTGGGTTTTCGGTCACCACCAACGGTACTTTGCTGCAGCCCGAGGATGCCGAATTCTTTGAAACGTATGGGTTTGCAGTCACGATCAGCCTGGACGGGGTAGGGGCAACGCATGACAAGCTGCGCCCCAATCGTGGAGGGCGCGGTAGCTATGAAGCGATCCTGAAAAGATTAGAGCCGCTGTTGGCGCGGCAGCGTAAAATGCAAGTTGGGGCTCGTGTGACCGTAACCCCACAGAACATGAACCTACCGGAAACGCTGGAACAGTTTGTGGACATGGGGTTTCATTCCGTGGGGTTCTCTCCGATGCTTGCTTCGCCGAATGGCCGTCATGAGCTAAACCGAGCCGATCTGGACGACATGCTGGCGCAGATGATCCTTTGCGGACAAGCGTTTGAGGCCGCAGTGATCCAAGGCCGACGCTACCCATTCTCGAACATGTCCGCCGCGATGCAAGAAATTCACCGGGGCACGCACCGCCCGTATGCCTGTGGCGCGGGAGCCGGGTATTTCGGCGTCTCCGCCGAAGGCGGACTATTCGCCTGCCACCGCTTTGTCGAGGATGAGGCCGGCGCCATGGGGGATGTTTTCAGTGGCCCGGATCTGCGTCGGGATCATTGGTTGAAAGATCGGCACGTGCATGGTCAATCCCCCTGCAACACGTGTTGGGCGCGCTACCTGTGCGGCGGCGGATGCCATCACGAAGTCATTCACCGTGGCCGTCCGGCCTGTGATTACATTCGCGGCTGGCTGCATTACTGCCTGCAAGCTTATGTCCGTCTGTCCGAAGCGCGGCCGGATTACTTTGGTGAAGCGGCAATGGCCGCAACTGCCTGATCGATGCCTAAAGATATCGAAACTGAAATCTGCGTAATTGGCGGTGGCCCGGCCGGGTCGGCGCTTGCCCTTCGGTTGGCTCAGCTTGGTCGGCAGGTTTGTCTATTGGAACGAGCAACCTTTCCACGCGCCCATGTGGGAGAGTCCCTGCCCTCCTCGATCTGGCCGGTTCTGCATCTTTTGGGTTTGTCAGACAAAGTTGAACAGGCAGGGTTTCTGAGATCAACCGGGTCAATTCTTCATTGGGGCGGCGAATTTGATCGTCGTGGACCGGCCGCTGATCGGGCCGGGTTGTTAGTCGACCGTGGTCAATTCGATGCACTGGTTCTTGATGCCGCGCGCGCCGCTGGGGTGAGTGTGCTGAACGCCGCCCGAGGGTATCGGCCTCGGCGTCTAGAGACTGGATGGGAAATTCCGGTGCACTTATCGGAAAGCGTGCTGCGCGTCCTCGCTCGGGTCTTGGTGGATGCGGCCGGTCGGCATGCGGGTTTGGGGCGCAAGTTTCGGCCAGCGTCGCAGCCACTGCTGGCGCTTTTTGCTTATTGGCAAGCGCCCCGGGGATTTGGTGCGCAGGCACGGGTCGAGGCTGGTGCCAGACACTGGTATTGGGGGGCAATGCTGCCCGGCGGATCTGTGAATGCGATGGTCTTTGTTGATCCTGCCGATTGCAAGGGCCTGTCTCCGGCAGATCGCCGCGATCTTTACCTGAACCTTTTGGCGCAATCGACATTGCTGTCGCCCTGTCTGGAACAGCGACGTATCGGACCCGTCCGACGCAGCGATGCCACCAGTCAGGTCGAAATTACACCTCCTGCACCTGACTTGATCCGGGTAGGAGAAGCAAGTTTCTCGGTCGACCCGTTGTCGTCACAAGGTGTGCAAATGGCCATGGGGCAGGCGGTCCAAGCCGCTGCGGTTGTGAACACTGTTCTGACACGCCCTGAACACACCGAACTGGCGCTGTCGTTTTATCGTGACCGACAGACCGAAAGGGTTCAGGCCCACGCCACGCTGGCAGCCGAATACTACGCCCGCCAAAACCTTGTTTCCCCCGCCAATTTTTGGTCAATGCGCGCCGACCCGATGGCATGGATGTCGCGTGTACTGGACGAACCGGAGATGGCGGACATACCAGAGGGGATACCCCTGCAGATGTCGCCAGAGGCCAGAGTTTCCGTGTCAGGACTTCAGACCGCTACCCATATAGAACCTTCAGCCGTTCTCCGGCACCCAACCTTGCAGCGCCCGGTGGCTAATCTTGAAGGTACTCCGCTGGTTCCATTGATACGGCAACTTGTTTGCCCGCTAACCGCGGCTGGTATTCTTGAACTGTGGTCAAATAGCCTGGGCGCGGACCACGCAAGGCGAATTCTGCAGTGGCTCTGGCAAAACCGGATTCTGATCGGTTAATCCCGGTTTCCTCTGCCGTGCGTATGCCCTAATGTCCCCGCACGTCGCCAACAGCCAAAAGAGGTCACATGTCGCGTTTCGATGGGTATTTCCTGCGGCAATTGCTGGTTCTGTTCGGCTTCTTTACCCTTGTTCTCGTCGGGGTTTTCTGGATCACCCGCTCGGTCAGCTTGTTTGACAGTGTGATCAGTGGCGGGCAGTCCGCGATGGTGTTCTTGGAGTTCACTGCCCTGACCCTTCCTACATTGATCCGAACGGTGATGCCCATGGCGATTTTTGCCGCCGCGGTTTACGCCACCAACCGCTTGAGTCGTGAAAGCGAGATGACTGTGATGCTGGCCACCGGCTCCAGCCCTTGGCGGCTTTCTCGCGCAGTCGTGCTGTTTGGCGTGATAGCGGGTCTCATGATGGCGGTTATCAGCGTTTTTCTACGTCCCGCGTCAATCGAGCAATTGGAACAGCGGCAGGCCGAGGTCGCCGGTGATGTGACCGCGCAACTTCTCAACGAAGGTGAATTCATGCACCCCGCAGAAGGCGTGACAGTTTACATCGGTCGGGTTGATTTGGACGGCACATTGCATGAAGTGTTCGTTTCCGACAGCCGGGACGCCAAGAACCCAGTCAGTTATTCCAGTACAACGGCTTACCTCGTCAACGACGACACGGGAATTCACCTCGTGATGGTGGACGGCATTGCGCTCAGGCTGAATGCCGAGGGCAAAACGTTGTCCTCAACCTTATTTGACGATGCTTCCTACAACATCACGGAATTGACCAGAAAATCCGAAATGGGTCAGCGCAGTATTGGGGCAATTTCAACAGTTGATCTGATCAAGAACCGCGAAGCTGTCTCTGTAACCGATGGGCACAGTCAGGGACGTTTGATCGAAGAGCTGCATCAACGTTTTTCCTGGGTTGCCATTTGTATCGCTGTGGCGTTGGTCGGGTATGCCACTTTGACATTAGGCAGTTTCTCCCGTTTTGGGCTTTGGCCGCAGATACTGGGCGCCTTCATGATCCTGGTTCTGCTGGAAGGTGTGCGGGGCTTGATCTCGCCGGTTGTGATCGAAGATCCGGATACGTGGATACTGCTGTATTTGCCGGCGATCATGGGCATCCTGGTCTCGTGCCTGTTCCTGTTGTTGGCAGGACGTCCACTGCTGCGCGCCCGGCCCAAAGGTGTAAACGGCACGGTTTCTGCAACTTAACCTGATCCTCGTAGGTCAATCAGGCAACCAAGCACATCGTCAAAGGCTGTGCTGTCCCTGCGGGCGACCAGATACAGCGGCAACATCAAATCTACGGCCCCGGCAACAAGCGACAGTTCACCTGCGGACAGCTGATCCTGAATAACATATTGCGGGAAGTACCCGGATCCTCCTCGCTGCAAGACATAACGCAGGGCCATCATGCAATTTCCCAGAAAAATCGTTTGCCCCGAAGCCTGTCGCGCGGTCGAGCGCACGTGGTCCTGATAAACCTCTCCCAATTCGAGGTTCACGAAGACCGGGTCTTCCCCTGTGTCTGGGGTTTCAACCAGCAAAAGGCGTTCTGGAGTCAGTTCGTGAAGCGATACACGCGGGTCCGATGGCTTTTCGTGGGTCAGTGCCGCATCCAGAACATGGGTTGCGACGGCCTCGACCATATTCAGGTCATGGTCGTAATTGAGCGTTAGCAATAGCTGGCCAAGGCGCTGCTCGTACAAGACTGCCAAATCAACCAAAAGCGGGTCCCAGACACTCAGTTGCGCCCCAAGGCGCAACGCGACCCGGTTCTGCGATTGCGCCGGTAAATCGCGGGACGCAAAGGACCAGAGCGACAGCATCTCTTCAGCATATGGTCGGAACTGTCGCCCAAAATCCGTCAATCTCGTGCCCCCTGCGCCGCGGGTAAACAAGGGTTTGCCAGTTTCTTCTTCAATCAGACGTATGCGGGCGCTGACGGCAGTTTGGGTCACATTCAGTTTTCGGGCCGCGGCGTGGAACCCGCCCAACTCGGCGACGCTGAGAAATGTTTCGAGTGCTTTGATCTGCATGATGAAAGTATTTTTTGATCAGAGTGATAAAATCAATTTATTTTTTTACTCGCTGTGGATTTGGTAGGCTGTGTGCAGGTCATTAGCCAAAGGACGCGCCATGCTGGACAAGAGCCACAAACCCACCTGGACCAGTTTCGAAAACGCCACCAAAGAAGATTTTCTGGCGGTGATGGACTACGAGGACGCTTATAACGCGGCTCTACCGGATCGTATTCTGGACGCTATCCGTTCGCTGGATGAAGAATGGACGCCATATCCGATCAACCGATATCAGCACTGTCTGCAGGCCGCGACACGCGCGTATGAGGACGGTGCAGATGAGGAGATTGTGATCGCGGCCCTCGTGCACGACGTGGGCGATATCCTGTCTCCGTACAACCACGGTGAGTTGTCGGCAGCCATGATGAAACCCTATGTCAGCGAGCGCACGTATTGGATTCTCAAACACCACTGTGTGTTCCAAGGCTACTATTACAATCACTTCCTGGGAGGTGATAGGAATGCGCGCGACAAGTATCGCGACAGTCCCTATTGGGAAGATTGCCGGTATTTTTGCCACGAGTATGATCAATGCGCATTTGATCCGGAATACCCGACCAAGCCGCTTGAATTCTTCGAACCCATGTTGCGCCGAATTCTAGACAAGAGCGAAGGCCACATGGAACTGAACGAAACTGCAGATGATGGTAAAACAGACTAATGGAGGTTTAGGGCGGGCCGGATTGGCCCGCCTTACCCAGATGCCTTTTCAGCAACTTGCCATCAGGCGATAGACGATCTGCGCCGCGGTAAAATCCCAGGCGGCATTGCCGTCCGGTGCCAGTTCAACAACGTCGAATCCGACACATTTACGACCCCTGAGCGCGTGTTCGACCAGCCGCAGGGCTTGGTAGTAGCCAAGGCCACCGGGTACCGGCGTGCCAGTGGCGGGCATCAATGACGGGTCCAGACCATCAACATCAAAGCTGACATAGACCAACTCGGGAAAATCCTTGGGCAAATCGACTGCGTGGATGTTTCCGGTGACTAATTCCTCGGCGTCCATGTGAAAGACATGGTTTTTCAGACGGCTCTTAGCTTCTTCGGTTGAAAAGGCGCGCACGCCGAACTGGGCCAGCCGGATGCCTTCCTCGGCCAGCAAGTGCATGACCGATGCGTGGGAGTGTTTTTCGCCTTGGTAGGCATGACGCAGGTCGGCATGCGCATCAACCTGGACGATTCCGATCGGTTGCCCCAGCGCGCGTGCGACGCCCATCACTGCGCCGTAGCTGAGCGAGTGTTCGCCCCCTAAAACGACGGGTACCTTGCCCGCGCGTACCGCCGCCTCGGTTCGCTGGGCCAGACGCTCCATAATCTCGGGTAGGGCAGCATCACAATCCAGCTCGGCCTCGGTAAAGATACCCTCGACGCAAGGTTCCGCGTGGCCGGTGATACGTTCCAGTTCATTGCTGGCCTCAATGATAGCTTCAGGACCCTTTGCAGTGCCCGAACCATAGGATACGGTCCGCTCCAGCGGGACTGGGATCACGCGGAACCGGGCATCTTCGGTACGCTCGGATGCGGTCAGTTCGCTGTCGAGGAAAATGCTCATGAGAGTCTCTCTTTGAAGTCGTCATACCCGAACTGCTTGATGATTTTCAGTTCGTCCGTTTCGCTATTCCACAGCGCGATAGTGGGCAGGGGGACGCCGTTGAAGGTGTTGGTCTTGACCATCGAATAATGCGCCTGATCGAGGAAGGCAAAGCGCTGACCGATCTCGAGCGGCCGACCCCATGTGTAGTCGCCGATGATATCGCCGGCCAGACAGGACGGGCCCCCAAGGCGATAGGTATGGCCCGCTTCCGCCTCATCCATCATGGCAGGGCGATAAGGCGCTTCGATGACGTCGGGCATGTGGCAAGTGGCCGAGATATCAGTGATAGCAAGTTCCATGCCATTGGTCGGCAGGTCGAGGATTTCACCAACCAGAATGCCCGCGTCTAGTGCAATGGCTTCCCCGGGTTCGAGATAGACGTCGATGCCGTATGTCTCGCGAATGTCCTGGAGGAAGGCCACCAGCCCTTCACGATCATAGTCCTCGCGGGTGATGTGATGGCCACCACCGAAGTTCAGCCATTTGAGCTGATCGATGTGTGGCGCAATTTTCGGCGCGACAGCCGCCCAGGTACGTCGCAACGGTTCGAAGCCTTGCTCGCACAGCGTGTGCATATGCAGGCCATCGACTCCGGCCAACGCTTCTTGGGACAGTTGGCTGACCGGGGTACCCAAACGTGAGCAAGGCGCGCAGGGATCGTATTTGGGAACCTCGCCCTCGGAGTGTTCGGGATTGATGCGCAGGCCGACCTGAACGCCTGCGGCTAGTGCTTTGGCAAGGAACCGGTCCTTTTGTGCCGGAGAGTTGAAGATGATGTGGTCGGACAGAGACAGAATTTCGTCGATATCGGCGTCCTTGTATCCGGCGCAGAAGGTTGCGACCTCACCGCCATATTCTTCGCGGCCGAGCCGTGCCTCGTAGATACCGCTGGCGCAGGTGCCGCCGAGATACTGGCGCACCAGCGGGGCGAGTGAGAACATCGAGAACGCTTTGAGCGCACTCAGGACATGCGCGCCCGAGCGTGTACCGATATCGGCGAGGATGCCCAGGTTCTGTTTGACGGCCTTTTCGTCCACCACGAAACAAGGTGTTGGGACGCGGTTAAGGTCGAATTTGCGGAAGGCTCCGGCGTCTCCGGCCTGCGTGGTCATCATGTCGGTCATGTCCGGCGTCTCCTGAATGTGGAGAGGCCGGGGGCGCTGCCCCCGGACCCCCGCCGTATTGGTGAACAAGAAGAAGTTCTGGGGATCAGAAGTCGACCGGCCCGTCCAGTTCATGAACCTGCCACGGGAGGCCGTGTTCGTTCAGCATGTCCATGAAGTTGTCGGGGTCGAGCTGCTCCATATTCCAGACGCCCGGCTCGGACCAGTTGCCTTTCAGCACCTGCGCGGCGCCGATCATGGCGGGGACGCCGGTGGTATAGCTGACAGCCTGGCTGCCGACCTCGGCATAGCATTCTTCGTGATCGCAGATGTTGTAGATGTAATAGGTCTTCTCGCCCGAGCCGTCCTTGGCCTGACCCGTGGCGATGTCGCCGATGCAGGCCTTGCCCTTGGTTTCCGCACCCAGATCGCCGGGATCGGGCAGCAGGGTTTTCAGGAACTGGATCGGGATGATTTCCTTGCCACCATGCATCACAGGATCGATGCGGGTCATTCCGACATTTTCCAGCACCTTGGCGTGGGTGATGTAAGCGTCGCCGAAGGTCATCCAGAAGCGGGCGCGCTCGATCTCGGGGAAGTGGGTCGAGAGCGACTCCAGTTCCTCGTGATACATCAGGTACATGTTCTTGGGGCCGATGGCGGGGAAGTCGAACTCGACCTTATGGGTCATGGCGGGGGAGTGTCGCCATTCGCCACCTTCCCAGTGGCGTACTTCGGCCAGCACTTCGCGCAGGTTTATCTCGGGGTTGAAGTTGGTGGCGAATTCCTGATCATTCGAGCCGCCATTTGCGTCCAGCACGTCGATCTGGCGGATCGTGTCCAGCTTGTGTTTCCGGAGCCAGGTTGCGAAGACACTGGTCACGCCTGGATCGAAGCCTGAGCCGAGGATAGCGGTCAGGCCAGCCTCTTTGAAACGTTCCTGATAGGCCCATTGCCAGTGGTATTCGAACTTCGCCTCATCCTCGGGTTCATAGTTCGCGGTGTCGAGGTAGTGGATGCCCGCCTCAAGACACGCATCCATCAGAACCAGATCCTGATAGGGCAGGGCGAGGTTTACGAGGATCTCCGCACCCGTTTCTTTGATCAGCTTGACCGTGTCTTCGACCTTGTAGGCGTCCAGTTCAGCGGTCGCGATGTCTACGCCCACGCGCTCTTTCACTGCTTTGGCGATGGCGTCGCATTTTGATTTGGTGCGGCTGGCCAGAGTGATTTCGGTGAAGATGTCCGAATTCATCGCCATTTTGTGTACGGCCGCGTGCGATACGCCGCCCGCGCCGACAACCAGTGTTTTGCCAGTAAATGAACCCATGGGGGTGATCTCCTCTCACAGGGGGTTATTCGTAATAGGTGTAGCCGTTGATCGAGTCGCGGTAGGCGCTCATCAGGGTCTTGCGGTCTTTTGCCATCAGAGTACCGGTCGAGATCGCCTCGTCCACCATTTTGCGGAAGGCGGCGACGCAATCGTTGGGGTCGAATTCGACATAGGACAAGACCTGGCTGATCGTGTCGCCCTCTTGTTCGTGCAGCAGGTCAAAGCCGCCATCAGGACGCAGGTCGATGGTGACGACGTTAGTGTCGCCGAACAGGTTGTGCAGATCACCCAGCGTTTCCTGATAGGCACCGACAAAGAAGACGCCCATAAGGTATTCGTGATCTTCGGGCAGGGAATGCACCGGCAGGCTGGGTGAAACACCGTCAGCCAGAATGAACCGGTCTATCTTGCCGTCGCTGTCGCACGTGATGTCGGACAGGACCGCACGGCGGTCCGGTGTCTGGTTCAGGCCCTGCAACGGCACGATCGGGTGCAGCTGGTCGATGGCCCAGACGTCCGGCAGGGATTGGAAAAGCGAGAAGTTGCAGTGGTAGATGTCTGCCACTTTCTCAAGCTGATCGTCTACATCAGTGTCCAAATCATCACTGGCCGCCAGCGCCTTGAGGCGGGCCATCAGTGACAGGTAAATCCGCTCGGCTCGGGCCATCTGGCGCAGATCGACATAGCCACGGCGGAACAGGGCACGCAATTCGTTGCGATAGAAGGTGGCGTCGTTCCAGCATTCCTGCAGGCGGTCTGTGCTGAGATAACTATGAACGGCGGCAAGGTCCGAGACGAGGTGGTGATCGTCAGCATCGACTTCGGGGCCGTTGGGCGCATCGTAGAGCGTGCTCTCCAGCACGTTGAACACCAGCATCGAGGATGTCGCCACCACCGCACGCCCGCTTTCGGTGACCAGTGTGGGGTGGTTCACCTCAGCTTCATCCATTGCATAGGCTACAGTCTCCACGACATTGGCGCAGTATTCCTCGACCGTGTAGTTGATCGAGTTCTCGGCAGCCTTCTTCTCGCCCGTATAATCCACACCCATGCCGCCGCCGAGGTCCAGATGGGTCAGCGGTACGCCCTCGCGCGTCAGTTCGGTGTAGTACCGGCAGGCCTCGCCCACAGCGCGGCGCACATCGTTCACGTCCTGCACCTGTGAGCCCAGATGCGAATGTTGCAGTTTCAGGCAGTGTAAAAGCCCGGCATCGCGCAACTTATCCACCACGGCAACCAGCTGATCGGTGTTCATGCCAAAGGCCGACCGGTCGCCCGAGCTTTCCTCCCACTTGCCACTGATCTGGTTGGTCAATTTGACCCGTACGCCGATCAGAGGTTCGATGCCCAGCTCGTTATAGACAGCGATGACGGTGTCGGCTTCTTTAGGGCTTTCCAGAACGATGACGGTGTTGAACCCGATCTTGCGGCTGAGGATGGCAAGCTGAATGAACTCGGCGTCCTTGACGCCGTTGCAGACGATCAACGCCTCGCGCGCCAGACGATGCGCAAGTGCAACCACCAGTTCGGGTTTCGACCCGGCCTCAAGCCCATAGTTGTATTTCTGGCCAAACTCGACAATGCGGTCGATCACCTGCGCCTGCTGGTTCACCTTGATCGGGAAAACACCGCGATAGCTGCCCTTGTAACCGGTACGCGCAATGGCATCGCGGAAACTTTCGTTGATGTGGGCGATCTCGTTTTCCAGATAGGAGCTGATGCGCAGGATCATCGGAGACTTGATGCCGCGCTGATCCAGATCATGCAGGATGCCCGGCAGGCTGATCGCATCCGTTTCGGGCGCCATTGGATTGCGCAGACCGATCTCGCCCCGTTCTGTCACCTCGATGAGGCCTTTGCCCCATTTCTCAACCCCGTAGATGGAATGCGGTGCGTCAGGCGTCTGTTTCAATCAAGTCAGTCCTTGCGGTTCGGGTGCCAGTTTCGCGCCCGCCAATACGGCAGGAGTTTGATTCTTCCAAGTGTAATCTATGCGACTGGCTTTTCCGAACTTTACCGAGACCTGCTGATCGGGATCAGATGGTTATCCCATTGGCAGTCCAGTTGGGCGGCAACCCTTGGGCTGTTGCGACCCAAAGTCCCGAACTGGCCGGTGCCGGTGGTAAAGACCAACCCTTCCGAACCCGCGCCGAGGCCGCAGACATCCTCCAACCGGAACGCGCCGGTAAATGCGCTGCTTGCCACATCAAACCGGTGCAGCGCATTGCCGCGCGGGCAGGTGATAGCAATCGTGCCTCCGTCCGCGGAAAAGGCGATGCTACCCGCATAGCCTTGCAGAGTGTTTTGTTCGATTTCGGGCGCCGTCAAAAGGCGAAGTGCCCCGCCCCGGCTGTGAAGGCCTAGCAGGGGCGGGTGCTCGGTTTGACTGCCCTGCCATTGCATTGCAAACCCCACCAGACCGTCACGGCGTACGGCAAGATGGCGGATCGAGTCTTTACGTAAATCGGATGGCAACTCAACCTGCTCTCGCACGGTGCCTGACAGATCCGTATAGGTCAGGTTTGGTTGCATCGTAGGCAGGTTCAGCTTGGTGCGGCCGGTGTCAGGGTGTGTTTCGATGCCACCGTTTGCAATAACCAGAATGTCGCCGTCCGGCATAAGCCGCATGTCATGGGGGCCGATGCCGCCGGACGAGAACTCACCCAGCCGCTCAAAGGTAGCGGTGTCCCAGACGCCGATCACTCCGGTTCCGACGTCAAAGTCGTTTTCCGTAGTGTAGAACCGGGCGCCATCGGACGAGAAAACGCCATGACCAAAGAAATGGCGCCCATTGGGCGCATGAATCTGCTCAACCGCTTGTCCGGCGGCGCAGTCGATAACCAGAGCGAATGTTCCCGGACGGCGAGCAAACGCTACAGCCAGTGCCCGATACGGATGGGCCGCTGCGGCGTGCCCTCGGGCGGGTAGGGGTAGAGAGAACAGGATCGTCCCGGCGGCATCCAACCCGGCCAGCCGGTATGATCCGTCAGGAAACAGGCCCGCAGCCAGAAAATCGGGTGCGCCGACCGCTCCCCATCCGGGGGCAGGGGCAAGCGTGGCGGCGGCAAGGCCAGCCAGGAAATGGCGACGGGTGGTCATGGCTCAGTCTCCATCGAGAGAATTGAAACCAGCGCTTATTCCGAGGGTTGGTCCAAGGTCACTGGCTACAATTGCGCGGATATCGTTGATCGATTGCTGCAGCGCCTCGACGCGCAGTCGCCCTTGCGGAGTCGCGACGCCCGCAAACGACGGGTCGTCCAGCGACCGGGCACGATCGACCGCTTTTCCGAAGGCGGTATCCAGATTACCTGCGATTTCAGGGTGATCGAAGGACAGCCGCGCCGCCAGATCTCGCAGTGAGATCAAAGACAGCTCAACGTGACGCGCAGAGCGCTCGGAACGCCGTGCCTCGGCTCTTTTTGGACGCGGCCGATCGTATGTGCCCAGAGGACGGCCAAGCCGCGTTTCCGCCGTGAATTGCAGCCCGCTGCTCAGGGCTTTGAACAGCTCCTGCAAGGACTCCTCTTCTGACCGATAAGGGCTGCCTGATCCGGGCTGCATCAGCATCGGCGCATAGGATTGCCAATCGTCGTTCATGGCTGTGGCATTGCGATCGATATCATTCGTAATGGCGCGGATCAGATCGCAACGGTATTCGTCACTCCCTTTGGTCGCAAAAGCCGGATCGAACAACATGAGTTCCAGCGCGAAAAACCCACGACTTGCGATCGATGTGGCGGCGAAGCTTTCGGGATCACCCACAGCTACATCTTCGTCGTCGATGAGTTGCGACAGTGACTTTGGTGTAAACCCCTTGGTGTCGGGCCAAAACGCCAGCGCAAAGGCACGGTCATCGGTTTCAGTCGGGCCAAAGCGTAGATGGCTGGCGAATATCCAGCCATCAAAAGCAGTATCATATGCTGCGTGCAACCCGGCCGAACCCGGTGCGCAATCGTTCTCGGCTGCGGATTTCAGCTTTCCCGCAACATCGGCAAGTTCCGCAAACTTCGGCAAAACGTGCGCTTCGGTGACATCGTTCAAGATCGGCGCGCGATCTTGTGCCGTGACGGACAAAGGCAGCAGACAGGCGGTGACAAGGCTAAGAATGCGCATGAGTCAGAGGCTCTCGAGAAATCGGATCAGAGCGTCGCGGTCAGCCTTTGGCATCGAAACCACTGTATCGCGTGCGGCTTGCGCTTCACCTCCGTGCCATAGAATTGCTTCGAGCAAGGACCGGGCGCGACCGTCATGAAGGAACTGCGTGTGCCCTGACACACGTTCTGTCAGACCGATACCCCACAGAGGAGGCGTGCGCCATTCCTGCCCTGTTGCACGAGCTTCCGGGCGGTTGTCGGCCAGACTCTCACCCATGTCGTGCAGCAACAGGTCAGTGTAGGGCCAGATCAGTTGAAAACTGTGCTCCGGACGATCGGGCATCCGATGCGTGACAAAAGCCGGAGTATGGCATCCAGAACAATCCGCTGCGTTAAACACTTCTTTGCCGCGTAGGACCTGTGGGTCGTCCACATCCCGCCGCGCCGGGACACCGAGGTTGCGGCTGTAAAACGCCACAAGTTCCATGCCAATCTCATCGATTTCGAATACGCGCGCGTCCTGATCCCCATGGGGGGCGTTTACACAGTCGACCTGTTCAGTAGTGCAGTCTCCTTGCGGGTCCGGATAGAGTGGGCTGGAGATTCCGATGTCTCCGGCAAATGCGGCAGAGGATTGCTCCATCACTGTGGGCATCCCTGCTTTGTGGCCAAAGCGGCCCATCATGGGTTGGTCGAATTCGGTGGACCACACGATATTGGCTCGACCCGAGATTCCGTCTCCGTCGACGTCATCAGGATCAGCATTGGCCAGCAGATCTTCGACCGGGATGGACTCAAGCAAACCCAGACCGATCATCTGAGGCGCCACGCGCGGGCTGAGCATAGCCTCAGGATGCAGCGGCCCATAACCCAAGTTCGCCGCTGTGTAGCTCGGGCGGCGCAAAAAGGCTATTTCACCGTCAGAAAGCTCAACCGGGATTTCTTCGTAGGTGATTTCCAGCCGATATTCGGCGGGGTGCCCGGCCAGGGCGAAATCCTGCATCTGGCCGCCGTAATTTGGGTCGGGCAGAGTGGCGATATAGTCTTCGATTTCGGCGTAGCCATCCTTGGGCGTGCCGGGGATTGAAACCCTCAGAAACATTGAGACAGCAGTGTCGTCCGCCCCGTTCGGAGTATGACCGCGCCCGTCCTTGATGTGGCACCGCTGGCACGAGCGCGCGTTATACAGTGGGCCAAGCCCGTCTGACGCCTTTGTGGAAGACGGGGATGACACCCAGATCTTTTTGAACAACCCGTTACCGATCTTGAAATCCAGCTCTTGCTCAAAGCTGATATTGGCCGATGGTTGAGAAAACGAATCCGCGTCGGTTCGCACACGCACTGTCGCGGCCCCCGCCGAAAGCTCCTCGAAGCTCTGCGGCGCGGAAAAGTCGCCAGGCACGGCTGTTGCGACCGATACTCGGGCGCGTTCGTCTTCTGTGCGGGGAAGGGTGTTCAGGTGAAGGTCCTGCAGCTCGGCTGACAGGGCGGGGGTGGCCGCATGTGCGGCCACCAGCATTAGAAGGCTACTCGCCCTCGTCCATTTTCGATGCGTTGAGTTGCGCATAGTTGGCTTCGCCAATCCTTTCATAGAGGTCGAGCTGCGTTTCGAGGAAGTCGATATGCCCCTCTTCGTCGCGTATCAATTGCTCGAACAGAGACATTGAGGCGTAGTCAGCGGCCTCGCGGCAATATTCGCGAGCCTCGACATAGAGTGCACGCGCATCATTCTCGGCAGCTAGATCACATTCCAGCGTTTCCTTTGGTGTCTGCCCGATCCTTAACGGGTCCAGCTTCTGAAGATTCGGATGACCTTCGAGAAAAATGATCCGCTCGATCAACTTGTCGGCGTGGCCCATTTCCTCGATGGATTCCTCGCGGCTTTTCTTGGCCATGTGACCAAGGCCCCAGTCTTCCTGTAGCCGATAATGTAGCCAGTACTGGCTGACGGCTGTCAGCTCATGCCGCAGAGATTTGTTTAGATATTCTAATACCTTGGGATCGCCCTTCATTGACACTCTCCTGTGTTACTGCGGTGCGCAGCGCGCGCAGTTGCATTGGCACTTCCAGATTATCATTTGACTTCATAGTGTCTAGAAAAAGGGACATGCATCCGCCACAATCCGCTGATTTTCCAAGGGCGTGGTAGATTTTCCCGGGCGTGATTATGGCCTGAGAATCCGACGTCCGCATCCAATCAATGGCGGCGCGAATGTCGTGATCCGAGATGTTGGTGCAGTGGCAAACGATCATGGCGATTCGACCAGTTTCACATATCCTACCTAAATACTAGGTTATTGAGGTAAGGTCCAGCTTGATGATGCAGATCTTTGTGATTTGCGAGGTTGGAGGCGCGAGAAGCGCGCCTCCGATGCGACCGGGAGGGGGAACCGGCCGTCGCGGTTTATTGGAAAACAGCGCTGGGGTCATCCAGACTGTCAGAACCTTCGAAATCGATCTGATCCAAGTCCAGCGTGTTAACAATACGCTCGATGGTCTTGGTTTGATCGACCAGACCGTCAACGCCACCCATGATCAGTGCTTCGCCACCGACATTGCCGCGCTCGAGCATCTGGTCATAGGCAAACCCAGCCTCGGCCGTCGACTTGATGCGACCCAGTGCTTGCATTGTTGTCGCCAGCTTTGCTTTCATCTCGGTGTCCAGCGCCGGGTCGGCTGCAACCACCAGATCCGAGAGCGAGGCACCGGAAACCGGAGTGCCGTCGATGCGTGTGTAGCTACCAAGATAGACGTTCTGGATGCCCAGGCCGTCATAGTAATGGCTGTTGTGAGTGTTGTCGGCAAAGCAATCATGCTCTTCTTCGGGGTCGTTCAGCATCAGGCCCAGTCGCATCCGCTCTCCCGCCTGCTCACCGTAGGACAGTGAGCCCATTCCGGTCAGGATCGCGGCGACACCAGCGTCTTCGTTTGCGGTCAGGGTAGCGCGTGCTTCGCCGCCTTCCTGCCACTGAGCCGCCATCCACTCCAGGTCACTTACCAGCAGGTCCGTTGCGGCGCTCAGATACTGAGCACGACGGTCACAGTTGCCACCAGTGCAGTCGTCGCCTTTGGCGTAATCGGTCCAGGGGCGATTGCCGGCACCGGTGCCGTGGCCGTTCAGGTCTTGGCCCCACAGAAGGAACTCGATGGCGTGATAGCCTGTGGCAACGTTTGCCTCGATCCCATCCGCCTCGTGCAGAGTGTCGGACAGCAATTCCGGAGAGATTTCGCTGGCGTCAATGGTTTCGCCGGAAAGCTCAAAGCTTGGGTTTGCTATGACGTTCAGAATCGAGAATTCGTTTTCGTCGCTTGGACCGCCATAAGACGCATCAACATAGTCGATCAAACCTTCGTCCAACGGCCAGGCATTCACTTTACCTTCCCAGTCGTCGACGATGGCATTGCCAAAGCGATAAACTTCAGTTTGCTGATACGGCACGCGGGCTGCAATCCATGCTGCGCGCGCTTGATTCAGAGTGGCATCAGACGGGTCGGCAATCAGAGCGTTTACCGCCGATTTCAGTACTTTTGCAGCCATCAGGCTGTCGCCATACTTGGCCTCGGCAATGTTGGCATAGGTGCTCAGCACGTCCGCTTTGGACGGGGTTTCAGCCAAGGCGGCAGTTGCGATGCACAGCGTCAGGGCACTGGTTGCCGCGAAAAACTTAGTCATTAGGTTTGTTCTTTCTGGTCAAATCGGAATTCGGTTCCCGCGATGTGTCGGGGACTGGCGCGTTGATTTCTGAGCGAAACACTCAACTATGTCAACCTGAGTTTTTTTATCGGATTAATTTTAAGTCAACTTTCCCGAATTCGGTATCGGGCTGTCGGCAAAGGAAACCCCGATTCAACGCCTGTATCACAAATGGGAAAAACTCGGGAACCGCTACGGTGACCTTATTGACGAAAACAACGCGCTGACGGCCCGCTGGAAGGCCGAAGACAACCCGGATCGGCACGACCTGACCGAGGATCACTATTCGCAGTTTGTCGAGCCGGTCTGTGACGAGTTTTTAGAGGTCGAGGTTGAATTGATGAAAATCCCGGCGCAGGACTTCAAAGACGTTGCTATCAAGGCCCGCGTTTCGGCTCGTCAGGACGGTGTGATTGACAATGAGTTTAACAGGCTGATCCGAGAGGACGCGGATAGACTGTTTGGGCACGTGAATATCTGAAACATCCTAGGCCGAGACACCCAAGAGACCGCCCCTTGAACCGGGCGGTTTCCTTGCTCATGTAGATAGGAAGTCGTCTGCACCGGAACGCAGGCGCGATAGGGTTCAGGCCCTGTTGGTCAAGGTAAGGTAAGTTTCGGCGTGGTCTCTTTCCCCGGCAACGTGCCGGATCATCAATTGGAGAATGACCATGAAAGCCTATAGCGAAACCACACTGCGCCGGAAACTGGATCAACTCGGTTACCGGCTATCCAAGAAAAACGGCAGTTACATGATTGCCAACCACAGCCACGGCGGGGCGATACACCTCATATCCCAGATAACGCCGTTCTGCCTGGATTTGGATGACGTGAATGATTGGTATCGCGAACTAAGCTGAATGCCCCAGCTTGCAGCCGCCCCAGCTTTGGGGCGGTTGTTTTGCAGAATACACCGACACGCAGCCCCGCGCTCCAGAAAGAACGGAAGGGTATCCATACCGTGGACCCCTTTCCGCTATGCTGGAAAGAATTGTCGCGGTTTTCACGCTGCGCGGAGAAACGCTGAGCATTTCAGCAGCCTGTTGGTGGTTGGGCAAATTTGCCCCACCTGAGTGCTGATTGTCGCCGCGCTCCATTTTCGCCAACTTCGCCGCCACCATTGAGCGTTGGCTTTGAGCCCTTAACTGCCGTTTTCGGAGGTCTGAGGTGCCGCAACCGCATTGGTCCAGTATAGCCCCTTTTGGACGTTGGATTCCTGCGGGCGGGACGGGACCTGATATTCGCTGCGGCAAGCACCGACGACCTCTACGCGACAATCATTCGTTTCCCACTATTTCCCGAAAACTTGTTTGGCGAGCAAATATACCGCACAATAGGGAGTATTTAAGATTGGAGTTTTTGAGGTCGTGATATGCTTGCCAACGAGATTGCCGACGCCATTGTTCCCCCTGAATTGCCTGAATTGAAACTCAGCATTTTGGCAGAGCAACGCCTTGAGCGCGATAGTTCAGGCGGAGAAATCGATCCACTCGCCAAACGCATTCTGTATTGGAATGACTTGTTACAACAAATCCTATTTAATAACCGTGCCAAAATCCTTGATCGAATGGGGCTTAGCATTTTTGAGGAGCGCTTTGGTCCCGTTTCTATTTCCTCCGGTTTTGTAAAGGTACCGGAACGCCTCTATGCCGACGAAATTATCCACGAGGCGCGCAAAAATACGCCCTATGTCTTCGGCGTATCCCTCATCGGATTGGAATATGTCGAGGCTTTTTTGGAATCGCCACATGTACTGGATATGGGAGAGTTCAACGAGCAACTGAGCGGCGTTCCCTTAGTGGTCGAACAGGGCAGCATGCAGTATTTTTCCGCGCCGAACCTCGCGAACGCGACCTCCACCTGTTGGGCGCTATGCAACCAACAATGGAGTGTTCTCACTGCTGCACACACGTTCAACTGGCTGAACCAGAGTCAAAACGTTTGGTTTCAAGGCGGTATAATGGGTCGTCTCGCAAACATTGCACTCTACCCAATTGACGGTGCAATTGTCGACATTAATCGGGTTCCGACAGAACAAGCTATACAACTCCTTCCCGAGCCCAACCCGCAACCGAATGAGGACTTCGAATTCGATGGGATGATGTCACAACGTGTTTGCGGCAAGGTCACAACCGTAAGCGCTTTGCAAGGCGTGACCGACCCAATGGAGCCGGCGCGCATCCGCTTGGACACCGGTGGGCAACCGG
This sequence comes from Ruegeria sp. HKCCD7181, assembly GCF_057221055.1. NCBI lineage: Bacteria > Pseudomonadati > Pseudomonadota > Alphaproteobacteria > Rhodobacterales > Roseobacteraceae > Ruegeria > Ruegeria sp. HKCCD7181. The sequence goes on along the minus strand of NZ_JBWVBC010000005.1, from coordinate 326,740 downwards.
GCGACAGCGGTGCGCTTGTACGCAGCCTTAAGACGGGACTAGGTTTAGGCCTTTATTCGGGCATCATCGATACCGGCGCTCGGAAATACAATATTTCGCAAGGCCTTGAGCAGGTAGCTAACGTATTTGGTATTCAATTATGGGAGTAACTCATGTCAGACGAATTTAAGCTATATGTCATAGATCCCGAAACAGAGCAGGCTCTCGGTCCCGGCGCTCCGGCACCAAGCGGCCAATTCCAAGGTCACATGCTCAAGCTCTTTCGCCGCAACAAAGAAATCGACCCTGCTGCCCTGCAACAAAGCTGGCAGAATACTAACACAGTGGTTATTAACATGATCAAGGACGCTGAGGCCAAAGAAACAGACACAACCATGCGCCTGAACGAAATTGAAGTCACCTTGTCTATTAGCGGTGAAGGTACAGTAGGTTTTGTGTCAGGTAAGGCTGAAGCGGGTATCGTACTCAAATTTGCTCGTAGTGAATAGTCAAACATCGCTGCAAGGGCTGTCTCGGGTGCCCGCGTATTATAGATTAGGCACCAAGAATTTACGTTTGTCCGGGAAATCGTACAAAATTGTCCAGAAACTGCCGCCGCGCTACATAAGGCTTTCTGCCATCTGTTTGTGGGGATAAGGGGCTATCCTTAATTTGAGGACAGGCCAGAACCTCCCAAGGCCTCACATTCGGCTGACCATTTTGTTATGGTGAGAAATGGATGCTGACCGTCCGATTCACGCACTTTTTCCGAAAAACGCACAAAAAAACGCACAAAATTGTGCGCGGCGTGGGTGCTGTTTGTATGTAAGCTGTTGATTTTACTGGTAGCGGAGGAGGGACTTGAACCCCCGACACGCGGATTATGATTCCGCTGCTCTAACCAACTGAGCTACTCCGCCACGAGTGAAAGGCGATTTAAGGGAGGGGCGCAGGAGGGTCAAGAGGGAAATGCACGGGATGCGTGGGAATCTTTTGTCCTTTCGGTGCCGGACTGATTTGAGGGTTGGCGATCGGACAAAGCGGCTTCTGATACCTTTCGGATAAAGGCCGCGCAAGCTTGCGGTGCGGTTATTGGAATCATATGACCCCGGCCTTCCAACTTCTCAAAACTCAGCCCGAATTGGGTCATCGTGTTCCCGTGTATGTCATGACGCAGAACCGGATCTTCAGCTCCAAAGAGGATCCCGCCCGGGACCTGAAGACCCGGGTATCTGAGACTCAGTGCTTCGATGCTTGCTTCGGCTCCGATGACATCCTGAGACGCGGTGATGAAGGCGGATGGACGCAAGCCCAGAGCGCCTCCGGCTCGGTCCAGGAAGTCACTCGGGGCAGGTTCCGGGGCGAAGACGTCTTTCAGAACCAACGGTGCGGTCTTGCGCGCCAATGGCACCGCGATCGTATGACCGATCAGGCGGCGTAGCCATTCGGTGCGAATTTCCAGCGGCTTGAAAACTGGAGGAGTGGAAGGCATTTTTTGCGTCAACGGGGCCAATAGCGCCAACGCAGTTGTGTTCGCAGGATAGCTCAGCGCCATAGCCAGGGCGACTGCGCCTCCCAGCGAATGCCCTACCAGAGTCGCGTGCAAAATGCCCTTTTCCTGCAAGAATTCATGAATCATGCGCGCCTGTTCAGGAAGCGTGGCCATCGCAGCGGAGTCACGGATGGAATAGCCGCAGCCGGGGCGGTCGACAGCCACAAGGTGGTACTCGTTCGCCAAGTCGTCCATCAGCGCGTATGTGAAATGCTGCAACTGACCAGACAGCCCATGGATCATCACGATAGTCGGGTTGGCCGGATCTCCCTTTTCGACATAATGGATGCTTCCACCCTGGACCGGTAATATCTGCCCCAGTTGCGGCACAACCTGGACTCCTTGGCGTGTCAGGCGGCGCGTCCAAAGGTTCATGCCCAGCAGGAAGAGGACAATAACGGCGAGTATCGTCAAAATTACCGCCATGTCAGGGGTCTCCGTTCGAGGATCGGGTGATGGGATGGTATTGTTCCAGTCCGGATTGCGCCATGCGTTTCTGGAACTCTGATACGGTGCCGGGCCAAAGCGTCGTGTTGCGCCCGCTTGCATCCTGGTACCACGAAGTGCATCCGCCCGTCTGCCAGACACTGTCCCTGTGCCGGTTCTGCATTTCTTGTGTGAACACAGCTTGCTTTGCCGGATCAGGCGTGACGCCATGGAATCCTTGGTCCTGCACGTTCGCCAGAATGCGGCCGATATGTGCGACCTGCGCCTCGATCATCAAAACTACCGAATTGTGACCCAAACCAGTATGCGGGCCGAGCAGGATGAAGAAATTCGGAAAACCTGCGATGGCCGTTCCCAGGTTGGCCTGCATCCCATTCGCCCACGCTTTTTGAATAGTCATTCCACCGGCGCCTGTTATTTCCAACCGCTCGACAGCGTCGGTGACGTGAAACCCAGTTCCCCAGATCAATACGTCCGCCCGATGTTGTGAACCATCATATGCCTTGATCAGGTTGTTCTTGATCGATGCGACACCATGCGGAATTACTTCGACATTGTCTCGCGCCAGAGTTGGATACCAGTCGTTTGAACTGAGAATTCGTTTGCAGCCGATCCGATAGTCGGGTGTCAGGATTTTACGCAGGCTGGAATCCGAAATGGCCTTGTCCAACGCTTTCCGCCACATCTTCATGGCCAAACCGACTGCGCGCGGTTCGCCTTGAAAGACGCGGTGGCGAAATTCAAACAGGGTATAGATCAGGCGACGACGTATCCGAGGCAGCAACGGTAGCCGACGATACATTCGGCGCACCCAAGGCGCGATGGGCCCGTCCGGGCGCGGCAGCACATAAGGCGCGCTGCGTTGGAATATCGTGACCTGACCTGCGGACCTGGCGATCTCGGGTACGAATTGCACCGCAGATGCCCCAGTTCCAATTACGGCGATCCTTTTTCCGTTCTGGGGGATATCGTGGTTCCACTCGGCCGAGTGAAAGCTGGGGCCGGAAAAGCTGCTGGCGCCGGGGATGTCGGGAACACGCGGGATATGCAGCGCACCGATTGCCGAAACCAGAAACCGAGCGGACCATTGGCGCCTGTCTCGGGTTTCGATTCGCCAGCGTGAGCCATCCCAGCGAGCGGACTTCAACTCCTGATGAAACCTGCAGAGATCGTAGAGACCTTCGGTCCGGGCAACGCGTTGAAGGTAGGACTGAATTTCCGCGCCACAAGCATATGCGCGGCTCCAGTCCGGATTCAGATGCGTCGCCATCGAATAGAGATGAGAGGGTATATCACAGGCAACGCCGGGGTAAGTGTTTTCGCGCCACGTTCCGCCGATGTCACTGGCTTTTTCCAGAATGGTGATGTCTCTGATCCTGCGCTTGCGGGCCTCTATGGCCATGATCAAGCCCGAAAAGCCTGCACCGATGATCAGCATGTCCGTTTCAGTCACGTGCGCCTCTCTTCTTTGCTGCAAGGTTACCCGGTTTCAAATTAGGCTGTTTGGCAGGCCTGTGAACAGTCTGCCTTTGGGATCACGCAGTGCTGTTCAGGAAATTCAGCGCCGGGCGCGGTAAGGTGTCCAGCAGTTCGAACACGGCATTCCGACATTCCGGACCGGTCCAGTCGGACGGAAAAAACTCGGCAGGCAGATCCGGTTGACGCAAAACAACCCGCCGCCAGCGATGTACCAGCAACGTGCGCAACGTTGCGCTTTGGGCAGGAGTCGCCGCCCAATCCGCCGGGCGCGAGAGGGCAGCCTGTCGCACATCCTCCAGTAGCGATCGGCACGCCAGTCGCAGATCCGCCGGGCAAAGCCGATCCTTAACCCACTGCGGTGCGGTGTGCGCAGAGACTTCGAACGCCAGCAACCCTTCGGTCTGCTTGGGCACGGGACCCGGGCCAAGCGCCACGTTGCGGGCTATCGGCGTGCAGTCGTAGCTGAGCATCAATTCGTCCAAAACATGCGAACCGCCTCCATCCTCGGCGATCAAAAGATGCCATTGGCGGTTTGGATCAGAGCTGCGGGCATAGATGCGCGGCGTGACTGCCGCGGATTGCGAACGCCCGTAGTCAGTCAGGAAATGTCTCGACACGCGCCCGATGCGGTCACTTTCGATCCAGCCATCCTTGCGCAACCTATGCAAGGCTACGCGGATGGCCTCGGGTTTGATGCCAATGGGTTCGATGACACGGGTTAGGGCGCCGCCGGAAATCTGGGCGCCTGGCTCTTGCGCCAAATCTCCGAAAAGAGACACGATAATCGACCACACCCGCTGATCCCGCGGGTCCGCCAATTCGGCAACGGCCGTTTCGAACCACGTGTCCTGGCTGATCATATAGCCAGTTTAACCCTTTCGGGGAAATAAGAAAATCACATTTCCCGATCGCAGAAAGTCAGTGGGCGCACATCGTCAGAAGTTCATACTCGGCAACCTGCTCGTCGTCCTGATTGGTGACCGTAACGTGCCAGCGTACTTCACCGTATTCAGCGTTGCGCAGAGTCTTCTGCTTGACCGTCAGACGCACTTTGATGCTGTCTCCCGGAACGACTGGCTTCATAAAGCGCAGCCCGTCCAGACCGGTATTGGCCAGAACAGGGCCTTCGTTCGGTTCAACGAACAGACCGGCAGCGAAGCTCAGCAGCAGGTAGCCATGCGCTACTCGACCTGGGAAGAAGGGGTTACGGGCGGCGGCGTCTTCGTTCATATGGGCATAGAACGTGTCGCCGGTGAATTTGGCAAAGTGCTCGATATCCTCCAGCGAAATGGTGCGCGGTGCGGTGTGCAGGGTTTCCCCGATGCTCAAATCGCCAAACTTGCGCGTGAAAGGATGCGCGGGACCGGTAATCTCGGGCGCGCCGGGGATCCATTTGTCTCCGATTGCCGACAGCATCCGGGGTGAGCCCTGAAGGGCCGTGCGCTGCATGTAATGCATGACGCCACGCACACCGCCCATCTCTTCGCCGCCGCCTGCGCGGCCTGGTCCGCCGTGCACCATATGCGGCAGAGGTGAGCCATGGCCGGTGGATTCAGCCATCGAGTCGCGGTCATTGATATAGATACGCCCGTTGTAGGCCGCAGCACCCAGAACAACGTTACGCGCGACGTCCGGATCGTGCGTGATCAGCGACGATACAAGCGAACCTTGTCCACGATTGGCCAGTGTCACCGCATGATCCAGGTCACGATACCCCATGATTGTAGAAACCGGGCCGAATGCCTCGGTATCATGGACGCGCTGGGCATTGTCCGGATCGGCGCAGTGGAACAGCATCGGCGGCACAAAGGCACCGGTATCGGGTCCTTCGACATCGAACGTCTCAGGGTCGCCAAACACCCGCGTTGCCTCGGTCCCAATAAGTTCGGCCTTGGCAAGCACATCCGCCTTTTGATCATTGGATACCAGCGCTCCCATGCGCGTTGTGTCCAGCCGCGGGTCGCCAATCGTGACTTGCGCCAACCGTGTGGACAGTGCATCGATCACGGCCTGAGTTTGCGTGTCCGGCACGATGATCCGGCGGATGGCGGTGCATTTCTGCCCCGCCTTTGTGGTCATCTCACGGGTGACTTCCTTGACGAATAGATCAAATTCAGGTGTTCCAGCCACCGCGTCCGGTCCAAGGATCGAAGCGTTGAGGCTGTCCTGCTCCGCCACAAACCGAACCGAGTTTTGCACGATAGCCGGTGTTTGCCGCAGTTTCAGCGCCGTATCCGCCGAGCCGGTGAAACTGACCACATCCTGACAGCCCAGACGATCCAGCATGTCGCCAAGGCCACCTGTCACCAATTGCAGCGCACCATCGGGCAGGATGCCGCTGTCCAGCATGATCCGCACCGCCAGTTCGGTGACGTAGCAGCTGTTGGTCGCTGGCTTCACGATCGCGGGCACTCCGGCCAGTAGGGTAGGGGCCAGTTTCTCCAACATGCCCCAGACGGGGAAGTTGAAGGCGTTGATGTGCACCGCCACGCCTTTCAGCGGGGTGCAGACATGTTGCCCAAGGAACGTTCCATTGCGCGACAGCTGTTCGACATCTCCGTCAAGATAGACATGCGCGTCCGGCATCTCTCGTCGACCTTTTGAGGCAAAGACGAACACGGTGCCGATCCCGCCGTCGATATCGATCAGGTGATCCTTTTGAGTGGCACCTGTCTCGAAGCTGAGGTCATAGAGCGCCTGTTTGTGTTCCGATAGTGCCTGTGCCAATGCCTTCAGCATGCGGGCGCGCTGATGAAAAGTCATGGCGCGCAGGGCAGGGCCGCCGGTGTTGCGGGCGTAGTCCAGCATCGCCTGCACGTCGAGTTCGGCATTGCCTGCCGTGGCAAAGGGGGCGCCGGTGATGGCCGAAGCGATAGTTCGTGCGCCGGAACCGGGCGCAATCCAAGCGCCAGCGGCAAAGCTGGAGATCTGATGCAGGGACATGTACGTCCTCCTATTGAATTTCGTTCGGCCGGGGCTCAGTGCCCCAATGCGCCCATCTGTTGTGGCAGGTACAGAACCACGATGGGCACCAGCACGATCAGTGCCAGCCGGAAGATGTCGGCGATCCAGAACGGAGTAACGCCGCGAAAGATGGTGCCGGTTGAGACGTCTCCGACCACACCCTTCAGGATGAACACGTTCAAACCGACAGGTGGCGTGATCAGCGAAATTTCTGTGACGACCACAACAACGATGCCGAACCAGATCGGGTCGTAACCCAGTGATGTGACCAGCGGGAAAAAGATCGGCACGGTCAGCAGCAGCATCGATAGGGACTCGAAGACGCAACCCAGAATGATGTAGATGCCAAGGATCATCAGGATCACGACAAACGGTGACACGTCATAGGCGGTGACCAGAGCAATCAGTGCTTCGGGCAGGCCGGCCAAGTTGATGAAGTTCGAAAAGATCTGCGCGCCGATCAGAACGGCGAACAGGGCGGATGCCGTAAAACAGGTCTCTTTCAAAACTTCGAACGTTGATCCCAGTGTCAGCCCGCCCCGGAAAAGCGCGATCAGAAACGCTCCGGCGGCGCCCATGCCTGCGGCTTCGGTTGGTGAAAAGGTCAAGTTCAACGGCTCAAAGTCAAACGCGCCGTAAAGCCCGCCAATCACCAGAAAGAACAGCAGCAAAACGGCCCAGACTGACCCGAGTGCCCGCACGCGTTGAGACCAGCTGGAGCGCTCGCCTGCAGGGCCGGATTCGGGGTTGCGCCATACAGTCCAGCGCACGGCGAAGAGATAGAACAGGATACCCAGGATGCCGGGGATGATACCTGCCATGAACAGCTTGCCGATCGAGGTTTCCGTCAGCAGCCCGTAGATGACCAGAATGACCGACGGCGGGATCAGGATGCCCAGCGTGCCGCCGGCAGCGATAGATGCGGTGGACAGCTCATCCGAATAGCCATAGCGGCGCATTTGCGGCATAGCGACCTTGGACATGGTGGCGGCTGTGGCCAGCGATGATCCGCAGATGGCCGAGAACCCTCCGCAGGCGGCAACTGTCGCCATGGCGATACCGCCGCGCATATGACCCATAAAGGCGTTGGATACGGCGTAGAGTTCGCGGGCCATTCCACCTTTGTTGACGAACAGGCCCATCAGAATGAACAGCGGGACAACAGACAAACCATAATCCTGCGCGGTGTCGGTGATCTGACGTCCAACCATGGACATGGCGGCCTTCAGTCCCCGTTCGTCGAAAATGGACCCGCCGCGCTCATAGGCAAAGCCCAGCGTTCCAACCAGACCCATGGCAAAGACGATGGGCAAGCGCATCAGGACGAGGATCAGGACAATCGCAAATCCGATCAGTGCGGCGGTCATCAATTAGTCTCCGAAAGGATGTGAGGGGCAAAGAACCGCAGCAGGCCGGTGGCGATCATCACCACGGCAGTCACGGCAACGGACAATGTGATGAACCAGCCGATCAGATAGGTCGGGATCGAGAGGTACTCGGTCACATCCCCGTAGTCTCGCGCTCGCTCGGCCAGAATCCAGACGCGCTGAACCGGCCAATAGAGCATCACTCCGCTGACTAGGTAAATGACCAGATCGCGCACGCGGGACAGGTGCAGGCGATTGAAAATGCCGTCGGTCAGGTCCACAGCGATATGACCGTTCGTGGTCGATACGATGGGCAGAACGGAAAACACCAGAATGGCCATCAGAATGCGGGTCAGCTCGGTCGCAGCTTCAATTGGTGCACTCAAAACCGACCGCAAAATGACGTCGCAGAAGGTCATGATCATCAGGATGAAGAGCGCAACGCTGGCCACGACCACCGGAAGGATGCTGGCACGGCGTATAAACTGGATAAGGGGGGACATCGGCACCTCGGGCAGTGGTTCGGGGCGGATTTGGCATCCGCCCCGATGCATGGATCAGTTGGAGGACAATTCCGAATTGATCATGTCATAAGCGGCTTGCGCGTCGATACCTGTCGCGTCGACTTCGGCGATGACTTTGCCGCGGATATCTTCTGCAATGACCGAGAACTTCTCGAGATCTGCGTCACTGGCTTCGTTGATGGCGTTGCCCTCTGTGGCTTCGGTCTCCTCACGGCCAATTTCGTCAATCTCATCCCAGATTTTGCCGATTTCACGGCTGAGCGGTTCACCAAAGACGTTTTCATCGAGCGCCTTTTGCAGGTCTTCGGGCAGATCGGCAAAAGTGTCTTCGTTCATGATGAATGCGAACGAACCGCGATAGAGGCCGCCCGGCAGCTCATAGACGTTTTGCGCCACCTCGGTCAGTTTGAAGCCCTTGCGGGATTCAAATGGCATGACCACGCCGTCTGCCGCTTTGGATGCCAAGGTTTCATAAACTTTGGGGGCCGGTACCTGAATGCCTGTCGCACCAAGGGCTGCACCAACGTCGCCACCAACGCCTCCGGGGATACGGACCTTGAGGCCGGAAACCTCATCCAATGTGGTCACAGGAGAGCTGGAATGCAGCTGCGCGGGCCCATGAGTATGCAAGGCGATGACCTTCACGCCGCGATGCTCGTCTGCGGCCTTGAGGTGCGCGTCGTAGGCGCGCCAGTAGGCGACGGATGCCTCTTCAGCGGTTCCTTCGTAACCCGGTAGTTCGATCAGCTTGGTGGTGACAAAGCGGCCCGGCTGATAGCCGTGGAAAATGATCGAAGCGTCTGCCGCACCGTCCATGATCAGGTCCATCTGCGCCGGGGGCGGGGCGATGCCCAGTTTCAGCTCGGCGGTGACCTGCCCGTCGGTGGCCTCTTCGACCATTTCGACAAATTTGGGCCACATCTTTGCGTTGATGCCATGTGTCGGCGGTGCCCAGCTGGAGATTGTCAGGGTGTAGTCGGCAGCAAACGCAACTGTGCCTGATACCGCCAGTGTTGCTGAGGCCAGCAGCGTGGTGAGCTTGGAAAATTTCATGACCGGGTCTCCTCCTCAAAAGCGCAAGTCGTGAACATGTTAATAGTACGTTTTGTAACTATCAACGACGTCAAGGCGGGCCGGGTTTGTTGGCCCAGGGCCTTTGTCCGTGGTCGAGTCACAATCGTCTTAGAATTTATTGACCAACCGTTCGGTTTATGCAAGAAGTTTGTTGAAACTAATGCAAAGAGAATTGGGTATGTCTGATACGATTCTTTCGCACGATAACGGTAATTGGGTCGAAATCACCCTGAACCGTCCGGATCGCCTGAACAGCTTTACCGATGAAATGCATCTGGCATTGCGGGCAGAGCTTGAGTCCGCCCGCGATCGCGGTGCGCGTGCTGTCCTTTTGACCGGGGCGGGACGGGGGTTTTGTGCTGGTCAGGATCTGGGGGATCGCAACCCTGCCACGATGGATGGACCACCTGATCTGGGCTACACCGTTCGCACGTTTTACGCACCGCTTGTGCGGCTGCTTCGGTCTCTGAACTTTCCCGTCGTCTGTGCCGTTAACGGAGTGGCAGCCGGGGCTGGTGCCAATATCGCCTTGGCGTGTGACGTGGTGCTGGCCGCCGAATCCGCCAAATTCATCCAATCGTTTTCCAAGGTTGGTCTGATCCCGGATACCGGTGGCAGCTGGCATTTGCCGCACCTGTTGGGCGAGGCGCGCGCCAAAGGATTGGCATTGACAGGCCAGCCTTTGACGGCGGTGCAAGCTGAACAATGGGGGTTGATCTGGAAAACGATCCCGGATGCCAATTTGATGAGCAAGGCCCGTGCCCTTACCGAGCAATTCGCCAATGGGCCAACCCTGGGTCTTGGGTTGACGAAACAGACTATTCAGGCGGCGGCGACGAATTCCCTGACCGAGCATTTGGAGCTTGAGGCAGACGCCATGAAAACTTGCGGCGAAAGCGCGGACTATGCCGAAGGCGTGACGGCATTTCTGGAAAAACGCGCACCGGTTTTTCAGGGGGAATAAGATGACGCCGAAGGATCGAGCTGAAAAGGCAGCCGCTGCCATGTGGGGGCGGGATAACGCATCAAAATGGGCGGGGATGGAGCTGGCTCACGTTGACGAGGGAACGGCGACACTGACCTTGGACGTTCAGGATCATCACTGCAACGGCCACGGCATCTGCCATGGTGGTGTGACTTTCATGCTGGCCGACAGCGCTTTTGCCTTTGCCTGCAACAGCCGCAACCAGTCCACCGTGGCCCAGCACAACGTGATGAGCTATGTCGCTCCCGCCCGTTCCGGGGACAGCCTGACGGCACTGGCCGCCGAGCAGAGCCTGACACGGCGCAGCGGAATCTACGACGTGACCATAACCAATCAAGACGGCCAGAAGATTGCCGAGTTCCGGGGCTTTTCCCGCTCGGTCGGCGGTGCGGTCTTTGATGAAACCAAAGATTAGGGGGATAGCATGAAGGATCTTACTCCGAACAAGGCGGATCTCGATCCGATTGAGATCGCCTCGGTTGACGAAATCCGGTCACTGCAACTGGACCGGTTGAAGTGGTCGCTTCGCCATGCCTATGACAACGTACCCATGTATCGTCAACGGTGCGACGAAGCAGGTGTCCATCCTGACGACCTGCAATCGCTGAGTGATCTGAGCCGTTTCCCCTTCACATACAAAAATGATCTGCGCGACAATTACCCGTTCGGCTTGTTTGCCGTTCCACGTGAACAGATCATCCGCTTGCACGCTTCGTCGGGGACAACCGGTAAGCCCACTGTCGTGGGATACACGCAGGGCGATATCGACAATTGGGCAGATTTGGTGGCCCGGTCCCTACGGGCCAGTGGATTGCGCCGTGGGGATATGGTGCACAACGCGTACGGCTATGGCCTTTTCACTGGTGGGCTGGGCGCGCATTACGGGATCGAACGCCTGGGTGCCACGGTCGTACCAATGAGTGGCGGTCAGACGTCCAAGCAGGTCAATCTGATCACCGATTTCAAACCGGATGGGATTATGGTGACACCGTCCTATATGCTCAATATTCTCGAGCAATATCATAAGATTGGAATCGACCCGCGCAGCTGCTCTCTGTCAGTAGGGGTTTTCGGGGCCGAGCCCTGGACGGATTCGATGCGAGCCGAGGTTGAGCAAGCCTTCGACATGCACGCGGTTGATATTTACGGACTGTCCGAAATCATGGGTCCGGGCGTGGCCAACGAATGCGTCGAGACCAAGGATGGCCCGGTCATCTGGGAGGATCATTTCTACCCCGAGATCATCGATCCCCAGACAGGTGAAGTGCTGCCAGATGGCGAAATGGGTGAGCTGGTGTTTACCACGCTGACCAAGGAAGGCCTGCCGATGATCCGGTACCGCACGCGCGACCTTACACGGTTGTTGCCGGGCACAGCACGGTCGATGCGGCGGATGGAAAAGATTACAGGGCGGTCAGACGACATGATCATTCTACGCGGCGTGAATGTATTCCCAAGCCAGATCGAAGAACAGGTTCTGGCCACAGGTGGTCTTGCACCCTATTACCAGATCGAACTTTATCGCGCGGGCCGTATGGACGCGATGCGCATTCACGTCGAGGCCACACCGGATGCCGCGGATGAGCTGAGCAAAACCGCCGCTGTGCGCATGCTGACGCGTCGGATCAAGGATGTCGTTGGCATTTCGACCGAGATCAATATAGGCGACCCGGGTGAGGTCGAACGCAGCCAGGGCAAGGCCCGGCGCGTCATCGACAACCGGAATGAATGAAGCAGAGGCGGAGATCACGAATTGGCCCGTACGATAGCAAAAGACCACGACCACAAGCGCGAACGAATTCTGAAGTCGGCCGCGCGCGTCTTTGCGCGTGAAGGCTTCGACAGGGCCTCGATGTCGCAACTGGCGACTGAGTGCGGGATATCCAAGGCCAATATCTACCATTACTACGACAGCAAGGATGCCATCCTGTTCGACATGCTGGAAACTTACCTTCGGCAATTACGAGACGGGATTTGCGGGCTGGACATGCAAGGGCTCAGTGCGCCGGACCGGCTGCGTAAGGCGGTCCGGGAAATCCTGCTGGCATACCAAGGCGTGGATGATGAACACCGGGTGCAGGCCACGGGTCTATCGGCCCTGCCTGCGGACCAGCAAAAGCTGCTGCGCGGTTACCAGCGCGATCTGGTCGTATTTCTGAGTGACATTATCGCCGACATCGCGCCTGATGTATTCAACGACGACGCGGCCAAATTGCAGGCGACGACCATGTCCGTTTTCGGAATGCTGAACTGGTTTTACATGTGGAACAAGGGCGCAGGCTCTGAAGTCCGCAGGGACTACGCTGCGCTTGTGAGTGATTTGACGCTAGACGGTTTGAATGGCCTCTAGGGGCTGACGTAATCGCCCCATTGCACGGATGTGATTTGGTTTTTCCTGCCTTTCGGGATTCAATAGGGCAGGAGGACGGACACCCATGCGCACGCCCGAACGTTTCGACAAGTTCTATTTCGCAAAAGTCGGCCTTGGTGAAGCCTGTGGCTGTGCCGAAAAGGTCATCGACGTCTATGAATTCAACCGACAGGGGGGATCGCCGGTAAAACGTGGGGTGCAGCAGAAAAGACCCAAGCGCCGCTCGCTCAGATCTTTTGCCTTGAAATATGGGCTGATCAGCCGCAGTCGCACGGGCTGACCATTCAGGGGGCGTTCAGGCCCAGCTGTTGCACAGTGCGGGTTGCCTCTGTCGTCCAGCGGGCTTTCAACTCAGAACCGGTCAGGCGGCGCAACCCCAGTTTCCGCAGGGCCTCGGTTTTATCCGGACCGCCGGTGCCAAAGCTGGCTGCCACGCGCGGCCACCAGTAATCAACAGATTCCTGCATCTGCCCGGTATCGCCCTGTTCGGCCAGTTTCGTAGCACCCTCCAATGCCAGCTCACCATGGTGTGCCTCGATCGGGGCGATGGACCGGAATGCTTCGGCCAACGGCTGGTATGAGATCGTCGAGAATTCGGCCAGTTGCTCGGCCACCGCGCGGCTCATCAACAGGTTCATGATCACTGCGTCCGTCCATCCAACGATCGGATAGTTGAAGACTGCAAGTCGCATGTCATGTTCGCTGCGGGTCGCACCGATATCTGCATCCCGGCTCAGGCGGGCGGTCCAGGGATGATGGGTGGCGTATCGCTGCGTATCTGCACCGAATTCTCCCATGATCTTCAGGACGCGATCCGCGTTGTCGATCTTCTCAAGCACGATCTTGGCAGCGGCAATACGTTCTTTGATGCCCGGACCCTGGTTGATGATATCGGCAAATCCGGCTGCACCGGCAAGTTCGCTGTCGACAAAAGTCGCCATCAGCTTCATCAGCTCGGCACGATAGCGGGGCGGGACATTGGTCGGATTGGTCAATACGCCGCCAGCCGCCAGATAGCTGTCGAGTGTCATGTCTTCGGCCATTGGTCCTCTCCCTTTACTGATCGTAGTCGACGACAACGCGGTCGGTCACGGCGTAGGCCTGACAGCTCAGGACATACCCTTTTTCAACCTCGTAGTCTTCAAGCGCGTGGTTGGCGACCATTTCGACTTCACCCTCGATCACCCGGCAGCGACAGGTCGAGCAGACCCCGGCCTTGCAGGCATAGGGCGCGTCCATCGCGTTTTCCAGGGCGGCCTCCAGTATGGATTGATCTTTGGGCAGCGTAATTGTCTGGGTCGATCCATCCAGGGTAATGGACGCCTTCGTCTGATTGGCCTGTGTCCCCGCGTCTGCTGCAATCGCTGTGCGCTTGGCACGGCCGGGTTGGGCGCTTGCGAAGAGTTCGAACTTGATCTGACTGTCGCCCAGCCCGTGTTCCCGCAGGGCTGCCGCAATACCCAGCATCATCGGTTCGGGGCCGCAGATAAAGGCGGTGTCCACGTTCTTGATGTCGATCCAGTGCTTGAACAGTTCAGCACATTTTTCCTGTGTGACCAGCCCGGTAAACAGGTCGATTTCCTGTGCGTCGGTTTCCAGAATATGGATTACGTTCAGACGCCCCATATAGAGGTTTTTCAGATCCTCCAGTTCCTCACGGAACATGATCGTGTTGATGCCCTTGTTGGCATAGATCAGTGTGAATTGAGAATTGGGTTCGCGCGCCAGCGTCGTTCTCAGAATGGACAGTACCGGCGTGATGCCCGATCCACCGGCGAAGCCCAGATATTGTTTTTCTGACAATGGGTCGATTGGTGTGTGGAAACTGCCCATCGGCGGCATGGCCTGCACAACGTCGCCGACTTTGAGATCCGAGTTGGCCCAGCTTGAAAAGGCCCCGCCATCTACCCGTTTGATCCCGACTTGCAGAACGCCGTCGTCCTTACCTGCGCAAATCGAATATGAACGGCGCAGTTCTTCGCCGTCAAAGTGCCTGCGGAAGGTCAGGTATTGGCCGGCGACGAAATCAAACTGATCCGCAGCCCCGTTTTCCGGTTTCAGGGTCACGACCACCGCATCGCGGATAGTCTTGTGGATGTCGGTAACTTTCAGGTCATGGAAGCGTGCCATCCGGTGCTCCTCCTCAGATGCACTTGAAATAGTCAAAAGGTTCCAGGCAGTCGGTGCAGCGCCAGTGCGCTTTGCACGGGGTCGAGCCGAATTGGCTGACCTTTTCAACCGCCTTGCTGTCGCAGCGCGGGCAACGGCTTGGTCCACCCGCAGGCTGCGGGGGGGCGATGCCGAATTCTTCCAGCTTTTCACGGCCCTTGTCGCTCAGCCAATCGGTCGTCCAGGCGGGCGAGATACTGGTCTTGATGCGGATATCGTCAATGCCATGACTGCGCAGAGCCGTTTCGATATCCATACTGATGACGGATGTTGCCGGGCAGCCGGAGTAGGTCGGCGTAACCGTGACCATCAATGTGCCGTCATTCCACTGCACATCGCGCACAATACCCAGATCGACGACCGAGATCACCGGGATCTCAGGGTCAGGAACGGCGTCCAGCCATTTCCAGACCTGATTTGTCGAGGCGCGCGACATCTGCCGTTACCACGTTGCGCCGGGATAGGCGCGCTGCAGCCACTGCATCTGGGTCAGCAGGTGGCCCAGATGTTCGGTGTGCATCCGCCCATCACGCCCGCCTTTGTGGGCGAAGCGGCTATCCGGGATGGTTAGGGTCGCCTCGGTAAAAACCCGTTCGATCAGGGCGTCATATTCTTCGCGGAGATCGGCCGGATTCGGCGCTATACCTGCTGCAACCATTTCAGCATCGACGTCGTCGCTCGCAAACATCTCGCCCACGTAGGGCCAGAGGTAGTCCAGCGCCTCTTGCATCCTGACGTGGCTTTCTTCGGTTCCGTCTCCGAGCCCAACGACAGTGTCACCCGAGCGTTCGAGGTGGTAGGCAACCTCTTTGCTGGCTTTCGCTGCGATGGCCGCGACGCGTTCGTCCGAGGAAGTCATCAGATGCCCCAGCATGACTGAATGCCACGCATCGAACAGGAATTGACGCATCAACGTGCGGCCAAAGTCGCCATTAGGAACCTCGACCAGCAAGGCATTGCGGAAATCCCAGGCGTCGCGCAGAAACGCCAGATCATCGGCGCTTTTGCCGCCCTCGATCTCACCCGCAAGGCCCAGCCACATCTGTGTCTGACCGATCAGATCCAGTGCGGTGTTGGCAAGCGCGATGTCCTCCTCCAACACGGGTGAGTGACCGCACCACTCGCTGACGCGATGGCCGAGGATCAGAGTGTTGTCCCCCATTCTCAGCAGAAACTGCAGGAAAGCCTCGTCGCGGGTCATCACATCGCCCCCACTTCGTCAGGGATGTCGAAGAATGTCGGATGGCGGTACACCTTGCTTTCGCTGGGTTCGTACAGCGGACCCTTGTCGCTGGGTGATGAAGCCGCGATGTTGTTGGCCTCGACGACCCAAATCGACACGCCTTCGTTGCGACGCGTATAGACATCGCGAGCGTTCTTGATGGCCATTTCGGCGTCAGGTGCGTGCAGCGAACCGACGTGGCGGTGGCTCATACCGTGCTGACCGCGGATAAAGATTTCCCACAGGGGCCATTCGTTTTTCATGCGTGTTCCTCCTCAGGGTAGGCTTACTCTGCAGCCATGTTTCCGGTGCGTTTCTTGCGGGCGTGGGCCAGCAGTCCGTCACGGACCCATTTGCCGTCGTCCCAGGCCTTGTTGCGCGCCGCCAGTCGGTCGACGTTGCAGGGGCCGTTGCCCTTTATGACGTCGAAAAATTCTGACCAGTCGGGGTCGGTATAGTCGTAGTGTCCGCGCTCCTCGTTCCACTTCAGGTCGGGATCGGGGATCGTCAGACCCAGATATTCAGCTTGTGGCACGGTCTGATCTACGAACTTCTGACGTAGTTCGTCATTGGTGTTGATCTTGATCTTCCAAGCCATGGATTGCGCCGAATGGACACTTTCCTTGTCGGATGGTCCGAACATCATCAGGGACGGATACCAAAGCCGGTTCATCGCATCCTGCGCCATCTTCTTCTGTTCTGGCGTGCCTTCAGCCATTTTGCGGATCGCGTCATACCCCTGCCGTTGATGAAAGCTCTCTTCTTTGCAGATCCGGATCATGGCGCGGGAGTATGGTCCGAAGGACGTCCTCTGCAGCGGAACCTGGTTCATGATTGCCGCACCGTCGACCAACCATCCAACTGCACCAATGTCCGCCCAGTTCAGTGTCGGATAGTTGAAGATCGACGAGTATTTCATGCGACCATCCAGCAGCATCTCGGTGATCTCGTCGCGGCTGACGCCCAGAGTTTCCGCCGCGCAATAAAGGTAGAGCCCGTGTCCGGCCTCGTCCTGCACCTTGGCCAGCAGGATCGCCTTGCGCTCCAAAGTGGGCGCGCGGGTGATCCAGTTTCCCTCGGGCAGTTGCCCGACGATCTCGGAATGCGCGTGCTGGCCGATCTGGCGGATCAGCGTCGCGCGGTAATCGTCAGGCATCCAGTCTTTGGGCTCGATTTTGATATCAGCGTCGATCTTGTCCTGAAAGGCACGTTCCTGCTCGGTCATTTCCTCGCGGGATTTCACGCCTGTTCCGGCCGTTTTGATCATCTGAGCATACATGTCGGGTCTCCTCCCTTACACGCGTTCAAGAATAAGTGCGGCACCCTGGCCTACGCCCACGCACATGGTGCACAGCGCATAGCGACCACCGGTGCGGCGCAACTGATAAGCTGCTGTCATCACCAGCCGAGCGCCGGACATGCCAAGCGGGTGACCGATGGCAATCGCTCCGCCATTCGGGTTCACATGAGGTGCGTCGTCAGGCACACCCAATTCGCGCAGCGTGGCCAGACCTTGCGAGGCAAATGCCTCGTTCAATTCTACCACATCCATCTGTTCTATGCTTAACCCGGCGCGCTCCAACACCTTGCGGCTGGCCGGAACCGGACCAATCCCCATAATACGGGGTTCGACGCCTGCGACGGACATACCTACGACGCGTGCAATCGGGGTAAGCCCATTTTTGGCCGCAGTGGCTTCGTTTGCCAGAAGGATGGCCGCCGCACCATCATTTACACCCGATGCGTTTCCGGCGGTGACCGTCTTGTCCGGGCCGTTGATCGCTTTGAGTCCGGAGAGCTTTGCGGCGGTTGTGCCCGGGCGGGGATGCTCGTCCGTATCTACGACGATCGGGTCACCCTTGCGTTGGGGGATTGTGACCGGGGTGATCTCCTCCTGAAACACCCCGGTCTGGTGCGCCGCGGCCCAGCGGGCCTGGCTGCGTTCGGCAAAAGCATCCTGATCTTCGCGGCTGATGCCATAAGCTTCCGCTACGTTATCTGCGGTTTCGGGCATCGAGTCGATACCAAATTTCCGCTGCATCTCAGGGTTCACGAACCGCCAGCCAATTGTGGTGTCGTATACGGCGTTTGCCCGCGAAAACGCCGACGTTGCCTTTGGCATTACAAACGGCGCGCGCGACATACTTTCGACGCCGCCGGCGATAGCCATGTCGTAGTCTCTGGCCTTGATTGCCCGCGCAGCCATGCCAACGGCATCCATACCGCTGGCGCAAAGCCTGTTAAGTGTTGTTCCCGGCACTTCCACCGGCAGCCCGGCCAGCAGCGCGGCCATACGTGCTACATTGCGGTTGCTTTCACCTGCCTGATTGGCGTCGCCATAGATGACATCGTCCACGCTTGCCCAATCGACCTGCGGGTTCCGCGCCATCAGAGCGGCCATCGGAATGGCGGCCAGATCATCGGTTCGAACCGTGCTTAGGCTTCCGCCGTAACGCCCGATGGGCGTCCGCTGAGCGTCGCAGATAAAGGCATCCATGGATCGAACTCTCCTCTATTGTGTCAGCAACAATAATTGACCGATGGGTCGGTTAATAGACTCGCGTGCGATTCGTGGCAAGAAAAATGTAACGAGAATTAATCGATCAGAGGAAAGCTGTAACATATTACGGCGGTCAAAGAAAAAGCCCGCAGAATTGCGGGCCTGTCACGACGATCAGATGATTGAGGCGATTTCAGGCCAACCCGGTCAGAGGTGCCTTAGCACAGAACTTAGATTACGTCGGCCATGACGAGACGAATGATGTCTTTTCGATCTATGCCGCGCGTAGCCAGATCAGCATCGCTCAGGGACCACAGCATTTGCACTTTGCGCGTCTTGACGCGAGCCTCACCAATCTCGGCCAATGCGGCGCAAATGCCTTTGGCAATGTCTGCGACAACTGCGATCAGCGACTGTAGGGCAGGGCGTTGGCTTGTGGACTGGCGCATTGATCCATCTTTCCATCGAGGATTTCATCACACGCGTTTATTACGCAAGTTGGCAGCTCTCAGCCATACAGTTTTCGGCATAGCCGTTGTGCAGCCAGCGCAAATCGGAAAAGGGCTGACCCAAGGGTCGACAGTCATGCATTGGGCATCTCTTCAAACCATCGCGAAGATGCGGGCTGATCTGCCCGACCCGCCGGCGTGTGGGCGCCCCTACGATCAGAGTGGCACGGCTGGATGGAACCTTGTCTAGATTTGCCAGATTCTCGATCCCCGGTTGACCAAAGTAGGTCGGGAAGTCGGCGTCGTAGACGTGGGTCGTGTCCATGAACGCTCCGCGGCCACCGCAGCCCCGGCTTTGAAGAATGACCTGCGAGACAGCATTTGGTCTTTCACTGAATTTATGACGCAGATATCGCACATGGTATTTCCCCCTGTTTGTTTCTCGGCGAAACAGACAGTTCAACCCTGACCCCAAAAGGCTGTAACTTACTTGACCTGGTCCAGATCAATTTAAGGCGTATGCGCTAGGTCACGGATAAAATATTTTCCAATTTTCGGTGTTTATCGAAAAACCGAACGTTTAGTCGGTAAATGGGCTTGAATACGGTCGAGACCCGGTTAGTCTTCGGGCGCGCTTCCTTTCAAGGCATTGAATGGGCGCGCCGAATGCATCAATCGAGTGGGAGGATGAACCGGATGTCCCAGGTAGTCGGATATGAAAAGGTCGGGGACATCGCTGTTCTTGCGGCGCAGAACCCGCCGGTAAACGCACTGGGTGTTGATGTGCGGCGGGGCCTGTTGGCTGGCATCGAACGCGCCGAAGCCGAGGAAGCGCGCGCTGTGCTGATTTATGGAACCGGCCGGACATATTTCGCGGGCGCCGACATCCGCGAATTTGGCAAACCTCCGCAAGACCCGTGGCTTCCCGCGCTGTGCGACCGTATCGAGGCATCGCCCCTGTTGATTGTCTCGGCGATGCATGGAACCGCGCTGGGAGGGGGGCTCGAGGTCGCATTGTCCTGTCATTACCGCATTGCCGTGCCCTCGGCCAAAATTGGACTGCCCGAGGTGAACTTGGGTATTATCCCTGGCGCCGGCGGGACCCAACGCCTGCCGCGCGTAACTGGTGTTCAGGCAGCGTTGGACATGATCACGACAGGCCGCCATGTATCCGCGTCTGAGGCGTTGAAAATGGGGGTGTTGGATAAGGTTCAGGAGGGTGATCCGCGCCAGATCGGCCTGGAATACGTGACGGAGTTGCTGGGAAACAAAGCACCGCGCCGCCCGATTTGCGATATGCCTAGTCCGGAACCAATTGACTTTGATGCGGCCTATGATGGCGTGCTGAAAAAGGGGCGTGGTCAGCTCTCTCCGGCTATTGCCGTGCGGGCGGTGCAGGCTGCGAGCGAGTCGGATAGCTTTGCGGCGGGTCTGGCGCGTGAGCGTGAACTGTTCATGGAGCTGATGGCGTCCGACCAACGTAAGGGTCTGATCCATGCCTTTTTTGCGGAACGCGCGGTTTCGAAGCTGCCAGAACTGAAGGACGTTGAAGCTAGGGAACTGCATCAGGTCGGCGTTGTGGGCGGCGGCACGATGGGTGCTGGAATTGCTACATCTGCCCTTTTGGCCGGGTTGCAGGTGATACTGCTAGAGATGTCTGAGGATGCCGCTCAGGTAGCAAAGAACCGGATTGCCTTAAATCTCGGCGGGGCGGTCAAGCGCGGTAAACTGAGCCAGAGTGAGCAGGATGAAATTCTTGGCAGCAAGTTGACGCTCGCGACTGATTATGAAGCATTGAGTACTGCCGATCTGGTGATCGAAGCTGTGTTCGAAGACATGGAGGTCAAAAAGCAGGTCTTTGTCAGTCTGGATGCAGTCTGCAAAGACGGTGCGATTCTGGCGACCAACACTTCCTATCTGGACATCAACGAGATCGCGAATGCGACCCGGCGTCCCGGCGATGTGATCGGATTGCATTTTTTCTCTCCTGCCCATGTGATGAAACTGCTCGAAATTGTTGTGGCCGATCAAACCCTGCCCGATGTGGTTGCGACGGGTTTTGCACTGGGGCGCAGACTGAGAAAGGTGTCCGTGCGGGCCGGCGTGTGCGACGGCTTCATCGGGAACCGCATCCTGAACGCTTACCGCTCCTGCGCCGATCACATAGTGCTGGACGGAGCAAGCCCCTTTCAGATTGACAAGGCCCTGACCGATTTCGGATTTGCGATGGGGCCATTTGCGGTATCGGATCTGGCCGGGTTGGACATCGGCTGGGCGGCGCGCAAACGCAAGCGAGCTGCAGGGCTTGATGCCCGGGCGCGCGACAGCTCATACGCGGATAAGCTGTGTGAGGCCGGGCATTTCGGGCAGAAGACCGGCAAAGGTTACTACATATACGAGCCGGGCAGGCGTGGAGGAGTGCCAAACCCCGAAGTTATGCCTTTGGTCGAAGCTGACCGTGCGGCGCAAGGGATAACTCCGCGCGTTTTCTCGGACGAAGAGATTGTGCGCCGCTACATGACTGCGATGGCCAATGAAGCAGCCAAGGTGGTTGGCGAAGGCATCGCCCGCCGCCCATTGGATGTGGATGTGGTTCTACTCTATGGTTACGGGTTCCCGCGGTATTGGGGCGGGCCACTGAAATGGGCGGATATTCGCGGCTTGCCAGAGGTTCTGTCCGATATTCGGGCGTGGTCAGAGGAGGACGATTATTTCTGGCAGCCTGCACCGATGCTCGAAAAGTTGGTCGCCGAGGGTCGCTGTTTCGAAGATCTGAACAGATAGCCCAAGCGTCAGTTTTAAACGGACTGCATCAAGCAAAATAGCTTTGCCTCCGCGCGACATCGGCTTTGCCAATACCGCTAGCGGCTTTAAGCCCGGCATCGCGCGCAACGCGATGCCGGGCTCAACAGGAGGAAGTGTTACAGTAGGAACACTGACGACTGGTGACAGCGTTTTAGTTAGGTCAACGCGCCCTCGGCCGCTTCACGAACTGCGCGGATGTTTTCACCATAGACTTCAGGGTTGCCCACGGATCCGCCTTTGAAGACAGCCGAGCCTGCGACCAGCACATCTGCTCCGGCTGCGGCGACCAAGGGCGCAGTTTTGGGGTCCACGCCGCCATCGATCTCAATATGGATGGGGCGATCCCCAATCATCTGACGCAGGCGGCGAATTTTGCTTGTCATGTCGATGAACTTCTGACCGCCAAATCCGGGATTCACGGTCATCACGCAGACCAGATCGGTCAAATCAAGCAGATGCTCGACTGCCTCAGCCGGAGTGCCCGGGTTCAGTGCGACACCGGCCTTCATTCCGGCAGCGCGGATCGCTTGCAGAGTTCGGTGGGTGTGTGGCCCTGCCTCGACATGGGCTGTCAGGATGTCGGCACCTGCGTCAGCATACGCCTGAATATAGGGATCGACCGGCGTGATCATCAGGTGTACGTCCATCACGGTTTTGACATGCGGGCGGAAGGCTTTGACCGCCGGGGGGCCAAAAGTGAGGTTTGGCACAAAATGCCCGTCCATCACGTCCACATGAACCCAATCCGCCCCTTGTGCCTCGATGGCCTGAATCTCCTGTCCGAAGTTGGCGAAATCGGCAGAAAGGATTGAAGGGGCGATCTTGATCTTGCGGTCAAAGCTCATGGCTGGCCTCATATGAGAAACACTGTTGAGGCGCATATATCCGCGACGCGCGGCAAAGTGTAGGCCCTATGGTCTACCCGTGCACGTTTACAAAACTTTCACTGAACCGACACACAGCCGTTGAACGGCTTCTGTAGCTGACCGCCAACAAGAAGTGGGGGTGGCACGTGCTGCGCGTAGATAAGCTAACCAAACGATTTGGGGAAAACGTGGCCGTGGATGCCGCGACACTGGATGTCGATAAACCCTGCATGATCGGCATCATTGGCCGTTCGGGCGCAGGCAAATCGACACTCTTGCGAATGATCAACCGCCTGACGGATTCGAGCAACGGTAAGATCCTGTATGAAAATCGCGACGTGACCCAGCTCAAAGGTCGGGACAAACGCGCTTGGCAGGCGGATTGCGCGATGATTTTTCAGCAGTTCAATCTGGTTCCGCGTATGGATGTGGTATCGAACGTGCTGCATGGCACGCTGAACCGTCACTCGACCCTGGCCACCATGTTCAACCTGTTCCCGATGGAGGACATCCATCGGGCCATCGATATTCTGGATCGTCTGGGTATCGCGGAACACGCACCGAAACGGGCCGAAGCTTTATCGGGCGGTCAGCAGCAGCGTGTCGCAATTGCACGTGCCCTGATGCAGGACCCGAAGATCATTTTGGCGGATGAGCCCATTGCCTCGCTGGACCCTATGAATGCGCAAGTTGTGATGCAGGCGCTGCGCCGCATCAATGAAGAGGACGGGCGTACCGTCATCGCCAACCTGCACACGCTGGATACCGCGCGCCGGTATTGCGACCGCGTGGTCGGCATGCGTGACGGGCGCATCGTGTTCGACGGGCTGCCCGAACAACTGACCACTGGTGTCGCCCGCGAAATCTACGGCGCCGATGCCAATTTCTCGGAAGAGGCGACATCGACCGAGATCGACACGCTCGACGCGACCCAAAAAGCCCTGATGGAAGCAGAGGCCACCATCTGAGCCATACCAAACCCTTTCATCGACCGGCCGATGAAAGGCCGGCACATCAAACCGGAGAGAGACAGATGAAAAAACTAATTGCCGCCCTTGTTGCGACCACTGCCATGGCCGCGCCCGCAATGGCTCAGGACATCAGCGAATTTCGCATCGGTATTCTGGGTGGAGAAAACGCTCAGGACCGTCTGAACAACAACGAATGCTTGCGCGAATATACGGAAGAGACGCTGGGCGTTGAAACCAAGCTGTTTGCCCCTGCCGATTATAACGGCGTGATTCAGGGCCTGCTGGGCGGCACTATCGACATGGCGTGGCTGGGCGCGTCAGGCTATGCGAAAACCTATCTGTCAGACCCTGAAGCCGTCGAGCCGGTTCTGGTCAAGGTGAACGTTGATGGTGGGTATGGCTACTACTCGATCGGCTTCGCCCGCAAAGACAGCGGTATCGCCTCGCTGGACGACATGAAGGGTAAGACTTTCGGCTTCGGCGACCCGAATTCGACCTCGGGTTACCTGATCCCTTCGATTGAAATCCCGCAGGCCACCGGCGCGACCATGGATTCGGGTGACTACTTCGGCGAAGTGAAGTTCACCGGCGGTCACGAGCAGACCATTGTGGCCGTGAACAACGGTGATGTTGACGGTGGTGTGACCTGGGCTGATGGTTTGGGCAACTGGGAAGACGGCTTCAACTCGGGTGCTCTGCGCCGCGCGGTTGATGCGGGTCTGGTCGACATGAACGATCTGGTCATGATCTGGCAGTCGCAGCCGATCCCCGAAGGTCCTGTCGTTCTGCGCACTGCGTTGCCTGCAGACGTCAAAGAAAAGATGACCGCGCTGATGGCCGGTCTGCACGAGAAGGACAATGACTGCTTCTACGGTGTGGCCGCAGGTGAAGCGAAAGCGTTCGAGCCGATCACGCACGACGCCTACGAAATCATCATCGAAGCGCGCAAGCTGAAATCCAACTAAGCCTGCACATCCAATGATCGGGGTCCAGTGCCGAACCGGACCCCGGTTTTCCCCTCAGGAGCATTCCATGACAGACCTGACTGCAGGGCCCCAAAGCGTCGATCAGATCCGCGACAAATACACAGCGATGACACGACGCAAAAGGGTCTATGGTGGCATCCTCCTGATCCTGTTCGTTGCGCTGATGGCGGCGGGATTCCGCACCGCCGACGCCCGCAACGCAGGCAGCTTTATTGATGGCTGGCATCGCATTCTGGACTACCCGTCCGAAGTGCTTGCAGAAGCATGGGAAAAGATCGCCGAGATGCCCTCGCATCTGGTCACGTTCTTCCCGGCGCTGGTCGAGACACTGAATATCGCAGCGGCTGCGACCTTGGTCGGTACAATCGTGGGTACGTTTCTGGCGCTGATGTCGACGCGCGGCATGGCGCAGTGGCCTTCGCTAATCCCTGTCTTCCGCCGTATCTCGGATATCTTTCGCGCCATCCCGGAAATCGTAATTGCGCTGGTTCTGATCTTCATTCTGGGCGGAGGCCCGATCCCGGCAATGATCGCCATTGCCATTCACACGGCGGGCGCTCTGGGAAAGCTGTTCTCGGAAGTAAACGAAAACGCCTCGCTTAAGCCGGTTGAGGGGTTGCATTCAGTGGGCGCAAACTGGTCCCAGCGCATGTATCTGGGCGTGATCCCGCAGGTCGGGCCAAACTATGTGAGCTATGCGTTGCTGCGGTTCGAGATCAACATTCGCGCCTCGGCCATTCTGGGGTTCGTCGGCGCGGGCGGACTGGGCTACGAGTTGCGCAACGCCATGTCCTGGGGGCAGGGGCGCTACGATGAGGCCGCAGCCATTTTCATCCTGCTTTTCGTCACAATTGTCGTCGTAGATCAGCTGTCCGGTTATCTGCGCGACCGTCTGACCCATGGGTCGGAAAAAGGAGCCTCGGCATGAGTACCTTTGCGACCGACCTGTCCATTAACGAGCTCAAGGCCGAGGCCGATCACCTGTTCAGCCGCAAGCGGATCGTGAATTTTGGATTGCCGGGTCTGGTTCTTGTCTATCTGATCTACGTCTTCTTTGCCTTCGACGTGCCCGGCCTGACCGAACGTGTCAATTGGGACAACGGCAAGACGCTTGTATCGGACAGTTACAGCTTTAAAACGCATGTGACGCGGGACAATCGCAAGGGCGAAGTGTCCGTTGCCATCGAGGGAGAGCGCAAAGGGGCCTATCCCGACGGAACCGCACCCGAATGGGTGGCGCTGGGCGAGACCACCGTGATCGATCTGGAAGGAGGTCATGAAGTGCGGTTTGGGCCCGAGACTGTCGAATACGACATTCCCGGTTATGGCACCGTGCGCGCCACGCCCAGTCGGTCCGCAGGTGTGCAGGCCGACTTGCCAGCGGGGGACGTGCCCGACTGGATCAACGTTTCAAAGAACCGTCTGGCCATCACCACGGATGCGGGCCGCCTGACCGTGACGCGTAACCGGTCAGAAGTATTCCGTTACTTTGCTGGGTGGGAGCTGTTCTGGTTCACGCTCGACAGCCCCTATTACGGCAAGTCCTTTCCTGAACTGGTAGGACGTGCGGCATCGGGTGAAGCCGGAGCGATCTTTAACGATTTCTGGACCAACAAGATGTGGCGGCACCAGGACGTGGCCTGGGCAATCTTCGAAACAATCCTGATGGCGTTCCTCGGAACGCTCGGTGCCGGCATGATCGCGCTGCCGCTGGCCTTTCTGGCAACGCGCAACTTCAACCCGCTGCGGTCGGTGCGGTTTGCGACCCGCCGGGTATTCGATTTCGTGCGCGGTGTAGATGCGCTGATCTGGACCGTCGTTCTGGCCCGTGCCTTCGGGCCTGGCCCTCTGACCGGCGCGCTGGCCATTCTGGTGACGGACACCGGCACCTTCGGCAAGATCTTCTCTGAGGCGCTGGAAAACGTAGACCAGAAACAGATCGAGGGCGTTCAGTCTACGGGAGCGAACGCACCGCAACGGTACCGTTTTGGTGTGATCCCACAGATCACTCCGGTCCTGCTGAGCCAGCTTCTGTATTTCCTCGAATCCAACACCCGCAGCGCAACCGTGATCGGTGCGATCACCGGTGGTGGGATCGGTTTGCTGCTGACGCAAGCGATCATCACCCAGAAAGACTGGGAGGAAGTGGCCTATTACATCGTCCTGATCATCCTGATGGTGATGTTGATGGATTGGTTCTCGGGCTGGCTGCGCAAGCGTCTTATCCAGGGCGAGGCCGGTAAAAAGCGCAAGCTGCGGGACACCAAGGCCAAGTCATTCCTGCTGCCGTGAACTCAGAACAAGGACAAATTAACCATGGCGCGACTGCGTTCCGACCAGCCGTTCATCCATCCCGATTGCCAGATCAGCGGCAGCACCTTCGGAGAATATGTCGAGATTGGAGCTGGAACGCGGGTCGCGAACTCCAGGTTTGGTGACTATTCCTATTGTGACCGGACTTGCGACATCGCCAATGCCCGGATTGGAAAGTTCGCCAATATCGCCAGCTACACGCGGATCGGGGCGACTGATCATCCGATGGAGAAGGCCTCGCTACATCATTTTCACTATCGCTCTGCCGACTATTGGGATGATGCTGAGGATGATGCCGACTGGTTTGCCCACCGTGCTGGACGCACAGCTTTTATCGGCCATGACACCTGGATCGGGCACGCGGCCATCATCAAGCCCGAAGTAACCATCGGCCATGGCGCGGTGGTTGCGTCGGGGGCGATCGTGACCAAGGACGTGCCGCCTTACACCATCGTCGCCGGAGTGACCGCTAAGGTAGTCCGCCGCCGTTTCCCTGACCGTATTGCAGAGCGCATGACGGCACTGGCCTGGTGGGATTGGGGCAATGCGCAGCTACGTGCCGCCCTGCCAGACTTTCGCGCGCTGCAGGCTGAGGCGTTTCTGGAGAAATACGAGTAGCACTGGTTGATCGAGCAGCGGGCGCTCGCGCCCGCTGCGCCCAATGGAGTGAGGCCTCCGGCGGTAGGTCGAAAACCGGCGGGAGCGCTTCTGGGTGTCAGGTATCGCTGATGGTCAGGGTCACACGCTCGCCCGCAAATACGGTCTTGCCATATTCAACCGGCCGCCCGTCCGGGTCAGCATTGATACCGACAGAATGCAAAACCGGAGCCCCTTCGCTCAGGTTCAAGTGCAAGGCCTGCGTGGCAGTGGCTGCGCGAGCCGTTAGACGCGTGGATGCCCGTACATAGTCCTCAACACCGCACCGCTGCAGGGCCTTTGTGACAGATTGTGTTTCAGTCAGGGTCTGCAGGATGTCCGGGAAGCGGATCGCCGGAAAACAGCTTTGAAACACAGCCACCGGCTGACCATCGGCAAGGGACAAGCCGTCATAGACATGAACGGGGTTGCCGGGGTTCAGCTCAAGCGCTTCTGCCTCTGTCTCGTCTGCGGCTCGTGTCGTCAGGGACAGTATTCGCTTGCCCGGGATCTTGCCGCTGGCTGAAATGCTCTTGTGATATCTGACCCGTTTGCCAATCGGATAATCCGTGGGCTGCGCAGTCACAAATACCCCTGCGCCGCGCCGAGCGAGGACCAAGCCCTGATTGGCTAGTTCTGCCAGAGCGCGTCGGACAGTATGGCGGTTAACCCCATGTTTTGCGGCTAACTGCGCCTCGGTCGGCAGGCGATCCCCGGTTCCGTAGCGACCCTCCGCAATGTCCGAGGTTAGGCTCAGAGCGATGCTTTTCCAGACAGGCGTTTTGTTCATGTCACTAAAACTTCATGGAATCATGGATTGCGGGACGTGATCGTAAGAGGTAGTATTTGTCTAGTTGTATAGTTCATGCAGACAACCGCGACAAGGGCTTTCGATGACAGATCAGACAAAAAACGATACCGCCGCGCGGCAGGAATGGATGGGGCTGTTGGCACGTGCTCCTGAACAGGCGGTCATGAAGCTTTGGGCCGGAGTTGCGGATAGACCGTCATTCGAGTGGTTGCGCAAACCGGAAATCGGCGGCGTGATGGTGCGCGGTCGAACAGGTGCGACAGGTGCGCCATTCAACCTCGGAGAAATGACAGTAACGCGCTGTTCGCTGGTACTTCCGGACGGCACCGTTGGTCACGGCTATGTCCAGGGCCGTTCAAAGCCCAAGGCCGAGACGGCGGCAATAGTTGATGCGCTGATGCAGACCGGGGCTGAGAATGCGATCCGCGACGCTGTGATCGAGCCTTTGAAGCAGCAGATAAATGCAACCCAGACAGCTCGGGCTGCGAAGGCGGCGGCAACCAAGGTGGAGTTTTTCACGATGGTTCGGGGAGAGGATTGATGGCTGCGCAAACGCCTTACACTGGTGGATTTCAGGATGCCCCCTGCGACGCTGCTATTGCATTTCGCGCGGCGATGACCGTCATGGCTCGACCGGGTGAAATCCGGTCTTTGAAGGGGTGCGAGCCTCCGGTACCCCTGTCCGTTGCTGCCGGCGCTTTGCTGCTGACGTTGTGCGATGCGGATACCGGAGTTTACCTGGCGGGCAAAGTTAATACAGCGTCTGTGCGTCAGTGGCTGACTTTCCACACGAGCGCACCGATTGTTGGCCCAGCCCAAGCTGACTTTGCCGTTGGAACTTGGACAGACCTGGTGCCCCTGCACGACTATCGCATTGGCACACCAGAATACCCCGACCGCTCTGCCACGCTGATCGTCGAATGTGACGTCTTGCAACGTCATGGCACTGTGCTGAGAGGGCCGGGCATAAAGAATTCGGCAAAACTCTCGCTGCCGGATGTTGCAGCGCTGCAAGGTAATGCGAGGCTCTATCCGCTGGGTTGCGATTTCTTTTTCACAAGCTGTGATCAGGTTGCGGCTTTGCCGCGCAGCACGCAGATCGAAGTGGAGGGCTAGAGATGTATGTTGCCGTCAAAGGTGGCGAAAAGGCCATTGAAAACGCCCATGCCTGGCTGGCCGAAGAACGGCGCGGTGATAGGGATGTGGCCGAACTGAGCATAGCGCAGATTCGTGAGCAACTGAGCCTTGCCGTAAACCGGGTGATGGCCGAAGGATCATTGTTCGATCCTGACCTTGCCGCACTGGCCATCAAGCAGGCGCGCGGAGATCTGATCGAAGCGATCTTTCTGGTCCGCGCATATCGCACGACGTTGCCACGCTTTGGGTATTCCAACCCGGTTGAAACCGGAGATATGGCCTGCGATCGTAGGATTTCGGCCACCTTCAAGGATGCGCCCGGAGGACAAGTACTGGGGCCGACTTTCGATTACACCCATCGTTTGCTGGATTTCAAACTGACGGCTGATGGTGAAACGCCACCCGCGCCGGAAGGGGCGGCCCGGAGCGAACCAACGCCGCATATCACAGAGTTCTTAAAGGGCGAGGGTATTATTCAGAACGAACCTGCAAACGACATCACGCCGGGCGATTTGACACGCGAACCGATGGAGTTCCCGTCGAACCGCCCGTTACGCTTGCAGTCGCTGACGCGCGGGGACGAGGGATTTGTGTTGGGCATGGCCTATTCGACCCAGCGCGGCTATGCCCGCAACCATGCTTTTGTAGGTGAACTTCGGATTGGCCAGGTTGCAGTTGAGATGGATATTCCCGAACTGGGTTTTGCCATCGATATCGGTGAGATCGAACTGACGGAATGCGAAACCGTGAACCAGTTCAAAGGCTCCAAGACGGAACCACCCCAATTCACCCGCGGTTATGGTCTGGTCTTTGGTCAGTCCGAGCGCAAGTCCATTGCCATGGCTCTGGTTGATCGTGCCCTGCGATGGGAGGAGCTGGGCGAGGACAATCTGGGCGCGCCCGCACAGGACGAGGAATTTGTTCTAAGCCATGCCGACAATATTCAGGCCACCGGCTTTCTCGAACATATCAAACTGCCGCATTACGTGGATTTCCAATCCGAACTTGAACTGGTGCGCAAACTGCGCCGCGAGGCAGAGGAACGGATCACGCTGAAGGAGGCCGCAGAATGAAAGCTGTTGTTTTTGACATAGGCGGCGTGCTGATCGATTGGCAGCCACACCTGGCATGGGTTGATGAACTGGGTTCGGAAGAAGCTGCGCGCGCCTTTATTGAACGCACGGATTTCCGGGCAAAGAATGCGCGGGGGGATAATGGAGAGCTGTTCGCCGAAATGGCGCAAGAGCTTGATGATCCCGACGACCAACGTTTGTTTGCGGCCTATGTCGGGCTCTATGCCCGCACCGTTGAAAATGCAATTCATGGGACATGGGCAGTGCTGGACAGGCTGAAAGCAAATGGCACGCCAGTCCATGCCATCACAAACTGGTCTGCCGAGACCTGGCCGGAAGGTGTGAAAGCGCATCCTCGTTTAGCCAGGGCGTTCGGAACGTTGGTGGTGTCGGGGCAGGAAGGTATGATGAAGCCGGATGCGCGGATCTTCCACCTGCTATGCGACAGGGCAGGTATCATTCCTGAAGATTGTGTCTTCATCGATGACAGCCCTCATAACGTCGATGGCGCAAAAGCCGTTGGCATGGATGCAATCCACTTCACCACTCCACAAGCGCTGGAAATCGCACTGACTGAAAGAGGTTTCCTATGAGCGAATACAACTTCGCATACCTGGACGAGCAAACGAAGCGGATGATCCGCCGGGCAATTCTCAAAGGTTTGGCTGTTCCGGGCTATCAGGTGCCTTTTGCCAGCCGCGAGATGCCGATGCCCTATGGGTGGGGCACAGGCGGGGTGCAGGTTTCGGCTGCGACGTTGACCCCAGATGACACGCTTAAGGTGATCGACCAGGGCGCGGATGATACGACCAACGCGGTTTCCATCCGCAAGTTCTTTGAGAATACCGCAGGCGTTGCGACGACCGAGGAAACCGACCGGGCGACGATCATCCAGACCCGCCACCGCATTCCCGAGGCCAAGCTGAGCGCAGATCAGATAATCGTGTATCAGGTGCCAATTCCAGAGCCACTGCGCTTTCTTGAGCCGCGTGAGACTGAGACGCGCAAGATGCATAGCCTTGAGGAATACGGGCTGATGCATGTGAAGCTGTATGAGGACATTAGCCAGCACGGAGCGATCTCGACCGCTTATGCCTATCCGGTGAAAGTGTCAGGCCGCTATGTGATGGACCCGTCCCCGATCCCGAAGTTCGACAATCCAAAGCTTGAGATGGACGCGATCCAGCTGTTCGGTGCAGGGCGCGAGCAGCGGATTTACGCTGTGCCGCCGCATACCAAGGTCGTCAGCCTCGACTTCGAGGATTACCCCTTCGAAGCGACTAAGGCAGATCATCCCTGCGATCTGTGTGGGGCAGAAGACAGTTATCTGGACGAAGTGATCATGGATGACGCCGGCAACCGGATGTTCGTCTGCTCTGACACCGATTATTGCCGGTCCCGCCGCGAGGCGGGCCATGTGGGCCGACTGGCCGAGGAGGATGCGGCATGACCCCTCTGTTGCAGGTAAAAGGCATCGAGAAGCACTATGGCGCGCGGATCGGATGCATGGATGTGAGCTTCGATCTGTATCCCGGTGAGGTGATGGGAATCGTCGGAGAAAGCGGCTCGGGTAAGTCAACTTTGCTCAACTGCATGGCAGGTCACCTTGAGCCCGATGCGGGGCAGGTGGTCTTTGACACGCGGGTCGATGGACCGGTCGATACGGTCACCATGTCGGAACCCGAACGCCGGATGCTAAGCCGAACCGACTGGGCTTTTGTCCATCAGCACGCCCGCGACGGTTTGCGCATGTCGGTTAGTGCCGGTGGCAACATTGGCGAGCGCCTGATGGCCGTAGGCGACCGCCACTATGGCAATATTCGAGGCCAAGCCATCGACTGGCTGGGTCGGGTCGAGATCGATGATTCTCGCATCGATGATCGGCCGACCGCGTTTTCCGGCGGGATGCAGCAGCGATTGCAGATTGCGCGGAATCTGGTGACCGGGCCGCGGCTGGTGTTCATGGACGAGCCGACCGGAGGCCTGGATGTCTCGGTGCAGGCGCGGTTGCTGGACCTGTTGCGAGGACTGGTTCGCGAGATGGGGTTGAGCGCGATTATCGTCACGCATGATCTGGCCGTGGTGCGCCTGCTGGCCGACAGGCTGATGGTGATGAAAGACGGCCATGTGGTCGAGGCCGGGCTGACGGATCAGGTTCTGGATGATCCGCAGCATGCCTACACGCAGCTGCTCGTATCGAGCGTTCTGCAAGTGTGAGAGTAAGAAAGATGATTGAGCTTAAAAATGTGAGCAAGAGTTTTACTCTGCACAATCAGGGCAGTGCGGTCATTCCGGTGATGGATGGTGCCTCGCTGAAGGTCGCGCCCGGTGAGTGCGTGGCTCTGACCGGGGCTTCTGGTGCGGGCAAGTCGACGCTGATGCGTGTGATTTATGGCAATTACCTTGCCGCGTCAGGTCAGGTTTTGGTGGGTGGTCTGGATGTCGCCCAGGCAGAACCTCGCGAGATTCTGGCTTTGCGTCGTGAAACGCTGGGCTATGTCAGCCAGTTTCTGCGGGTGGTTCCACGCGTTCCGACGCTTGAAGTTGTGGCCGAACCGTTGCTGGCAGTTGGCTGTGACAGACAGCAGGCGATGGAAAAGTCCAAGGTCCTGCTGCGGCGGCTGAACATCCCCGAACACCTGTGGTCCCTCAGCCCAACCACGTTTTCTGGCGGTGAGCAGCAGCGCGTGAACATCGCTCGTGGTTTTGCGCACGAATACCCTGCGATGCTGCTGGATGAACCAACGGCGAGTCTGGATGTCCAAAACCGTGAAACCGTCCTTTCTCTGATCGATGAGGCTAAGGCGCGCGGTGCGGCGATTGTCGGGATCTTCCACGATGTCGGTGCCCGGGATCGTGTCTGTGATCGCGAGGTCAACGTTTCGGATTTCACACCCGGATTGGCGGCATGAGCCTCGCCCCGGTCATAGCAGTTGTCGGTCCGTCCGGTGTCGGTAAGGACAGCGTGATGGAAGCGCTGGTCGCACGAGCGCCCGGTTTTGCAAGGGTGCGCAGGGTGATCACGCGGCCCGAAGGTGAAGAAGGCGAAGATTTCGACCGGGTCTCTGTCGAAACGTTTGACCAGATGGCTCAAGCCGGAGACTTTGCTCTGAGTTGGCCTGCACACGGGCTGTCCTATGGAATACCCCGGCAAATCGAGACGCAAAGGTGCGAAGCCGAAGCCGTACTGGTAAACCTGTCGCGGGGCGTATTGCTACAGGCGCAGGAGGTTTTCGGTAACCTCATCGTGGTATCACTGACTGCGGATAAGCAGGTTCTGGCACAACGCCTCTCGGCCCGGGGCCGAGAAAGCGGCGATGAGCAGGCGCGGCGTTTGGGGCGATCCAAGGCTCCGCTACCGGGTGGATTGAACCGTCTGATCGAAATTGACAACTCCGGCACATTGAAAGCGACCGTAGACGCCATACTGCTCCAGCTTCAAGCAGTGAGAGCGTAGCGATGGATCAGGTGAAACCGCCCGTCCTCGGCCTCGCCCACCAACGCCAGATCACTGATCAGGAACGGCGAGGGCAAAAGCGGGGTAAGACGATGTTCCAACGTGAACTGCACCTGCGTCAGCATGGATTTGTCCAGTTTACCGCTGAGCGTGATGTGAAAGCGGAACGAGTCCAGTACGTAGGGATAGCCCCATTGGGCCAAGTTGGCTTCTTGCTCGGATGTCAGGTTCGCATTGCGTCGGCGGGCCAGCTCCGCCTCTGGCGGCGGCGCGCGGAACATGTCCAGATCGCGAACACAGGCCGCAGCCAATGCGTTCAGATCAGTGGTGTCGCCCAACGGCCGCAAAGCCAGAAACCGGCCCAGCCGCGCGATCTCGAGCCCATCGAGTGTGACCGCTGCACAACGGGCCGCGAGCTGCGCGCAGGCGTCTTGCAAACCGTCAATCGATTGTCCGTCTTGCAATCGAAACGGTGGTTTCATCGTCGCGTGCAACCCGTATCTGCGCGGCACATCGGTAACGGTTGCAACATCTACCCCATCGATTGTCGGGTGCGCGACCGCTTGCCCGGTCTCCATGTCCCAACCCAGCCAATGGGTGGCGCATTTCGCCCATTCCGCCTCGGCCGGGGGCGCATAGTAGATTGCGTATCGCGTGAATGTCACATTGGCCTCCTATTGCGTGGTCATCCCTATAGCTCAAACCACGTGAAGTTCAGATGACAGAAGAAATGATCCTTGCCAATGCCACGCTTGTTCTGCCTGATGAGATCGTCACCGGCAGCGTTCAGGTCGTTGGGGAAACCATCGCCAATATCGACACAGGTGCGGTTGTTCCGGCTGGAGCAGTGGACTGCGGTGGGGATTACGTCAGCCCCGGTCTGGTCGAACTGCACACGGATAACCTTGAACGTCATATCCAGCCTCGTCCCAAAGTGGACTGGCCCCATGCCTCGGCCATTATCGCGCATGATGCCGAGCTGGCCAGCACCGGCATCACAACCGTTTTCGACGCGATGCGAGTGGGATCGATCCCTAGCGGGGCCGGAAGATACTTGAAATACGCGCGTGGCTTGTCTCGGGAACTCTGGCAATTGCGCGAGCAAGATGCGTTGAAGATCAGTCACTTCCTGCATTTGCGAGCCGAAGTTTGCTCGGAAACGCTGGTTGATGAACTGGATGAATTCGGTCCCGAGGACCGGGTTGGTTTGGTTTCACTGATGGACCACACCCCGGGACAACGCCAGTTCCGAGATCTGTCGAAGCTCGAGGAATACATGAAAGGCAAGTACGGCCTCGTCGGTGAGGCATACCAGCAGCACATTGCTCAGCTAAGAGCACTGCGTGACCATCACGGGGACAAGCACGAGGTCGAAGTGGTTCAGGCCGCCCGCCGGTTTGGCGCCGTGTTGGCCAGCCACGACGATACTACCGAAGAGCAGGTACGCGTGTCCGCAAATCACGGTATTCGATTGGCCGAATTCCCGACCACGGTCGAGGCCGCGCGTGCGTGTCACGATCACGGCATCAAGGTGATGATGGGCGCCCCCAATGTAATTCGGGGTGGGTCGCATTCCGGCAATGTCGCAGCACGCGAACTGGCTCAGCTAGGGCATCTGGATATTATGTCTTCGGACTACGTCCCCTCGGCGCTTTTGTTGTCCGCGACACGGCTGGGCCAGTTGTGGGGCGACATGGCACGCGGGATGCGAACGGTGACACAAACGCCCGCTCAAGCTGCAGGATTGGAAGACCGTGGGGCATTGCGCGTCGATGCGCGGGCGGATCTGATCCGATTTCGGATGCGTGCAGACGTTCCCGCTCTGAGGGCGGTCTGGTCGCGAGGCCAGCGCGTCGCCTGATCAGGCGCGATAGAACAGATACCGATCCGGCGCGATGGTGTCGGGCCCTTTGATCTGTTCGAAACCGACCAGAGGCTGCCCCGAGATTAGCAGCCCTCCCGGTTGCATCACTTGTGCGATCAGGGGGCTGAGACGGTCGGCCTCGGCCACGTCCTCGGACTTGATGCCGCGCCCGAAATCGTAATGCGCCAGTGCAATGCGATGACCTTCTTCGGATAGTTTGGCCAGCATGGGCTCCGCTTCACCCTGCAGGAAATCCTCGGCTGGTGGCGTGCTATTCGGGTGGCATTGCAGAACCCGGTCCATCACCCAGATCCGGTGAGTAGGCAGGATCTCTCGCAGGTGATCATAGGTTCGACCGTTGCCCAGCCCCATGTCCAGAATATCGCCGTTTAGTTCGCCGATCTGCGCGGCAGCCCAGTTCAGCCCGTCACGTTGCGCGGTCAGGCGGCGCAGCATGGAATCGAGTCGGCTCATTCAGGGTCTCCTTGGTATTTCAGGGTCTTATTCCGGTCCACATGACACCGGGTCCGTCCAGTAATCGGCAAAGCAGGTCACGTGTAAAACTCCAGATGTCCTGATCATGAACAAGATGGTGGGTCAACACGCCAAATGGCTCGGTGTTGTCTGCGCGTCCTTCACGACGGTCGCTCAATAGATCGGTTGTGTTGGCAATCAGGACGTTTGGATTGACCAGTCCACGGGTTCCGCGCCAGTCGATCGGATCCAGATGAGTGTTGACCTGTTCCAACCCTGGCGCGGCCATTGCCCTGCTGCGTGGAGTTGCAGTGGACAGCACACTATAGCCCAAGCCGGGCAAATGTGCCGCCACTTCTGGTGCGATACGGTTCCATGGGGGCACGAACATGGGCTGCGTTTGATCTCCGAACAGCTCGATCAGGCGGGATAATCCGGCCCTTGCATCCTCGACGATATTGTCCATGGGACGATGCAGGCGGAACTCGGATTTTTTCTCATCCGCAGGCGCGTGGTTTTGGTGACCCCAACCATGCACGACAGGGATCAGATACGACGTATCGGCAATGTATTCGGCCAAGACGGCTTCTGCGTTTCGTGGAATGACGGCAAGATACACCGGCAGGCCTAGGTCTTCGGATAAAGCAGACAAGCTTTCTAGTTGAGGCGTCACTGCAATCGCGTCGTCATCACGCCACCAGATAGGCAAGGGCAGGCCATCGGTCTTCCACCGCCGCAATTCGATTTGCAAGGGCGTCCAATCCGTTGTCAACACTTCGCCTCCACCATAGCTGCCGCAATATCGACAGTCCGCTGTGCGCCATCAAAGCCCTGTGTCATTGGTGCGCGCGGCCCCTCTGCGATCACCCTCGAAACAGCCTCCGCCAGTGCTTGCCCGGTCAGATCAGCGCTGCGCAGGACTTTCACGGCCTTCAATTGAGACAGGCTTTTTCCACGCAGGCTCTGTTCCACTTCCTTACCATCGTCAAAGGGGATCAGTACCGAAGGGGTTCCACTTTGCAACAGATCCATCGCCGTGTTGTAGCCACACATGCTGACCGAGGCCGCGGCCAGGGGCAGCATCTGCCGGAAGTCGGGTCGTACTGGCTCTAGTTCGATTGGTGCACCTTCTGCCAAACCGGACAATTCCGTGATGCGGTCTCGCGCGTCGGGCCCGCCGACCAACAATCGCCAGTGCCTGTTGGGCATCTTGCGGGCGGCCTCGATGGCCGCGCGAAAGATCGGTTGCCCCACGGAACCGCCCCCGGCACTGACCAGTACATCCTCTTGCCCAACGCCATCGGGGTGCGGGCACACGGGTTCTGGTGCGACAAATCCCGTGTAGTGCAGACGTTCCGCCAGACTGGCTGAAACCGGCCAGCTGATCTCCAGCGGTGTGATCTGCGGATCGGAGTGAACAAGCACACCGGCGTAGAATTGTGTCAGGATCTCATCAGTTCGGGTGGCCTTGGCGGGTTTGGAAGGTGGCGCAAGGATGTCGCGGACCGAGCCGAGAATGATAGGGCTGTTTGGCAAGTTATGTGCGGCTGTTAACAACGCTTGAAACTCTGCAGCCAGGGATCTGCGGCCGAAAGGGTAAAGCTCGGTGATCAGGACCTGAGGCCGAAAGCTGCGCACAGCTTGCACAAGCGCTGTCGATCGTGCGGATAGATAGTCATCTCCCGCAACGCGACCGCTTTGATCCAGCAGGCGCGCGAAGTCGACACCATCCGACCGCAGTGGCGGAAGTCCCAGTAGGGACATACCCGCACTACTCAACTGCGGTGCGGGCATTCCACCCGACACAACAAATACCTCATGCCCATTTTCGACGAACGCCCGACCAATCGTCAAAGCACGGCTCAGATGCCCGGTGCCCAACAGATGAGTTACGACGATCATAACTTTCATCAGGACACCTGACGCTGTTGCAACCGAACGGGTTCGACTTCGGGTCGCATGGAGTCGAGATCCACGATAAACAGACGGTTGCGTTTAACTTTGAATGGCGGGTCGCCGCGGAACTCCCATCCCCATGCCTTTGCCAGAATGACGCGCATGATGCCGATGTGACAGACGGCAAGATTGTCGCCTTGTAGCTCTGCTATCCAAGGTTCAAGGCGGTTCCACAACTCGGCGGGGCTTTCCCCAGACGGGGGGCGGAAATCCCATCCCCAATCCTCGATATGGCAATATCCGCTATCGGGTTGTTCGATCAAATCTGCACCGCGTTTGCCTTCCCAATCTCCCCAATTCATCTCGGTCAGAGCGGGTGAGGTGAGCGGATCACGGTCCGCGACCAGCTGCGCGGTTTCAACAGCACGAGACAGCGGACTGGACCAAAGGGTTGCTGCACCCCACGGATCGGGCAGTCGATAGCTGGCAAGATCGGATCGGGCTTCGGCGTCCAGTGGGATATCACTGCGGCCCTGTATCTGACCCACGCGGTTCCAGGCCGTGTGGCCGTGGCGTAGCAATGCCAATCGAGTCATGGGTTTGCCTCCAACAAGGGTCGCACGGTCGTCCAGAAGCGTTCGGTTGCCGAGGGCATCAGATGACGTTCCGCCACATAGGCACGAGCATGTGCTCCCTCGGTGCGGCGCAGGTCGGGATCAGAAATGAACTTCTGAATGCGTCGCGCAAGACCATTTGGTCCGCATTCCTCAGTAGGGTGGTCCGACGGCGCCAAGACATCGCGCACGCCAGGTCGGTCTTGTGCGACAACAGGCAATCCGGCGGCTTGAGCCTCAAGATAAACCATGCCGTAGGCTTCGTTCACACCGGGCCAAAGGAACATCGAGGACGTCTGATAAACCCGTTGAAGGTTATCGCGATCCAGCTGCCCCAGGAATTGCACCCGT
Source organism: Ruegeria sp. HKCCD7181 (assembly GCF_057221055.1). NCBI lineage: Bacteria > Pseudomonadati > Pseudomonadota > Alphaproteobacteria > Rhodobacterales > Roseobacteraceae > Ruegeria > Ruegeria sp. HKCCD7181. The sequence goes on along the minus strand of NZ_JBWVBC010000005.1, from coordinate 287,404 downwards.
GTCCCGAACGGCGCCAATAGGGCTTCGATCTCTGGCCGGGCGGGCCCGTCGCCAGCGATGTTCAAGGCCCACTCACCGGTCAGTTCTTTCAGCGTTTCGGCCAGTATCCGGTAGGACGCAAGTTTGTCTCCATGTCGCATCATTCCCACGGTCAACATCGGCCCGTCGCCCGTAGACGGCGCAGGCAACGTTGAAATAGGCAGAAAAGGTGGCAGTTCAACAAGTCTTTGATCCCCGAACCGCTCACGTTCCAGCGTGATCAGATCGTTTGCCGTATGATAAAAGATGACCTTGGCGGCGTCGCAGGCCAAATGTGCGGCCTGAGCAAAACCAGCCCAGTTTCCGTTGAGGCGGCTGGTCGCACGTGTGCTTTCCAACTGAACGTATGGAATGCCGCGGGCGCGACAAACCTGTGGTCCCAGCAGATCGGGAGCCTTGTAGTAATTGTGGTAGGTGACCCACAGATCAATGTCGGCAGGCAATTCGGCTATGAGTCTGTTTCCTTCAGCCTTAGCCTCTGCGCGCAGAACTTCCTGAACCTTTGCGTCGCCTGCCTTGTCGTACACACGCAACCGGGACACCAGATCCACCCGGTCGCCCAGAGCGCCGATGGCCGCCATCAGGTTGCGGGCCATTTCTCGGTCGCCCGAGGGCTTCGAACTGTCGGGGGGTTTCATCGGGGCGTAGAAAGCCACGCGCGCCATCAGGTGTCACCGGAGCAAAGGGAGTTCAGACGCGCGGATAAGCGCGCAATACCTGGATCCATGCGAAATTCGGCAATCAGCCTTTCGTGGGCTTTAACGGCCATCCGTTCAGCGCTTTCGGGATCGGCGGCCAGATCCGCGATCGCCTTGGTCAAAGATTTTGGGTCGTCGTCGGACAGAACACCATGAGTTCCGTTGACGATGAACTCGGGAATAGCCGAAACCGGCGTGGACAAAATCGGCAGGCGTTGTGATGCTGCTTCCATCAGAACATTGGGCAGTCCGTCCCGATCCCCATCTGCTGCAATTCGGCTGGGCAAAACGAACAGATCAGCGTGTTGCATTTCCGCAATGACCTCAGGTTGATCGCAAGCCCCTTTCCAGGTGATCCGGTCGGATACACCGGCCGAGACAGCCCGCGCGCGCAATGTGTTGGCAAGCGCGCCGCCGCCAATATGAGTCCAATGCCAGTCCAGCGTCCGGGGCAGCAGGGCAAAGGCGTCGATCAATCGGTCAAAGCCCTTCTTTTCCACCAATCGCCCGACCGAAAGCATGTGAAATGGCCCATCCGCCGCCCGCATTGCACGCTCAGGTGCCATGGGAAACCGGGAGAGATCGAGCCCGTGATAGATCAGGTCGACCCGCGCAGGGTCATCTGCGAGGCCGCGCAGATGGCCGGCGCCAACAGCCGTGCAGGTCGCCCCGAAGGCGGCCCCAAAAGTCGCGGCCTGCAGCTTTTCGCGCTTTTCCCAATCGGGTGAGGTCCAGATGTCCTTGGCGTGTGCCGAAAAGCTCCACGGCAAGCCGCGCATGATTGCCGCATAGCGTGCGACCGAAGACGGTGTGTGCATGAAATGCGCGTAGAGTGCGCGCGACTCCGCCGGCAATTCGGCGGCCAGAACACAGGCCTGACCAAAGCGGCGGATGCGGTTGTGGGTGGGATCTCGACGCAAATCCTGACGCCAGGTTTGGTAGGCTTGCGCATAGCCGGGCAGGCGGGTCGCGATCTCTCGCGCAGCGATCAGGCGAGATGGTTCGTCATGAAGGTACTCCGGCAGATAGTGGACTGTGCCACGAAAGCGGTCGTGCAGCGGGTGCCGTTTGGTGTCTGTGGGATGACGCAGCGACCAGATATCGAATGCGTGTCCTGCCTCTTGCAGGGCGACCAGTTCCTGCGCGATGAATGTCTCGGACAGGCGCGGCCATCCTTTGACCAGCACCGCAAGTTTAGGATTTGTCGTCGTCATCCGGTCGCGCGCTCTTGTTCCGTACCCAGCAGGGCGTCAATGCGATGTGTGACGTATTTCAAACCGTCCAGCAATCCGGCCTGGATTGCTTGCGAAGGCAATGGTTGATGTGGCAGCTCCCGGATCGCGTTGATCATCGCGTCTGCGGTCAGCCCATCGCGACTTTCATCCAGCATCCGCACCAATCCGAGTTCCTCGGCGCGTGAGGCGCGAATCCACTGTTCCAGACGAGGTGTGGTGCGTGGGACGATAACGGCGCGCTTGTCAAAGGACAGCACCTCGCAGAAGGTGTTGTAACCGCCCATGCTGACAACGCCGGCAGCACCGGCAAACAAGGTTTCGATCTCGGATTCGAAACCAACTGCCGTGACCCGCCCGTTCAACGCAGCCACGCGGGTTTCGAATTCCTCGCGCAGCTCGCCCGAAAGAAACGGGCCGTAAACCAGTATCGCCCGTGGGTTTAGATCGGGGTCTTTTTCGTAGGCGGAAAGGACCAGGTTGACCATCGACTTGCCATCGCCGCCACCGCCAGGGGTAATCAGGATGTAAGGTTGCTCGGGCGCTTCGCCGACAGGACCAAGATCTCGACGCAGGTAACCGGTCCAGTGAATGCGGGATTGTGTCGCCGGACTCAGTGGCAAGCCTTCGGTCGGGTCATAGACCGAACGTAAACCGTAAACCCAGATTTCGTCATAGAACCGCTCGGTCGCTGCAACGGCGTCTTTGCGCTCCCATTCGGCGGCCAGAACTTCGGGCTCGTCCAGAACATCGCGCAGACCCAGAACCAGCTTGGTATTCTGGGAGTGTTCGAGATGTTCCAGAGTTGGCAACAACTCTCCACGAAAACCCGTCGGCTCTTTGTCGACAATCAGAACGTCAGGATCGAATTGATCGACTGCGGTCTGAATCAGACTTGAGCGCAGTTCGGTTACTTCGTCGATGCCCATGCCAATCGTCCGCGCCGCATAGGTGCCATCTGCACGTTTGGTGACACCAGGCAGACGCACGTGATCAACGCGGCGGGGAAACGTGAATCGCCCAGCTATTGGTGATCCGGTCAGGATCAAAGCCGAAGCGCGTTGGTCAGCCTGAGTCATAGCAGAAGCCAGCGCGCGCGACCGGCGCAAATGGCCCAGCCCGAACGTGTCATGGCTATAGAACAGGATGCGCGGAGCGCGGCCGTGTTTTTCGTTCATAGTGCCTAGGCTCATGCCTTCGCCTGCTTAAGGTTTCAGTGCAAATCCGCGCGCTTGCACCTGTTATCGTATATCTTGTGCCCATGCTTGCCAAAGGGACTTTTGTAAACCAGCAAATGCGACAAGCATTGCGATTTGGCAACAGCCGATCTGCACACGTGGCGGCAGGCGGCTTGCCGAGATCGCCTAAACCTCGCCGAGCGCACACAGACTATCAGAAAAAGTCATATTCAAAAATCTGCGAGTTGAAAACACATTATCCCCGCTCGTGCGGTAGGAACCCGGTCTCGACACGATTTCGCGAGATTTCTGCGGAAGATTGTGCTGGTTGACCGGCTTCTGTAATCTGGCCGTTACCTGCGAACTGGATGCAACACACTATGAAAACAAACTTTCTTGCCGGGGTGATCCTGGTTTTCTGGCTGGCAACCCTGGGGTTTGCACAAGGGGTGGCTGCGCAGACGTCGCTGATACCGGGATATCCATCCGGCACGACGGAAGAGACTTCCGCCACACCGGAAGGAGATCTGTCGGCAGCGATCCGTGCTGCCACCGAGGCAGGCGCAAGTGTCATTGTGATCGACAGTGCAGGTCAGGTGGTCACTTCTACAGGTCAGCAAGCCAGTGGAGATGGGGAAGATGCACCTTCCGATCCGATGGCAGATGGCTCGCAACTGATGAAGGCGCAAGAGAAGTTTTCGAAATTCCGCGCATCACTCGAGTCACGCCTGCAGGCCTTACCCTACTCGATCTTCGAAGTTCAGTACGTTCTGCGCCAGACAAGCCCGGACGGGCGGATCATGACTTACGTCGAGGTATTCTTCTGGGCGATTCTGTTCCTGATGATCGGGCGATGGCTGTCGATTGAGATATACGGAAAACGCATCGCCCGTCGACATGTGGTGTCGCGTATCAAGGATAATCCCCAAGGTTATCGCGAAAAAATGCCGTTTCTGGTGTTCCGTTTCCTCATGGGAGTTGGCGCAACGGTGTTTGCGATGCTGCTGGCATACATCGTTGGGGAGTTGTTCTTTGTCGGAACAGAAAAGGACATTTCGATACAGTTCACGGTGACTGCCATCTTCACCGCCTTTTTTCTGTCCCGCACCGTTTCTGACCTGTGGCGCATGGTTCTGTCTCCGTATCTGAGCCAGTACCGCCTGCCTCCGTTTTCGGACGGCCATGCAAAACGGTTGTATATCTGGGCGTCAGCTTTGGCGACTTATGATATCTCGGTCGTATTGTTCGCGACCTGGGTGGCGGATTTTGGATTGAACTACAACGTCTACGCCATGGTTTACGGCGTTCTGACGATGATTGGTGCGCTGGGTAATGTTCTGATGATCCTGTTCAATGCGCGCGCTATTTCGAATGCCATTCGGGGTGGGCGTTCTGCAGATCAGGTCTCGTGGATTCTGCGCGTTGTCTCGTTTGGCTGGGCTCCGGCACTGATCGTCTATATCGTGTTCAGTTGGTTCCGACTGGCGGTTGATCTGGCGCTGGAAAATCCGACGCCGATACCGCTGATCGCCAGCACCTACCTCATCTTCATGTCCGTTGTCATAGCATATGGGGCAATGAACTACATGCTGGAGCGTTACTTCGATCGCTCGCGCAAAATCGAGGAAATGAATGCTGAGGGTCCAGACAGCTTTCAAGACACCGAAGTTGTTGAATCCGCCGAGGCAGAGCAGAGAAAACACTATCTGCTGACTTATGAGGATCTGGCCCGCCGGGTGGCCGGTATTCTGGCCTTTGTCATTGGGGCCTATGCTCTTGTGGTGATCTGGTATCCGGACGCGGACTGGAGCGAAGATTTGCCGGTTGAACGGGCATTGGATGTGATGGTGATCATCTTCATCGGGTACGTCCTGTTCCATTTCTTCCGTATCTGGATCGACAGCAAGATCGCCGAGGAATCCGATGACGGAATCGGTGAAGCCGAGCTGGGCGATGAAGGCGGTGAAGGCGGGCAAAGCCGCTTAGCAACTCTTCTGCCGCTGTTCCGGGGCGCGATCCTTGCCGTGGTTGTCGTCACCATGGCGTTGATCGTGCTGATGGAGCTGGGCATCAATGTCAGTCCGCTGTTCGCGGGTGCGGGCGTTGTGGGTCTGGCCGTTGGCTTCGGCTCACAAACGTTGGTGCGAGATATCTTCTCGGGTGCGTTCTTCCTTATGGATGATGCGTTCCGAAAAGGGGAGTATATCGACATCGGGGATGTGAAGGGGACAGTCGAGAAGATCTCGGTTCGGTCCTTCCAGCTGCGCCACCATCTGGGCGCACTGAACACCATCCCATTTGGCGAGATCAAGGTGCTGACCAACTATTCTCGTGACTGGGTAATCATGAAGCTGCCGCTGAGGGTTACGTATGACACCGATGTCGAGAAGGTGCGCAAGCTGATCAAGAAGTTGGGCCAGCAATTGCTGAGTGATCCGGTGATCGGAGACAACTTCATTCAGCCACTGAAGTCTCAGGGTGTTATCGAGATGCAGGACTCGGCAATGATCATTCGGGTCAAATTCATGACCAAGCCGGGTGATCAGTGGCTTGTGCGCAAGAAGGTTTATCAGGAAATTCGCGAACTCTTTGCACGCGAAGGCATCCGCTTTGCGCACCGCGAAGTCACAGTACGACTGGCTGATGGTAAGGACACCGAAGACCTGACACCGAAGGAACGCGAGGCGGTAACCGGCGCGGTTCAGGCAGCGATTGACGAGGATTATCTGGACGATATCGGCCCGGGCGGGGACGACCGCTAAAATTGGTTCTCCCGCCCCTTTGATTTGCGTCTCTGATGAGACGCCGGTCAAAGCGTTGGGCCGGGCCGCGCGTTTCGCGCGGCGGGTTCTCAGTCTTCCTGCGATGGCCAGACTGGGTCTGACGTTCCTGTTTTCGGCGCTGGCAAGGACCAGCGCATGGTTGCGCCTCCAACGCTAAGCGCGGGTTTCAGCCGGTGGCCCGGACCCCAGCCGGACGCTTCAATTGTCTTAGTATAGTCTTCAGGTTTTGCATCCGTGATGTCGTCGCCAGCGCCGGTCTTGGCGAGGCTTGCAAGCAATTCAGCGGTACGGGCAAGCGACAGACGCGCATCCATCACCGTGCTGTGCGAAGCGGCCTCGGTCAGCGCCGACAGAACCGCACCTGCCATCAGGTAACCGGTGGCATGGTCCAGCGCCTGAACAGGTAATGGGGTCGGTTTGTCCGTCTTTGCCCAGTCGCGACCGGCATCCGCTATCCCCGAGCTCATTTGGACAAGGCTGTCAAAACCACGCCGCGATGCCCAGGGGCCTTGCCAGCCATAGGCGTCCAGCGTCACCTCAACGCGGTTGGGGGCCAGTGTATCCCGTTGGGGCTTGCTCAGCCCGAGCGCGTCGAGCGCGCCTGGCCGATAGCCGTGGACGAAAACATCAGCCTGCGCCAGCAAGTCTTTCAATCGATCCAGCCCGGCTGGTGTTTTCAGATCCAGAAAGGCGCATGTCTTGCCAAGCGAGATATCCGGGATCACGCCGGGCTCGTCCCATCCGGGCGGATCTATGCGAAGTACTTCGGCACCAAACCCGGCCAAGGTACGGGTGGCGACGGGTCCGGCCAGCACGCGCGTCAGATCAAGTACTCGCAGACCAGCCAAGGGGCGTTCAGCTGTCGCTTGCGGCCTTTCACGCAACGTGATGCTGCGCGGCCCCTGCCACCCAATCAACGGATCGCGCGCCACCGCGCGACCTTGCGGGTGGTCCAGCCACTCGGTCCGGCTGCGCATGGCTGCTGCAACGCCTCCCTCAGCCGCGATTGCGGCTTCCAGTTCAGCAATTGCCCAGGATTTAACAGCTTCGCCAACGGCGCTTCGGTCGGCTTTTACATCGAGTACCTTCAGAGCTGCGGCGCGGTGATGCGGCAGATTGGTGTGGAGTCGGATCCATCCGTCTGATGCCTTGTAGTCACCTGCGACTGTGTCCCAGAGGTTAGGCATGTCCCAACCGTCCGGTCTGAACGAATATCCGAACCACAGCGAGGCGAGCCGGTGATCAACTGTCACTTTGGGCGGCTTCTCTGACAAATTCAGGGCAACCGAAAGGCGTGCCAGTTCCCGGCCGACAGTGGCGAAACTGGCACTGGCAAGCTCGGACACTGCAAAGGCGCTTGGGCGTGTTCCTGTCCCCTTCACCTCATAGGTGTCAGCGGCGGGGAGGGATGCCAGCAGGCTCATTGCTGATAGGGGTCCAGACTGTCGCGCAGCCCGTCACCTAGGAAGTTGAAGGCCAGTACGATGACGATGATCGGCAGCATCGGGATTGCTGTCCACGGATAAATCTCGATCGACGCCAGGTTCTGTGCGTCGTTCAGCATAACACCCCAACTGACGGCCGGTGCGCGCAAGCCAAGGCCAAGGAAGCTGAGCGCCGTTTCACCCAGGATCATCGCCGGGATCGACAAGGTGGCCGAGGCGATCAGGTGCGACATGAAGTTGGGCAGAAGATGCTTGCGGATTACCCGGCCCGAACTGGCCCCCATCATTTCGGCCGCGCGCACGTATTCCTCTTCTCGCAGGGACAGGAATTTCGCGCGTACGGATCGGGCGAGGCCGGGCCAGTCCAGGATGCCGAGGATGATTGAGATGATGAAGAAGACTGCGACCGGGCTCCAGTTCGAAGGCACGGCGGCGGACAGTGCCAACCACAGGGGTAGTTCCGGTAAGGATCGCAGGATCTCGATCACTCGGTTGATCACCCAGTCGATCTTACCGCCGAAATACCCGGCTATGGATCCGAACAGGATACCCAGAAAAAACGAGACAGAGATACCGATCAGACCAACTGTCAGTGACAGTTGCGCGCCGTAAAGAATGCGACTGAACACGTCCCGGCCCAGCCTGTCAGACCCCCACAGGAATAACGTTGCGCCTTCGGGGGCGCAGAACAGATGGGTATCCGTGCGGATCAGACCAGCCAGTTTGTATTCGGACCCTTCGCACAAGAAACGGATCGGCCGGGGATCTTCAGTATCGGGAACAAATTTCCATTGGAACGTCTCAAGATCTGCCTCGGCCACGATCGGGTAGACATAAGGGCCGACGAATTCACCATCGTGGAACCAGTTGATCGACTGTGGCGGCGCATAAAGATGTTCGCCGTTCCGATCATTAGGACCATAGGGCGCGATGAACCCTGCGAAGGGCAGCATCAGATAGCACAGCAGCAGAAAGATGCCTGAAATCAGCCCTAGCTTATGGGTTCTGAACTTGCGCCAGACCAGCACCCAGTTGGGAGCATCCAAATCCGCGCGCTCGAGCTGTTGCAGAGCTTCCTGCGGGTCGTAAGGGGCGTCGTCTACATAGCGGCCGTCGGGTTGTTGGGTCATGCTTCGCGCCCCTCATAACGAATGCGCGGGTCGAGCATGACCAGCAGGATGTCCGAGATCATGGTACCAATCAGGGTCAGCAATGCGACGAACATCAGAATGAAGGCGGACAGGAACTGATCCTGCGTCTTGAGGGCGGTTAGCAGAGTCGGACCGATGGTCTGAAGCCCCAATACAACTGACACCAGCACCGATCCCGACACCATCGACGGCAGCAGATTGCCGATGTCAGCGACAAACGGATTGAAAGCGACGCGCAGCGGATATTTCGCCAGCATCCGGGACGGTGCCATGCCTTTGGCAATAGCGGTTTCCACGTAAGGTTTGCCCAGCTCATCCAGCATATTGGCCCGCAGGCGCTGCATCATCGCTGACGCACCAGATGTGCCGATGACGAAGGTGGGCACGATCAGGTGGACAAGAATGGATTTCAGCTTGTCCCAGCTCATCGGCTGACCTTCGTACACCGGGTCCATCAATCCGCCGATGGGCAGGTTGAAATAACGGTGGCCGTAGTAGAACAGGATCAGCGCCAGCAGAAAGTTTGGCGTGGCCAGCCCAAGGTAGCCGACAAAGGCCGAAGTGTAATCGATCCATGTCCGTGACCGTGCGGCGGCAAGGACACCAAGGGGCAGGGCAACCGCATAGACAAACAGGATGGCGGCCAGATTGACAACGACGGTCAGCCAAAGCGTATCACCGACGATCTCGGACACGGGTCGGTCAAATTCAAATGACCAGCCGTAGTTGCCCTGCAAAAGCCCCTCAAACCCATGAGGGCCTGGCCAGAAGCCCACCCAGACCAGGTACTGTTCCCACATTGGTCGATCCAGGGCATATTCTTTACGCAGGAACTCGGCCTTGGCCACGCCCGCGGATTGACCCGAAGCCTGCAGTTCTGCGATTTGGTTGCTGAGGTAGTCGCCGGGCGGCAAGTTGATGATCACGAAGACCAATACTGAAACCACCAGCAGCGTAAGCAGCATCGTGAAAAAGCGATACACCGCATAGCGGAGCATGATCATTTAGTTGCTCCTGTCAGTCGGCGAAAAAGAATTCGTCCGGGCGGTGAATACCGAAATGTGCACCGGGTTCCCAAGCCCACATGGCTTGTTCGGGAACGTTGCGCAGGCGGTTCGATACGACGATCGGTTGGGGGGCGCCGTTCAGAATACCAATGGCATATTGCTGGTCGGCGTGAATTTTCAACATTTCTGTCCAGACGGCGTTGCGTTCCTCGTCAGTTGTGGCGATTTCCCAGGAATGAGCCAGTTCCATCAGGCGTTCGGCCTCGGGCATGTCAGGCGGTTCGCCAGCGTCGCCGCCGGTCTGATAATACTGTCCCCATTTGGGCCAGGCCAAAAATACCTGATCCGTCGGGGCAAGATAGGCCGGGGACGTGTGGTACTGCGGGATACCGTCGTCCCACCCAAACCAGACTGAAGCCATTGTGCTGCCTGAAAAAACGCGGTTGCGAAGGATGTCCCGATCCAGCGGACGCATTACGAGCTTGACGCCGATCTCGCGCCAGTTATCGGTAACGATCTGCAGGGCGTTTTCGACTTCCTGCCGCTCACCCGCGGTTTCAACGACCAGTTCCATCGGGCGGCCGTCGGGCAGCATTCGGATACCGTCCCTGTTCCGTTCGGTCAGGCCGGCCTCATCCAGAAGGGCGTTAGCCATCTCAATATCGTATTGCGCCCAGGCTTGCGCGTTCTCTTCGTTGTAGAACGGCGATGCCGGCAGGACTGACATTGCACCGGGTTGCGCCAGCTTGAAATACAGAGCCTGATTAATCGTCTTGCGGTCGATCGCCAGCGACAGCGCGCGCCGGACACGCACGTCGCGCAGAACATTGCGCCAGCCTTCATCCCCAAAATTCAGGTTCGGGTAGATGGCAATCTGTGATGCGACCCCTGTTTTCCAAAGCAGCGTCTTATAGTCACCCTGGGTTTCACCTTTTTTCAGGATCGACGCGTCGCGGAATGCCAGACCGCGCCCTTGCAGATCGCTTTCGCCTGCGTTTGTTTTGGCTGCGACCAGACCTGCGGCTACGATCTCCATCTCGACAACGTCGATATAAGGAAGTTGCACGCCGTTGCTGTCGATGCGGTGATAATAGGGATTGCGCACAAAGTTGTGCCGGATTTTCTTACCCGAGCTGGCGTTCAGCCAAGGTTGCAGCGTCGGCAGATTGTGGTTGTCGAATTTATAGAGGTTATCCAGTTTGTTATGAAGTGCGGCCCAGCTTTTGACGCGTGCATCCTCCACATGATAGGCCAGCTCTTTCTTGTCGGCGAATTTCTCGTGGTACTGCTTGAGAAACTCCGATGGTCGGTAGATAAACGGCGGGCGGGCCTGTGCCAGCGATTGCAGGAAGTTCGGGTTCGGATCCTCCCACTGATAGATCACTGTTTTTTCATCCGGGTAGGTCACTTCGGGCGGTTTACCTTCGACAAGAAGGAAATCGGGTGGGCCAGAGGGGCTAAGAAGTTCGTTATTTGCGACATCCTCCCACCAATAACGGAAGTCTTCGGTCGTAAAAGGTGAACCATCGGACCACTTGTGGCCCTCGCGCAGATGCAAAGTGAATTTTCGATTGTCTTCGTTTTCGACTGAGGCCAACAGGTCCGGAACGATTTCGTAATTGGCGTCGAAACCCACCAGGCGTGCGTAGCCATAGACGACCATCTGCCGGATGTCCTTGGATCTCGTGACCATGGTGCGCAAGGTTCCGCCCGGCGTCCCGAATGCGCGTCCTTTGGCGGCCAGATCGATTATCAGTGGGTCCTGCGGGACGCGTTCAGCGGCGGGCGGCAGGTTTCCGCTTTCGACTTCGGACTTCCAGAACGCGCTTTCTTGCAGGTTAGTCGGGACTTCTGCCGTAGCGGGCAGCATTCCCGCTAGGGCCAGCACCGAGCCCAAAAACAAATGTCGAGTGGTCTTAAACATGGCAACGTACCTTATGGCCGGGCTCCATTTCTACAAGCGAGGGTATCACGGAGTCCGAGAAACGAAAGGCGTCTTCCCAACTGTCTGGCGAACCCGCACCCAAAGCGACCAGTTTCAGGTCGATCGGGCGGTTGATATCGGGTTCCGGCTGGGCAGCGATCAGGGCCTTGGTGTAGGGATGACGAGGATTATAGAAAAGCGTCTCGGGCGGTGCCTGTTCGACCACCAGCCCCTGACGCATGACCGCCACTTCGTCGGCGATGCGGGCCACGACGGCAAGGTCGTGAGAGATGAAGAGATAGGACAGGTTCAAACTGTCCTGCAGGTCTTCGAGCAGGGTTAGAATCTGTTCTTGTACTGAAACGTCCAGTGCCGAGGTCGGCTCGTCACAGACAATCAACGCAGGGTCCAGCATCATGGCGCGTGCAATCGACAAGCGTTGCCGCTGACCACCAGAAAAGGCATGCGGATAGCGTTTTAGCATGTCGGCATTTAACCCGACCCGTTTGAGCATTTCACCGGCTTTGTCCCGTTGCTCGGCAATTGAACCAATACGATGAATCTCCAACGGTTCGGTCATGGCGTCCTGAATGCGCATTCGGGGGCTGAGCGAGCTGTAAGGATCTTGAAACACCATTTGCGCCTTGCGCTGAAAGGCCGTGCGCTCTGTACGCGTCATCCGGTGAACGGTGATGGGATCTTCGTCGGCAGATGTCCGGAACAGAACCTGGCCGCCTGGGTCGGGCAGTTCAGCCCCCAGCGCGATTCGCGCTGCCGTTGTTTTACCCGAGCCGCTTTCACCGACAATCGCCAGTGTTTTGCCGCGCGCCAGCTTCAGATCCACGCCCCGGCAGGCATGGATCAGCTTGTCCGCCTTCCAGCCGCGGGTTGACCGCATTGTGTAGGTTTTCGAAACATCGGCCATCTGCAGGATCAGGTCTTCGTCCGGCATCGGCAGGCCCACAGCTTCCTGGTCCGGGATTTCAGGGGCGGCGTCGAACAGCTGTTGTGTGTAAGGATGTGCCGGGTCGTTCAGGATGAGATCGGCAGGGCCTGCCTCCATCACGCGTCCCTTGTGCATGACCACAACGTGCTCGGCCATATTGGCTACGACGCCCAGATCATGCGTGACCAGGATCAAGGCCATTCCAGTTTCTCTTTGCAGCTCCTTGATCAGCCCCAGAACCTGCGCCTGTGTGGTCACGTCCAGAGCCGTTGTCGGTTCGTCCGCGATCAGCAGTTCGGGCTTGGAGACCATCGCCATAGCGATCATGGCGCGCTGCCGCATTCCTCCTGACAGCTCGAACGGATAGGAATCGTAGGCTCTTTGCGGGTCCGGAAAGCCGACCCGTTCAAACTGGATCAGAACCTCTTTTCGGGCCTGAGCCTCTGATGCGCCGCGGTGCAACCACAGCACTTCGCTCACCTGGTTCCCAATTTTATGCAAGGGCGACAGCGATCTCATCGGTTCCTGAAAGATCATTGAAACTCTGTCGCCACGAACGGAACGCATCTGACGCTCGGTGATGGCGGTCAGATCTGCCGTTCCCTTGGAGTCGTTCAGGGTGATTGTACCACTACGGATTTGTGCCGTCCGCGGTAATATGCGCAGCGCCGCTCGGCACGAGATTGTCTTACCCGAGCCGGATTCGCCCACCAGTGCAAGCGTTTGCCCCGGAGCGACATCGAAACTGACATTCTGAACGACGTCGGCCCCCGCGCCAAAACCGATGCTGAGATCCCGGACGGACAACAACGGATTCATGCGGGTTTTCCACCCGGTTGGCCGTGGATTGGCATCGGCTTTTTGAACTCCCTGACTTTTTTGTGCAGTTTCGCGCGGTTGGGACGGGCTAGTCAAACACCTTCTTCGGTAGAAACGTCGCGGAATCACGAAATACCGGTCAGATCGACTACACAAAGTGTTGAGAGTTTGTCATCAAGTGCGCGTTCGGCACCGTTTATGTGTCGATTGAATGAAAAGAGGTTTAGCCCGTGTCCAAAAGTCAAAGCCGCCTGGATCTGTTTATTGACCGTATGGTGTCGCAACGCGCCTGCCTGGATTTTGCCATCACGCAAACTGCGGGGCAGTCCGGCCCGGTGTTTGAATTGGGCTTGGGCAATGGGCGCACATATCACCACATGATGCAGCGTATTCAGGGCCGCCCCGTATACGTATTTGAACGCGCGGTCGCCTCTCACCCGGATTCCACTCCGCCTGACGAACAGGTGATTCTGGGTGATGTGAGGGAGACTCTGCCGGCTTCGGTTGAGCGGTTTGGGGCAACGGCCAGTTTGATCCATGCGGATCTTGGAGGGCACAATCGCGAAAAGAACGACGCGTTTGCCCGCTTTGTCTCACCTCTGATTGAGCCGCTTCTCGCGCCGGGCGGGCTGATGGTGTCCAGTGACCGGATGTATTTCAATGGCCTGACCGAGCTGGAGCTGCCTGACGGTGCAGTCGAGGGGCGTTGTTTCATCTATCAGCGCTGATCTGTCGTTAGGTCACTTCGGCTCTGACTCGCGCTATTGTCCTCGGTCGGTCTAACCTGCTGGCGTGTTGCCTCAGGAAGGACTGCCCGAATGCTGTTTTACGACTGCTCCACCGCGCCAAGCCCGCGCCGCGCCCGAATGTTCATTGCGGAAAAGGGTCTTGAGATCGAGACCCGCGACATCTCGATCGCGAAGGGAGAGCAACTGGCAGACGCATTCAAGGCAGTGAACCCGAGGGCGACGGTCCCCGTGCTGGTAACAGACGAAGGAACCGTTCTGACCGAAAACCTCGGCATTGCAGCGTATCTTGAGGCACGCTTTCCGGAACCCCAGCTGATGGGGCGGACAGCAGATGAAAAAGGCGCGGTTCTGATGTGGAACGCGATTGTCGAGCAGCAAGGCGGAGCGCCTATTGCTGAAACCCTGCGTAATACGCACCCAGCCTTCGAGAACCGCGCCATTCCCGGTCCGGTCAACTACAGTCAGATACCGGAACTGGCGCAACGTGGTCGTGATCGGGTTGGTGGGTTCTTTGATTTGCTTGAAACGCGTTTGCAAGAAAACACATTTGTGGCCGGCAAGGCTTTTTCGCTGGCCGATATTTCGACATTCGTATTTGTCGACTTTGCCCGGGTTATCAAGATGCGCATCCCTACCGAAAACGTGGCCTCTCAGGCTTGGTTTGATGCGATTAAAGCACGCCCCAGTGCTCAACTCTGACAGGAAGTCCGGCGTGTAATCAGCACTTCTCCCCCACTGTACAGAAATGTCTAGACAGAAGTGAACAGTGCTACTAGCTTCGGTCGAGACTCATCCAGGGGAGGTCGGGATGAAAACCCATTATCGTGTAGTTGTCATTGGCGGCGGCGTTGTTGGTGCCTCGGTTTTGTACCATCTGGCTAAATTCGGCTGGACAGACGTGGTTATGCTGGAGCGGCGTCGGCTGGCGTCGGGGTCTTCGTGGCACGCCGCTGGTGGTATTCACGCGCTGAATGCCGACCCGAACATGGCTTCGTTGCAGGCCTATACCATTGATCTGCTGAGCGAGATCGAAAAGGAATCCGGCCAGAATATCGGTTTGCATATGACCGGCGGCCTGACGCTGGCTGGAACGCCCGAACGCTGGGAGTGGTTGCAGGCGAATTATCGTATCTTCCAGTCTATCGGTATTGACGATTGCGAATTGCTGACGCCGGAAGAGGCGCAGAAACGTTGCCCGATTATGTCTACGGATGGTGTGCTTGGGGCCATGTGGGCGGACCGCGAAGGCTATATCGACACAACCGGCACCGTGCAGGCCTACGCGACAGCCGCGAAGAAACGTGGCGCTGAGTACTATGAAGAAACCAAGGTCGAGGAACTGATCCAGACCGATGATGGTTGGAAGGTTGTGACCGACAAGGGCACGATCACATGCGAGCATGTGGTCAACGCGGCTGGTCTATGGGCTAAGCAAGTAGGCCGTATGGCAGGTGTCGAGCTGCCGGTTTCTCCGCTCAAACACCACTACCTGATCACTGACACGGTGCCCGAAGTTGCGGCGGCTGATTTCGAAATGCCGATGACTGTGGATCTGGAAGGCTTCACTTATATGCGGCAGGACCAGAAAGGTGTTCTGGTTGGTATCTACGAAGTCGACCACGAGCATTGGGCTATGGACGGAGCACCCTGGAACTATGCCGAGGAGCTGTTTCAGGAACAACTTGATCGAATCGAAAACGAACTGACGCTTGGCTTTGAACGCTATCCGTCGATCCAGAATGTCGGCATCAAGACATGGGTGAATGGGGCCTTTACCTTCTCGCCCGACGGCAACCCGCTGGTGGGTCCGGTGCCCGGCAAGCGGGGATACTGGTCGGCCTGTGCCGTGATGGCCGGGTTCCTTCAGGGTGGCGGCGTTGGAAAGACCTTGGCTGAATGGATGATCCATGGCGAGCCAGAGGCAGACGCATGGCCCATGGACGTGGCGCGCTATGGCGATTTCGCTCAGAACAAGCGATATATCCGCGAGACCACCGGCCAGTTCTATTCCCGCCGCTTCGTGATGACCTATCCGAATGAGCAACTGCCTGCGGGGCGTCCGCTGAAAATGGCCCCCGCTCATGACGCGATGACCGAGGCGGGGTGCAAATGGGGCGTCAGCTGGGATCTCGAGGTGCCGCTGTATTTCGCGCCGAAAGGGTTCGAGGAAACCCCGACGCTCAAGCGGTCGAACGCGCATGACATTGTCGCCGAGGAATGCAAGGCGATCCGCGAAGGTGTTGGCCTTTTGGATATTTCAGGCTTCTCGCGGTTTGAAGTGACGGGACCTAATGCCAAGGTGTGGCTGGATAAGGTCATGGCCTCGAAGCTGCCCGCGCCAGGACGCGCCAAGCTTGCGCCGATGCTGGGCGAGAACGGGCGTCTCAAAGGCGATCTGACCGTGCTGAATTGGGGCGATGGTAGCTGGTGGATCATGGGCAGTTACTATTTGCGTGCCTGGCATATGCGCTGGTTCGACGACCACATGATTGATGGCGTTGAAATCCGTGATCTGGGCGAAGAATACTGCGGTTTCAGTGTTGTTGGCCCGAAGTCTCAAACTGTGATCGAGAAGCTGGCCGAGCAGGATATCTCAGACTTGAAGTTCATGGGGTGTGGTGATTTCGATATCGGTCTTGTTCGCGCGCGCGTCGCCCGCATGTCGGTCACCGGTGAAATGGGTTATGAAATCAATTGCCGCTACGGGGATCACATCAAGTTGCGCCGCATGTTGCTAGATGCCGGAGCCGAGGAAGGAATTCGCGAGTGCGGGTTCAACGCCATGCTGTCCACGCGGTTGGAAAAGAGCTTTGGTATTTGGTCGGCGGAGTTCACCCAGCTTTATACGCCGGGCATGACGGGCATGGATCGCTGGATTGACTGGGACAAGAACTTCGTCGGCAAAGGGGCCGCCGTGACTGAACGTGACGGCAATGGCCCGGCACAGGTTCAGGTGACGCTTGAGGTGGATGCGCAGGATGCGGATGCCAGTGGGTACGAGCCTGTGTGGTCAGGCGAAAAGCGCGTTGGGTTCGTGACGTCGGGCGGGTATGGACATTACACCGGAAAGTCGCTGGCGATGGCTCTCGTGGACCGCGAAATGGCGGAACCGGGCACGGACCTGTCCGTGCATGTTGTAGGTGTCGAGCGGTCAGCGCGCGTCATTGCGCCGTCGCCCTATGACCCGCAAGGCAAAGCGATGAGGGGCCAAGGATGAACTCTCAAACCCAAGAACGCGGACGAAGACGGCGGGGGCGCGGCGTGGAAGCCGCTCCTGTCGCCAGTCGCGATGTGAATTACCGTCAGTTGAAGAACCCGTTCCCGTTGATGGAAGTGTTCCCTGCGGATCAGATCGCGGACATGCACGAAACCGCCCTGCGTACGCTTCAGGAGCTCGGCGTGAAAGTTCTGTTGCCCGAAGCGCGCCGTACCTTCGAAAAGGCCGGCGCGCTGGTGGATGAAGACGGCGAGATGGTTTTTATCGGGCGGGATATGGTCGAGGCAGCTGTTGCCTCGGCTCCCAAATCGATTGCTTGCCGTGCCGGTGCCCGGCGTCGCGATTTCACGCTGGAGCTCGGAAACCTGGTGTTTCAACCGGGGGCTGGGGCTCCGAACGCGACCGATCTGGAGCGCGGGCGTCGCCCGGCGACCGGAGGGGACTACCTGGATTTTCTGAAACTCACTCATCATTTTGATGTGTTCCAGATGATTTCGCCACAGGTCGAACCGCAGGATGTGCCGACTCATTTGCGCCATTACTTCACGACGCAGGCGCAGATGGAGCTGACGGACAAGTTCCCGTTCTTTTTCTCGCGCGGCACGCCGCAGGTGTTGGATTGTTTCGAAATGCTGTCCACAGCACGCGGCTTGTCTGACGACGAATTTCGCGCAAATCCACATAGTTACACAATTATCAACACCAACAGCCCTCGCACATTGGATATCCCGATGGCGCAGGGTCTGATTGACTTTGCGCGCCACGGTCAGATGTCGATCATCACACCGTTCACCCTGATGGGAGCGATGGCTCCGATCACGGTCGCCGGAGCCATTACGCTTTCTCATGCCGAGGCGCTATCTGCACTTACCTTGACGCAGCTAGTAAATCCTGGCGCGCCGGTCTGCTACGGAACGTTTACCAGCAATGTGGACATGAAATCAGGCGCGCCCGCTTTTGGGACGCCTTCCCATTTCCAGGCGTCGCTGGCGGCCGGTCAGCTCGCGCGGCACCTGGGCCTGCCTTGGCGCTCGGCGGCGGGATCGGCTTCGAATACCAATGATGTACAGGCGGCTAATGAAAATCAGTTCGGCCTTTGGGGCTGCCTGATGGCCGGTGCAACTGTGATCATCCATTCCGCGGGCTGGTTGGAAGGGGGCTTGACGGTTTCTTTCGAGAAACTGGTTTGTGACGCCGAAGTGCTGAATATGGTGGCCGAACTGTGCGCCGGGGCGCAGGCCGGGGCATCCGAGATCGGTTTCGACACTGCTTTGCGCGAGGTTGAGCCAAGCGGCCATTTCTTCGCCACCAGTCAGACAATGGAGCGCTATAATACAGCGTTTTATGAGCCGCATCTGCACGATTACGCCAATTTCGGCACGTGGACTGAACGTGGCTCATTGGATGCCAATCACCGTGCGACCGGGGTTTGGAAAGACATCTTGGCGAAATTCAAAGCGCCAGATCAGGATGCGGACCGCCTTGGTGCATTGCAGGATTTCATCGCGCGCCGTACCGAAGAGGGCGGCGCGCCGCCGGAGAGCTAAATGAGCACAAAACCCATCCTTCACCGTGACGATCCCGAGGCTGAACCTCTGGTCGGGAACATTAAGGTCACGCGCGATGACTGGCTTAATGTGGCGCTGGACGTGTTGATTTCAGACGGGGTAGAGCAGGTCAAAGTCATGAACTTGGCTGAGCGGATGGCCGTGTCGCGGTCGTCCTTCTACTGGTATTTCAAATCCCGGCAAGAATTGCTGGATGCGCTGCTCGCTCGGTGGCAGGCGACCAACACTGCAGCCTTGATTGCGCAGTCCGAGTTGCCAGCGGAAACGATCACGGCGGCGGTGTGCAATGTCCAGCGCTGCGTGGTGAATACCGATCTCTTCGACACAGCGCTGGATTTCGCAGTTCGTGATTGGGCGCGTCGTTCGGGCAAAGTGCGGCGGATGCTGGATCAGTCGGACGTACGGCGCCTGGCGGCTTTGTGCGCGATGTTCATTCGATACGGTTATGACGAAACCGAGGCTAAAACACGCGCGCGCGTGTTGTACTACATGCAGATCGGGTACGATTTGGCACAGCTGAACGAGCCGATGGCCTTCCGACTGTCGATGGTTCCGCACTACCTCTATGTCTTCACTGGGGTCGAACCACGGCCCGAAGAAATCGAAGAATTCAGCGCCTATGCAAAACGTTTCTGGGAGGGGGCAGATCATGAGCCAACCTGACGCAATCATCATCGGAACCGGGGTGATCGGCGCAGCCATCGCGTTCGAAATGGCCAAGAAGGGTTGGAAAACCCTGTCGCTGGATCGCAATTTACAAGTAGGCCACGGCTCGACCGCTGGGTCCTGTGCCATTATTCGCATGCACTATTCGACATTCGACGGAACGGCATTCGCATGGGAGGGATACCATTACTGGCGCGACTGGGTCGACTATCTGGGATTGCCCAACACGAACCTGGCGCAGTTCCGAGAAACCGGATGTCTGGTCATGAAGACCGAAGCCAACGGAATGCTGGAAAAGCACAAAGAGAACAGCTCAGCGTTGGATTGCCCGTTCGAGGAATGGTCGCCGGAGAAGATTGTCGATCACCTGCCGATCTATTCACAGGACAGTTTTGCCCCCGCCCGGCGCATGGACGACCCGGAATTTGGGCAGCCAAATGGCGGCCACTTGCAAGGTGCAGTGTTCTGGCCGAAAGCCGGTTATGTCACGGACCCGGCGCTGTCGGCGCAAAACCTGATGGATGCGGCCAAAATACACGGTGCTGAAGTGCGCACTGGGGCGGAAGTGGTTGAAATCCTGACGCATGACGGCCGTGTGTCTGGGGTCAGGCTGGCCTCTGGTGAAGAAATTAACGCTAAGGTGGTTGTGAACGTTGCGGGCCCCGGATCGGCAATCGTCAACAAAATGGCTGGCGTTCTGGGCGATATGACGATCGAAACCCGACCCTTACGACAGGAAGTTGTACACGTGCCTGCACCGGCGGGCTTTGATTTTGAGCATCAGGGCACAATCGTGTCGGACAGTGACATTGCGCTCTATTGCAGGCCAGAGCATGGCAATCACATTCTGATCGGATCCGAAGACCCTGAATGCGATCCACATCAGTGGTGTGATGACGACCAGAATTACAACCACGAATTCACGGACCAATGGACGACCCAAGCAATGCGATACGCGCAACGCGTTCCTAGCTTGGGAATTCCGTCGAAAACGCGCGGGGTCGTCGATCTTTATGACGCTTCGACCGACTGGATACCGATCTACGACAAATCCAGCTTGCCGGGATTCTACATGGCCTGTGGCACCAGCGGGAACCAATACAAGAATGCGCCGATCGCCGGCAAGATGATGGCCGCCCTCATAGACTATTGCGAGGGCGGGGCAGACCATGACACCGAACCCCTGCAATTCGAGTTGCCCTATATAAAGCACACAATCGACGTTGGGTTCTATTCTCGCAAACGCCCGATCAACACGGATAGCAGCTTCTCGGTGCTGGGCTAAACAGAGGCATTGCGTGCCTGTTCAAAGCTTGCTTCCCGAACGGGCCCGTAACCCCGAACCTGATCTGCTGTCGACAGGATATCCATCCAGTCTGTTTCGGACCGGCTGGAATAATCTGTTTCAAGCTGGGTTAGCAGGCCTTCGTACCAAACTAGGATACTGCGGTGCAGTCGTGCCTCGGTGTGATAGCCGAATGGGTTCCAGATCTTGCCGCGCAGCCCTTTGGCACGGGCAAGTGTCGTGAGCACAGGGCGGAACCAAGGGCCGAATTGCCTTTTCACCGGGCGACCCTGTTCGTCCTTTCGCCAACCTATCAGGGGAGGGGCGAAATGATATCTCGTCTTGAAGTCACCATCGAAGGTGCGGGTAAGCTCGTCCGCGAACGCTTTGGAGGTTTGCAGGCGGGCCACCTCAAACTCGTCCTTGTAGGCCATGAAACGGAAAAGGTTGCGAGCGGTGCTTTCAATAACGCGATCCGTGATCAACGGCTGCGCTGCGCGTAAGGCAGCGATCCGGTCGGTGTAGCGCTTCGCATAGTCTGCGTCCTGATAGTCTCGCAAAAACGCCGCACGTCGCTCGATCATCTGATCCAGAGTTTCATCACTGTCTTTTTCACCAGTCACCGAAGGAATGCGGTCGGGGTCAGCCGCCAGACAACGACCGATGGCGAAGGCCAGCCGGTTTTTCTCAACGGCGACCCCGTTCAGCAGAATGGCCTGTCCCAATGCGCTGTGCGAAACGGGCACCAGACCCTTTTGCCACGCAAAGCCCAGCAGGATCATATTGGCGAAAACCGTATCCCCAAGCAGGTTTTCGGCAGCCCGGTTCGCATCGAAACCCGACAGGTTCTCAGCCCCCACTACACCTTCTATCGCCTGTTCACGGGCGGTTACGTTCAACTGAGCATCGCGGTGCAGTACCAAATCACCGGTCGGCATCTCGGCCCGGTTCAGCACAACCGCCGTTCCTTTTCGGTAATGCGCCGAAGCCTTGGGCGCCGAGCTGACGACTATATCACATCCGATCACGGCATCCGCGGCACTCGTGTCGATCCGAACCTGGTTCAGAGCATCCGGAGTTGATCCGAGGCGAATATAACTGAGGACAGTTCCAAACTTCTGAGCAAACCCGGTGAAGTCCAGAACGGATGCCCCTTTACCCTCGAGATGCGCAGCCATAGTGATCAGTGCACCCACGGTCACGACGCCTGTTCCGCCGACGCCGGTGACCAACAAGTCGTATGGCTGGTCCAAAGTCGGCAAGGGAGGCACGGGCAGGTCGATTTCAAGATTGGTCAGGTTCAGGTCGACGGCCTGTTTCCGGCGCTTGGCACCTTCAACGGTTACAAAGCTGGGACAGAACCCGTTCAGGCATGAGTAGTCCTTGTTGCACGTACTCAGGTTGATTTTGCGCTTGCGGCCAAACGGTGTTTCGCGCGGTTCGACGCTGAGGCAGTTCGAGGCGATAGAGCAATCCCCGCAACCTTCACAGACTAGATCGTTGATCCACACGAACCGATCCGGGTCCTCCATCGTGCCCCGTTTCCGGCGTCGGCGCTTTTCAGTGGCGCAGGTTTGTTCATAGATCAGGACCGTGACACCGGGGATTTCACGTAATTCCCTCTGAAGCAAATCCATATCGATCCGGTCGTGAAAGGTGGTGCGCTGCGGGAAATCCGAGTGACGGAATTTAGTTATGTCATCCGAGACCAATGCGATCCGGTCCACGCCCTCGGCGCGACAAGTCTGGGCGATGCCTGCGACACTGATCGGCCCGTCCACCGGCTGCCCTCCGGTCATGGCGACGGCGTCGTTGTAGAGGATTTTGTAGGTGATATTCGTCCCGGCAGCGACTGCCTGCCGGATGGCCAGAGACCCTGAGTGATACCAGGTCCCTTCGCCAAGATTCTGGAAGATGTGTTTTCCGCCGTTGAACTTCGAGGCCACTACATGCGGCACTCCTTCTCCGCCCATCTGTGCATACCCGGCGGTCTCGCGGTCCATCCACGACGCCATGACATGACACCCGATTCCGCTGGCCGCGGTCGAGCCTTCGGGCACCTTGGTCGAAGTATTGTGCGGACAGCCCGAACAGAAATACGGCGTGCGCGTCGCACCTGGCACACTAATCAGCTGTGGTGGCGTATCCGTCAGAGCTTTGGCTTTGGAAGGCAGGTTTTCTTCCGGGAAGAAAGTGTGCAACCGCGCGGCGACGATGGGGGCCAGCATCAGGGGGCTCAGTTCGCCCGTCCAGGGGATCAGCGGTTCACCGTGACTGTCGTATTTGCCAACCATTTTGTGCGGCTTGTCGCCGGGCCAGTCATAGAAATACTCTTTGAACTGGCTTTCGATGATGCCGCGCTTTTCTTCAACCACCAGCACCTCGGCCTTGCCTTTCACAAAGCGCAGTGCATTGCGGCGGGCGAGAGGCCAGACCATGCCGACCTTGTAAATGTCGATACCCAAACGACGGCAGGCGGCCTCGCCCAGACCAAGCAGTCTCAGTGCCTCCATCAGGTCGAGATGGCCTTTGCCAGTGGTGACAAACCCGAATTTGGCTTTCTCGATGTCGTAGATGCGCCTGTCGATTGGGTTTTCCTCGGCAAAGGCTCGGACGGCGCGCAGCTTGTGCTGAATGCGGGTTTCGATTTCAGGAGAGGGCAGATCGGCCGAACGCACGTGCAACCCGTTCGGCGGCAGCTCGATCTTAGGCAAAGTGAATTGACGATCCGAGCGCAGTTCTACTGAACGCGCACTTTCTACGGTTTCAGAAACCGCTTTGAACCCCACCCAAGTACCCGAAAACCGGGACAGCGCCAGCCCGTATTCCCCGTATTCCAGATATTCCGCAACTGATGAAGGGTTTAGCGTTGGCATGAACCACGCCATAAATGCAACGTCCGACTGATGCGGCATCGAGGAGCTGACGCAGCCATGATCGTCGCCAGCTACCACCAGCACCCCGCCCTTGGGGGACGATCCATAGGCGTTGCCGTGTTTCAGCGCGTCCCCCGACCGATCGACGCCAGGTCCTTTACCGTACCACATGGAAAAGATGCCCTCGACCTCGCAATGTGGATCAAGAGTGGACTGTTGCGCGCCCAGAACAGCTGTTGCCCCTAAATCTTCATTCACTGCAGGCATAAAGGTGATGCGGTCGGCCTTTAGTCGATCCTTTGCACGCCACAATTCCAGATCCAGACCGCCCAGCGGAGACCCGCGATAGCCTGAGACAAACCCAGCCGTGTTCAAACCTGCCTGTCGATCGCGCCGGGCCTGATCCATCATGATCCGGGCTAAGGCCTGTGTGCCGGTCAGAAAGACGCGGCCCACGGTCTGGGTGTATCGATCCTCAAGTTGATAAGTGCGTAGCGCGGGGGTGTGTTGGGTCATCGCGTGCGTCCGTCGGATTGCCTGTGTTGTTGAGGAATTCTAGCCCACTTAGGATGAAGAGATGTGCCATGTTTGACTTGGTATTGAAGAAATTCCGAAAAATTTGTTCACTAGTATGGCAATATTAGAAAGGAATCACCGAAGTGGATCAGTTGGACGACAGAGACCGTAGTATTCTGGAGCATCTGCAGAATGACAGCCGTATGTCGAATGCTGATTTGGCGGATAGGGTGGGCATGTCCGCCTCGGCCCTTTGGCGCAGGGTACGCGGGCTGGAAGAGGCGGGGATCATCGAACGTTATGGCGCAGTAGTCAGCCCATCCGCCATGGGGTTGGCTTTCGAAGCCATCGTTCACGTGCATTTGACGCGCCACGATCCGGAAAGGATTGTCGATTTCATCAGGGCGGTAGAGTTCAGCCCGGAGGTGCAGGAATGCTATGCCACGACCGGGCAGGCAGACTACCACCTGCGTGTTCTGTGCCGAGATTTGGCGACTTACAATGAATTTCTGGAAGACTTTCTGTTTCGTCTGCCCGCCGTTGCCAGCGCGCAGACGAATGTAGTGTTACGCACGATCAAACGTAATCGACCGATTGTGCCTTGACCCTCAGGCCGCGAATGTCGCCCAGGCCCACGCCATAGCGATATACGTGAGATTGTGCAGACACTGGTCCAAACCCGCCGCGCGCCAGAAAGCAGCCTGATTGGGCTGCAGCTGCTTTTTGTCGGAATAGCTGGCCTTGGCAAAGTCGATGTGGAAATGAACAATCCATTCAAGCGCCGCGATGATCAGGATGAATTCAATCGGCGCGCGAAAAAGGGCAAAAATAATGACAGAGCCCACGACATGCACTGCCGCATGCTGTGCCCGGCCCATATGAAGATATGAGCCCCGCCCCGAAAGCATCTTGGGCGTTTGTAAATAGTAGTCGGCAAACATGTGTTTGATCTGCAGCAGGCAGAGCAACAAAAACACAGCGCCTATTGTTGCAGGCAAATGGACCCTCCCGATATCGTCCTGAATCAAAGACTAGGGGGTAAAAGTGCTGCACGCAAATGAACTTGTTCACACAATTGAAAATTGGCGTAAATCGGGAATTCATTTGCGTCGTTGGATACGATTGCGGTAAATTCGGCCCGTTGTATTCGCGACGAAGTCAGTGATTTAAGTGACGGAACAGTAGCAGGGGCAGGTTCCATAGAAAGCACGATCTTTCGATTTATTTGGAAATACTCAAAACGCGACCAGTTGATACTACTGGCCGTGACCTCAACGCTGTTTCCGCTGCTCTACCTGACGTTGGAATTACCCAAGCGTATAATCAATGACGCCATCGGGGCCGCAAGCCCGATTGTGGACGTCTGGGGGTATGGTCTGGAACAGACTACGTTCCTGATGGTCCTGTGCTTTGCCTTTCTGATCGCGGTTCTGGCCCACGGGTTGATGAAGATGCGCATCAACACCATGAAAGGCGTACTGAGCGAACGGATGTTGCGCCGGTTCCGCTATCAGCTAATCAGCCGCGCGCTGCGCTTTCCGCAGCCGTATTTTGAGCGGGTCAGCCAGGGCGAAATGGTGTCGATGATCACCGCTGAAAGCGAGCCGATGGGCGGGTTGATGGGTGATGCGATCAGCCAACCGGTTCTGCAGGCCGGGCAGATGATAACAATCCTGTCCTTTCTGTTTCTGCAAAGTGTCTGGTTTGGCCTGGCGGCGGTTGCGCTGATCCCGCTGCAGGCTTGGCTGATCCCACGCCTGCAGCGGCAGATCAATTTGCTGAACAAGAAACGAATCCAGGAAGTGCGCGTACTGGCCGCTCAGATCGGCGAGAACGCAGCCGGCGCCTCGACCCTGCGTGCCAATGGGGGATGGCGGTATCGCCGCGCCAAGGTTTCGGATCAGCTGGGGCGCTTGTTCGCCATTCGGTTCGATATCTACCAGAAAAAGTTCTTTATGAAGTTCATCAACAACTTCATTTCGCAATTGACCCCATTCATGTTTTATCTGGTTGGTGGTCTGCTGGTTTTGCAAGGCTCGGTCTCGTTGGGGGCGCTGGTTGCGGCACTGGCGGCATACAAGGATCTGAGTTCGCCGTGGAAAGAGCTGCTGACTTATTACAACCAGACTCAGGACATGTCGTTGCGCTGGGAGGTTGTGGTCGAACGGTTTGCGCCTTCTGGCATGCTGGATGAAAAGCTGTTCGAAGGTGAGCCGGAAACACGGCCGCATCTGACCGGCGATATCGTACTGGATCACGTCTCGGTCCGCGATATCGATGGCAATCACATTCTGGACGATCTGGAGCTGACCTTTCCAGCGGGTCAGACCATTGGCATTTCCGCGCCCAGTGAAGAGGACCGGCGGGCGCTGGCTGATCTGTTGACGCGTGAAGTTCTGCCTGGTTCCGGACGGGTTGAAATCGGGGGTCAGAACCTTTCGCAGCTGCATCAGGCGGTGGTGGCATCACGGATCGGCTATGCCTCATCCCGACCGGTGATGTTCCAGGGCTCGCTGGGTGACAATGTTATGATGCCGATTCGTTTCAAGCCACTTGCGGCGCCCGTGGATGATCCCGATTTTGCTGAGACTCTGCGTGCCGGCAACAGTAATGATCCATTCAGAACCGAATGGCTGGACCCGTCATTAGCTGGTTTTGAGAGCCCTGAAAACCTGCGTGACTGGTGGTTGAAGCTGATCGACGGAATGGGATCCGGAACCGCATTGTTCCTGCGCGGTGCGGAACAGGCTTTTGATGCGAGCGAGCACCCGGCACTGGCGCAAAAACTGGTTGAGGTACGTCCGCGGGTGCGACAAGCCATACAGTACGCCGGGCTGGAGCACCAAGCGTTGATCTTTGACCGGAATACCTACAACCCGGCATTGCCAGTGGTCGAGAACCTTCTGTTTGCCACGCCGCGCGTTCCCGTCACCCAAGAGGTACTTGCCCGGCAGACGGTGTTCCTGGGACAACTGCGTGAATTGGGGTTGGACGAGACTCTGATTGGTCTGACGCGTGATGTGATCGAGATGTTACGTCAGATCTTTGGTTTGGACGGCACAGATCACCCGCTGTTCCGCAAGCTGGGGCTGGAGGTCCAAACTTACGAAGCGGCCGTTGACTTGATGGAGTACACAAGGAACGAAGGCGTTTCCGGGCTGGATGACGAACAGTTGGCCAGCCTTTTGGCGGTTCCCTTCGTTATCTCGGCGGAACAGATTGGACCGGCCTTCACGGACGAGTTGAAAAACCGCATTCTCGAGCTGCGTGCAAGCCACTCAGAAAAGCTAATGGAGCGGCTGCATGATGTGTTCGTGCCGCTGGATGTGGATGAATTTGCGCCCGGATTGACGGTCATGGAAAACGCCTTGTTTGGCAAAGTCAGCCAGATTGGTGGTGCACGGTCGGATGAGGTTCGCAAGACAATTGTCGATGTGCTGGCTGAGAACGGAGCACGTCCATTAGTGGTGGAACTGATCTACGATGTACCCGTTGCGCTGGGCGGGCAGAACCTGCCTGCGGTTTTTGCTGAACCTTTGGCATTCACCCGCGCGACAATAAAAAAGCCTGATGTTCTGATCCTGGAAAATGCGTTGGCCAGCTATGACATGGAAACTCAGGTGGCCGTATACAAAAACCTGCGTGCTTTGTTACCAGAGACGACTGTCATATACTTGAATGACCAGTTTCAGAACCCGCAGGCATTTGACATGTTTGTCGAAATTCGCCAGGGGCGGGTTGTTTCGGACGAAGGACCCGCAGACGTGGAAGAAGATGGTGCTTCCTCAGCCGATCTGGCGCGCAAGCTGCGTGCGCTTGAACAGACCCCGCTGTTTTCGGGGTTGGACCGGCGCCAATTGCGGCTATTGGCCTTTGGTGCACGCTGGTTTGATGCGAAGCCGGGCGAAGTCGTCTTTCTGAAAGACGATCAGCCGACCGACGGGGCCTATGTGATTCTGGACGGCGAGGCTGGCCTATACCTGCCGCAGCCCGACGGGCCCGATCAGCTGATTGCCAAGGTCGGCGCAGGTGCTCTGGTTGGTGAACTGGGCCTGATCCGAAAAGAACCCCGTGCGCTGAGCATGATCGCAGAAACCCAGCTGTCCTGTTTGCGCATCGGAGAAGAGGAATTCCTGGCTGTCGTGGAAAACGACGCGGCGACGGCATTCAAGCTGTTGCAGGTGATAGCTGGGTACGTCTCCAACTGATCAGTGTTCATCCGCCGGGTTTGCAGAATAAGTCGTACAATAGTTCGATGACCTGAGCGGTTTTTCCGTCATGCAGGGCATAGTAAATCGTCTTACCCTCACGACGGGTGGTCACCAATTTCTCTTCTCGCAGCCGCGCCAGCATCTGGCTGACTGCGGCCTGCCGCATGTCCAACAGGGCTTCCAACTCGCCTACGGACTGTTCACCCGTGCTCAGATGGCACAGGATCATAAGCCGCCCCTGATGTGCCAGAGCCTTGAGAAACGCGGCGGCCTGAGCCGCGCTTTCCTCCATGTCCGCCGGAGTTTTCGGCGAAAGAGCGCCAGAATTGAGGTCTTGAACAGTCACGTTTGAACCGTATTGCAACGAGGGGTCGTTGCAATATGCCTTAATCCCTGACGGTTTGTCACCCCTCCGTCGCTGGGGCTCCGCCTTGAAAGGCGTTACCATTGACGTAATCGCAGGGGTCTTCTTGCATCTGTAAATGTAGGCCGTCGCCGGTGTAGGGATGCGCTCGGGCAAGGTCTTCATCCACTTCGATACCCAACCCGGGCGCCATGGGAGCGCGAACAAAACCGTCCTGAACCTGGATCGCGCCTTTGATCAGCTGGCCATGGAACGGAGTTTCGATGGTTTCCAGAAGCAGCAAGTTCGGGATCGAAGCCGCAAGGTGTACGTTAGCGGCCCATTCAACAGGACCCGCATAAAGATGTGGCGCCATCTGGGCGTTGAAGACTTCGGCGATGGCGGCGACTTTTTTCATCTCCCAGATACCTCCGGCGCGGCCGAGCGCGGGCTGGAGGATTTCAGCGGCGCCGGCGCGCAGGACGGCACTGAACTCGGCCTTGGTGGTCATGCGTTCGCCAGTCGCGACTGGAATACGGACATTACGGGCCACGCGGGCCATATCTTCGATCATGTCGGGCGGCGTGGGTTCTTCGAACCACAGTGGAGAATAAGGCTCCAGCGCCTGACCTAATCTTATGGCTCCAGCTGTGTTGAACTGGCCATGTGTGCCGAACAGCAAATCGGCCTTGTCGCCGACGGCTTCGCGAATGGCTTTACAGAACGCAACCGACATCGAGATATCGGACATCGCAGGCATATGCCCGCCGCGGATCGTATAGGGGCCAGCGGGATCGAATTTAACGGCCGTGTAACCCTTTTTGACCATTTCAGCCGCACAATCGGCGGCTTGTTCCGGCGATGTCCAGAAATCGGTCAGATTATGTTGGGGAAGCGGGTAGAGATAGGTGTAGGCACGGATACGGTCATTCATCAGCCCTCCGAGCAGCGCATAGACCGGTCTGTCCCGATCTTTTCCCAGAATGTCCCAGCATGCGATTTCCAACCCCGAAAACGCGCCCATCACGGTCAGGTCCGGGCGTTGGGTGAAGCCACTGGAATAGACGCGGCGAAACATCAGTTCGATATTTTCGGGGTTTTCGTCCGCCATGTGCCGGTCAAAAACGTCTTGGATCACATGGCGCATGGCTTCGGGCCCTACAGAGGAGGCATAGCATTCGCCCCAGCCCGTGATCCCCGTATCGGTCGTCACCTTGACCAGTATCCAATAGCGCCCACCCCAACCCGGAGCAGGCGGGGCGGTGACAATGATATCGAGATCCTGAAGTTTCATCGGATGTCCTTTCGCCTGGGCTCAGCCCTTGTCGAACATGATCACGTTACGTTTGGCCGAACCTGTCTTGGTGTCTTCGATCGCCTCGTTGATCTGCGATAGGGACCAGCGGCCCGAAATAAGTTCGTCGAGCTTCAGTCGCCCTTGTTCGTACAGGTCAATCATCCATGGGATATCACGTTGGATGACTACATCGCCCATCTTCGAGCCGATCAGGCCTTGCCCCAATGCAGCCAGGATAACGGGTTCATAAGAGGATTGATCTCCGGAATGCGGCATCCCGATCATGATGGCCTTGCCGCCGCGACCGAGATAGCGCGGGGCCTGATCATAAGCCGGAATTGCACCTACGGTGATCAGAACCGCGTCCGCGCCCCGGCCGCCCATAGCCTTGTAGGCTGCTTTCCACGGCTCTTTCAGACTGGCTAACACGCCATCCGTCGCACCGAATTCACGAGCGATCTCCAGTTTTTCTTCGGTCATGTCCACGGCTACGATGCGCCGAGCGCCGGCAATACGGGCGCCTTGAATGGCGTTCAGTCCAACGCCACCGGCACCAATCACAACAACGTCTTGACCCGCGCGCAGCCCGGCGGCATTCACCGCTGCGCCGACGCCTGTGATTACTCCGCAGGACAGAAGGCTGGCCACGTCCTTTGGCATGGTCTCTGGTATTTTCACGATCTGCCGATGGCTGATCACGACTTTTTCGGCAAAAGCGCCACAGGCCATTGCCTGTTCCAATGGCCCACCGTCTGCCGTGCGCAACGGACCCTTGACTGTGTCATAGGGTGTTTCGCAAATAGTCGGTTTGCCGCTTGCGCAAGACGGGCAGGACCCACACGCGCGGATCAGAGTAACAACGACAGAATCGCCAATTTTGAAATCACCTGCGTGGTCGCCCACAGCCGTGATGACGCCTGCAGCCTCGTGCCCATAAACGGCAGGCAGAAACCCGCCCCAGGCACCGCTGGCATAAGTGATGTCTGAATGGCAGATTGCCACCGCGTCCAGAGTGACTTCGACCTCGCCCACGCCGGGCGGTGCGATCTGGATATCTTCGATGACCATGGGTTCACCGAACGCGCGGCAAACAGCGGCTTTGATGGATTGCATTTCTGTCCCCGTTTCCTGTTCAGGCCACGGTGAACCGTCGTGGTGCAGCCTGCAAGACGGTTTCCGTCACGACCGTGTCGTTTTACGCTACGGCGCGTGCGGGGCGCAGGAATAACAGCAAACCTGCTAGCATAAGGATCAATGCCAGCAAGAACGGTGCACCTGGCAAATAGATCGGGGCGCCCGGTTCGGCGAATTTCGCGAAAACGTAGGTCATCACCAGTGGCGATATGATCATCGACAATGCGTGCAATGCGGCAAGCACGCCCTGCAACTCGCCTTGTTGCGAGTCCGGAGTCGTCTTGGACATCATCGCCTGCAGGGCCGGGGTCACGACGGCCCCCAACGCCGTTACTGGAATCAGCATCAGGGCAATGAACCCATTGGTCAGAAAGGCCAGCAGAACAAAGCTGATGATTTCGAACCCCATACCCCAGATGATCGTTACTCTTTCACCCAAATATCGGGTTGCCGGGCGGATCAACCCGCCTTGTACGGCAGCCATGCCAAGCCCGTAGACACCCAGTGACAAGCCAATCATCTGTGGCGACCACCCGAACCGTTCAAGAGTGAAGTAGGACCAGATCGCCGGGTAGACGTATATCGAAATCGAGTACAGGAAGTAGACCCATAGAAGCGGTCGAATGCCCGGAAGAGAGGCAACAGCTCGTAACGCTCCGGCCGGGTTTGCCCGCCTCCAATGGAAGGGTCGTCTGGTCTTTTCCGTGACGGTCTCGGGCATAACCAGAAGCCCGATCAGAAACCCGAATGCAGAAAGTCCCGCCGCGGCCCAAAAGGGCGCGCGGGTGCCAAATTCGCTCAGTAATCCGCCCATTAGCGGACCTAGAACGAACCCTACGCCGAACGCGGCGCCCAGTAGCCCGAAATTGGCCGCCTTCTCGTAAGGCTTTGAGACATCAGCCATAAAGGCCGCCGCTGTGGAATGTGTGGCAGCCGTAATCCCCCCGACAATGCGACCGGCCAACAACAACCAGATGCTGCCCGCAATGGCCATCACCACGTAATCCAGAGCCATGACAAAAAGCGAAACCAACAGAACCGTTCTGCGCCCATATGCATCCGACAGGTTGCCAAGAACCGGTCCGAACAGGAACTGCATGGCGGCAAAGGCTGTACTGAGAACACCGCCCCAAATGGCAGCGCTGGCCAGCGTACCGCCCTGAACGTCCACGATCAGTTGCGGCATGATAGGCAAGACCAGACCGATGCCCATTGCGTCGATCATCACGGTTCCAAGAACGAAAAGAAATGGCAGGCGCATGGGAATCCAGAGCTGGTTCGTAGCCGGACCCTATCTGCGGATCTGTCTAGTGAAAAGAGAGGTCTTGTCGGTCAATCGTGCCGTCACATCTGTTGCGCAACCCGGTCGATCAACTCGGCCAAGTGCCTGGGATGAGAGAAAAACGGCGAATGTGAACTATCTATGGTCAACCGCAAATCCGGTTTGGCGCATTGGCCCATCTGCGCCTGGTATTCCGTTGGAATCGTCCTGTCGTCGGCAGTGCGGATATAAGCTTTGGGCACTTTGGCAAAGTTATCACCTGTGGGCAAAGGCGTATCTTGCGGCAGGATCGCCTGCGGGCAAAGACGGGCGAGTGCATAGGTCACGACCTCGGACGGGCAGTCGTGATAGAACAAGTCCTGCACCCGATCCGGCAGCACGCTATATGATAAGCCGTCAGCTGACTTTTCGACAGCATCGCCAATCAATTGGCGCGGTGCGTTCTTTCTCATCTCGACCATCGATCGGCCCGATTGCGGCACATATGCACATAGGTAGATCAGGCCTCGCATGGCATCCGGATTAGCTTCAGCCGCCGCACTGACGGGATAGCCTCCCCACGAATGCCCAAGAACGATTGTTTCTGGCGTTGTCGCGGCCAGAACGGACTCACGACACAGGTCCAATGTAACATCTGAGATCGAAGTTGGATCGGAACCGTGGCTTGGCATATCCATGGCGCGGGGAGAGTGACCCAGAGATGCCAGCGCGGGAACCAGATCGCGCCAACACCAAGCGCCGTGGCAAGAACCATGAACTAACAGAATATCCGCCATAATCGTTCTTCCTCAGATATGCCCTATCTCGGTCAGGAAACCCGTCAGCAACGCCGCGTATTTCTCAGGGCGCTCGACACAGGGTAAATGGCCCGCCTTTCGGATAAGCTCAAACCGAGAGCCCGGGATCAATTCAACTGTTTCCCGCACGAGATCAGGTGGGGTCGAGCCGTCTTCACTGCCGGCAATTCCTAGCGCTGGAAGACGCAGCCCGCTGGTCGGGGTGTAGAAATCCGTGCCGGAGATCGCCGCGCAGCAGCCCAGAAACCCATCGAGTGGCTGCTGAACCATCATATTGCGCCAAAGGACCATGTCGGGGCTTGCGCGGAATGGTTTTGAGAACCAGCGTTCCATGGTCGCGTCCGCCAACGCCTCGACACCGCCAGAACGTGCGGCAGCGATGCGATCTTTCCAGATTTCAGGGGTGCCGATCTTAGCCGCCGTGTTCGACAGCACCACCGCGCGGATCTGGTCCAGACGTTTCACAGCCAGTCCCTGCGCGATCATACCGCCGATGGACAGCCCAACAAAAACGCAGTCTTTGACCTGCAGATGATCCAGCAGTTTTTCCGTATCGCGCACCAAACTACCCATAGAATAGGGTGCGGGAGGCAGCGTCGACAGGCCATGTCCGCGCTTGTCAAAGCGAATGATGCGCAGACCCTTTGGCAGAAACGGCAACACTGGATCCCATAGACGCATGTCGGTTCCCAGCGAATTTGCAAAGACCAATGGCGCGCCATCGTCATCTCCGTCGATACGATAGTGCAGACCAACGTTTCCGAGGTCGGCGATGTGCATAGTTTTGGTCCCCGTAATCTCACACATTTGAGTGAGTATCTGTTGGTGGATTGTGCACCGGTCTTGCCGAATTGTCAGGTCAGGTATTCCAACGCCTGTGCAAATATCTGCGGGTCGACATTTCCACCCGAGGCCACCACGATTACCGCGTCACCTTCGATCTCGTCGTTGCGAAACAAGGCCGAAGCCAATGAGACCGCGCCGCCAGGCTCCAGTACGATCTTGAGGCGCAGAAAGGCAATGGCCATGGCTTGCAGGGCTTCTTGTTCTGAAACAGATAGGCCCGGACCACAGAGGCGGTTCAGGATGGGGAAGGTGATCTGTCCCGGTTGCGGTGTCAGGATCGCGTCGCAGATGTTACCGGAGGTGGCATCGTTTTTCTGAATGCGACTCGACACCAACGAGCGTTTGACGTCGTCGAACCCTTCAGGTTCACATGGTCGCGGCCGCAAACCCGGCGCATGCCCTTCAAGTGCGAGTGCGATGCCCGAGGTCAGACCGCCGCCGCCGCAACAGATCAGAACATCCGCCTCTGTCACGCCCAACTTCTGCGTCTGTCGTGCCAGTTCCAACCCTGTAGTGCCTTGCCCGGCGATCACCTGCGGCTCGTCATACGGGCGGATCAGCGTCAGACCGCGTTGCGCGGCCAGAGCCTCGCCGATCTCTTCCCGGCTTTCGTTGGCGCGGTCATACAGCACCACTTCGGCCCCCAATGTGCGGGTGTTTTCAATTTTAAGCTGCGGCGCGTCCGAGGGCATGATGATGACCGAAGAGATGCCATGCCGCGATGCTGCATATGCCACGCCTTGTGCATGGTTGCCCGACGAGAATGCGATAACGCCACGCTGGCGGGCTGCCTCATCCAGCGCCGAAATGGCTGACCACGCCCCGCGAAATTTGAAACTGCCGGTATGCTGCAGACATTCCGGCTTTACCAAAACCCTGCGGCCTGCGATTTCGTCCAGGAAGGGAGAGGTCAGGATCGGTGTTTCACGCGCATGCCCCTTCAACCGCAATGCTGCAGCCTCGATCAACTCCAACGTGCTCATGCGGCCCCCAAAACTCTGCGAATAAGGTCTAGTGACTCTGGTTCATCCAGAAACGGAACATGGCCACGGTCTGGCACCTCGACAGATATCATGCCGGGATACCGGCTGTGCATTTCAGTCAACGTTGCCGCGCTCAGAACGTCCGAGTTTGCGCCGCGGATCACGCCGGTCGGAATCGCGTGTAGCGCATCGAAGAACTGCCAAAGGTCAGGAGGGGCGCCGATCGCGGATTGTTCAATCAAGGCAGTACGCAAAGCTGGATCGTAGCGCAGCGCCAGCCCACTGTCGGTTTCCGAAAACTGCGCCTCGGCCTGTTGGCGCCACCTTTCGATGGGCACGCCGGGGAAACGAGGCTCCATCACATGTTTCAGCGCTTGCGCGGCTTCGTCGTAGGATTCTGAGCCGGGTTGCTTACCGACATAATCCATGATCTGCGCGATCCCCGAGGGTTCGATAACCGGGCCGACATCGTTGAGTATGACACGCGACAGCCGCTTGGGATGACTGGCGGCAAGCGCCATCGCAATCAAACCGCCGCGCGACGTCCCCAAAATACCGACCGTATCCAGGCCAAGATGATCAAGCAATTCGATCGCATCGAGGGACTCACGGAAGATGTTGTAGTTCATGTATTCCGGGTCGAATTCCGACTGACCGCGCCCGCGATAATCCATCGTGATCATGCGCAGATCGGTGATATGAGGCGTCAAGTACCTGAAATCGCGGCTCGTTCGGGTCAGACCGGCCAAACACATTACAGGTGTTCCAGCGCCCGTGTCTTCGTAATAAATGCGCTTGCCGTCTGACGTTGTGAAACTTGCCATTACAGCCCGGCCAGATCTGGAATTGTTGTCAGATCAGACAGAACATGAGCGGGTTTCCACGGCAGGCGGTCCATCGGCTCACCTGCACGGTTGACCCAGGCGGTGACAAAACCGTACCCGCTGGCCCCGGCGGCGTCCCAGCCGTTTGAACTGACGAACAGAACTTCGTCACAGGCGCATCCGAACCTCTCCTGCACCAGATCGTAAACCCGCGCATGAGGTTTGAAGATGCCGACGCTTTCTACCGACAAAATGTCGTCCAGCACATCGCCGATCCCTGCAGATTGCACGGCGCCATTCAGCATCGGGGGAGAGCCGTTGGACAGAATCGCGGTCTGCATTCCTCCGGCCTTGAGGGAGGCCAGCATCGCGGGCACTTCGGGGTAGGCCTGCAGCTCCCAGTAGAGATCCAGCAATCTCTGGCGCAGCGTGTCATCCCCTTGAAGGCCTACGGCCTCTAACGCCCAATCCAGACCATCTTGAGTAACGTCCCAGAAATCGGCATGGGCGTTGGCCACGGCCCGCAGCCATGTGTATTGCAGCTGTTTTAAGCGCCAGTGATTGGCCAGCTCAGGCCATTTCTTTTGCAATGCCTCAAAGCCAGGCTGTGCTGCGGCCTGTCGCGCGGCAGCAGCCACGTCAAACAGCGTGCCATAGGCGTCGAATACACAAGTTGTGATTGCCATCTGATCCTCCCCTGGTCGGCCGCAGGTAAACATAACGGTCGCGAGGGTTAAAGGCCTTAGGGTTTACAATATGGTGTGAGGCCCTAGGCTGCGCTGTTCAACCCCCTTGAGGCCGGAGGCCAACATGACCGCAATCAAACAAGGCGACACAGTTCGCATCCATTACACCGGCACATTGCTGGACGGCAAAGTGTTCGACAGCTCCGATGGGCGCGATCCGCTGGAGTTTGTGGTCGGGTCCGGGCAAGTCATCTCCGGTTTGGACGCCGTATTGCCCGGAATGGAAGTGGGTGAGAAAAAACGGGTCGAGATTGCATGCATTGACGCCTATGGCCCGATCAATCCTGGCATGCGACAGGAAATCCCGCGCGAAGGTATTCCCGATGATATTCCATTGGACCCCGGTACCCAGCTTCAGATGCAAACGCCTCAGGGGCAGGCCGTACCGGTAACAGTGGTGGATGCGAACGAAGCCACCGTGACGCTGGACGCAAATCACCCGCTTGCCGGACAGGACCTGGTCTTCGATTTCGAAATCGTTTCGGTCAGCTGAACGGCAAGGATCAGAGGCCGGGAACCCAGCCTCTGATTGCCTCAAATGCTTCAACGACTTCTGGCTGCGTGAAAAAGACAAACGCAGTCAGTAAGGCAGTCAGTGCTACCAGCAGAACACGCGCACGACTTCCCCGGATTGCGGGTGTCTTTCTGGTGTGCTGAACGCGCCCGTTATTGGCTAGGATGTGGTCAACTTTGCTCATAACCCAATCCCTGCCGCCGAAAGATGGTTAAATCTAGGCGTTGGCAGGGAAAGTTATGGTCACATCGCTTCTGGTTGAGGCATGCCCAGAATATGGTACCCGCCATCCACACGGATAATTTCGCCCGAGGTATAGGCACCAGCATCCGAGGCCAGATAAACAGCTGTGCCGCCTACAGCCTCCAGCGTCGCATTCGAGCGCATGGGGGCGTTCTGGTCGCAGAACTTGTAAGTCTTCCGTGCACCGCCAATGGCAGCCCCGGCCAGAGTCTTCATCGGACCAGGAGAGATAGCGTTCACGCGGATCCCCTCGGGCCCAAGGTCGTTGGCCAGGTAGCGTGTGGCCGATTCCAACGCAGCCTTGGCCACACCCATCACATTGTAATTCGGCACGACTTTGTTTGATCCCTGATAGGTCAGCGTTAGCAGCGTACCGCCGCTTTCCTGCATCATGGGATACGCGCGGCGTGCGACTTCGATGAAAGAATAGGCGGATACGTCCAACGAGTGTTTGAAGTTCGCCCGCGTGGTGTTCAGGAACCGACCCGTCAGTTCAGATTTGTCCGAATAGGCGATGGCGTGAACCACAAAGTCGATGGTCGGCCAGCGCGCCGCCAATTCATCAAAAGCACGGTCCAGAGATTCGTCATCGGTGACATCGGCATCGACCATGAAATCGCTGCCAAGGCTTTGGGCCAGCGGCTCGAGTCGTTTGCCGAATGCCTCACCCTGATAAGTGAATGCCAGTTCAGCGCCTGCTTCGTGCATGGCCTTGGCAATGCCCCATGCAATCGAGCGGTCATTGGCCACGCCCATGATCAGGCCGCGTTTACCCTTTAGAAGATCCGACATCACATTCACCCGTTATACTTTGACAGAACCATGGAACCGTTGGTGCCGCCAAAGCCGAAGCTGTTGGTCATCACGCTGTCCAGTCCTGCGTTTTCAACTACTTGAGTTGCAATTTCACCGGGCAGGATGCCTTCGGCAAGAGTGTCGACATTGATCGACGGAGTAATGAAGTCATGGTGCAACATCAGCAGGCAGAATATCGCCTCGAGCGCACCAGCCGCGCCTTGAGCGTGGCCTGTCATTGATTTTGTAGAAGAAATCGGCGGCACGTTGCCTTCGCCAAAGATGCGGCGGACGGCTTCTACCTCACCCACATCCCCGACCGGGGTCGAAGTGCCGTGGGCGTTGATATAGCCTACCTTATGCCCGTCGGGCACGGTCGATAGGGCCAGCCGCATCGCGCGCTCGCCACCCTCGCCAGAGGGAGCGACCATGTCGTGGCCGTCTGACGTGGCTGCGTAGCCGGTGACTTCAGCGTAGATCTTGGCTCCGCGTGCAAGAGCGTGTTCCAGATCTTCAAGGACAACAATGCCGCCGCCGCCTGAGATCACGAAACCGTCGCGATCCTGATCGAAGGCGCGGGACGCCTTTTCCGGCGTGTCATTATATTTCGACGACATGGCGCCCATTGCGTCAAACAAGCAGGACAGGGTCCAGTCCAGTTCCTCGCCGCCACCTGCGAACATCACATCCTGCTTGCCCAGCATGATCTGTTCCGCCGCGTTGCCGATGCAATGCAGCGAAGTCGAGCAGGCCGAGGTAATCGAATAGTTGATGCCCTTGATCTTGAACGCGGTCGCCAGGTTGGCCGAAATCGTCGAGCACATGCATTTGGGCACGGCGAAGGGGCCTATGCGCTTTGTCGCGCCTGTCTTCAGAACGGTCTGGTGTGCTGTCAACATGGCGCTGGTCGACGGCCCGCCTGAACCAGCAACCAAACCGGTGCGCGGATTCACAACCTGATCTTCGCTCAGGCCAGCATCGTCAATAGCCTGGCTCATTGCGATATGTGCGTAGGCAGCGCCGGGCCCCATAAACCGTAGGGTGCGCTTGTCCACATGCTTGGCGACGTCGATCTTCAGCGTTCCGGCGATCTGGCTGCGGAAGCCATGTTCGACCATCTGCTCATTGGCCTCGATCCCGGATTTACCGGCTTTGAGTGAGGCCAGGACCTCTTCGGCATTGTTCCCGATGGAGGAGACAACCCCCAACCCGGTGACAACTACTCGACGCATGTGCGTGCTCCTTATTTCGGGCCGGTCAGGCTCAGGCTTCGGACAGAACGACTTTCATGTCTTTGACGTCGTAAATCATTTCGCCGTCCGCTTCGACGATACCATCCGCCACACCCATGGTCAGGCGGCGGGTCTGAATCGCCTTTTTGAAATCGATTTTGTAGGTCAGCATCTTGCGGTCAGGGCGTACCATTCCGGTCAGTTTGACCTCACCAACACCTACGGCCATGCCGCGGCCCTGCCATCCGCGCCAGCCCAGATTGAAACCGGTCAGCTGCCACAGACCATCCAGCCCCAGACAGCCCGGCATGATCGGATTGCCGGGGAAGTGGCAGTCAAAGAACCAGAGGTCCGGAGTGATATCGAACTCTGCCAAAATGTGGCCTTTGCCATGCGCACCGCCATCTGCCGAAATATCGGTGATCCGGTCCATCATCAGCATGGGCGGAGCAGGCAACTGCGCATTGCCCGGGCCGAATAATTCGCCGCGGGCGCATTTCAGCAGATCGTCCTTGTCAAAACTGCTCGGGAATTGGGCCATTCTGCCGCCTCTCCTGCCAGGGGTCCGTTCATTCAATCAGGCCTCGTCTATCACCCGTAGGCAAGGTCCTGCAAGACCGCCTCGCCACATCTTGTTGGGCTTACGACATTCTTTGCGAATGAATTTCATTTGAAATTGCAGGTCGAGCAACCCTATATATACTATCAGCAACAACGAGTATCGGATTCATGACGCTTCAGAGCCGAGACATTGCGACAAACTGGCTGGTCGATGCCGGATTGCGGCCCACGCGTCAGCGGGTTGCATTGGCCGAGTTGCTTGTCGGTGACGGGAACCATCGCCATGTGACCGCCGAAAGCCTGTTTGAATCCGCAAAGCGCAATGGTGACGCAGTTTCGCTTGCGACGGTGTACAATACTCTGCGTGCTTTCTGTGAGGCCGGAGTGCTGCAGGAAATCACTGTGGATGGCTCGAAAAGCTATTTCGATACCAACACCCACGATCACCCACATTTCTTCTGGGAAGATGAAAGCCGTCTGAGCGATGCGCCGTCGGAACAGTTGGTGATACAACGACTGCCGGAGGCACCCGAAGGGGTCGAGATAGCGTCAGTGGATGTAGTGATCCGTCTGCGCAAGAAGCAATAGTCGGAATCCTTACAGACCTTCTTTCAGTACCTTTTGCGCGCCAGCGACAAAAGCACGGGTCGGGCCGGTGCCGTGCAATGCCAAAACGGCGGATTCTGCGGCATCAGGGTCGCTGATTGGAACGCTGACAAGTCGCATCCGGTCATAGCTGATATCACCGGGCGGGTTTGCATAGCTTAGCCCGATTCCTTCTCCATGGGCTGCCAGACTGCGCTGTATCTCCAGCGATGCGGCGCGATGCGAAACGATCGGATGCAGTCCTTTGCGCGTAAACAACCCCAAAACATGTTGGGCCGAAAGCCCCTCCTGAGACAGAATCAACGGATGCGGTTCCAGATCCTCGAGTTTGATTTCTTCGGCAACGGCCAAAGGGTGATCCGGTGACATCAATGCGTGCGGCGTACTGTCGAAGAGTTTGTCGCGTGTAAATCCCGCGTCCATTCCCAGATCATAAGTGATTGCCAAATCGATCTGCCCGTCAACAAGACCGGTGATCAATCCTTCGAACCCGTCGACGAGGCTGCTTACCTCAGCATCCGGCAGCTGTTGGCGCAGCATATGAAGGGCAGGGGCCAGAACGAACGGTGCCAGATCCACAAAACACCCCAATCTCAGCCGGTTTGAACCCGTACGGGGCTGTTCCGATCCTTCCAACCGCGCAGCCTCTTTAAGGAGCACCTCCGCCTCTTCGACAAATGTTCGCCCCTGCGGGGTCAATGCCATCGCAGCGCCGCGGCGGCGGACAAACAGTTGATGCCCAAGATGAGATTCGACACGTGTCAGAGCGTTCGACAAAGCAGGTTGCGATACGTTCAGAACCTGAGCCGCGGCAGACAGGCTGCCATACCTTCCGATCGCACAGACATACTCATATTGCCGCAGAGAAATATATAACATGAAGTTAATACTAACTTTGAAAGATATGATTTGAACAGACGTACTTTTCATGCACAGATCAGTCAACTTTTCCACGGAGACCGACATGCCCCATCCCCTCGTTACCCAAGAGATGATCGATATCTATCAGGCAGATGGAGTCGTTCTGATCAAAGGCCTGTTTGCTGATCATGTTGAAACCCTTCGGGATGGGGTGGCAGCAAATATGGCCGAGCCCGGTCCATACGCATCAGAGAACAAGAAAGACGGAGAGACTGGTCGTTTCTTTGACGACTACTGCAACTGGACGCGCATTCCGCAGTTCCGCGAGGTGATAGAAGCGTCTCCGGCTGCTGAGGTGGCCGCAGATTTGATGCAGTCGCAGACCGTTCAGATGTTCCATGATCATGTGCTGGTCAAAGAACCGGGAACATCAATGGCAACGCCGTGGCATCAGGACGGGCCATATTACTTCGTTGAAGGTCAGCAGACGATCAGCTTCTGGTCACCGCTGGATCCGGTGAAACAGGCAACATTGCGCTGTGTTGCCGGATCACATCGGTGGGAAAAAGAGGTTCTGCCCACGCGTTGGGTCTCTGAGGAGGGGTTTTTTGCCGATGAAGGGCAATACATCCCGGTTCCCGATCCGGATGCCGAAGGAATGAAGGTTGTGGAGTTCGAGATGGAGCCCGGCGATGCCGTGGCCTTTAACTATCGTACTCTTCACGGGGCGCGCGGCAATCAGTCCGACAGCCGACGCCGGGCATTCTCTCTGCGTCTTGTTGGAGATGATGCGCGATATGTCGAACGAGCGGGGAGAACTTCTCCGCCGTTCCCAGGTCATGACATGGAGCCGGGGCAGCGCCTGCGCGAAGACTGGTTCCCTCTGCTTTTGAGGCGCTAATCGGGTCTTGGCCGCTGTCGTGGCCAGCAGCCCGCGCATAAGCTATTGGACTGCAGACCGGCGGTCAGAACCACTGCCCGGGCTCCATTAGTCCAAGGTCAAGCAATTGGCGCGAGGACCACTGAAACTCGATCGAATTGCGCCAGCGAAAGCTGGGAATGTCGAACGTTGACCCGGCATTTGTCTTCAGGGCTTTGGCTGCGCGAAACGAGCAGATTGCAGCAGTCAGATTGTGGTGCCACGGGCAGGCGTAGGTGTTGTACTCTGCCACGTTGAATGAGTGATCCGGCCGCAACGATAGACCTTTCTTTGCCTTGAATAGGGCAATGCGATCGATGCGGCGACGCTCATAAGGAATGTGATCCTCGAACCGCCACCGCAGACCGCCGGACATGTCCAGTTGCCGCTCCAGCGGGTGCCCAGTCGTGTCATGGCGGGCGTGCGCGTAATAGCCCTTGCCGTCCAGCATAGCCCCCTCGGCGTTAACCCCATTGGGAAAAGCGGCTAGATCATCAGCATAAAGGTCGACGACGTGCGTTAGCATCGCCGCGCGCCGTTCCTCGGTATGAAACGCAAGCATTTCGCTAATCGTGCGCGTTTCACAAAAGGGAAAGAACAGGTACTCGGCGTTGTAGCAGTAATACATCCACAGCCCTGGTGCTGCCTGAATGATCCGGTTGATCGTATCGAACACAATATTTCGGGGGGCGCAGGTCAGTGTGACGCGATGAATTTCATCGTTGATATCCGTATCGATGTCAAAATCCTGCGGCATGAAGGCGATCACCGATTTGAACCCAAGGTTCAGGTGGTGGCGCAGCGTGCCGTTCAGTTCGACGTCGTCTTCGGCGAAAATCAGCGCGACAGGCCCTTTTGCAAGGGCTGCTTGGCCTGACTTCAGAAAATGCTCAGGGGATTCGTAGTGCATTGCCTGTTTCGGTTCCGCTTTGCTGGAATTACAGGCCAAATTCGGGTAATTGCGCCAGCATTGCAAGCGGCGTTCTAAGCATATAAATGACGCCGATCCAGCGACTGCAAAGGCCCGTCTCATGTCCGAACCGAAAAAGCTGTTTATCAAGACCTATGGCTGTCAGATGAATGTCTATGACAGTGAGCGTATGTCAGAGACGCTGGGCGGTCAGGGCTATGTCGAGACCAAGTCTCCTGATGACGCGGACATGATCCTGTTGAACACCTGCCATATCCGGGAGAAGGCGGCCGAGAAAGTTTATTCCGAGCTGGGACGGTTCAAGGGTTTGAAAGCCGAAAAGCCGGACCTGAAGATCGGTGTTGCGGGCTGTGTCGCGCAGGCCGAGGGCGAAGAGATCATGCGCCGTCAGCCGCTGGTCGACTTGGTCGTGGGTCCGCAAAGCTATCACCGTCTGCCCGAGATGGAAGCGAAGACGCGTCAGGGCGAAAAAGCACTGGATACGGACTTTCCTGAAGAGGACAAATTCGAGAAGCTAAAAAACCGGCCCAAGGCCAAACGCGGGCCGACCGCGTTTCTGACGGTACAGGAAGGCTGCGACAAGTTCTGCGCCTTTTGCGTGGTTCCTTACACACGCGGCGCCGAGGTCAGCCGTCCGGCGGATCGTATTCTGCGCGAGACACGGGATCTGGTCGAACGTGGCGTGCGTGAAATCACTTTGCTGGGCCAGAACGTCAATGCCTATCACGGTGCAGGGCCGGACGGGGACATGTCTCTGGCAGGTTTGATTTGGGAACTGAACAAAGTTGATGGGTTGGAGCGCATCCGTTTTACCACGTCGCACCCAAATGACATGGGCGACGATCTGATCGAAGCACACGGGACCTGCGACAAGCTGATGCCGTATCTGCACCTGCCGGTTCAATCGGGCTCGGACAAAATTCTGAAACGGATGAATCGCAGCCATACTGCCGAAAGCTATCTGCGCCTGATCGAACGAATTCGCGCGGCACGGCCGGATATTCTGATGTCCGGTGACTTTATCGTCGGTTTCCCTGAAGAAACGGATGAGGATTTTCAGGCTACGCTGGATTTGGTGGAGGAGGTCAAATACGGCTATGCCTATTCCTTCAAATACTCCACCCGTCCGGGGACGCCTGCTGCAGAACGGTCGCAGGTCGAGGCCGAAGTGGCGGATGAGCGCCTGCAGAGGCTGCAGGCCATGATCACGCGTCATCAGCACGATATCCAAGATTCCATGGTCGGTCGCACCGTGAACGTTCTATTCGAAAAAGCCGGCCGCCTTCCGCAGCAGATGGTCGGAAAATCCGAATACCTTCACGCAGTTCACGTCACAGACGCGGATATTGCGGTTGGAGATTTGCGGCAGGTGAAAATTACTGGATCGGGTGCAAACTCACTGGCTGGTGAATTGATCTGAGTAGATGCGTGAAAGGCATAACTGACGG
Organism: Ruegeria sp. HKCCD7181; assembly: GCF_057221055.1. Lineage (NCBI taxonomy): Bacteria > Pseudomonadati > Pseudomonadota > Alphaproteobacteria > Rhodobacterales > Roseobacteraceae > Ruegeria > Ruegeria sp. HKCCD7181. Next base: position 242,732 of record NZ_JBWVBC010000005.1, on the reverse strand, counting down.
GTTTTCCAGAAATTAACCCTTGATTTATGACTTGGAACTATGTTCCGAGGTAAGCCAGATTTGTCACGGAGTGCACTCTGCTCTCGTGAGGAAACTGCCAGATCTGCGGTTTTGAGATCTGTGCCATGGAGGGCGCGAGTAGTGAGTCGGACGTGTTTTCAGGGGTCGTGTTTGTCCCGTACCTTCTCTGCGTTGGTGTTTGCGGCGTTCAGTGCCGCGCCGACTTTGGCAGGGGATATTAACGGAACTTTAACTGAACCCGAAATCATCGCTCCGCAGCAGTTATCTCGTGATGCCAGCGCGTTTTATTTGGGCGTGAGTGGCGGATATGGATCGGGCGGATCCGATCAATTCGGTCTCAGAACTTCGGGCGGGCTTTTTCCGGTTGGTAATCTTGAGCCCGCGGGTGGCTATGGCGGGTTCCGTGGCGGCTGGCGTGGCATTCTGCCTGCGCGTGGCGGGCGGGATTATGTCTATGGGCTTGAGATCGGTTATGATTTCGGAACCCTCGAAGACAGCGCCTCGACACAGATCGGCGGAACAACGGTCGCGGCCGAGTCTTCGATCTCCGATGTGTTCTCTGTGCGGCTTCGCAACGGCCTGAGCAATCGCAGCCGCACGATCCTCTATTTCGTGACCTTAGGGTATGTCAGCGGCGATATCACAACCTCAAGTGCTTTGACTTCAAGTGGCCCGACCCAACGGTTTCAGGACCAGGAACGGCGCAACGGAATTTCGGCAAGCCTGGGTGCCGAGCACCAGCTGACCGAGCACTGGTCGATCACCGGTGAAATCGAATACATGCAGTTCGATTCGAAGGTCGTGGATCTGGGGTCGGGGTTTTCCACCAAATCGACGCCCAGCTTCCGTGGGATCAGGTTCGGGTTGAACTATACGTTCTGATCGCGCCCTTTTTGCACGCATTTCCCTTCAGCAATTGCAGTGATTTGACCTGACTCGTCGGCGCTTTTGTCATCTGGTCGGGAAAAATTGAATCTGCGCCTTGCGTCGATCCGGATTTGTTGTCACGCTCAGGGTGAAACGCCAAGACAGGAGAACGGATTGGCCATCGGTGCCCTTACCCCACCGCAAGATGACATGCCCCAGCGTGAGGCGCTTGTTGAATTCCCAGACAACCGATTGTTGATTGATCTATGCGGCGAATATGATCGCAATCTCGCTGAGATCGAACAAAAACTAACCGTCCAGATTGTGCGACGGGGCAATCAGATTGTTGTCATGGGCGAAGAGGATGCGCAAAAGCAGGCTGTCGAAGTCTTGCAGGCGCTCTACACGCGTTTGGAAGGCGGGCGTGAGGTGGAAGCCGCGGATGTCGACCGAGAGCTCCGTATGGGCAACTCGGAAGTCGGGACAGGCAGTCGCGATGGCGACCAGCTGGAAATGTTCAAAGGCGGCACGGTTGAAATCAAGACCCGCAAGAAACTGGTTGAGCCGCGCACGGACGCACAAAAAGCATATGTGCAGTCGCTGTTTCAAAATGAACTGGCCTTTGGCATCGGTCCGGCAGGTACCGGCAAGACCTATCTGGCAGTTGCCGCTGGTGTTTCGATGTTCATTGGCGGCCATGTGGATCGTATCATCCTGAGCCGCCCAGCAGTCGAGGCCGGAGAAAAGCTGGGGTACCTGCCGGGCGACATGAAGGACAAGGTCGATCCTTACATGCAGCCGCTGTATGACGCGCTGAACGATTTTCTGCCAGGCAAGCAACTCGCCAAGCTGATCGAGGAAAAGCGAATCGAAATTGCTCCGCTGGCCTTTATGCGTGGCCGCACTTTGGCCAACGCTTTCGTTGTGTTGGACGAGGCGCAAAACGCCACCACCATGCAAATGAAGATGTTCCTGACCCGTCTGGGCGAGGGCAGCCGCATGGTCATTACCGGCGACCGGTCTCAGGTGGACCTGCCACGCGGCGTGCAGTCGGGGCTGAAGGATGCGGAAAGGTTGCTGAAGACGATTCCCAATATCGGCTTCAACTATTTCACGTCAAAAGACGTCGTACGCCATCCGCTTGTCGCCGCCATCATTGAGGCGTATGAGGCCGATGCGGGCCGCGAAACAGGTTGAGTTGCCGAGGTCCCGCGTGTGGGACCTTGGTATTTGACGTCATGAACCTTGAGATAACCATTGAGGATGACCGTTGGCGAGAGCTGACGGTGTTGGCGCGCGCGGCAATAACGGCTGTCATCGATTATTGCGGTCTGGATGCAGAAATCTGCGAGGTCAGTTTGCTGGGGTGCGATGATGCTCGGATTGCCGTGCTGAATGCCGAGTTTCGGGAAAAGCCCGTTCCCACCAATGTCCTGAGCTGGCCAGCAGTGGACCTGTCTCCGGAAGAAGCCGGTCAAATGCCGGCGCCTGCGGAGCCAGATTTCACGGGCGAGATTGCGCTGGGTGACATAGCGATTTCCTACGACACCTGTGCCCGGGAAGCTGCCGAGGCCGGTAAAACTATGGCTGACCACGTCACTCATCTGATTGTTCACGGAATGTTGCATTTGCTGGGTTACGATCACGTTCGTGACCGGGACGCCACTTTAATGGAGGCCGTAGAGGTCGAGATACTTGGCAAAATGGGTAAAGATGACCCATATAATGCGTAATGTGGGCCATATGGCTCGATCAACTGGAACAGAGTAATGGGCGATATAGACGGCAGTTCTAGGGCGGCGCAACGCGCGCAACCTCAGGACAGCAGCACTGAAGCAGAAGAAAAAGGCGGATTCTTCTCGCGTATCCTTGATGCGTTTTCCCCGCCGGGAGACGAAGAACCGAGCTCCGTCAACGGGCACGATACGATCAGTCCGCAATCTCGGGGCATGATCAACTTGCGCCGGATGCGGGTCGAAGACGTGGCGATCCCGACAGCGGAAATCATCTCGGTCCCGTTGACAATCTCCAAGGACGAACTGGCCACTGTGTTTCGTGACAGCGGACTGTCACGGATACCGGTTTTTGACGGAACGCTGGATTCCCCGTTAGGCTTTGTTCATCTCAAAGACTTTGCACTGACCCATGGTTTCAACGGAGATTCGACTGAATTCAAACTGGGTTCGATGCTGCGTACTTTGTTGTTTGTACCGCCGTCGATGCCGATTGGAGTTCTTCTGACCAAGATGCAGACCGAACGTCGCCACATGGCGCTTGTGATCGATGAGTACGGCGGCGTCGACGGTTTGCTGACAATTGAGGACCTTATCGAACAGGTCGTAGGTGAAATCGCGGACGAACACGACGCGGACGAGGATCAACTTTGGGTGCAGGAGAAACCGGGTTGCTACGTCGTGCAGGCCCGCGTGCCGCTCGAGGAATTCGAGGCCGAAATTGGCCGATCGCTGACCAGTCACGAGGATGTGGACGAAGAAGAGATCGACACGCTGGGAGGATTGGTCTTCATGCTCTCCGGCCGGGTCCCCGCCCGGGGTGAGGTTGTGCTGCATCCCGAAGGCCCCGAATTTGAAGTGATCGACGCCGATCCGCGCCGTATCAAGCGTCTGCGTGTCATGTTGCCGGATATCGTTACATGAACCCAGCGCAGGGTTGGCCTTTCTGGCTGAGGCTTGTGATTGCAGCGACGCTGGGCGTGCTCGGTGCTTATGGATTGGCGCCTTTCGGCTATTGGGGCGCAACACTGGTGGCGTTTGTTCTGATTGCGCCATTATTCCTCACGTGTGAAACGCGTCGTCGCGCCGCTTGGCTGGGCTGGGTGTTTGCAACCGGGTATTTTGCAAACGCACTTAGCTGGATTGTCGAACCGTTTTTGGTTGACGCTGAACGCCATGCCTGGATGGCTCCATTTGCTTTGATTTTATTGGCCGGTGGGCTTGCACTGTTCTGGGGGCTGGCGTTCTGGGCCGCCAGGAGGCCAGGTGCCGGACCGGTTCAGCAGGCCATGTTTCTGACAGTATGCTTGTCGCTGGCTGAATTTGGTCGGGGATATCTGCTAACCGGGTTTCCTTGGGCCGGAGTCGCTCAAGTTTGGGTCAATTCGCCGGTCGCTCAGATTCTGTCGCTGGTGGGACCATATGGCTTGGGCGCACTGACCTTTGCCGCGACCTTTCCCTTGGGCGCAGCAATCGTTGAACACCGCTCCTTGCGAGGGTTAGCAATGCCAGTGGCTATCACGATTGGCCTGGCCGCCCTTGCAATGGTCCATGGGACTACGCGTCCGATCGTTGCTGAGACAGAGCACGTCGTCCGGCTTGTTCAGCCCAACGCACCCCAGCATCAGAAATGGGATCCGGACTACGCGCCGCTGTTCTTCGCCCGCCAGATTGAATTTACTGCGGTCAATCCCCGACCAGATCTGATCGTGTGGCCCGAGACCGCGGTGCCCGCCTGGTTAGGGAATGCGCAGCCTTACCTTACTGCAATTTCCGACGCCGCTCAGGGAACACCGGTTTTCTTGGGCATCCAGCGGGCCGAGGGGGCACAGATTTACAACTCGATGATCTATCTGGACACTCAGGGGCAGCAGGCCGGTCTCTATGACAAGCATCATCTGGCGCCATTTGGCGAATACGTGCCCTTTGGCAACCTGATGGCACGGTTTGGAGTCGCGGGTCTGGCGTCAACCACTGGTAACGGGTTCAGCGCAGGCTCTGGTGCAGCCGTGATGGAAGCGGGCAATCTGGGCACAGCCCTGCCACTGATTTGCTATGAGGCCGTGTTCACGCAAGACGTACATTCAGCTCCGGCACGCGCCGATTTTCTGCTGCAGATCACAAACGATGCCTGGTTCGGAACACAATCTGGTCCGTATCAGCATTTGGCCCAGGCTCAAATGCGCGCGATTGAGCAGGGACTTCCGATGATGCGGGCGGCCAACACAGGTGTTTCCGCGATGATTGATCCGCTGGGACGGATCACCGATGCACTACCGCTGGGCCAGGCAGGGTACATCGACGCAATTCTACCGCAACCTTTGTCGCCGACTTTTTATTCGCGAATTGGGGATAATCCGACCCTCATCGCGCTATTGGTCTTTTTATTGCTACTTTGGCGCAACGCCCGGCGGGTTCACGCGTAATTTCCAATTGACCCTGTTTTACTGCAGGCGTATCCCCTCGGATGCCTGTCACAACGGCTTCCTGGCGTGACGGGGAAATCTCAATGGAGCACTTTCATGTCCCGACAGAATTATACTTTTACTTCGGAATCCGTTTCCGAGGGGCACCCAGACAAGGTTTGCGACCGAATCTCGGACGCCGTTCTCGACGCCTTTCTGAACGAAGAACCCGAGGCGCGCGTGGCGTGCGAAACATTTGCCACTACCGACCGTGTCGTTATTGGCGGCGAAGTTGGCCTGTCGGATCAGGACAAGTTGCACGACTATATGGGCCGCATTGATGAGATCGCTCGTGCCTGTATCAAGGATATCGGCTACGAGCAGGACAAGTTTCACCACGAGACGGTCGAGGTGACGAACCTGTTGCATGAGCAGTCCGCTCATATTGCGCAGGGCGTGGATGCCGCTGACAACAAGGATGAAGGTGCCGGTGATCAGGGCATCATGTTCGGCTATGCGACGACGGAAACGCCGGCATTGATGCCTGCGCCGATCCAGTATTCACACGCCATCCTGCGGCGCCTGGCCGAAGTCCGCAAGAACGGCACCGAGTCCGTGTTGGGACCGGACGCGAAATCACAGTTGTCGGTGGTCTATCGAGACGGCAAGCCAGTGGGTGTAGATTCGATCGTTTTGTCGACGCAACATCTGGACGAGTCGCTGACTTCGGATGACATTCGTCAGATTGTCGAGCCCTATATCCGTGAAACCCTGCCTGAGGGCTGGCTGTCGGCTGAGACCGAGTGGCACGTAAACCCAACCGGCAAGTTCGTGATCGGCGGGCCGGACGGTGACGCGGGTCTGACCGGACGCAAGATCATTGTGGATACCTACGGTGGTGCCGCGCCTCATGGCGGTGGCGCGTTCTCGGGTAAAGATCCGACCAAAGTGGACCGCTCGGCTGCCTATGCCGCACGTTATTTGGCCAAGAACGTCGTGGCCGCGGGCATGGCTGAACGCTGCACGATTCAGCTGAGCTATGCGATTGGTGTCTCCAAGCCACTTTCGATTTATGCCGAAACCCACGGAACGGGTCAGGTTGCAGATACAGAAATCGAAAAGGCCGTAGCTCAGGTGATGGACCTGACCCCGCGCGGAATCCGGCAGCATCTGGAGTTGAACAAACCCATCTACCAGCGTACTGCGGCCTATGGTCATTTTGGCCGAAACCCCGAGGCTGATGGCGGGTTCAGCTGGGAACGTACAGATCTGACTGACGCGCTGAAGCAGGCAGTCTGACCAGTTGTTATACAAAGGCGCGCCCTCAAAGGCGCGCTTTTTCTATTTGGATGCGCCTCGGCGATTTGGGGGCAGTCTATCAGACCTGCGACAGCCACCTCTTGCAACGATCCAAGCTGCGCAGTATGGGCACCGCCATGAGCACCGAGACCCCACAACGCCCCCGCAGAAACTTCTATGGCCGCTTCAAGGGCAAAACCCTGAAGTCCAGTCAAAAGACTTATCTGTCGGAAGACCTAACCGCTTTGTCGCCCGGCGCGGTCGATTGGGAAACCAATCCCCAACGCACTCCGCTCGATCTGGATGGGCTATTTGGCGGCAAACCGGTCTGGCTTGAGGTTGGTTTTGGCGGCGGCGAGCATCTGGTGCATCAGGCAAAGAATAATCCGGATATTGGTATCATAGGGGCAGAGCCGTATATCAACGGAGTTGCCATGCTGTTGGGCAAGATCCGCCGGGCAGGCGTTGAAAACCTTGCTGTCCATCCCGGTGACGCCCGTGACCTCTTCGACGTTCTGCCCGAGGCCAGCATCGCGCGCGCTTTTCTGCTTTACCCCGATCCGTGGCCAAAGACGCGACATCATCGCCGCCGTTTCGTCACACCTGAACATCTTGAACCGCTGGCCAGGTCGCTGAAGCCTGGCGCGATATTCCGGGTGGCGACTGATATACCGGACTATGTTCGCCAAACCCTGGAGGAAGTACCGCGTGCCGGTTTCGAATGGTTGGCCGAAGGTCCTGCCGATTGGCAAGAGCCGTGGGACGACTGGATTTCGACCCGGTACGAACAAAAAGCACTGCGCGAAGGTAGAACGCCCCATTACCTGACCTTCCGCCGGACCGAGAACTGATCCTGACCAGATTTCTGCAATCCTGAATGCTATGCTAGGTTAAGCGCGCCACATGCGCTTTGTTAGTACAAGTATTTTCAGGATCTCACATGTCCGAAATTCAGATCACAAATTGCCACACCCATTTGTTCCACGCGCGCCATGTTCCCGAGGACTATCCTTATCCGGCGCTGAAACCATTCAAGAAAATGCCTTGGCTACTGAAAGCGTTGGCATTTGGCACGCGCCTGATCGGGCAGCATCCCGTCGCGGAGAAACTGGACCGGCTGTACCGTTTTCAACAGGAGACCGCTGAAGACAATCAGCGGGAAATCCTCGAAAATATGAGGCGGCACTACCCGGGCAATACTCGTTTTGTCGTGCTGCCGATGGAGTTATCGGCGTTTGGATTTGGTGCTCCGTCAGTGCCGCTGCGCGCGCAACATGACGAGTTGGCGAAGCTCGCCGGAGATTCAGAGATTGGCAGGTCCGTTATCCCATTTGCAACGATTGACCCTCGGGCGGATCCCGAGGCGAAAGAGCTATGGCGGGCAATTGATGGCCTTAAGTTTCGTGGACTTAAGCTTTACCCGCGACTGGGTTTTGCCCCGGATGATCCTGTACTGATGCAACATGTGTATCCTCGCTTGGCCGAAAAGAATTTGCCTGTGATGTCCCATTGTTCGCGGGGTGGCGTTCAAGGGAGATACCTGTCGGATTACTGGGCGGATCGATACACAGAGCCCGACGCCTTTATCCCTGTCATGCGTGCACATCCCACGCTTCGGATTTGTCTCGCGCATTTCGGAGGGCAACGCGACTGGGAGGCTTATGCCAACCCGGACCGGCAGAACCCTCTGGACGATGCATTCAACCGAAACTGGCAGGTGGCGATCCGGCGTATTATCGGCAGTGGAGATTACCCAGGGCTGTGGACCGACATCTCTTACACCCTGTTCCAGTTCGAGGATTACGCCCCGTTTCTGAGAATTTTCCTGACCGGTGACGACGAAGAAAGCGCGCGACTGAGGTCTCGGGTTCTGTTTGGGTCGGATTACTATATGACCCGACAGGAAAAGCTGTCGGAAAAAGCTGTGTGCATTCGACTTCGAAACGCGCTGGGCGAAGAAGTGTTCCGGCAGATCGCCGAAGAGAACCCGGCCAAATGGCTGGGAGAGACCTAACAGACTGCTTCGCGCCCATAGACCGCATCATTGTCGCTGGACCAAGTGGTCCCAATTCGCTAATCGGCCTGGGACTGATAGCGCAAAAGGAGCCCCCATGTCCGGACACGGCACGCCCATCCCGATGACCTCGCATCCCTGCGGCCCGCTGAACGGTACGGCTGAGGTGCCCGGCGACAAGTCGATCTCGCACCGTTCACTGATCCTGGGCGCGCTGACCGTGGGCGAAACCAGTATTTCCGGCCTGCTTGAGGGCGAGGACGTTCTGGACACAGCCAAGGCGATGCGCGCCTTTGGGGCCGAGGTCACGGATCACGGCAACGGCGATTGGACAGTGCATGGTGTCGGCGTCGGTGGGATCGCCGAGCCGGATCAGGTGATAGACTGCGGCAACTCGGGTACCGGCGTGCGGTTGATCATGGGGGCGATGGCGACCTCTCCGATCACGGCGACCTTCACCGGTGATGCGAGCCTGAGCAAACGCCCCATGGCGCGGGTCACCGATCCGCTGGCCCTTTTTGGAACGCAATCCATCGGACGCTCGGGAGGGCGCTTGCCGATGACCATAGTAGGTGCCGCTAACCCGGTTCCGGTGCGCTACGAAGTACCGGTACCCTCGGCGCAAGTGAAATCAGCCGTGCTGCTGGCCGGACTGAACGCTCCAGGCAAAACCGTGGTGATCGAGAAAGAGGCCACACGCGATCACACTGAACGGATGCTGGCCGGGTTTGGAGCAGACATCACGGTCGAGGACACCGATGAAGGGCGTGTGATCACGCTGACCGGTCGACCCGAGTTTAAGCCGCAAGTGATTGCGGTGCCACGCGACCCGTCGAGCGCAGCGTTTCCGGTCTGCGCGGCGCTGATCACACCGGGATCGGATGTGTTGGTGCCAGGTATCGGGCTAAACCCAACGCGAGCGGGCCTGTTTACAACGCTGCGCGAAATGGGGGCAGACCTGACCTATGAAAACGAACGCGAAGAGGGAGGCGAACCCGTCGCTGACCTGCGCGCACGATATTCGCCGAACATGAAAGGGATCACCGTGCCGTCGGAACGTGCGGCTTCGATGATCGACGAATACCCCGTCCTGTCAGCGGTGGCGGCAAATGCAATCGGGACAACCATGATGGGCGGCGTCAAAGAACTGCGCGTTAAGGAAAGCGACCGGATCGATGCCATGGCCCGCGGCCTGCGCAGCAATGGCGTGACGGTAAACGAGGGTGAAGAATGGTGGTCGGTCGAGGGGCTAGGCATCGGCAATGTCCCGGGTGGCGGAATCTGCGAGAGCTTTCTGGATCACCGCATTGCAATGTCTTTCATGATCTTGGGTATGGGCGCAAAGAATGCTGTGACCGTGGATGACGCAGGACCTATTGCGACATCCTTCCCGATTTTCGAGCCATTGATGGAGCGGTTGGGGGCTAAGTTGGCTCGCAAGAACCGGCAGATCTAATGGAAGCCCGCAGTTTCACGGTTGCCATTGATGGGCCTGCTGCGGCAGGCAAGGGGACGATTTCCAAGGCGGTCGCCGGGAAATTCGGTTTTGCACATCTCGATACCGGTCTGCTGTATCGCGCGGTTGGACGGCGAATGCTGGGCGGTCTGGATGCTGTGGCGGCGGCACAGGCCCTTACGGCAGAAGAACTGGAGCAGGGTGACCTCCGCACGGCTGAGATAGCGCAAGCGGCATCTAAAGTCGCAGTCATTCCCAAGGTGCGTGCCGCGCTGGTTGATTTCCAAAGGGCCTTTGCTCGGCGTTCCGGTGGAGCGGTTCTGGACGGTCGCGACATCGGAACTGTGATTTGCCCGCAGGCGGATGTGAAGTTGTTCGTCACAGCCAGCGCCGAAGTTCGGGCGGAACGGCGTTTTTTGGAGCTCAGCGCCAAGGGCTCGGACCTTTCCCGGGAACAGGTTCTCGCCGATGTGTGCGAGCGCGATATACGTGATGCAGAACGCAGCACGGCGCCAATGAAGCCTGCCGAAGATGCGGTTGTTCTGGACACGTCTGACCTGAGTATTGAAGAGGCATTGGCGCAGGCTATTGCTGTGATCTCTCAAAAAATGTCTGCGGCGTAGGGCCGCCGCAGACTTTCAATGCCGGTAAAATTACAGCTCGCCAACCGCGATGCTTTTGATATTGGCCCACTGATCGTCGGCGGTTTTGGCTGTTCCGGTCACATCTTCCAGAAAGCTGGCGCGGGTCGCCGCATTCAGGAACAGATACAGCTTTCCATCAGCGACCAGATACTGATCCGGGTCACCATCGAACTTCTTGCCGACGGACACACCGAAGGAGCAGAACCCGCCATGCTGAGGCAGATACGCTGACGGGTTGGTCTCGAACGTCTCGAGGTTTTCGGCGCTGGTGAAGTAGTAGGATGCGCCGTCATAGGTAGCCGAATGGTTGGCAAACCCTTCGACCGGGTTACCGCTGGTGACCAGAGCAACCAGATCCACACCGTGCACCGCCAGCGGGGCGCCGGCGGCGGAGATGCCTTTGGATACGTTAATCTCGTCGACTGCAAAGGCCGGAGCGGTCAGAGCCAGAGTTGCCGCAAGGGCGGTGAAAACAAGGGACTTCATAGTGTTTTTCCTTCCTAGTTTGGAAACGGGCCGACATGGTGTCAACCGATGTGACAAAGCTAGACAGAGTTTCCCGGACGTTTAATCGCAGTTAGGTCAGCAAACATTGCAGATAGTTCGAAAGTACGTACCTTTGATCCAATGTGTTCACACAGCTTTGTTTAGTCAGCCCAGACGCGCAGCCCTATGGTGAAAGAGTGTTTGCAGGAGTGACCTCATGATCCGACTAGCCATTTTTCTGATTTTCACGGCGGGGAGTTTGGCCGCTCAGGGAAATCAGCCTCAGGCGCATGACAATGAACCGCCAATGACCTATGAGCGTTTGGGCAAGATTGTTTTCGCGCTGGACCCCGAGGCGCAGCCGCGCGGACCAGGGTTTCAACTGACGGTCTCGGATGTTCCGGTTCTGGTGATCACAGACACGAATGCTGACCGGATGCGTGCCATGGTTCCAATCCGCAGTGCATCCGAGCTGTCTCAGGACGATTTGAAGAGAATGATGCAAGCCAATTTCGACACTGCATTAGACGCCAGATATGCAATAGCCAATGGAACGCTTTGGGCAGCTTTTATCCATCCGCTCTCACCACTGGAAAAGGACCAGCTGATCTCTGGGCTTGCTCAGACCGTGAACATCGCCAAGACCTACGGGACGCTGTATTCTGGCGGTGCGGCCCAATTCGGTGGTGGGGACAGCAACGATCTGCAGCGCAAATTGATTGAAGAGCTTTTAAAAAAGGGCGAAGAGATCTGAGTTCGGCAGAATTCTGCAGCGCGGGTTTTCGCCTTGGACTTGCAGCGTCATGCCTAAGCCGCTATAGAGCGCCCGTCGACAAGGCGATTTGAGCCATAAAACAATGAGACGAGCAGGGTCGGAACCAACCGGCCCTCTTTGTTTTGTGCACTAAGTCAGATCGTCTGACCAATCCATTAAGACCGGCGGAGACAACCGCTCGGCCAGTAAAAACGTATGTAAAGGAAAACACTGCCAGATGGCTGATACAACCATGGAGGAATTCGAAGCCCTCCTGAACGAAAGCTTCGAAATGGACACGCCCGAAGAGGGTTCTGTTGTCAAAGGCAAGGTTCTCGCGATCGAAGCGGGCCAGGCCATCATCGACGTTGGCTACAAAATGGAAGGCCGCGTTGATCTGAAAGAATTCGCAAATCCCGGCGAAGCCCCTGAAATCGCTGTTGGTGACGAGGTAGAAGTCTACCTGCGCGCTGCAGAAAACGCCCGTGGCGAAGCCGTCATCTCGCGCGAGATGGCCCGCCGTGAAGAGGCATGGGATCGTCTGGAAAAAGCATATGCCGACGACCAGCGCGTCGAAGGTGCAATCTTTGGTCGCGTCAAAGGTGGCTTCACCGTCGATCTTGGTGGCGCAGTTGCATTCCTGCCCGGTTCGCAGGTTGACGTGCGCCCCGTGCGCGACGCTGGCCCGCTGATGGGTCTGAAGCAGCCGTTCCAGATTCTGAAAATGGACCGCCGCCGTGGCAACATCGTTGTTTCGCGTCGCGCCATCCTGGAAGAATCACGTGCCGAACAGCGTGCCGAAGTCATCGGCAACCTGTCCGAAGGTCAAACCGTCGAGGGTGTCGTCAAGAACATCACCGAATACGGTGCATTTGTTGACTTGGGCGGCGTTGACGGCCTGCTGCACGTCACCGACATGGCTTGGCGTCGTGTGAACCACCCGTCCGAGATCCTGACGATCGGCGAAACCATCAAGGTTCAGGTCATCAAGATCAACAAAGAGACCCACCGCATCAGCCTGGGCATGAAGCAGCTGCAGGACGATCCGTGGGATCTGGTTGCTGCCAAGTACCCGCTGGGCTCGGTCCATCAGGGTCGCGTCACCAACATCACCGACTACGGCGCATTCGTCGAGCTGGAAGCCGGTGTCGAAGGTCTGGTGCACGTATCCGAGATGTCCTGGACCAAGAAAAACGTCCACCCCGGCAAGATCGTTTCGACCAGCCAGGAAGTCGACGTCATGGTTTTGGAAATCGACGGCGCCAAGCGCCGCGTGTCGCTGGGCCTGAAACAGACTCAGCGCAACCCGTGGGAAGTGTTTGCAGAAACACACCCCGAGGGCACCGAGGTCGAAGGCGAAGTCAAGAACATCACCGAATTCGGTCTGTTCATTGGCCTCGAAGGCGACATCGACGGCATGGTTCACCTGTCCGACCTGTCCTGGGACGAGCGTGGCGAGGATGCCATCCAGAACTACCACAAGAACGACGTGGTACAGGCTGTCGTCTCGGAAGTGGATGTCGAGAAAGAGCGTATCTCGCTGTCGATCAAAGCCCTGGGCGGTGACAAGTTCGCCGAAGCCGTGGGCGGCGTGAAGCGTGGCTCGGTCATCACCGTTGGAGTCACTGCAATCGAGGATGGCGGCATCGAGGTGGAATACGAAGGCATGAAGTCCTTCATCCGCCGCTCTGACCTGTCGCGTGACCGTGCCGAACAGCGCCCCGAGCGTTTCTCGGTCGGTGACAAGGTCGACGTGCGCGTCACCAACGTCGACAGTAAAACCCGCCGTTTGGGTCTGTCGATCAAAGCCCGCGAGATCGCCGAAGAGAAAGAGGCCGTGGAACAGTACGGTTCTTCCGACTCGGGCGCATCGTTGGGCGATATCCTGGGTGCAGCGCTGAAGTCCGGCGACTGATCCCAGGGGTATCCCGAACATGATTTGCGGCCTCGCGCGAAAGCGCGGGGCCGTTTTTGTTGCGAATCAATGTGTTCTAATTTCCTGGGTTAATTTTGCTATTGCTCGCGCAATAGGTGTGAATTTCCGCCCGACAAGCGAAAAATCGCGTGAGTTTCCTGCAAAATGAAGCCTTTGCACGCAGAGTATACGTTCCCCCGTTCCGGGTTTTTTCCTATACTGTCCAGAACAATAGGCTTGGTTAACCGGTCACCTGGGAGGGTAACACGCATGATCCGTTCAGAATTGATTCAGAAAATCGCCGACGAAAATCCACATCTATACCAGCGAGATGTCGAACGGATCGTGAATACCGTATTCGAGGAAGTGACCGATGCCATGTCGCGCGGTGACCGTGTCGAGCTGCGCGGGTTCGGGGCGTTTTCCGTCAAAAAGCGCGATGCGCGCGTTGGTCGCAACCCTCGTACAGGAGAGACTGTACAGGTCGATGAAAAATGTGTGCCGTTCTTCAAAACTGGCAAGTTGCTAAGGGACCGTTTGAACGGTAAAGCCTGACCCCATGATGCGTTATCTTCGATATGGTTTTCTGGCGATTCTTGGGATCATTCTGGTGTCGATCTCGCTGGCCAACCGACAGATGGTTGAGCTGAGGCTGATGCCGGATGCTCTGTCCGAATTGCTGAGCTTCAACTTGTCTACCACTTTGCCTTTGTTTGTTGTGGTTCTGGGTGGCGTTGTGGCTGGTCTGGTGATTGGTTTCTTGTGGGAATGGCTGCGTGAGCACAAGCATCGCAGGGACGCCACCGTCAAGAAAAGCGAAGTGCGCAAGCTTGAGCGTGAGGTCAAAAAGCTCAAGCGAAAGCAGAACGAAGGTCAGGACGACGTTCTGGCGCTGTTGGATGAGGCCAGCTGAGGTCATCCGATGTCTACCGATGTAAATGTCAAAATTTGCGGTCTGACCGCACCAGAAGATGTGCGCGCGGCCGTTGACGCTGGCGCGCGCTATATTGGGTTCAACTTTTTTCCCAAGTCACCGCGCTACGCGTCGATTGCGCAAGCGGCAGCTCTGGCCGGTGAGGTGCCCGCTGGTGTGGCCAAAGTGGCGCTGGCCGTGAATTTTTCGGACGCGCAATTTGATGAAATTGTTGCTGGTGTCCCCTTGGACATGCTGCAACTTCACGGAGCGGAAAGCCCCGAACGGGTTGCCGAGTTGAAGCAGCGCTATGGGCTGCCAGTCATCAAGGCGATCGGGGTGGCCGAAGCCCAGGATTTAGCCGCGATCGACGTATATTCCGAGACCGCTGATCTGCTGCTGATCGATGCCAAGCCCCCGAAAAACTCGGAATTGCCGGGTGGAAACGGGTTGCCTTTCGACTGGCGATTGCTGGCGGGCCGTAAGTACTGGCGCACGCCGTGGATGCTGTCGGGCGGGCTAAATCCGGGCAACGTGGCCGAGGCCATTCGGATGACCGGCGCAAACCAAATCGATGTCGCATCCGGGGTCGAAAGTGCGCCGGGCGTCAAGGACCCGAGCCTAATCAAAGCATTTATCGACGCTGCCCGGTGATCTGATCGGGCACTAACCGCGTATCTCTCTTTGTGGAGGGCGCGAATATGCTGGCTGCGATTGGTGGAATTACCCTAAAACGCTGGTATCACGCGCCGGAGTTTTTCTGGCGTGCGGGGCAGGCATTGCGTCAGGCTCAGGGCGATCCGTTGTGTTTTCACACTGAAGTTTTCCCGCATCAGGGACTCTATTTCTCGCTCACCGTATGGCACGATGTCGAGGCGATGTTGACCTTTGCCCAATCCGGCCCCCATCGCCGCGTGATGCAAGTGGCGTCCCGGTTGGCAGAAACAAATCATTTCTGCCAATTCACCTGCATCGCCGTTCCGACCCGTGCTCAGGCACTGGACGTTTGGAAGCAGCAATCCCAGGCGGCGGAATAGTACGTTTTGCGATGGCAAATCCCGTCATCACCTCCTATGAACAACGGGTACGACGAGGGAGACATCCATGGCCAACGATCTTTTCAATTCCTTCATGTCCGGCCCCGATGAACAGGGCCGCTTTGGCATTTTTGGCGGGCGATTTGTCAGCGAAACGCTGATGCCGCTGATCCTGTCGTTGGAAGAGGAATATGACAGGGCCAAGGACGACCCAACCTTTTGGGCCGAAATGGATGATCTGTGGACAAACTATGTGGGCCGGCCCTCGCCGCTGTATTATGCGGAACGCCTGACCGAGCATTTGGGCGGTGCAAAAATCTATCTAAAGCGCGATGAACTGAACCACACGGGCGCGCACAAAATTAACAACGTGCTGGGTCAGATCATTCTGGCGCGGCGCATGGGTAAAACCCGGATCATCGCGGAAACCGGGGCAGGGCAGCATGGCGTGGCCACGGCCACTGTCTGCGCCAAGTTTGGCCTAAAATGTATCGTCTATATGGGTGCGCATGATGTTCAGCGTCAGGCACCGAACGTGTTTCGTATGCGCCTGCTAGGGGCAGAAGTGATTCCGGTGACCTCGGGCCGCGGCACGCTGAAGGATGCGATGAACGATGCTCTGCGCGATTGGGTGACCAATGTGCGCGACACGTTTTACTGCATCGGCACTGTGGCAGGCCCGCACCCATATCCGGCGATGGTTCGCGACTTCCAGTCGATCATCGGTAAGGAAGCCAAAGAGCAGATGCAAAAGGCAGAAGGCCGCCTGCCGGATACGATTATTGCCGCCATCGGCGGTGGATCGAACGCTATGGGCCTGTTCTATCCGTTCCTTGACGATAAATCCGTCAACATCATCGGTGTCGAGGCCGGGGGCAAAGGCGTAAATGAAAAGATGGAGCATTGCGCTTCGCTGACTGGTGGGCGCCCGGGTGTGCTGCATGGCAACCGGACGTATTTGTTGCAGGACGACGATGGCCAGATCCTGGAAGGATATTCCATATCGGCGGGCCTGGATTATCCCGGAATCGGGCCTGAGCATTCCTGGTTGAATGATGTTGGCCGCGCCCAATACGTCTCGATCACCGACAAAGAGGCACTGGAGGCGTTCCAGCTGTGTTGTGCGACCGAAGGCATCATTCCCGCGTTGGAACCCTGCCACGCACTGGCCCATGTCATGAAAATTGCCCCGGACCTGCCCAAAGATCACCTGATCTGCATGAACATGTGTGGACGCGGCGATAAGGATGTTCAGACCGTCGCAAAGTACCTGAATTTTGACATGTCAGACACCGAAGGCCGCTCAGCCGACTGATCCCTTCGTCTGGCGGGGTTAAGAACCTTGTGTCAGGTTGCCGGGTTTGCGCAACCTGGCCAATTCAGATGACGCCGGACGATTTGGTCGGAAAAACGATGCTGTCGCGCCTAAATGGGCGGACAAGATGTGATTGCCCAGGTATTTTGGCGCCTATCCGGATTTCCTGGCGGCAACCCAAATGGGCCGTTGGGCGTGACTGCGTTGGATACCCGCTGCGGTGCTGGCCCATTTTCCGAGGCCTGATCTGTGGTTCAATCTGCGGATCACCGTTGCACACGGCGCGCGGGTACTGGGTTCCGGCAATCTATGCTTGGTGCCTTGATCGGTGAATGTTCAGAATTTCTAGCGGCACAATGTCCAGAGCCCGCTGATGTGTCGCCTCCAGATTAACCTTGGGTGCACAACCTTCGTCATGAGCCTGTAGAAATCGTGCTGCACACAGGCACCAGCTGTCCCCGGCACTGAGGCCGGGAAAATTGAACTCGGGGTGGGGTGTGCTCAGGTCATTACCAACGTATTTGGAAAACGCGAGAAACTCGGCGGTCATGATTGCACAGACCGTATGGCTGCCTTGGTCTTCTGCGCAGGTGTTGCAGGCCCCGTCGCGAAAGAACCCCGTTAGCGGCTTGCGCGAGCATGGGGCCAAAACACCGCCTAGCACATTGATGCTATCTTGTTTCTGCATAAGGGCATCTTACAGGTTTTGTGCGATCTTGCGGAACATTTCGACATTCTGGTCGCTGACTCCAGGTTCGCGGAATTTTCGGTCGGCCCCGGTGGTGACGATCAGCACGCCGCGTGGCTGGTCAAAATAGATGTATTGGCCATAAATTCCACGCGCGAAGAATTCGCCTTCATGTGCGCCGCTAGGAATCCACCATTGGTAGCCATACCCGGTTTCGCCGGGTGCGGTAGGGGCGCTGGGCCATGTGGCTTCCGCGATCCAATCTGCCGGGACTATCTGGTTACCGTCTCGTACTCCATTTTGCAGGATCATCTGCCCGAAACGGGCGAAATCGCGGGCGGTAAAGTTCAGGCCCGCCAAAACAAAAGCGACGCCAGCCCCATCGGTGATGTAATATCCGTCGCGTTCCAACCCCAGCGGTTGCACGATCTTTTCAGTCATCAGATCGGCCACGTTCCGCCCGGTTGCGCCTCGGATCACCATTCCGATCACATGCGTGTCGATTGACACGTATTGCCAGACATCTCCCGGAGCGGTGAAACTGTCATGCAGCGAGGCCGCGAAATCGTCCAGCTCCCCGCCCAGTGCAATTGCGCGGCCCATCCGGTTGATGTCCGAGTCGTAGTCCAGATAGTCTTCGTCAAACGTGACACCACTGGCCATGTTCAAAACATTACGGATCGTTGCGGCTTCGTAAGCGCTGCCCGCGAGCTTCGGCGCGTAGTTTATCACCGGATCGTCCAGTGACTCGATCGCGCCCTCGTCCATGAGAATGCCGAACAGGGCGGACAAGTAGCTTTTGGCAACCGACCATGAAATCCGCCGGTCGTCCGGGCCGGTGCCCAGGTAGTATTCTTCGAACCGAATCTGCCCGTCTTGCAACACCAGCAAAGAGGTCACGGCACGTTCGTCAATCCATGCGTCCGTACCCTCTGGCAGGTCAAATCCGGGGCCATAAGGAAGCTCCCAAGTTGGGCCATTGCCACGAGGCAAGTCGACAGTCAGGAACGCGTCATTCATATGCGAAAAGTTGTGAACTATCTTTTCTGCGGTGAACAAAGAGTTCACGGCCATCAAACGGGTAATCTCTTCGCGCTTCCAGACTCCGACGACCACAGCGGCCAGAGCCAAAGCCAGCACGATGCGCAATAGCCATTTGAACACGATTTTCATCCGTCGCCTCCCTTTAGCCTGCTTCATTGGAGCGCGGCGCGATCTGGTTCGCAATCAAAACGTTACGGCATCCGACTGAGAACTACCTGAATTTGTCCAGCAACTTTTGCATCGCCGAACGTTCGTCGGTTGCGAGTTCCGGTGTCTCTGCGGGTTTGGGTTTCGCGTCGGAGGGCAAAGGAGTCTTCGAAGACCGGGCCGGTGCCGTGCGCAGTGCGACGGCGTTCATGAACTTGCCACTTTCATCTTCAGCCAGATATTTGGCGCCATCCGAGACACCGCGCAGGACGTCCTCCAACCAATCAGCGTCGGCTTTGGCAAAATCGCTCAGCACGTAGGGAGAGACCATCTCTTTGCGGCCCGGATGCCCGATCCCCAAACGCACCCGGTCATAGGCGGCACCGATATGATCGTGGATCGAACGCAAACCGTTATGGCCCGCATGTCCGCCGCCAGCCTTAGCACGCACTTTTCCGGGAGCGAGATCCAATTCGTCGTGGAACACCGTCACGTCCGTTGAATCCAGCTTGTAGAACCGCATAGCTTCGCCGACGGACTGGCCCGAGCGGTTCATGAAGGTCTGGGGTTTCATCAGAAGGATCTTCTGTGAACCCAGGCGGCCTTCGGTAATCTCGGCCTGAAACTTGGATCGCCAAGGGCCAAAGTCATGATCTTCGGCAATCCTATCTACAGCCATGAAGCCAATGTTATGTCGGTTCCGGGCGTATTTCTGCCCCGGATTACCCAATCCGACAAAAAGTTTCATAGCAGCGCTCCGCGTGTCTTTATTCGCCTCGCCCTGTCATGCCCGGAAATGGATGGGAAATCCAGTCGAGCCCTACAACAATTGGTCCGCCGAAAGAAGTCAGTTCTCCGGCGTGTACCAGATAGGTGAGGTGTAGGCCCGCTCGGTCGTCGTCATTGGCACCTCTGCGTCCATTTGAACACCGAATCTCCTGGCCTCATATGCGGTCCAGCGAGGTGTCGGGATTTCGATCACCCGGACATAATAGAATGCCTTTAGCGACGGATCGAAATCAGGATCCTGCCAATAGGTGATCAATTCCGGTGCGCCGATCGTGTTCGTCCAGGTCGCATTCTCAACATCCACTGTGTTGCCGACAGGCGGTACCTTGCCATCCGACCCGGGTGTTCGGTCGCCGCCCCATGCAACGTCGTAAACTTTTTCACCTCGCGTGCCGTCTGCATTCAGCCAACCTTTGATGACCTGCACTCGGTCTAGGTTTCCGCTATATGGATCTTTCAATGCGGCAATCAGGAAGTTTGGGGCGCCGTCACCGGTTCGGGCGGGCAGGTCTGCTCCCATCGGGACGCCTTTGGCATAGCCGATATCGGCTGGCAGTCGTGAAAGAGCATCCTCTTCCGCGAAATCCCACCCTCCGAAAAATCGCACCATCATGCGAGAACCAGTCGTGCCGTAGACCTCACGCCGTTCCAGCGCGTCGAAGATCGCCTGGCGTGTGTTTTCGATCGCCCAAGCAGCGGCATACCCGCCAGAGGCCTGTTTCCAGCCGTAGATGGAAAACTCCGGCTCAGGAGCTTCGATCACTATGTGTTCCCAACGGTGCGGTTCGGGTTCAACACCAGAATGTTTGCCAAAAAAGTTATCCTCTTCCACTGCTGTCATGCCGGTGTGGCCATCGGTTGAACCGATTTGGCCGAACTTGTATGGGTTGATACCCAGTTGCTCTTCAAGCATCAGACCGGTTTTGTAGGCCTCGCGGGAATACTCGTATTGCAGCATGTCTTCAGTCTTGGCTTCGGTCCCATTCAGGTTCGACGCATCCCACGTATCGAAATCGGCAAACTCGTCATCCGGGCTTAGAAACGGGTGCGCTTCGCTGTCGCCTTTGATCTGCGTCGTCTCAATGACTGGCTCGAACCGGGCGCGTAGTCGCGCGTTTTCTTCGGTCAGAGGGGTGCCATCGAAATTTGAGATCGAAAAAAGACGTCCGTTGGAAAGGTTCCCATTATGCGGAATCGCCAATACGTCGCCACCAGTCCGGTCTTCGTATTCGGCCAGATGTGCCCAAAGGTCTTCGGGATTTTTGCTGTCGAATTGAGAAAACGGCAGCACTTGATTGGCCGTATCCGAACCGTCACGAAAGATGACATTGCGATGGATATTGTCGCCGCCTTCGGACGTCCACTCGTATCCGATTAGAGCAGTAAAGACCCCCGGCTCGTTGTATCTATCTGCAAGAGCAGTGTATTCTTGCCAAGCGTCCTTAATGGCCTTGGGGTTATCAATTGGGGGTTCGTCGTCAGACAGCGATGCGACGATTTCCATCGCCGTCGCAAAGACCAGATCGTTGTCGTTACTGGTCAGTGCATCGTACCAAGCCTTACCCTGCGGTGAGGACAGAACGTTCTGATCGCCGCCGAGAAGTTGAGGCATCAACCCGTACATTTCGGCATGGTCTGAGATGACCAGCCAATCCAATGGTCGGGACAGTTTCGCCTGCAGTCCATGGGTCGTTGTGACCTCATGGCCGCGTGCGAACAAGTAAGCGTCTTCCTGGCTCAAACGTGTCATCGTACCAGCATCGACTGAGACTTCGGTATGCAGGTGCGTGTCGCCCCAAAGCGGCTGAGTTGGAAAGTTGCGCCCCGCATAGGGCGAAAAATGATCAGAAGTAAACCGATCGGCCACATCGTCTTTGCTGGGCAGCGTGTCCTGTACCTGCGCGAACGCGGCGCATCCGCAAACAACTCCGCCGATCGTTGAAAACAAAGTTGCTGTGAACTTGAATCGATTTGTCATGATCGCAGGCTCCAAAGAAATGATTGGTGGAAAAGTGGCTAAAAAACAGGGCCACTGCCGGCGAGCCTAACACAGTATGGGATCAAATTCCAAAATTCGAAAATGAAAACGGGGCTCCAATGGAACCCCGTTTCTAAATCCGGATGAATTGAACCGGTTTTATTCTTCTTCTTCCTTGCCGACGACTTCAACCTCGTCAGCGGCCACTTCGGCCTCGTCGCCTTCGTCTTCGTCATCCGTTGCCAATCCGGTCGGAGCCGAGATGTTCGCAATAACGAAATCACGATCGATAGTCGGCTTGGTGCCGGCCGGCAGATCAACAGACGAAATCGTCGCAACGTCGTTGATGTTCATGCCGGTCAGATCAACGGTGATCTTCTCAGGAATGTCACCCGCGGTGCAGACCAGTTCAACTTCCGGACGGACAACGGTCAGAACGCCACCCTTCTTGATGCCGGGTGCTTCTTCCTCGTTGACAAACTCAACCGGGATGAACAGCGCGATCTTGGTGGTCCGGCGCAGGCGCATCAGGTCCAGGTGGGTCGGCAGGTCTTTGACCACATCACGCTGAACGTCGCGGCAGATGACGCGAACGTCTTCCTGGCCTTCAACCTTCAGGTTCCACAGGGTCGACTTGAACCGGCCAGCTTTCAGGCGCTTGAACAGTTCGTTGAACGGGATCTGGATTGCCAGCGGGTCTTTGTCGCCGCCAAATACAACGCCCGGAACCATGCCTTCGCGGCGTGCTTTACGAGCGGCGCCCTTGCCTGTCCCCGTCCGTTCCAGAGCTACGAGATCAGGAATCTCACCAGCCATGATATATCTCCAATGTTAGGGCGGGCATCCTCCAAGGCTGTATACCCGCGTGAAGCCGCGTCCTTAGCTTGTTTCAGCGCAATTGGAAAGGGGTTTTTATACCCTTGAAATGGAACGCGTATCAATCCTGCCAGCGGCCGCCAAAATCCTCGGGCACAAGCAGATTATGCCGCCCCAAGGCGGCAACATTCTTTTCGCCGCACAGCGCCATAGTTGTGTCGAGTTCCTTCTGAATGACCTCAAGTGCAGATGTTACGCCTTTCTGCCCCATAGCACCCAGACCATAGATGTAGGCGCGACCGATAAAGGTGCCCTTGGCGCCCAGAGCCAGGGCCTTGAGAACGTCTTGTCCGGACCGGATACCGCTGTCCAGATGCACTTCGACGTCACTTCCGACAGCGTCCATAATTTCCGGCAACACGCGGATAGAACTGAGCGCGCCATCCAGCTGTCGCCCCCCGTGGTTTGAGACGACGATGGCATCGGCCCCCAGTTTTGCAGCCATTTTGGCGTCGTCGGCATCCAGAATGCCCTTGAGGATCACTTTGCCGCCCCATTGCTCCATCAGTTTTTCGACCTTCTTCCAGTCCAGGCTGGGGTCGAACTGTTCCGCGGTCCAGGTGCCCAGTGAAGAAGTGTCTGTAATGGTATCAACATGGCCAACGATATTGCCGAACTCGCGTCGTTTTGCCCCCAGCATTTCTATGCCCCAGGACCATTTTGTCATCAGGTTTGCAATTGTCTTGGCAGTCAGTTTTGGCGGCGCCGACAAGCCGTTCTTGAGGTCCTTGTGCCGTTGACCCAATATTTGCAGATCCAACGTGATCACCAGCGCGGAACACTTCGCGTCTTTGGCGCGTTGGATCAGACGGCTAACGTAGTCCTCATCCTTCATGGTATACAGCTGGAACCAAAAAGGCTTGGTCGTGGCTTCTGCGACATCCTCGATGGAGTTGATGGACATAGTCGACAGTGTGAACGGCACACCGAATTCTTCGGCCGCTTTGGCGGCTTTGATCTCGCCGTCAGCATGCTGCATCCCGGTCAATCCAACCGGTGCAAGTGCCACTGGCATAGCGACATCCTGTCCGATCATCTGTGACGCAGTTGTACGCCCTGACATATCCACCGCAACCCGCTGGCGCAGGCGGATATCCTCGAAATCGGAGGTGTTTTCCCGGAACGTCTGCTCGGTCCAGCTGCCACTTTCGGCATAGTCGAAGAACATCCGGGGCACTCGGCGTTCGTAAATCCGTTTGAGGTCTTGAATATTGGTGATGACGGGCATGAGTCGCGGCCTTCTCAGGATTGGTTAAGTTTCTTTACCAATTTTTTCGACCAACCGCAACTTAGCGCAGATGCGGTCGGTTGCCGCGTTAATGTGAACACAAAAAAGCGGCTGACCAAGGCCAGCCGCGATGATCCAGTTCCCCCGGACTTCAGCGATGATCAGGCTGCGTGGGCCCCGTCCGCCAGTGTTTTGACAAAATCGAGAACCTCACTCACAGGTTTGCCGGCGCCGATCTGACTAACGATGGCCGAGCCTACCACGGCACCATCCGCGACACTGGCGATGGTCCGGGACTTTTCGGGCGTGTTTATGCCAAATCCGACAATTACGGGTAAATCGGTGGCGGCCTTGATCCGCGAAACTTCGGGGCCGACATCCGTCGCCTGAGCCTCGGCAGCGCCGGTGATACCGGTGATCGAGACATAGTAGACAAAGCCTGATGTGTTCTGCAGCACGCGGGGCAGGCGGTTATCGTCCGTAGTGGGCGTGGCCAGCCGAATGAAGTTCAATCCAGCGGCCTGTGCTGGCAAGCACAGTTCGTCATCTTCTTCGGGGGGAAGGTCAACCACGATCAAACCATCGATCCCGGCCTCCTTGGCATCGACAAGGAATTTATCGACGCCCCGGCTATAAATGGGATTGTAATACCCCATCAGAACAATTGGCGTTGTGTTGTCTGTTTCGCGGAACGCGCGCGCCAGGTCCAGAGTGCGTTGCAGTGTCATGCCCGAGTCCAGTGCCCGTTGTCCCGCGGCCTGAATGGTCGGTCCATCGGCCATGGGATCGGTAAACGGCAAACCCAGCTCGATCACGTCGACACCGGCCTCTGGCAGGCCCTTTACGACTTCAAGCGAAGTTTCGAAATCGGGATCTCCGGCCATGATATAGGCGACAAAGGCCTTTTTGCCCTCATTCTTAAGGGCGGCGAACTTGGCGTCGATACGGGTCATCAGATGTCCTTGCACTCGGGTTTGGACCTGATGTGCAGAAACTTTGCGTGAAAATCAATCCCACAGCATCGGCAAAGGTTTAGAATGCGAAGTGATATCTCAAGAGCAATGAGTTCACGCCCGGATTTTCTTCCTGCGTGCTGGCATTGGATTTATGAGTGACGGCCATGGAGATTTTGTTGCCGTTGTTTAGTGTATAACCTAGGCCTAAAAGGCTGCGGATCTGAAAGCTGCCGCCCAGATCGTTCAGTTCGTCGGCCTCGCTGAAATATCCGGGCATGACGCTGCCCTCGATAAACCAGCGGTTGGAAAACGCGTAGATCCCGATCAGGCCGGCTCCGATGTGGGTGTCGCCTTCCGTGTCCACGGACAGGGCAGCCCCCCATGTTGCGCTGAATCTGGTGGCCTCATGAAACGGCTTATGCTGGTATTCCAGTGAAAAGATCGCCTGATCGTCGGATTGGCTGTCAGAAAAGTCGGCGTAACCCGCACCAAAAACCAGAGATTGAGCATGCGCGGATGTGGAGGCCGCCACAAGTGCAGCCGTAACGATGAGAGATTTCATTTTCTTCACTACTTAATTGCTCTTAACCTTTACGTGGGAAGCTTAGGGTGCAGTTTACAATCCGCGCAAGTTCACGAGATTCCAACATTTTTGTGATGTTGCAAAAATGGACATCCCCGATGTTCCTTCTGTCTTGCTTGCGTATCAACGCGGACCTGCATAGAAGCAGCGCTCGAATGGTATCAGGAGGCCGTCATGGGCTTTAAAATGGGAATCGTGGGTTTGCCGAATGTGGGCAAATCGACCCTCTTCAATGCGCTGACCAAAACCGCGGCTGCGCAGGCGGCGAATTTTCCGTTCTGCACGATCGAACCCAATGTGGGTGATGTCGCGGTTCCTGATGACCGGCTAGACAAACTGGCGGCGATTGCCAGCTCGAAACAGATCATCCCGACACGCATGACCTTTGTAGATATCGCTGGTCTGGTGAAGGGTGCATCCAAGGGTGAAGGGCTGGGCAACCAGTTTCTGGCCAATATCCGTGAGACCGATGCCATCGCCCATGTGCTGCGTTGCTTTGAAGACGGTGATGTGACCCATGTGGACGGTCGCGTCGATCCCGTCGCCGACGCCGATACCATCGAGACCGAGCTGATGCTGGCCGATTTGGAAAGCATCGAAAAGCGCCGTGCCAATCTGGTGCGCAAGCTTAAGGGCAATGATAAAGAGGCGCAGCAGCAGGAACGCCTTTTGGCAACTGCACAAGCTATGCTGGAAAATGGCAAGCCCGCACGTCTGGTTGAGGTGTCGGACGAAGACGCCAAGGCATGGAAGATGTTGCAACTGCTGACCACAAAGCCGGTTCTCTACGTCTGCAACGTGTCCGAGGAAGAAGCCGCCGAAGGCAACGAATATTCCGCCCGCGTGGCCGAAATGGCCGCGGCTCAGGGTAATGCTCATGTGATCATCAGCGCTAAGATCGAAGAAGAGATTAGCCTGCTGGAAGATGACGAGGCGCAGATGTTCCTCGAAGAGATGGGGCTGGAAGAGCCCGGCCTCGACCGTCTGATCCGCGCTGGATACGACCTGCTCAAGCTGGAAACCTACTTCACCGTCGGCCCGAAAGAGGCCCGTGCGTGGACCATTCGCACCGGCACCGCCGCGCCACAGGCCGCAGGTGTGATTCATGGCGATTTCGAAAAGGGATTCATCCGGGCCGAAACCATCGCCTATGCCGATTTCATCGCCGCTAATGGTGAACAGGGGGCGAAAGAGGCAGGCAAGATGCGGGCTGAGGGCAAGGGGTACATCGTCAAGGATGGCGATGTGCTGCACTTTCTGTTCAATACCTGAGAAATGTGGGAGTGCCCGGTTTATTCGGGATCGGGCACAACAAACCCGGTGGCTCTAGTTGCCGATCCCAAGCTGCTGTCGCAGTGTGAAGAAATCCCAGACGACCCAGCTTTCCGCTATCTTACCATTGGCGATCCGGTCAATCTGAACCCCGGTCCAATCAACCGAACGGCCAGAAGCGGGCAGTCCAAGATAAGAACCGTTTTGGGTCCCGAAAAAACGCCAGTGGGTGGACACGCGGTCGCCTTCGGCGGTCTGCCCAAAAATCTCGACCTTCAGGTCGGAAAAAGCCCTATGATTGTCCTCAACGATGCCGACCCAAGTGGTCAGGTTGATGCTCCCTGTGCCGCCGTTCGCCAAAGGTGCTTGATGGTTCTGATAGCCATCGGCGAAAATTGACTCGTTAATGGCGGTACCCGCAGCCCACATTTCAACGGCCTGCCGGGAAAGGTTCTTAGCTACAGAAATTTCATTCTCTTGTGCCACGGCACCTCCTCCTGACGAAAAAGCAAACAACGCCAGCACGCTGATACGTACAACCAAGCCGAAACGTTCACTGACCGTTGACGTCGTCCGCCCATCATGTCGACTCCGGTTCACGATAGCGCGCTCTAAGTAAAAGAAGAAAGTGCAATTCAAGACTCAGCGCGATAACCGGGCCACAACTAGCCTTTCACCGCGACGCAAACGCGCTACTGTGCGTCGGGCCAGACTTTGGGACACCGCCGCATGATCGAAATCCGCGACCTGCAACTACTCAGCGCCTTGGCGCGGCATCGTCATTTTGCCAAGGCCGCCGAGGAATGCGGGATTTCTCAGCCCGCGTTCTCCATGCGCATTCGGAATCTTGAAGACAGGTTGGGGGTCTCCATCGTCCGTCGGGCCAACCGATTTCAGGGGTTGACTGAAGAAGGCGAGATGATGGTCCGCCGTGCCCGTCGTATCCTTGATGATGCCAAGGCGTTGGAGCAGCAGGTCCTCGCGGCGCGAGGCGAGATTACGGGAACATTGATTTTGGGTGTTATCCCAACCGCGATTGCCTTTACCGGGCGGCTGATCAAACACTTGCAGCAAGCCCATCCGCGTATTCTGACACGTATCGAAACGATGTCGGCATCGGCCATTCAGCACCGGCTGGATGAAGGCAGCTTGGATGCGGGTATTACCTACGGAGACAGCATCGGCACGGACTTGCGGCTGGTGCAGCCGCTATATGAAGAGGCATACGTGCTGCTCATCCCGTCTCATATGACAGACAAAACCGGATCGATACCCTGGGCTCGCGTAGCCGAGTATCCTCTCAGCTTGCTTGAGCCACAGATGCAGAACCGGCGCATCTTGGACAGGATATTCGCCGAACAGGGCCTGCACCCGCACGTCGTGGCCGAAACAAGCGGCTTTACCGCCTCGATGGTCATGGCGCGCGAGGGGTTGGCGGCCACAGTCGTTCCCCGCGTTCTGGTACGGGCGCTGGGTGACCTCAAGGGGACGAAGGTGTTGCCTCTGGTTGATCCCGTTGTCAGTAAGCCGATTTGTCTGGCGACTTTGTTGCGTGATCCGGAATTGCCCACTGTCGAAGCGTTGCGGGCTGTTGTGACGTCTTTGCGGTGATAAGTTGTCGTTATCGTGCGATTGGATTTGGCGATTTGACGATATGATACTCTGATGAGACACGGAGCCTCAATCGGAGGGCATCATGGCACCATTAGACACCAAGCCATCAGGCGCACCCAAGGGCGTCTGGAAGTCAGGTAAAGGCAAAGGGCGGCACACGCCCAAAGGCCGTCAGTTCACGGATGAGGCGCAGGCTGAGATTCACCGCCTGCTGGGCGATCGCCCGCGCCGCCGCGACCTGCTGATCGAATTCCTGCATTTGATTCAGGACGAACACGGCCATATCAGCGCCGACCACATCGCCGCGCTGGCGGTCGAGATGCGGATTGGACAGGCCGAGATTTATGAAACAGCGACCTTCTATGCTCATTTCGATGTGGTGAAAGAAGGCGAGACGCCTCCGCCCGCGCTGACCATCCGTGTCTGCGATTCTCTGTCCTGCGAGATGGCCGGTGCCCAGCAGTTGCAGAAAGCGCTAGAAGTTGGTTTGGACCCTGCCGAGGTTCGCGTTGTCCGCGCGCCCTGTATGGGCCGCTGTGACACCGCTCCGGTACTTGAGATTGGCCACAACCATATCGACCACGCGACCCCTGAAAAGGTGCAGGCCGCGATTGCTGCCGATGACACCCATGCACATCTGCCTGATTACGAAGCCTTCGCGGCCTATGAGGCAAACGGTGGCTACGCCAAGCTGAAAGAGCTGCGCGACGGTGGTGATTGGGAGAAGGTGCAAGAAGACGTCCTGTCCTCGGGCCTGCGTGGTCTGGGCGGCGCTGGTTTCCCGTCCGGCAAGAAATGGGGCTTTGTTCGGATGAACGAAGGTCCGCGCTACTTGGCCGTAAACGGGGATGAAGGCGAACCCGGCACGTTCAAGGACCGCTATTATCTGGAGCGCACGCCGCATGTCTTCCTCGAAGGTATGCTGATTGCCGCATGGGCGGTCGAGGCCGAGACCTGCTTCATCTACATGCGTGACGAATACCCGGCGGTTCTGGAAATCCTGGCGACAGAGATTGCTGCGCTGGAAGACGCCGGAATCGTCGAGAAAGGTTATATCGACCTGCGCAGGGGTGCCGGTGCTTACATCTGCGGTGAAGAATCCGCGATGATCGAGTCGATTGAGGGCAAGAAGGGCCTGCCGCGCCACCGTCCTCCGTTCGTGGCGCAGGTTGGGGTCTTTAACCGCCCGACTTTGGTGCACAATGTCGAGACGCTCTATTGGGTCACCAAAGTCTGCCGCGAGGGGCCCGAGTGCCTCAACAGCACCGAAAAGAACGGCCGTAAGGGTCTGCGCAGCTATTCGGTCTCGGGCCGTGTGGCGAAGCCGGGCGTCTATCTGCTGCCCGCTGGCTCGACCATTCTAGACGTGATCGAAGCGGCTGGTGGCATGGCCGAAGGCCAGATCTTCAAGGCCTATCAGCCGGGTGGCCCGTCCTCGGGTCTGCTGCCCGCGTCGATGGATGACATCCCGCTGGACTTCGATACGCTGCAACCGCATGGCACCTTCATCGGCTCTGCTGCTGTGGTGGTTCTGTCCGATCAGGACACAGCCCGCGATGCCGCGCTGAACATGCTCCGCTTCTTCGAAGACGAAAGCTGCGGCCAGTGCACGCCCTGCCGGGCGGGCTGCGAAAAGGCGGTGAAGCTGATGCAAGCCGACAAGTGGGATCAGGACCTGCTGGAAGATCTGTGTCAGGTCATGGGCGACGCGTCGATCTGCGGTCTGGGGCAGGCGGCCCCGAACCCGATCCGTTTGGTCATGAAACATTTCGCTGACGAAATCTGAGGGAGACAGAGCCATGCTTGATGCAAGCCCAACCAAGACCGTCACCTTCAACCTGAACGGCGATGACGTCACCGTGCCCGAAGGCACCACGATCTGGGACGCGGCCAATGGCCAGGGCCTGATCATCCCACACCTGTGCCACAAACCGGCGCCGGGTTACACACCGGACGGCAACTGCCGCGCCTGTATGGTCGAAGTGGAAGGCGAGCGCACATTGGTAGCCTCCTGCGTCCGTCCAGCGGCGGAAGGTATGGTGGTCAAGACCGACACCGACCGGGCCGAGAAATCCCGCGCCATGGTGATGGAGCTGCTGGTCGCGGACCAACCCGAAGTAGCGCACGACAAATCCAGCCACTTCTGGGACATGGCCAAGCTGAACGACGTCAGCGACAGCCGTTTCCCGGCGAAAGAGGCCGAGAAAATCCCGCTGCTGGATGACAGCCACGTTGCGATGCGCGTCAATCTGGACGCCTGCATCAATTGCAACCTCTGCGTCCGCGCCTGCCGTGAAGTGCAGGTGAACGATGTGATTGGCATGGCCGGCCGCGGGCATACTGCGCAAGTGGTGTTTGATCAGAACGATCCGATGGGCGATTCAACCTGTGTGGCCTGTGGTGAATGTGTTCAGGCGTGCCCAACGGGCGCGCTGATGCCTGCCACAGTGCTGGACGACAAGCAACAGGGCGACAGCAAGGACTACGATAGCGAAACCGAAAGCGTCTGCCCGTTCTGCGGTGTAGGCTGTAAAGTTTCGCTCAAGGTCAAGGACGGCAAGGTCAAGTATGTCGAGGGCATCAACGGCCCCGCCAATGAAGGCCGCCTGTGCGTCAAAGGCCGCTTTGGTTTCGACTACATCCACCACCCGCACCGCCTGACCAAGCCGCTGATCCGGCGCGAAGATGCACCTGCCAAGGGGCTGAACGTCGATCCCGGCAACATCAGCACCCATTTCCGCGAAGCGACCTGGGAAGAGGCGATGGATCTGGCCGCCACGAAACTGAAGGCGCTGCGCGAGGATGACCCACGCAATGTTGCAGGCTTTGGCTCGGCCAAATGCACCAACGAAGAAGCCTATCTGTTTCAGAAGTTCATCCGTCAGGGCTTCCGCCACAATAACGTCGATCACTGCACCCGTCTGTGTCACGCCTCGTCCGTTGCGGCGCTGATCGAGAACGTGGGCTCGGGCGCCGTGACCGCGACTTTCAACGAAATCGAAAATGCGGATGTGGCGATCATCATCGGCTCGAACCCGATCGAGAACCACCCCGTTGCAGCGACCTATTTCAAGCAGTTCACCAAGCGTGGTGGCAAACTGATCGTGATGGATCCGCGTGGCGTTGGCATGCGCAAGTTTGCCGATGAAATGCTGCAATTCCGTCCGGGTGCCGACGTTTCGATGCTCAACGCGATCATGAACGTGATCGTCGAGGAAGAGCTGTATGACAGCCAGTATATCCATCGGTGGACCGAGAACTGGGAAGCCGAGAAAGAGCACCTGCGCGCTTTCACACCCGAGAAGATGTCCGAGATTTGCGGCATTGAACCGGATCAGCTACGCCGCGTAGCCCGCACCTTTGCGCAAGCCAAGGCCGGTTTGATCTTCTGGGGCATGGGCGTGTCGCAGCACATCCACGGCACCGACAACTCGCGCTGCCTGATCTCGCTGGCTCTGATGACCGGTAATGTGGGCAAACCGGGCGCAGGTCTGCACCCGTTGCGGGGCCAGAACAACGTTCAGGGCGCGTCTGACGCGGGCCTCATCCCGATGTTCCTGCCGGATTATCAGTCGGTGACCGATGACGGCATCCGTGCGAAGTTCAACGACGTGTGGGATTCCGAGGACTTCTCGAACGAGAAGGGCCTGACGGTTACTGAAATCATTGATCAGGCCTACGCCGGCAATATCAAGGGCATGTACATCCAGGGTGAGAACCCGGCCATGTCTGACCCAGATGTAGGCCATGCGCGCGAAGCGCTGGCCAAGCTGGAACTGATGATCGTGCAGGACATCTTCCTGACCGAGACGGCGAACTATGCCGACATCATCCTGCCGGCCTCGGCGCTGTATGAAAAGAACGGTACGGTGTCGAACACCAACCGTCAGGTACAGCGCGTGCGACCTGCCGTGACCCCTCCGGGCGAGGCGCGTGAGGATTGGAAGATCACGGTCGAACTGGCGCAGCGGATCGGGCTGAACTGGGATTACACAGATGTGTCTCAGATCTTTAACGAAATGAAGCTGACGATGAACTCGCTCAACAACATCACGTGGGAGCGTCTGGAGACCGAGACAATCACCTACCCGTCGCTTAGCGAAACCGACCCCGGTCAGGCGATCGTGTTTGGCGATGGATTCCCGCGTGCTGATGGTAGGGCCAGGTTCACCCCAGCCAGTGTCATCCCGCCGGATGAAGCGCCGGATGACGAATACCCGATGATCGCTACAACGGGGCGTCAGCTGGAGCATTGGCATACCGGGTCAATGACTCGCCGGTCCAACGTTCTGGACGCGGTGGAACCCGAAGCCAACTGCTCGATGAACCCTCGTACGCTTAAGCTGATGGGTATCCAGCCGGGTGAGATGATACGTCTGACCACCCGCCGCGGGACCATCGAGATCATGGTACGGGCCGACCGGGCCATCGCCGAGGATATGGTGTTCATCCCATTTGCCTACGTCGAAGCGGCGGCGAATATCCTAACCAACTCGGCCATCGACCCCTACGGTAAAATCCCCGAGTTCAAATTCTCGGCGATCCGGGTCGAAAAAATCGAGGGCGCCGTCGCGGCGGAATAATTGTACTACCACTCACACAGCAGGATTAGGCGGCCCAGAGGGGTCGCCTTTTTCACTTCTTGACAGCGGGTTGCGTGCGGCCAACCCTAAGGCGGTTGCTAAGCCCGGAGGTGTTCATGGCGCGCCGTCTTGTCGATTTATCCGTTCCGTTGGAAACCGGCATCGTGTCGGATCCGCCGATCATGCTGCCCGAAATCGAATATCTGACCCACGATCAGACCGCCGAGCAGGTTATGGCCTTCTTTCCCGGTTTGAAGAAAGAAGACCTGCCCGGTGGCGAAGGCTGGGCTATCGAACGGCTGCAGATTGCAACGCATAACGGCACCCATCTAGATGCGCCATACCACCATCATTCCACAATGAACAAAGGCGAACGGGCGATTACAATCGACGAGGTACCTCTGGAATGGTGCATGAACCCCGGCGTTAAACTGGATTTCCGTCATTTCGAAGATGGGTATGTTGTCACCGCGGCGGATCTCGAGGCCGAACTCAAACGCATCGGTCATGAGTTGCGGCCGCTCGACATCGTCGTGGTCAATACCGCTGCTGGAACGCGTTACGGTGAGCCCGACTATTTGATGAAGGGATGCGGGATCGGGCGTGAGGCGACGCTGTATCTCACGGAACGCGGAATTCGCGTGACCGGTACGGACGCCTGGAGCTGGGATGCTCCGTTTCCCCTGACGGCACAGGAATACGCCGAGACGCGCGATCCGTCGATCATCTGGGAAGGGCACCGTGCCTCGATGGACATCGGCTACTGCCATATCGAGAAGCTGACAAATCTTGAAATCCTGCCACCCACCGGGTTCGAGATTTCCTGCTTCCCATTCAAGATCAAGGGTGCATCTGCTGGCTTCGTTCGGGCCGTTGCGATTTTCGATGATCAAAACGAACCAATAGGGACAAAGGATGCAGGACAATTCTAAGCCCATTGGAGGTCATGATGGCCCGTACGCCGCACCGGTTGAGGTCAGAGGTTTCACGGTGCAGCCAGAATGGATCGATTATAACGGCCACATGAATGTTGGATTTTATGGTGTCGTTTTCGATATGGCCTTCGAGAAGGTGTTGGCCGATCAACTGGGTCTGGGGGAAGCGCAGGTGCAGGCATTGGGGCAGGGGCCGTATGTCCTACAGTCGCATCTGCATTTTTTAAATGAGATCAGGGCTGACGGAGATTTTCATTTCCACTTCCGCATGTTGGACGCTGATCAAAAGCGCGGCCACTATTTCGCGCAGTTGCTTTCCTCCGCGAGTAATCAAGTATGCGCGACGCAGGAAGTAATCTTCATGAATGTCAGCCATGCCACCGGGCGTTCAACCGCTTATCCCGGATGGGCGGTCGAGCGTTTGGCGCAAATGGTCGAGGATCATAAATACCTGGAAGCTGCACCCCAGATCGGCCAAACAATCGGTATTCGACGAAAGTAAGAACCGTCGCGCTGTTCCGACGCTTAATAGTCTCGCTCGAAAAACAGGCCGATACCGGTTTCCCCGCGGCCATCCACTGTGCCCTTAACGGTGAAATTGTCGGTAACATCCAGATTTAGGTTCACCTCGGTATCACCTTCCGTGTTGACGGTGAAATCCGTGTAGAGGTTATCGCTCAGGTAAGCGCCCGCGCCCAACCGGCCCGCTCCGCCTTCCGAGGTGCCGATGTCGACGTTGTCCAGCCCGGTGGCCTCGCGCACGCCCTTGGTTGAATCGCCGCCTGCGCCGCTTAGCTGCGCCAGCGATGCCGCCATCTGGGCTATGACAAAGGGCGACAGCTCGGAAAAGCGGTTGCCGAACAGGAGTATGGCCAGAGCTTCTTCGGTTGGGCGTTCAGGTTCGGAAAAAACTTCAACTTTGGGCGAATCCAGCGGTCCGGCGATTTCAATCGTTGCTGTTCCATCTGACGTACTGGTTGAGGATTCGAACTCGATATAGGGCGTCAGGTCCCCTTGTAGCGTCACCAGTCCTTTGGTCAGCGCCAAGCGACGACCAAGTATGTCGATGTTACCGCGAATAAGCTCGATCTGGCCGGACGGAACAACCGAAGCCGTTGTTCCGCCTATCTGGATACGGCCGCCCAGTTCCGCATTCACACCGCGCCCTCTCACAAAGACCGCCTTGGGCGCCAGCAGTCCGATGTCCAGCGAGATGCGCGAGTTGTTTTTGCTTTTCTCTTCGGTTTCGACCAGTTGCGCACGCTCGCGGGTTACAAAGCTGGCGTTGCTTTCGTTCACGTGCACAATCGGCGGAATAGGCGCCGCGCCAACAGCCCCCCCCGCTGCGGCGAGATTGATATTAGTCTCTCCGAAATTGATCTGACCGGCCAATGCGCTGTTGCCTGCAAGCGCTCCGCTCAGCGCGATCTGGCCATTCAACGTTGTATCATAAAGCAGGTCATCGGTTAGGACGAGGTCGTTGAGCGCAGTGGTGATCTGGGCATTGAACGGTGGTGTCAGGTCGACCGGTCCACTGACAGTGAAACCACCCCCTGCGCGTAGCCCGCCCTTCAATGAAATCGTAGCCCGGCTTTGTGCGATGTTGACCGATCCTTCGATCCCTTTGATTGTCTGTGTCACGCTAGGTACCGCTACGGTCGTGCCCGAGGTTGAAATGGTACCACTCAGCGCGTCAAGAGACGGGGCGCCCTTCAGGACAAGGTCGAATTTCGCTGTGCCGTCGATATTGTTGGGCGAAATGAAAGCGTTGATGATCCCGATATTCACGCCACCTTGCATGGTCAGGTCCGCTGTGCTGCTGCCTTCGTCGAATGTTCCGGCTACGGTGGTGTTGATCTGGGCCGGACCATCCGCTTTTGCATCAATTGTCCAGACGCCTGCATCTCTGCGGGCGGAACCGTTGGCCGATACTGTGCCGGGGAACTCGGGCACGAACCGCTCAATTCGGTTAAAACGGCCTTCGAAATCCAAATCTGCCGACCCGTTGGATTCGACTGTGCCGGTCAGATTGGCATAAGAACTGTCGGGGCCTTGCAGACGAGCAGAGCCTTCCAATCCCGACCCAGTTGGCGCGACATTCCCATCGAGCTTCATCGCGCCGGAGAGAGTAGGAGAAAGGCGCCCCAAATTGTCCAGTTCAGCTGAAAAATCCAACCCGCCTGCGTCGCGGTCCAGTTGACCTGACGCCGTGGCAGTCAGCGCAGTGCCGTTCAGGCGGAACGTGCGGATGTTCAGACCCTGATCGTCGTTCACCGCATCAACGGCCAGAGTCGTGCGTCCTTGGATTAGCTCGTCCACCAGTTCAATGCCAGTTGCGATGTCGTCGGCAGAGACATTGCCCTTTATATCGAAGAGCTTGCTTCCCTGAGCAGCTTTTCCGGTCACGTTCGCGGTGACGGACCCGGCCAGATCGCGCTGTGCAATTCCCGAAAACAGCGACAGGTCAGGTGCGTTTACTCGGGCCTGACCGTCGACGCTCAGGTCGCCGGTCAGATCGTCGATAGTCGCTGCAACCTGTGCGTTCAGGGCGTTGCCGTTCACCGTGGCGTTGCGGATGGTGATTTGATCACCGGTTCGGGCACCGTCAAGTTCAATTGCGACGCGGCCTGCCAGCAACGGATCGAATTTGGCCAGCCCGGTCTGGATATTGTCCCCGGTGACACTGGCAGTGCCATCGAATTCCAGCGATTGGACCGATCCTTTGCCTTCCAATTGTGCCTGAACTGCCCCGCTTAGGTTCTGTTGGGCCAGACCTGAAAAAATCGACAGGTCACGCGCATCGACACTGGCCTGACCGTCTATGGTCAGGTTGCCGCTAGGGGTCGTAACGTCACCGCTTGCCTGTGCGGTAAGCTCTTCGGACGTGATCGAAAAATCGCGGATTGTGATGCCGTCCGAGTCGCGCTTGCCGTCCAACGAGATTTCGGTTTCACCGTCGATCACCGGGTCGATGTCATTGCGACCCGTCGAGAGGTTGCTACCGTTCACCACCGCTTTCCCGTCGAAACTACCTTCGAGCGGCGAACCGGAGCCTTGAATACTGACCGAAGCCTTGCCACCCAGATCTAGCTTGGCCAATTCCGAAAACCGCGAGAGTTCCGAGGCCTGGAGCGAAGCCGACCCGTCAACCTTCAATCCGGTGGCCAGGCCTTTGATCAGTGCATCAGCAGCAAGCGTGTAATCGCTGCCAACCAGCTCAAAGCCGGAAAGTTGCAGCGATTGGTCAGCCCCGTAGTCGAATTGACCGTCCAGCGTCACACGGTCCCCTATTGCGGCATTCAGTGCCGGGTCGGACATATCTATGCCGTCCAGCGCAGCTTGCAGATCTCCGTCGATGTTCAGGCCACTGCTTTGGTCCAGTGTGCCCTGACCGGTGATCCGCGCGTGGTTCAGGTTCAATTGCTCGGCCACGACGCTGTTGGCCGTCAGGCTCAGGTCCCACAGGTTGCCGTTCTTGGCGTCGAACAACGCAGAGATCTGTGCCGCGCCGATGGAAGTCTCGCCACCACTGACCGGCAGAACGACGCTGTCGCCATCCGGAGGTGTGATACGGCCTTGCAGAGCCATTAGTTGCAGTTTTCCGCCCGGCGCGAGGCTGAGCTGGCTTTCCAACTTCAGCGCTTGAGAGGTGATTTCGATGTCGGAGATGTCCAATCCGCCATCGGAATGCGTCTGTCCGTCAACGAACAGCTTTGTATCCGTACCAAAGAACATATCCATGCTCTCGGCCAAAAACGGTGTCAGATCGCCGCCGAGATCTGCAGTGAACGCGATGCCGTCGCTTGCGCTGGCAGCTGCCGTCGGGGCGGCCCGCAACCGAATCTGACCTGTCACACGCGGCTGATCATCACTGCTCAGCCCGATATCGGCAGTGAAATCCGTGATGGGACCGGATCCTTTTGCCGCCAATCCGATTGGGGGGGCGTCGGGGATGTTCAGGGCCGTCGCAATCAGCCCGCCAGAAGCTTCGGCCACGGTCAGGTCGAGGTCGATCTGGCGACTTTCGTTGTTGAATCCGGCGGTCAAATCAATTGTGTCTCCCGCGCGGTCCAGCCTGTCGATATCCAGTGTTGTTTCCAGCGCTCCGTCGGCAAGGGACAGGTTTCCGTTTACCTGTAACTCGGCAGCGACACCGATAAGAGGTTCGCCCAGCGATAGATCGTCGATACGGAGCTCGCCGATCTCGATCGCGACCGGCAGTTCAGGCAACTGAAAGGGCTGCGTTTCAGCGGAAGGCGGCGGTGTGTCCTTGGTTGTCGTTCCCGGCGTGCGCGCGATGTCGATTTCCTGAGCCGTGAGGGCGTTGACCGAGAACCGTCCGCGGATCAGGGCCAGCCTGTTCCAGTCCAGTTCCGCATTCTTGATGGTCAGCCAAATGCCCTCGTCATCTGCAACGGTGATCTCTTGAATTGTGGCGCGTGAACTCAGTGCGCCCTGCAGGCCAATGACACGGACATTCTGATCGTCACCCGACAGGGTATCCTGCAGGAAACGTTCGATCATGCTGCCACCGTCTTCGTCCTGCGCCACAAGCGGTACAGGTACGGCGATTGCCACCGAAGTGAGCAACAAAGGATATACAGCGCGACGCATCAAAAGGCCTGTCCGATACCGATATAGAACTGTAACCCATCACCGGTACTACCTTGAACCGGGAAAGCTAGATCAAACCGCAAGGGGCCAAAACCACCCAGATCATAGCGGATGCCCACACCGGCCCCCGCGTGATATTCGGCCCCGCTGCCGATAAATGACGATGTGTCTACAGTTCCGTAATCATAAAATCCCACAAGAGAAATCGCATCGGTAACGCGGCCACGGACTTCGCCAGACAAGCCAATAAACGACTTGCCGCCCGCCACACCGGTTCCGACCGGAATGCCGAGGCTTTCAAAGGGTTGACCACGTACTGTACCAGCGCCGCCCGAGAAAAACAGAAAGTCCGGTGTGACGCCATCGGCTGGAGGCCCGATGACCGAGCCAACTTGCGCCCGGCCTGCCAGAACCAGTCGACCACCGGTACCCAGATCGTTGTAAACCCGACCGTCAACAAACAACCGGATGCCGGTGTCAGTCCCGGAAAGCCCGACGAACGGCATCGCTTGGGAATCCAGATAAAACCCTCGTGTGGCGCTTATCTTGCTGTCACGTTCATCCCATTCCGAACGCAACGGGATAATAAAATACCTGAACTTTCGTCCAGAGCCATAGGCGTCATCAGCGTCCGAATACTGAAAACCCGCTGAAGCCTCGGCATAGAGCCGGTCAGAGAATGTGCGCCGGGCACCATAAGCAAGCGACGCCACACTTACATTGTAGTTTTCGGTGTTGCGCCGTTCCAGCAAGGCGTTCCAGAACGTGCTGTCATCCGGGCCCAGCCTGTCGGGTTGATCAAGACGTAACCCGATGCGGCCATCAAGGTCCTCGGACCCGCCAATATTGCGGAGGGCGGCCTCGAATCGCAATCGCTCGGCCCGACGGAAAACATTTCGATGCGTCCATGTGGCGGTCACATCCACCCCATCGCGCGAGGCAATCTCGACGCCGAAAGTCAGGCGACGTGGGGGCAAATCTTCGAAGGTCGCGTCGAAGTCCAGTGTTCCGTCAGGGTTTGGTGTCTCCCGTTCCCGGATCGAGACAGTGCTGAATGTGCCCGTACGTCGCAGCCGCGTGCCTACCTTTTGCAGCTCCTGCGGGGAGTAGACTTCTCCAGACGGGAAGCCTGCGATCTTTTCAATGGACCGGTGGCGCACTTTGCTGTCGCCCTGAATGATCATCTTGCCAAATGTCAGACGTGGGCCCGGAGCCAGATCGATTTCGGCATCAAGCCGAGCTTGCGCATGGCGGGCAATGATCTTTTGGTCTTCGACTTCCGCCTTGGCATGGCCGAAATCTTTCCATCCCTGCACCCCGGCAGAGGTGGCTTGTTGAACCGCGCCTGTTGTTGCCAGTTTGCCGGTGGCGAACTCTTCCGGCAATTCAGTGCCCGGCGCCAGCGGTTGCACGACGGCTGTCCCAAAGCGGTAGGTTGGTCCGGGTGTAATGGAAATTACCGCACTTTTGAACTGAGCCGGAGCGTCGAGCGAACTGATTTTTGCGGCTTCTTGCCCGTCCAGCTTGATGCTGACGACCGGACTGAAATAGCCCTCGTCATACATGATCTGTACGATAGTCCGATAATCGGAAAGCGCTGCGGACAATATTTCGAGTGAGGTATCAAGCCCACGCGAGTCTGCGGTGTAGACCGACGAGGTTTCCTCTAACCGGTCAACCAATTCCGCCGAGGCGCCGGGGGCCGAAAGTGTGATTTCCAGTGCAGTGGCAACATTCGGGACAAATGTGACTGCTGCTCCAAGCAGCCAGTATCCCAGAACACCTCGCGGCCTGTTCCCTGTCATCGCGTAGTCCCAACTGCCCCAAGTCGAAATCTTTTTTGCCGCAATGAACTTGGTAGCGGCGTGTTTCATTCATCTTAGAACATCTGTTGGCATTCAGGGGAAGTACTTATCGGTCAGAGCAAAGTGATTTGTCTGCTATGTGATCCGCTGGGTCCGGTTTTACAGGCCGACACCCTGGACCCAGCGAATGATGGCTTCGCGGTCCTCTGGTTCCATATAGGTCACATTTGCAGGTGGCATGGCGTGCGTGACGCCTGCCTGAAGGTAGATTTGCTTGGCGTTGCGGGCGATATCGCCTTTGGTTTCCAGCAGAACGCCCTTGGGCGCCCAGAGAATTCCTTCCCAAACCGGTTCGCGCGCGTGGCACATGGAGCAGCGGCCCAAGACAATGTCATGTGCTTCTTCAAACCCGTCCGCGGCCGCAAATTTCTGTTCGTAAGGTGTAAGGGGCTGAAGCTCGGCCTCTTCCAAGGGCTTGTACATTGGGGCAGTCGACAACCACATGATAGCAATGAACAGCAGGGCAGTGACCAGCCAGGTCCAGGTCGGGTTGCCTGCACGGGCGTGGCGCGTGTTGAAATAGTGGCGGATGGTCACGCCCATCAGGAATACAAGCGCCGCGATAATCCAGTTGAATTCG
The DNA here is from genome assembly GCF_057221055.1 of Ruegeria sp. HKCCD7181. Taxonomy (NCBI): domain Bacteria; kingdom Pseudomonadati; phylum Pseudomonadota; class Alphaproteobacteria; order Rhodobacterales; family Roseobacteraceae; genus Ruegeria; species Ruegeria sp. HKCCD7181. The sequence goes on along the minus strand of NZ_JBWVBC010000005.1, from coordinate 202,121 downwards.
GTCGCAAAAGCCAGCGGGTAGTGGTTCGACAGCATCAGGAACACGACCGGTAAGGTCAGATAGTTGTTGTGGGTCGAGCGCAGCTTGGCGATCTTGCCGTATTTTGGATCGGGCGTGCGCCCGGCCTTGAGGTCATCCACAACGATGCGCTGGTTCGGCATGATGATGAAGAACACATTTGCCGTCATTATCGTGGCCGTGAATGCGCCCAGATGCAGCATCATCGCGCGGCCGGTGAATATTTGGTTATAGCCCCAGCCCATGATCACCAGAAGCACGAATAGCAGCACCATCAGCATGGTCGGGCGCTCACCCAAACCGGATTTGCACAGGAAATCGTAAACCAGCCAGCCGATGGTCAACGACGCAGCCGAAATCAGAATGCCCTGCCACAGCGCCAGATCGGCTTTCTGCGCGTCGATCAGATACAGCTCTCCGCCGACCCAATAGACGATCATCAGCAACGCAGCGCCGCTGAGCCAAGTGGCATAACTTTCCCATTTGAACCAGGTCAGATGGTCCGGCATCCGCTCAGGGGCCACCAGGTATTTCTGGATGTGATAGAAGCCTCCGCCGTGTACCTGCCACTCTTCGCCGTCGGCAGGGCCGGGGATGTCGCGGTTCAAACCAAGGTCCAACGCGATGAAATAAAAGGATGATCCAATCCAGGCGATAGCTGTGATCACGTGCAGCCAACGCACGGCAAATGCCATCCAATCCCAGAACACGGCGAAGTCGTACATAGAAAGCTCTCCGATTGCTTGCCGTCACACTAGGCAAACGGGCTTTTCTTCGGTATTCCCGTATATTGTCAAACTGTATCAAAAAAAACGATAAGATGTCCTATCTCGACAATATCCGCACCTTCGTCAGAGTTTACGATCTGGGCAGCATGTCCGCAGCAGGTCGGGATCTGCGCATCTCGCCCGCGGTGACGTCGGCGCGGATTTCTCAGCTCGAGGATCATCTGGGCGTGCGCCTGTTTCAGCGCACGACTCGAAACCTGAGCCCGACGGAACAGGGCCGGGCTTTCTATCCCGGTGCAGTTTCGGTGCTGGATGCGGTGGATGAAGCCGAGGCGAAAGTCATACACTTGACCGAAGCACCGCGTGGGTCGCTATTTGTCGCTGCACCGCTAGGGGTGGGGCGTCGATTGCTTGCCCCGCATGTGCCTGATTTTCTGTCGGAATACCCCGAAATCGATGTACGCTTGCGGTTGACCGATCGGTCTGTCGACCTCACGACCGAGGGGTTGGATCTGGCGTTTTTCATCGGCCAACCTGAAGACAGCACCCTGCGCATCCGTAAAATCGCAGATTGCCAGCGAGTGCTCTGTGCTGCGCCCGATTATGTGAAAAAGCATGGGATGCCGGAAACCGGTGCGGACCTGATCTCGGCTGGGCATGAATGCCTGAATTTGCGTTTTCCGGGTGCAACCGAGTTTCAGTGGCAGTTGGAAACGCCCGAGGGCCCCAAGCGTTTCGCTGTGTCGGGGAGGTTTGAATGTGACGATGGGGATGTGTTGACCGATTGGGCCTTGTCCGGCCAAGGCATAGCGATGAAGCCCATGTTCGAGGTGTCCGAGCATCTGAAAACAGGAAAACTTGTTGCGGTAGCAACGGAAACCCCGCCGGTTTCAGTGCAAATGGCATGCCTCTACACCCACCGCCGCCATCAGGACCCCAAGGTGCGTTTGTTCATGGACTTCATGATTTCGCGCATCAGCAAAGTTGTGAAAAGCGTCGAAGCCAAAGCTGGTTAGCTGCCGCGATACGTTGAATACCCATAGGGGGATAACAGCAGCGGCACATGATAGTGGGCGTCAGGGTCGGACATACCAAACCGGATCGGTACCTCGTCCAGGAAGAGTGGATCGTCCCCGTCCTGACCGGTTGCGCGCAGATAGTCCCCGGCAAAGAAGATCAACTCGTACGTGCCGGTTTTGAAGTCTTCCAGCGGCAAGATCGGGCTGTCAGTGCGACCGTCAGCGTTGGTCTCCATCTCTATCAGCTTCCGGTGAGAATCTCCGGACACCTCATATAGCACGATTTTCAGCCCCTGGGCCGGACAGCCGCGCGCCGTATCCAGAACATGGGTCGTCAGATAGCCTGCCACGGTCATCTCCTTTGATTTGCTTTTTTGGTTTGCCACAGTCTGGAACAAACATCAAAACAGAGGAAATGCCGAAAGAACCGGAAACACCGTTCGGATTGATTTGATAATCAAACGTGTGTTTCTAATGTAAGGCTGTCGAAACCCAAACCGGAATGGAAGACAACATGCAGCCCCCTCGATATCCTCGTGACATGATCGGATACGGCGCTAACCCGCCCGACGCACAATGGCCGGGGGGCGCAAAGCTGGCCGTTCAGATTGTGCTGAACTACGAAGAGGGGGGCGAAAACTGCGTTCTTCATGGTGATGCCGCATCCGAAGCATTCTTGTCTGAAATCGTGGGCGTGGCGCAATGGCCCGGCCAGCGCCATTGGAACATGGAATCGATCTATGAATATGGCTCACGCGCCGGGTTCTGGCGGTTGCACCGGCTGATGAAAGACCTTCCGGTCACCGTTTATGGTGTTGCAACGGCTTTGGCGCGCTCACCGGATCAGGTGGCCGCGATGAAATCCGCCGGGTGGGAGATCGCCAGCCACGGTCTGAAATGGGTCGAATACAAGGACATGCCCGAAGAGGAAGAGCGCGCCCAGATCGACGAAGCGGTTCGCCTACATACCGAGGTTGTGGGCGAACGGCCCCGAGGTTGGTATACGGGGCGCTGTTCGGAAAACACGGTCCAACTGGTGGCTGAGGAAGGGGGGTTCTCCTACGTCGCTGACACTTATGCCGACGATTTACCCTATTGGATGCGGATCGGCGCGCGGGATCAGCTGATTGTTCCATATACATTGGATTGCAATGACATGCGCTTTGCCACGCCTCAGGGGTTCAATTCCGGTGACCAGTTCTTTGCGTATCTGAAAGATAGTTTCGATGCGCTTTATGCGGAAGGCGAGGCTGGAGCCCCCAAAATGCTATCTATCGGTCTGCACTGCCGTTTGATCGGGCGACCGGGCCGCGTGATGGCTCTGAAGCGTTTTCTGGACTATGCGCAAGGGTTCTCCGACGTCTGGTTTGCCACGCGATTGGAAATCGCCCAGCACTGGGCAACGACGCATCCAGCCACGACACGAGTAAGGCCATCGCATATGGATAAGGATGCCTTTGTTTCTACCTATGGCGGGGTTTTCGAACATTCGGCCTGGATTGCCGAGCGTGCATTCAACCTTGAGTTAGGACCGGCGCATGATACTGCCGGCGGGCTTCACAATGCCCTAACCCGAATGTTCCGCACTGCGTCCGAGGACGAGCGGTTGGGCGTACTGACCGCACACCCCGACCTTGCCGGCAAGTTGGCGCAAGCTAAACGGTTGACGCAGGAAAGCACGTCCGAGCAGGCTTCGGCCGGTCTGGATGCTCTGACAGATGACGAAAGAGAGACGTTCACGAAACTGAATACGCAATATGTGGAAAAATTTGGTTTCCCTTTCATTATCGCCGTTCGGGACCATGACAAAGCTTCGATCCTGCAAGCCTTTGAACGACGGATTGATCAGGGTCGCGAGACGGAATTCGCCGAGGCCTGCCTCCAGGTCGAACGTATTGCTGAGTTTCGGTTGAGAGATTTGTTGCCGTCATGACGCGGCGGGTCGTGATTGAGCTGATTTCCGCGGAAGCATTTGCGCCATTTGGGGATCTTGTCGAGGTGTCTGGTGCGCCGGACAAGATTATCAATCAAGGGCAATGCGGGCGGTACCATGACCAGGCTACGCTGGATTTTGGCGATGGTCGCGCCGGGATCAGCCTGTTCGATGCCAACCCTCGCGCGCTACCCTATCACCTCGACATGGTCGAGCGACACCCGGACGGCAGCCAAGCCTTTATCCCGATGACGCATCAGGCGTTTCTTGTCATTGTTGCGCCGGATGACGGAGGGAAGCCGGGTCAACCACGCGCCTTTGTGACCCAACCGGGGCAGGCAGTGAATTATCATCGTGGAACATGGCACGGTGTCCTGACGCCGCTGCACGGACCAGGGTTGTTTGCGGTTGTTGATCGGATCGGTGACGGGGCAAATCTGGAGGAACATTGGTTTGATGTGCCTTACGAGGTCGTTGCGAGCTGAGGCTAGGTTTCTCCCGGTCGGTCAGCTATTGGCCATCAGCCGGGCAACATCCAGCATGCGAGCAGAGAAGCCCCACTCATTGTCGTACCACCCAAAGATTCGAACTTGATTCTCTCCGACCATGCGTGTTTCGGGGCCGGCGATGACAAGGGATTCCGGACGTGTGCGCAGATCAGAGGATACCAGCGGCAGATCGGTCCATCCCAGAACAGGTGATTGGTCGATGGTTTTGCGTAGGGCTGACAGCAAGGCCGCAGGCGCCATACTGCGTTCAAGCGTCACCACGAGATCCACCGCCGAAACGCTGGCTGTAGGGACACGGACAGCCGCACCCGAGATGCGCCCTGCAAGGTGGGGCAGGATCTCGTCAATCAGATGCGTGGCGCTGGAGGTCGTGGGCACCATAGACAGTGCACCGGCCCGCGAACGGGCCAGATCACCGCGTGGTGCGTCGACCATCGGTTGGCTGTTGGTATAGCAATGGATGGTCGTCATGTGGGCGGTGGCGACGCCGCCGATCTGGTCCAGAACCGAGACCAGCGGAGCCAATCCGTTGGTGGTGCAGGATGCGTTTGATACGATCCGTGCATTGCCCAGTTTATCTTCGTTTGCGCCCAGAACGACAGTGACTTCGGCCGCTGGGGACGGGCCTGAAATCAGGATTTTGCCAGCGCCAGCCGTCAGCCCCTGACTGGCCACATCCGATGTTCGCGCGATTCCAGTGCAATCCAACAGGACGTCAACATCTGAAAGATCAACACGCGTCAAATCCTGAATGTGTGTCATTGGAAAGCTGCGCCCGCCGACCTCCAACGCCTCGTTTCCCTGCACTACATCACCGGGGTAGGGGCCAAAGGTGCTGTCGTATTTGAAAAGATAGGCGCAGGTCTCCAGCGGCGCGATATCGTTGATCAGCACCACTTCGATATCCGTGTCCTGCGGCAAGGCCAGAACCTGCCGAAGGATCGTGCGGCCTATACGGCCGAATCCGTTGATCGCGAGTTTCATGTGCAAGCTATGGCAGGCTGCACCGCTGACCTCAATGCCAGTTGACCAGACTTATGAACCGCAGCTGACTTGCGAGAAAAACTGGCCGGAAATGTTCTGGTACATGCTGGAAAAGATCACTTTGCACCCGGTTGCTTTCTGAATCGCAGCGATAGCCTGCACCGTGCGCAAGCGCGGCGGTGGACCAAACGGGTTCAGGTTGTTGTTATCACGCGTCGCCCTGTACACGACTGGTTTGTCCGACACCTGAGTTATCGCCCAAGTGCGGCTGAGGACGTTGACGGTTTTGGTTTCTTCCTTGGCTACAACGGGTGCCGCGACAATGGCTGTCAGACCAATCGCGGTTGCCAGAGCCAGAGGTGCTAAGCGCAGTCGCATCAAAAATCTCCAGTGCTGAAAATCTGATCTGATTTCAACAGATTCAGCCGCTTCTGTGAAGCCCTGATGCGATTTACCCCTTAACGCCCCGAAAGTGACAGCGGCATGTGGCGGTTCACATCCTTGTACAGAAGGTAGCGGAATCGTTCGGGTCCTCCTGCATAGCACGCCTGCGGGCAGAAGGCGCGTAGCCACATGTAATCGCCGGCCTCAACTTCGACCCAGTCCTGATTGAGACGGTAGACAGCCTTCCCTTCGAGTACGTAAAGGCCATGTTCCATCACGTGGGTCTCGGCAAACGGGATCACACCGCCGGGTTCGAACGTGACTATGTTCACGTGCATGTCGTGGCGAAGGTCCTGCGGATCGGCAAATCGGGTGGTGGCCCAGCGTCCTTCTGTACCCGGCATCGGCGTCGGGGCGATATCGCGTTCGTTTGTGATGATGGGGTCAGGTACTGACAGGCCGGGGACAGCTTCGTAGGCCTTTCGGACCCAATGAAAACGGGTGACTGCATCGGCACGGTTACGCAGGGTCCAATCACTGCCCGGCGGGATGTAGGCATACCCGCCCTCTGCCATAATGTGCTCTTCGCCGTTCAATGTCAGCGTGACGACACCTTCGACAACAAAGATAACGCCCTGCGCCTTTGGGTCGGTCTCCGGCGTGTTGCTGCCACCGCCGGGCTGAACTTCCATGATGTACTGGGAAAAAGTCTCGGCAAATCCACTGAGCGGACGGGACAGAACCCAGAGCCGTGTGCCTTCCCAAAAAGGCAGGAGGCTGGTGACGATGTCGCGCATCGTGCCTTTGGGGATGACCGCGTAGGCTTCGGTAAACATGGCGCGGTCGGTCAAAAGCTGGGTTTGATCAGGGTGTCCGCCGCTGGGCGCATAATAAGTGGGGTGTACCATCATAGCCTCGGAATTCTGTTTCGGGCACTATGGAGGGATCGCGGCGCCGGGCCTAGCATCGGCATCACGATAGGTTTGTTCGGGATTATTTGAAGGTGGGCTTGGCCCCCCTCGTCGCGCGGTATATCCTTGGTTGCAAATTGATTTCTGAATAGCGAGGCAAAGATGAAGGCCCGGAACATTATTACAATGGCGACACTGGCGGTGTTTGCAGCCGCGGGTACGGTTCAAGCTAAGTCGCTTTCGCGAATCATCGCGGAAATGGGGTTGAGCCCGGCAGATTTCGAAGTGGTAAACGCGACTTCGAACGCTATGCTTTCGAGCGGCACCCCAAGCGTTGGAAAAGAGAGTAGCTGGGTCAACGAGGATACCGGCTCGAAAGGAACGATCCGAGTGCAGAATGTGCAGAACAATTGCGTCATTCTGCAGCATTTCGTTCAACCTGCCGGGGCTGATGCGTCCCGCGAGATCAGAACGCGGCGCTGTAAGGATGCAAGTGGTAACTGGTTGTTGGCCCCGTAACCGCGCCAGAGTCCGGATCAGTACCCGCGCGCCCTGTCCACTTCGTGCAGCAAAGGGGCACCGGCCATCAGGTTCTGAAAGTTCTGGGCAACGTCTGACAGAGCATCACCGAGATACCAGCCGGACACGTGGGGCGTGATCGTGACGCCCGGATGGAGCCAGAGAGGACTGTTTGAGGGTAAGGGCTCCTGACTGGTTACATCCAGAACTGCATGACCCGGGGTACCAATGTCCAGTGCCGCAACAAGCGCACCTTCGTCAATCAGATCTCCGCGCCCAGCATTCAGCAGCTGGCTGCCAGGTTTCATCCGCGCCAGCATGTCAGAGTCAAACATTCCGATCGTGTCCGGCGTCGAAGGCAGTATTGCACAGACATGATCGCATTCGCCTAACATTTCCGGCAGGGTATCCAAGCCGTGGAGACACGTGACTCCGTCTATCTGTTTTGGCGAACGGCTCCACCCCAGAACCTTGAAACCCACAGCGTGCATCATACGAGCCGTGCGACCACCGATGTGGCCCAAACCCAAGACACCGACAACGGTTTCAGGCGAAAATATAGGCGCTTTGGGTACCCATTCAGCCCGCTTTTGAGCGGCTTCATGAAACGCCATTTGGCGTTGGGTGCGCAGGACATAAGCAAGGAACCACTCGGCGATGCCTTGCGCCGGTGCATCGGGCTTCAGGCGGGTGATGCGCATGTTGTCGGGCAGGGCAGGGTTGCCGAGAATAGTCTCCACGCCGGCACCCAACTTTTGCACAAGTTTCAGATTGGGAAGCTTCGTCAGGTGATCGTCGCGCAGACCAACAACCGCGACCATTGTGATCTCATCGGCATTGCCAATTGTATCGGGCGTTCGCACGTCCAGATCGGGGGCCGTTTTGCGAATTTCACGGGCGATGTCTGCATCGCTCATCCAGTCGGACAATCCGGCATCAATCAACAAAGCCATCTTTTGGCTCCTTCTTTTCAAAATGGGCAGAGTGACGTTCCGTCACCCAACTGGACAGTGTGCGGGCAGCTAAGCCATCCTTTTGCCAAAGGTAAAGCCCACCAAGGGCCTCCGAGGAGGATTTCGCGATGACCATGACATTCGGACTGCGCGAGGAAAACCGCGCTTTGCTGCAACGCGTGGCGGATATGATCCGTGCAGAGATCATGCCTTTGGAGCAGGAATACCAGGCCGAGGTCAACAAGGGTGACCGCTGGCAGTACACTCAGCGGCAGACCGAGATCCTCGAAGGGCTCAAGTCCAAGGCCAAGACCGCCGGGCTTTGGAACTTTTGGCTGACGGACAGCGATAAAGGATACGGCCTGTCCACAGTCGAATACGCCTATTTCGCCGAAGAGATGGGCAAGACACCCTTAGGCGCCGAGGTCTTCAATTGCTCAGCTCCGGATACCGGCAACATGGAGGTGTTCGAACGTTTCGGAACCGAGAAGATGAAAGAGCAATGGCTTTGCCCTTTGCTCGACGGTCAGATCAGGTCGGCCTACCTGATGACTGAACCTGACGTCGCTTCTTCAGATGCGACCAATATAGCGATGAGTTGCGTGAGGGACGGCGGCGAATATGTGCTAAACGGCGAGAAATGGTGGGCGTCCGGGGCCGGTGATCCGCGGTGCAAGGTCTATATCGTGATGGTCAGAACCGCCGGGGACGAACAACCGAAACACAAGCGTCAGTCGATGATCGTGGTACCTGCCGACACGCCGGGGATCGATGTTCTACGCCCTATGGAAGTCTACGGCCACGACGATGCGCCCCATGGGCATATGCATATCCGGTTCTCAGATGTCCGGGTCCCCGCCGAGAATATATTGCTGGGCGAGGGGCGCGGCTTCGAGATCGCGCAGGGCCGTCTGGGGCCAGGGCGCATTCACCACTGCATGCGAGCTATCGGACAGGCAGAGATCGCGCTGGAACAGATGTGCAAGCGGTCGCTGCAGCGTGAGGCATTCGGCAAGAAACTGGCGCATCTGGGCGCCAATTTCGACAACATCGCGGAATGTCGGATGGAAATCGAAATGGCGCGTCTGTTGTGTCTCAAGGCGGCTTGGTACATGGATCAGGGCGATGCGCGCGCTGCGGCCCCCTGGATCAGCCAGATCAAGGTCATCGCACCGCGTGTCGCCCTGAAGGTGATCGACGAGGCCGTTCAGATGTTCGGAGCACAAGGGATAAGTCAGGATATGCCTCTGGCCAACGCCTGGACCCATGTCCGTACGCTGCGGTTGGCCGATGGGCCGGACGCGGTCCATCGCCGGCAGGTGGCCCGGGCCGAATTGAAGAAACACACGCAGGAAAAGGTCTAAAGCGACGACAATGCAGGACGATCCGAACAAGATGCCCTATTTTCAGCTGCGCGATGACGGCGCCTTTGTCGGCAATGATCCGGCGCGGGGCCCATGGTCGGCCAACCATTGCCATGCGGGGCCCGTCAGCGGGCTGATTGTGCGCGCAGCGGAAATCGAAGTGGGGCCGGACAAGATGTTGACCCGCTTGACGGTAGATCTGTTGCGGCCACTGCCGCTGGCTGGATTGCGCGTTGCTGCGGAAACCACGCGGCATACCAAAACGCTGGCTACGACCCGTGTGACCGTGCACGATCTGGATGACACGCTGTGCGCCACTGCGACCACAATGCACGTTGTGCGCAGGGATCTGGGTTCGGTTCCAAATCCGCAGACGTCTCATCCGGACATGAATGCGGTTGTCGAAGGCCCGTTCCCGCTAAACCAATTACGCCATGACTTGCCCGGGTTTGCCCATTTTGCCGACGTACTTTACCCAAAAGGTGGCAACCAGGGCGCGGGTCCAAAGACGATCTGGATGCGTACTCCGCAACTGTTACAGGGCGAAATGCAGTCTCCTATCCAATCGCTCTGCGCGCTGGCGGATTGCGGCAATGGGATTTCCTGGAACGCGCAGCCAACCGAAATGGGATTCATGAACACGGATCTGACAGTGAACATCCACCGCGAACCTGTTTCGGACTGGATGGCCTCTGAGTCGATTTCTCATTGGCAACCGACAGGAGTCGGTATGTCTCAGGCAGTCCTGTATGACACTCAGGGACCAATCGGAACAGCCCTGCAGACTTTGGTACTGTTCCCGCCAGGTTGAAGTAAACCGGCTGGAAACTGCGCTTTTGTTTGGAAACGCGTTGCCGGGATCAGTGGCAGGCCCTATCTTTCCGCCATGCGTTGGATGATACCGTTCCTGACTTGCTGTGTTCCTCTGCCCGTTTTGGCCCATCCGCATGTCTTCATAGACACCGGACTGGAATTTATCGTGGATGAGGCCGGTCACTTGACACATGTCCGTGTGACTTGGGCCTATGATGACTTTTACTCGCTGCTGGTTCTGGAAGACATGAAGCTGGATCAGGATGGTGATGGTCAGCTGACACCGGCAGAGCGGCAACTTCTGGCCGGGTTCGATACCCAGTGGGTTGAAGGGTACAACGGAGATCTGGTTGTGTTTTCAGATGGCCAGCCTGTTGTGTTGTCCGGCCCTATGGAGCCATCAGCCACGACTGAAGATGGCCGCATTGTGTCAAGCCATCTGCGTGCAGTCAGTGACGGCCCAGTCCAGACGTCTGCCCTTTCAGCCAAAGCTTTTGACGAAAGCTTTTACACTGCCTACGAAATCACGCGCCCGGTTACAGTTTCGGGTTCGGTTTCCTGTACGATTGACCGGTTTGAACCGGACATTGATGGACAACTGGCGCAGATGCAGGCGTTCCTGCTTACGCTAGATGCGGATTACGACCTTGAAGAGAACGATATCCCTCTGGTCGGTGAAAGCTTTGCAACAGAGATCCGCGTTTCATGTCCAGATACCTGATTGTTCCGGTCGCCATCGCCTGCGGCCTGCTCCTCTGGTTCTGGGGTAGCGGTGGGTTTGACAGCCTCGCAGCCTGGGCTGCCGGAGAGCAGCGCGATTTTCAGAACGAGATTGCGCGATCCCTCAGAGCCGCCCGCGCCGAACAGCCGGAAGCTGTCGCAACTCTGCTGAGCGTCTGTTTTGCCTACGGATTCTTTCACGCCATCGGCCCCGGCCACGGCAAGGTCCTGATCGGGGGGTATGGGCTGGGCCGTCGCGTCGCCTTCTGGCGCTTGTCCGCGATCAGCGTTTTGTCCAGTCTCGGTCAGGCCGTCACCGCAGTCGTTCTGGTCTACGCCGGCATATTGGTCTTTCAGATGTCCCGACAGAGCCTTGTCGGCGCGACCGAGCAGGTGATGGCCCCGATCAGCTACGCAGCCATTGCGGCGATTGGCCTTTGGCTGGTTTTTCGTGCGGTTCGAGGCTTTGCAAGGCGACACCACATTGAAACTGTCCACGCGCATCAGGATCATCATCACCATGATCACGACCACCATCATCATGACGACGATGTTTGTTCGGATTGCGGTCACCGCCACGGTCCCAGCCCCGAAGAAGTCGCCAATGTTGGCAGCCTGCGCGAAGCCCTTATTCTGATCGCAGGTATCGCCGTGCGGCCTTGCACGGGGGCCTTGTTCGTTCTTATCCTGACCTGGCAAATGGGCATCGCGATGGTGGGTATTGCCGGAGCCTTCGCGATGGCCCTGGGTACGGCAACAGTCACGACTCTGGTCGGCTGGACCTCGTTCGGGTTGCGCGGCGGGTTGCTGGCCTCGGCATCTGCGACGCGATTTGCGTCCGTGCTGGCTCCGACAATTGAATTGGTGGCGGGACTGCTGATCGCCGTGATTGCCGGTGGATTGCTGCTGCGAACGCTCTAGAACACTGGTTCCGGATATCCCACCCGCGCCAGGTACAAGCCTTGCGGCGGACAAACAGGCCCGCAGGCCGCGCGGTCAGTTGCTTCCAGTGCATTTCTGACATCTTCAGGAGTCCATGCACCCGCGCCGACGCGCTCAAGTGTTCCAACGAAGCTGCGCACTTGGTTGTGCAGGAAGGATCGGGCGCGGACGTGGAAGTGCATCTCGGGTCCTGAAAAGCCTTCGACCTGTTCAACCTTCAACTCGTCCAAAGTTTTGACGGGGCTGGCGGCCTGACAAATCGACGAACGGAAAGTTGTGAAATCGTGGCGCCCGATCAACATATTCGCGCCCTGCTGCATTGCCTCAATATCCAGCTGGTGGTTGATTCGCCAAACCTGACCTTTGTCGTGAGTCGCAGGTGCGCGGCGCATCAGGATACGGAACAGGTATTGCCGCTCGACCGCCGAAAAACGCGCGTGCCAGTCGTCGTCAACACGTGCGGCCTTCACGATTGCGACCGGTTGCGGCTTGAGGTGGTAATTCAGTGCCTCGGACAAGCGAAACGGTTCCCAATTCTTGACCAAATCACAATGAGCCACCTGTCCCAACGCATGCACACCAGCGTCGGTACGTCCGGCCGCAGCAATAGTATGTTCACCCGGCTGAATGCGCGACAGGGCTTCTTCAATGGCGCCCTGAACCGATGGCAGGTCCTTTTGCCGCTGCCATCCGGCAAACGGTTCCCCCTGATATTCAACTTTCAACGCAAATCTTGGCATGAGGCGCTGGTATCGCGGTCCGCGCAGTCGGGCAAGAGGCCAAAAGCGCTGGCAACCTCTGCGACCTCTACCTATCTTGGATGAAACAATAATTGCGGGGCGACAGTTTGGTCATCTCATCACTGGCAGACAGTCTTGTGCGCGGTGCGGAATCCATCGGCGACAGCGTGTCCGAGACGTTCTTCGAGCCGGTTATCCGGCTGGGAGTCACAGGGCTGGCACGATCTGGCAAGACCGTGTTCATCACGTCACTGGTTGCCAACCTGTTGGACCGGGGGCGCATGACCGGTCTTGTCGCTCAGCAAGAAGGGCGGATTAGAGCGGCCTATCTGCAACCTCAGCCTGACGACACCGTGCCCCGTTTCGACTACGAGACGCATCTATCGGCCTTGACCGGGCCGTCTCCACACTGGCCGGACAGCACGCGCGCAGTGTCAGAGCTGCGCCTGTCCTTCAAAGTTCAACCCGGCGGTCTGCTGTCTGGTTTGCAAGGGCCGCGGACGATCCATCTGGATATCGTGGATTATCCGGGCGAATGGCTGTTGGACCTTGCTTTGTTAGATAAATCCTATGCTGATTGGTCAAAGGACACCCTGGCGCGGATCGAAAACCGTCAGCAAGCAAAAAAGTTTCTTGCAAACGTACACGCCGCTGATCCCGCGGGGACGCATGATGAACCCACGGCACAAAGACTGGCGCTCGGCTTCACGAACTACCTGAACGCCGCGCGCGAAGCCGGGTTTTACGACTGCACTCCCGGGCGGTTCCTTTTGCCCGGTGATCTGGCGGGGTCACCGGTATTGACCTTCGCCCCGCTTCCAGTTTCTGGACCGTCCCGTCGTCGCACGTTGCAGCGCGAAATGGAACGCCGTTACGAGGCATACAAGGCGCAGGTCGTCAAACCTTTCTTCGGGGATCATTTTGCGCGAATTGACCGGCAGGTCGTGCTGGTCGATGCACTTGGCGGGATCCACAAGGGGCCGCAGGCAGTCGAAGATATGCGCCGGGCTATGGCAGATATTCTGGCCGCGTTCCGCCCTGGACGAAATGCGTGGCTCAGCCAGCTGTTGCTGGGAAAACGGGTCGAACGCATCCTCTTTGCCGCCACCAAGGCTGACCATCTGCACCATCTGCAGCATCCGCGCCTGACCGCCATCATGGAAGCCCTGACCCGCGAAGCCCGCGACCGAGCAAGCTTTGCCCGCGCGGAAACTGCAGCGCTTTCGCTGGCGGCTCTGCGGGCCACGACAGAAGAGATGCGAAACCACAATGGGATTGAATTGCCTTGTGTTCGCGGCACCCTGCTGGACAGCGGCAAACAAGCGGCTTTTTATCCCGGTGAGCTACCCGAAGACCCCTCGCACCTGCTGGGGCCCGCAAGGAACGGGGCGGATGCGTGGCTGGGCGAGGATTTTGGATTCATGGCCTTTGCTCTTGCACCCCTTACGCTACAACCCGGTGACGGCCCGCCGCATATTCGACTGGACCGGGCTGCCCAATTTCTGATTGGAGACCGTCTGTGAACGTAAGTCTTCGTCAAGCTCGCAGCACGGATGCCGGTCGCACGGGTGAAATCCTGCATGCCTTCGCTCGGGAAAACCCGTGGATGCCAGAACTGCACACGTGCGCGGAGACCATTGCCTTTTGCGGTAGGATGATCGACCAGGGTTGGGTCACCGTGGCCGAGACCGACGCCGGTGTGGTCGGATTTCTGGCTCTCAACGGTCAGGAGATTCACTCATTGTATCTGACGGCATCGGCACGTGGGCAAGGGATTGGTCAACAGCTGCTGCAACACGCAAAGTCAGTCCAATCACAGTTGTCGCTCTTTGCGTTTCAGGCCAACGATCCGGCGCGTCGGTTTTATGAAGGCAACGGATTCGTCGAGGTCGCGCGCAGTGACGGATCTGATAACGATGAAAACCTGCCTGATATCAAATATGTCTGGTGCCGCGAGGAGGTTGCCAATGGCTAAAGGTCCCGTCTTGATCGACCTCGAAGATGACGCGCCCATTGTTGATGTGTCGCAGGCACCGCCGGTGCCGGACACAGCGCCGCCTCGGGGGGCAGCAATGCAGGGAGCAGCACGTCTGGCCGCGCGCAAACCGTCCATGCTGTCGCGTTGGTTCTGGGGGCTGGCGCTGGCCGTCATTGGTGCAGTTGTCTCTGTCGCAGCCTGGGATTTTGCGACGTCGCTGTTGAACCGCTCGCCGGTATTGGGTGGAGTTGTTACCGGCTTAATCGCCGCGCTGTTGCTGGTGGCCCTAATAATAGCACTGCGCGAACTGGCCGCTATCGGTCGCTTATCGCGCGTGGATGGGATGCGCCGCGCGGCAGATACAGCCTTGGCCGAGGAAGACCTTGCGCAAGCCCGCGCTGTTACGAACAGGCTGATTTCTTTCTACAAAGGACGCGAAGAAACGCAGTGGGGCCGAGAGCGTCTGAGCGAACGGATGGGGGAACAATTCGATGCCTCGACCCTTTTGACCCTGGCCGAGGACGAAGTGTTGGCCCCTTTGGACGCCGCCGCCAGTCGTGAGGTGGAGGCCGCCGCCAGACAGGTGGCAACCGTGACTGCCCTGGTTCCCCTGGCCCTTGCAGACGTTGTGACGGCTCTGGCAGCCTCGCTTCGAATGATCCGACGAATTGCCGAGATTTACGGGGGGCGCGCGGGGTTTCTGGGCAGCTGGCGGCTGACCCGAGCGGTCTTTGTGCATCTGGTGGCGACCGGGGCGGTCGCCGTCGGCGATGATCTGTTGGAGCCCATTCTGGGCGGATCGGTTCTCAGCAAACTGTCGCGCCGGTTTGGCGAAGGGCTGGTCAATGGTGCACTCAGCGCCCGTGTCGGTGTCGCGGCAATGGAGGTCTGTCGACCGCTGCCCTTTTCCGACCGGCACAAACCTTCGACTCGCGTGATGATCAAACGGGCTTTGGGTGGGCTTTTCTCGAAGACTTGATCTGACGCAAAGTCATGGTCAGGCTGAACCGGCATAACCGGGACGGAGCCAGCCATGACCGATCACGGCCACAGCCAGCAGGAAATTGCCGCGCGGATCAATGCGCCGCCCGGTAGGGGTGTACTTCGCGATGTGGTTTACGGCGGCATCGACGGGTCGGTCACCACCTTCGCTATCGTCGCGGGAGTGGCAGGAGCAGGCCTTTCACCCTTTGTGATCGTGGCGTTGGGCTTGGCCAATGTGCTGGCAGATGGATTTTCGATGGCCGCAGGAAATTACTCGGCAACCAAAGCCGAAGCGGACAATATCCATCGAATACGTGCCATCGAAGAGCGCCATATCCATCTTTACCCAGACGGCGAACGAAATGAGGTTCGCGAGATTCTGCTTCAAAAGGGCTTGTCTGGTCAGGTTTTGGACGATGCGACCGAAGCAATCACGGCCAATCGCGACAACTGGGTCAATCTGATGATCGAGGGCGAATATGGGCTGGGCAGCGTCGACCCGCACCCCATCAAAGCAGCGATGGCAACTTTTTTTGCGTTTCTGGTGGCTGGTATGATTCCCTTGTTGCCGTTCTTAATATCCTTTGACAGGGCATTTGCCGTTTCGGCTTGGATGACGATGGGTGTCTTTTTCGCCATTGGAGCACTAAAGAGCCATTGGTCCCTGGCACCTTGGTGGCGTTCGGGGCTTGAGACCTTTGTGATCGGTGGGGCGGCAGCCCTGATCGCCTATATGGTTGGATCCCTGTTCCACCCCTGAAGAGTGCTGTTGTCGCAGAGGGTGAAACTGCACTGGCCCGTGAAACAGGATCCGCTACTGTTGCGCAAAAAAGAGGATCAGGTTGTCATGCCGGGTCAGAGTTTGCGTGACAAAAGTGTATTGGTATTGGGCGCTTATGGGTTCATCGGTGCCGCGGTCACGCGCGCTTTGAAGGCCGGGGGCGCCCGTGTGACCGGTATGGCCAGAAACCCTGAAATCGGTCGTCGGGTTTTACCCGGGATACCTCTGATTCAGGGCGACCTGCGAGAATTTTTGGTCGCCAGTGATTGGCGCGACGCCTTGACCAATGTTGATGTGGTAGTGAATTGCGCGGGTGCGCTACAAGACGGTTTGCGGGATGATCTTGAGGCCGTGCATCACACAGCCATTGAGGCATTGGGTAAGGCCTGTGCAGAAAGCGACATTGCGGTCGTTCAAATCTCGGCAATTGGCGCCGAACCGGACGCACCGACCGATTTCATGCAAACCAAAGCTGCAGGAGACGCGGCGCTGCGCACCAGCGGTGTTCGATTTTGGTTACTGAAGCCCGGCCTCGTCATTGGGCAAAGCGACTATGGCGGAACGGCTTTGTTGCGAATGTTGGCAGCAGTTCCGCTGGTGCAACCGATTGCTTATCCCGAAACGCCCGTGCACTGCGTCGGAATGGACGATCTGTGTGATGCCATCGTTCTGGCAGTCTGTTCTGATATCCCTCCGGGCAATTATGATCTTATAGAAGAAAAAACTCACACTCTGTCCGAGGTTTTGTCTGAGACGCGTCAGTGGCTGGGGTTTCCTGCCGCGCGTTTGATCCTGAACGTTCCACCCATTTTTACACACGGCATCGCAGCCGGGGCGGATTTATTGGGCCGGATAGGATGGCGCTCGCCGCTGCGCAGCACGGCGATGTCGGTGATGGCGCACGGGGTTACCGGCGATCCCGAACCTTATCGTATGGCCTCGGGGCGTCGAATAGCCTCGTTGCGTCAGATTTATGATGGCTTCATCTGCGGGCGCGAGCATCGCCTTTCCGCGCGGATGAGTGTGCTCATGCCGCTTGCGATTGGCGTGTTGTCCCTGTTCTGGCTGTTGTCAGGTGTGTTTGGCTTAACGAAACTGACGCAGGCAGCCGATGTACTGACCCGCGTAGGATGGTCAATGGCTTGGGCAAAAATCAGTGTGGTTTTCTGGTCCTTTGTGGATATCGCGCTTGGGCTGGGCCTACTGTGGCGTCCCTGGGCAGCGCGAGTGTGTCTGGCACAAGCAGCTGTCGCACTGTTCTATTTGCTTGCGGCAACGATCACAGTTCCATCTTTGTGGGCGGACCCACTGGGGCCGTTGGTCAAGATCCTGCCGGCAGTTCTGCTAGCGCTTTTTGTGCGCTCATTGTTGGAAAGCCGCTAAATGGATTGGGTTTTGCTATTGCGCTGGTTGCATGTGATTGGCGCCTGCGTTCTGCTGGGTACCGGAGCAGGTATCGCGTTCTTCATGCTTATGGCCAATCGCAGCGGGAATCCACGTATCATCGCGCACACAGCGGGTGTCGTAGTGTTGGCCGATCTGCTTTTCACAGCGACTGCCGTAATCCTGCAACCGATAACTGGTGCCCTATTGGCTTGGCGGTTGGGTTGGAGTCTTACCGAAGGTTGGATCATGCTGTCCCTTTCGCTCTATGTCCTGACCGGTTTATTCTGGCTGCCAGTGGTCTGGATACAGACGAAACTACGTGGACTTGCACAGAAGGCCGCAAGCCAAAACGCTCCTTTACCTATTGAATACCAACGGCTGTTTCGCATCTGGTTTGCCTGCGGCGTCCCCGCTTTTCTGGCGGTCTTGACCATTCTCTGGATTATGCTGTCACGACCGGACATTTCATGGGTCTGACATAGGTTGGTAGGCAACAGGCTGATTTTGTAAGAATTTCCGGACTATTGCCCACGTCGGCACCGGGTTAATCTGACACCTGTTTCGTCCGGAGGTGATACTTGGATTTTATGCTTGGCATTGTTGGCCTGATCGTCCTGGCCATCCCGGTTTCGATTATTGCCCTGTTGATCGGGCAATCTCGATTGCGAAAACGGATTGAACAGCTCGAACGGCGGATTGCGCATCAGGCCCAGGCCGGATCAGACGTCCCGGAGGTGAGGCGGCCGCAGATGACTCCTGCGCCGGACACATCCCTGACGAGCACAGATAAACCCCGACCTGCTCCTTGGTCAGCACCGAAATTCGCGAAATCGACGGAACCGGATAGAACACAACAGGATCGAGACCTGTCGCCTGACCCGTCAGATGGTCCCCCAGCGGCGATCGTTTTGCGAGAAGACCGCCTAGCCGCACTGGGCGTGTGGTTGCGCGAAAACTGGTTTTATGCGGTGTCCGCGCTGTCTTTGGCCCTCGCTGGCATATTCTTGGTCCAGTACGGCGTCGAAAATGGACTGCTCCCGCCAACGGCACGCGTTTTGGCGTCGCTGGGGTTTGGCGCAGTTTTGATTATTGCTGGTGAAATTGTGCGCCGCCGTTTCGGCGATGACGAAGCATCGGCCACGGCCTACCTGCCGTCTGTGTTTTCCGGCGCTGGTCTGGTGACCTTGTTCGGCGGTGTGTTGGCCGCTCGCCAATTATACAACCTTATCGGAGCCGAAGCAGCATTGACGGGAATGGTTGTCATCGCGCTGGTCGGTCTGGTTCTGGGCTGGTTCCATGGGCCGCTGCTGGCCGCCGTTGGATTGATTGGTGCCTATGCCGCACCCTTCGTCGTAGGCGGTGCCTCGGATAACCCCAGCTGGCTGTACGCCTATTTCTTCGTTGTCGCCGTTTTTGGCCTGGGAATTGACACGGTTCGTCGCTGGGCGTGGGTGTCGGTACTGACACTGTTCGGGGCCTATACTGCTTCTTTGCTGCTGGTGCTGCCTTCACCTGTGACTGAGCCGGGGTATCTTGTCTGCGTGACGGCCTTAGCACTGATCACAATTTCGATTCCGTCGCGACGGGTGTGGCCTGACCACGCGGGCCCAATGGTCTTCGAGATCGCCCGACGGAAAAAGGGCGCTGCGTGGCCTGAGTTTCCTACCCGTTTGGCCTTTGGCGCAACCGCTGCCAGTTCCGTGATCCTGTCATTGCATTGGGCGGATTCCCAAGCTGAGTTCTGGCTGACGATTTGTCTGTTCACTACGCTCGTGTTGGCCTTGGTCGTGTGGGCAAGGAATGCTCCGGCATTGCAGGATATCAGCTTGTTTCCTGCTGTCGGTCTTGTCTGGTTCGTCCTGGCCCATGGGATGTATGGCGGCACCGTCGAACGGGTCTTTTCGGAAACCTATGCGGTCACCGCCGAGGCGGACTATCCGTTAGTGATAACAGTGCTGGTTGCGCTGGGCGCTCTGGTCAGTGTTCTCGCGGCCTGGAGGTCTTTCGGCGCGATGCAATACGCGGCGATTTGGGCAGGTGCTTCGGCGCTATTTGCACCCTTGATGGCGATCGCTTTGGAGGTCGGTTGGGATCCGGCATCGGTGATCGGGGCTTACCCCTGGGCATTGCACGCGATTGCGTTGGGCGCTCTGATGGTCGTGCTGGCAGAGCGTTTCGCGCGCGTCGATAGAGAGAACCGGATGCGCGCATCGCTTGCGACATTATCGGCGCTTTCTTGTCTGACTTTTGCGTGTGTCATCGTAATGAGCTCAGCAGCGCTGACAATTGCGCTGGTGGTTATGATTGTCGTGGCCGCTGCACTGGACCGGAAGTTCACATTGCCGCCGATGAGCTGGTTCATCTGGGCAGGTGTCTTCACCGTTACGGTGCGCCTTGTTCTGGATCCAGGGCTCGACTGGGCAAACACGGCTCCGATACACGAAATGACACTGGTTTACGCGGCCTCGGTCGCAGGCTTCCTGATCGCCTGGTGGTTGTTGAAACCTCTGACACGCCCGCTTGCGGCGTTACTGCTTGAGAGCGCGGCCTGGGCGACTGGAGGCATTCTGCTTTCTCTTCTGCTTTTGCGTTGGCTCGAAGGGTTCGGCGATGGTGGAGCGTCGAACAGCCACTGGGGGCTGGGGCTGCTGGCAGTGATCTGGCTACTGTTGGCGTTCGCTCAGGTGCAACGGTTCGAGTTGGGAGGCAAGCTGAACTATGCGCGCTACCTGCTGGCGGCTTTTTTCGCAGCGCATGGCGGGATCCGTCTGATCGAGGCGCTAACCGATCAAAACCCGCTGCTGACCCAATACGCTGACCCGGTTTTGGGCCCGCCCATCGTGAATACACTTGCGGTTGCTTACCTTTTGCCCGCGCTGGCCATCGGTTTTTCTGCCTGGCGAATTACGGCGATGCCTGTCCGGCTCAGGCAGGTCAGCTTCGGTGTCGCTGGGGCTCTTGCGGCCGTCTGGTTTGCGTTGATGATCCGCCACGTCTGGCAGGGTGCCTCAGGCATGTATGAAGGCAACGGCGTCACACAGCCCGAACTATACACCTACACGATGGTTTTGCTGTTGGTCGGAGCTGCACTGTTCTACCAGTCGCTGGCCCGGAATTCGGACTTTATGCGCAAGGCGGGGTTGGTCGTAATCGGCCTGGCCGTGGCAAAGGTGTTCCTGATCGATATCGCAGGGCTGGGCGGCTTGATCCGGGTCTTCTCATTGCTGGCGCTGGGCCTCGCTCTGGCGGGGCTGGCGTGGCTCAATCGCTGGGCTCAGTTGCGCCATTCGCCGCAGGGGGCGGAACCTCTGGACCATTAGGTGTGGGCGTCTTATAAGCGCGGCCATGCATGACCGTCTGGCCATCATTATTCGAATTATATCCCCGGCGCTCTGATATCGCGAGACGCCGGGCAAAGGTGCTTGAGAATTCGCACTGACCGCTTCGATCCATACACGACAAGATCATCCTGAGGACGCCCCCAATGTGCGCCGACACGCCCCAGACACCTGACTACAAAGATACGCTGAACCTGCCCAAAACCGAATTCCCAATGCGCGCTGGCTTGCCCAAGCGCGAGCCCGCATGGTTGGAGCGTTGGGAGACCATCGGCGTCTATGACCGCCTGCGCGAAAAAGAGGGCCGCGCGCCCTTTACCCTGCACGATGGCCCGCCCTACGCCAACGGTCACCTGCATATCGGCCACGCGCTGAACAAGACCATCAAGGACATGATCGTACGCTCCCATCAGATGATGGGCTTTGATGCGCGCTATGTGCCCGGTTGGGACTGCCACGGCCTGCCGATCGAATGGAAGATCGAGGAGCAGTACCGCAAGAAGGGTAAGAACAAGGACGAGGTGAACGTCGTCGATTTCCGTCAGGAATGCCGCAAATTCGCCGAGGGCTGGATCGACATCCAACGCGAAGAGTTCAAGCGTCTGGGCATCACCGGCAATTGGGTCGACCCCTACATCACGATGGATTATCACGCCGAGGCCGTGATCGCCGACGAGTTCATGAAGTTCCTGATGAACGGCACGCTTTATCAGGGCTCGAAGCCCGTGATGTGGTCGCCCATCGAAAAGACTGCGCTGGCCGAGGCCGAGGTCGAGTATCACGACAAGGAAAGCTTCACCATCTGGGTGAAGTTCAAGGTTGTGAATGCGGGCGATTTGGATGACGCGTTTGTGGTGATCTGGACGACCACCCCTTGGACGATGCCGTCGAACAAGGCGGTCGTTTTTGGCAAGGACATCTCCTACGGCTTGTACGAAGTCACTGGCGCGCCCGACGAATGCTGGGCCAATGTTGGCGACAAGTTCCTGCTGGCCGACAATCTGGCCGCCGACGTGCTGGGCCGCGCCCGTTTGAACGACGACCAGTGGACCCGCGTTCGTGACGTGACCACCGATGAGCTGGCAGGCGTCCAGCTGACCCACCCACTGGCCGGGGCCGAGGGAGGCAATGGCGAATGGGATGACATTCGCGACTTCCGCGCTGCCGAATTCGTGACCGATACTGAAGGCACCGGTTTCGTCCACTGTGCGCCCTCGCACGGTATGGAAGAATTCGAGCTGTATCGCGATCTGGGCATGTTGGAGCAGGTCATCACCTATAACGTGATGGATGATGGCAGCTTCCGCGCCGATCTTCCGTTCTTTGGCGGCAAGTTCATCCTGTCCCGCAAGAGCGGTGAGGGTGACGCCAACAAAGCCGTCATCGACAAGCTGGTCGAAGTTGGCGGGCTGCTCGCGCGTGGCAAGATCAAGCACAGCTATCCGCATTCGTGGCGCTCGAAGGCGCCGATCATCTATCGCAACACGCCGCAGTGGTTTGCCTCTGTCGACCGAAAGCTGAACGACGGCATGGGCGAGATGGGGGATACGATCCGCGAACGCGCTCTGCGGTCTATCGACGAGCTTGTAAAGTGGACCCCGCAGACCGGTCGCAACCGCCTGTATTCGATGATCGAAGCGCGTCCGGACTGGGTTCTGTCCCGCCAGCGCGCCTGGGGCGTGCCGCTGACCTGCTTCACCAAGAAAGGGGCTTTGCCCACCGACGCGGATTACCTGCTGCGCAACGAAGACCTGAACGCTCGCATCAAGGCGGCGTTCGAGAAAGACGGCGCCGATATCTGGTACACCGACGGCTTCAAAGAGAAGATCCTCGACGGCCTCGCCAACCCGGACGACTACGATCAGGTGTTCGACGTGCTGGATGTGTGGTTCGACTCGGGTTCGACCCACGCCTTTGTTCTGCGTGATCGTGAGGATGGCACCGAGGATGGTATCGCAGACGTCTACATGGAAGGCACCGACCAGCACCGCGGTTGGTTCCACTCGTCCATGCTGCAGGCCTGCGGCACCAAGGGTCGCGCACCGTACCGCAACGTTGTGACCCACGGCTTCACACTGGATGCCAAGGGCAACAAGATGTCCAAGTCGCTGGGCAATACCATCGTGCCGGAAGAGGTCGTCAAGCAATACGGCGCCGATATTCTACGCCTGTGGGTGGCACAGACCGATTACACCGCAGACCAGCGGATCGGGCCGGAGATTCTGAAAGGCACCGCCGACAGCTATCGCCGCCTGCGCAACACCATGCGGTTCATGCTGGGCTCGCTGGCCGACTTTACCGAGGCCGACCGTGTCGCCCCGGAGGATATGCCGCGGCTGGAACGCTGGGTGCTGAGCCGTCTGGCCGATCTGGATGAGCAGGTGCGCAAGGGCTATGCCTCGTTCGATTTTCAGGGTGTGTTCAGTGCTGTGTTCACTTTTGCCACCGTGGATTTGTCGTCGTTCTACTTCGACGTCCGCAAGGATGCGCTCTATTGCGATGGTGACAGTGAGCGTCGCCGAGCGGCTCGTACCGTGCTGGACATCCTGTTCCACCGCTTGACCACCTGGCTGGCCCCGATCCTGGTCTTTACCATGGAAGAGGTCTGGCTGGAGCGATTCCCGGGCGACGACAGCTCGGTCCATCTGGTTGATTTCCCGGAAACACCTGCCGAGTGGCGGGATGCGGAACTGGAAACCAACATGGCCAAAATTCGCCGCGTCCGCCGCGCCGTGACCGCCGCGTTGGAAGTTCAGCGTCAGGACAAGGTGATCGGTTCCAGCCTCGAAGCCGCGCCGATCGTGCATGTCGAAGATGCCGATACGCGTGCATTGCTAAGCACATTTGACGTTGACGACATGTGCATCACCTCGGGCCTGACCGTCACCGGCGATCCGGCCCCGGCCGAAGCATTCCGTGTACCCGAGATCGAGGGCGTGGGTGTGGTGTTCGAAAAGGCAGACGGCGCCAAGTGCCAGCGTTGCTGGAAGATCCTGCCGGATGTTGGCCGCCACGCACATGCCGGTGTTTGCGGTCGCTGCGACGAGGCGTTGGGCTGACACTGTTCGGGTTGTGCGGGGAAGAACCTTTTATGAGGTTCTAGCCCCGCGCTGTTCCGTGTTCTAGAGCAAAAGACAAAACGGATAATCATAAAACGGGTTGCGGGATCAGTGCCTCCTCTGTCAGCATTCGCCAATGGGATTGATTGCGATAGAAACCCGTTTCGGACTTTTGGGCATTGTCGAAGAGGATGAGGCCATCATTGGCTTGACTTGGGACGGTGCCGAAGGTGACCCGGACTCCCCGTTGCAGCGCGAGGCAGCGGCGCAGCTTCGTGCCTATGATGAAGGACGGTTGCAGAGATTTGATCTGCCATACCGTATCAAGGGGTCCGAGTTCCAACGCCGTGTGTGCGATGCGATGAACGCAATACCGTTTGGAGATACACGGACTTACGGCGAGATCGCGAAAGAGCTCGGCTATTCGGCGCAGGCGGTCGGGCGTGGCTGCGGCGGAAATCCTATTCCAATCATTATTCCCTGCCACAGGGTTCTCGGTGCAGATGACCGTATGGTCGGTTTCTCAGGGCAGGGCGGTGTAGAGACAAAGGTCGCTCTGTTGCGGCACGAGGGCGCGGCGAGCCTGTTGATCTGAACAGAGGATTTCTATTGCAATCCGCGCGTCCGATCTCCAACCTATATCCGATACTGAATTTGAAGGACTGTTTTGAATGACTGGCCCAACAGACGCTGCTGTGCGCAAGAAAAACATCATTGAACGCCTGATGTCGCTGGAAGAACAGGAACTGGCGACTGCACAGGCCCATTATGATGCGTTTTTGAAGGATTCTCAGTTGGACGACCGCGAGGGTCATGACAAGGATGACATTGCGGCCTCGCGCGAGAATGCTGATCTTGCAGCGGCGTTTGACGCGCCTGTTCACGCGCACCATGCCAAGATTGATGTGATTGAGAATACCGACTTCAGCGTGACCGATACGGTCAGACCTGGCGCCGTGATCAAATTCAACAACCGACGGTTTATCGTCTGCGTGTCAACAACCCGGTTCGATGCGGACGGCAAGACGTATATGGGAATCTCGACTCAAAGCCCCATCTATCTCGCTATGGCAGGCCTTCAAGAAGGTGACGTATTCACCCACAACGGGACCGAATTTGAAGTGCAGGAAGTTCTGTAAACCAGACCGCCGGTATCAGGCTTTGCGCGGAGGGATGATCTGCTGCGCAATTCCAGCAGAGACTAGATAGAGGCTGGTGACGACCAGCCCCCAGTGGGCCCAGCTTTCCGGGTGAAAGTCGACCCAAGCCGCCCAGCCAGCAAAAAAGGTCCAGGCGAAGGCCATTGGCAGGGTCAGCGCGCGCCAACGTTCGGTGCGGACAGGATGGACGAATTTCAGCGGCAGAAACATCGCCAGCGACAAAAGCGTGACCAGAGACAGAATAACCCAGAAATTGGGTTCAAGTGCGAAGATCACGACGACGAACATGTTCCAGCAGCCGGGAAATCCGGAGAAGGAATTATCCTTTGTTTTCATTCGTGTATCTGCAAAGTACATGGCGCTTGCAAATGTTATCACGATGATCGCAAACCAGCCGGTCCAACCATCCATCAGCCCGGACTTGAACAGCGCAAATGCCGGAATGAAGACATAAGTCAGATAGTCGATAATCAGATCCAACAGTACGCCGTCGAATTCGGGCGCGTTCTTTTTGACGTGATACTGGCGGGCCAGAGGACCGTCGATACCGTCCACGACAAAAGAAACCACCAGCCACAAATACATGAGGCTCCATTTTTCCTCGACGGCGGCCAGCATGGCCAGCATTGCGAAAACGGCGCCTGTGGCAGTGAACAGGTGGACGGCAAGCGCTTTGAATCTGAGTGTCATGCAGGTGTCATGTACGATGCGTGAAGCAGATGCAAAGCAAAAAGCCGGTTGACAGCTAAGTGTCCCGAAACTGTTTGCATTTTACCTAGTCTCACGCTTTGGGATGGGCGCGGTTATAGACTTCCATCAACCGCGCGGTATCCACGGCGGTGTAAGTCTGAGTGGTGGAAAGAGAAGCGTGACCCAGCAGTTCCTGTATCGCGCGCAGATCGCCTCCTGCGGACAGCAGATGAGTAGCAAAACTGTGGCGCATGGCGTGCGGCGTGGCGGTAGCTGGCAAACCCAGCTGCATCCGTGCTTTGGCCATTACGCCCTGAATGGCTCTTGGGTTCAGAGCGCCACCACGTACACCGCGAAACAGGGGCGCATCTGGGGCTTGAGGGTGAGGGCAAAGGCGCAAATAGCGATTCACTGCAGCCTGTGCGGCTGGCAAAACAGGCACGATCCGTTCTTTGTCGCCCTTTCCCAGAATTCTCAACGTTTCTGGCAGGGGTGCATCGGCGCCTTTCAGGGACAGGGCTTCGGAAATCCGCAGGCCACAGCCATATAGTATCGTAACGACTGCAACGTCCCGCGCGGCAACCCAATCCGAGGTGGATTGCGCCTCGACTGTTTCGATCATGGCTCGGGCGGCATCTTCGGCGAGGGGGCGGGGTAGCTTCTTGGTGAACTTCGGCGCGCGGGTGGACAGAACGGCCGTAGGCTCGAATCCCTCGCGCTCTGCCAGCCAGCGGTAGAAGCTTTTGACGGCCGAGAGCTTTCGCGCCAATGACCGCGCGCCCACGTCAGAGGCGCGCTGATCTGCCATCCAGGCACGCATGTCGGTTACCGTGACACGTTCCAGCGCGGCCAGGCCCTGTCGTTCGCTGTAGTACAAAGTCATAAACGACAGGAATTCGGTGACATCGCTGCAATAGGCATTTTGAGTGTTCTTTGACCGCCCAGCCAGAGCCCCCAAACTGTCCAGCCAGCGCTGAAGCGCGTCGCGGCAGGCTGGGGAGATCAGGCTCACGACAGCCAGTGGCGCATCGAACGTTCAAAGACGCCAGCAAAGAAGGCCAGAAGGTCGGTTCCAAGTTGCGGAGTAAAATGACGAGGATCCCTGGCACCCATTACGATCATTCCAGGCAGCCGACCCGGTCCCAGATTCAATTTAAGACAGGCTTCGGATCGCAGATTATTGATCTGATTGCCGTAGATCTGGCGGTTAGGCTGGTGAACTTCGCGTAGGGTGATTTCGCGGGCCGGGGTGTTCCGGTCGTGCGTCAGGTAACGGTCGATAAAACCCGGCTCGACGATCTTCAGGACACCGTCGAGCTTGTCGACCGCCGGATCGTCACGCACTGCAGTAGTTTCCAGAATCAAGGTAACTTTGTCCACTCGCAGGATTTCGGTCACCTCGTTGCCGAGCGTGCGCAGAAAATCCTCGAACTCGACTGGTTCGAGAAGGCGCAAGATTGCGCGGTGGACCTGATTAGTACCGGCCAAATTCTCATAGGCAGCAGCAATCACTGATCGGTGGGTGTCTTCCAGGCGACCAAGCCTGTCTTCGAGCCGCTTCATGGCAATGCCGCGCAGGTCGATTATGTTTTCGCCCCTGGCCTGTTCATTTGCGGCCACAAGCGCCTGCATCAGGTCCCTGTCGTCCAGAATGGTATCCGGTTCGGCCAGAATGGCGGCGCGGAGATTGTCCTTGAGTGTCGAGTTACTGCTCATGTCCCGTCCGGTTATTTTTTGTTTTGGCGGTTTATAGCATGTTGTGCCGGAATTTCCTTCGGAAAAATGCACGCAAAAGTGGATTTCGTTGCGTGTTGTGGCAGCATAGACTCCCACCTGAATAACCATAATTGGATTAGGGTTTTCAGGTGGGCCGGGCGCGGAGCCTGTTGGCGCCGCGCGGTGGTGAATCAGTTCAGAGGATTTTCTGACCGGTCTTGGCCCAGTCGGACAAGAAGGTTTCCAGGCCCTTGTCGGTGAGCGGGTGGTCGGCCAGCTTCTTGATCACGGCAGGTGGGGCGGTGATAACGTCGGCGCCGATGCGGGCGCTGTCGGTTACGTGGTTCACGGTGCGGATCGACGCGGCCAGGATTTCGGTTTCGAATCCATAGTTGTCGTAGACCTGACGAATGTCGGCGATCAGGTCCATGCCGTCCATGTTGATGTCGTCCAGACGACCAATGAAGGGCGAGATGAAGCTCGCGCCCGCCTTGGCTGCAAGAATGGCCTGGTTGGTCGAGAAGCAGAGGGTGACGTTGACCATTTGACCTTCGTCGGTCAGCGTTTTACAGGTTTTCAAACCAGCCCAGGTGAGCGGCACCTTGACCGCGATGTTCGGCGCGATCTTGGCCAGCTTGCGGCCTTCGGCGATCATGTCGTCCGCCTCGGTCGCGACAACTTCGGCAGAAACCGGTCCGTCGACAAGATCACAGATTTCCTTGGTCACTTCCAGAATGTCACGACCCGATTTCAGGATCAGCGACGGGTTGGTGGTCACGCCGTCCACCATGCCCAGATCGTTCAGTTCGGCGATGGCGTCGATCTCGGCTGTGTCTACGAAGAATTTCATGAGGGCAGTCCTTTGATGGGTTGGCCTTGGTCGCGGATGGCTTTACCTCAAAGAGACCCATGCTGGAACCCCCTGCGAAGGATATACCGTGAGCGCTAACGGATTTTTCGACCAAGGAGAGCTGGTTTCGGTGCTGACAACGCAGCCGCTGGACCGAACGCTGGATTACAAAGCACCCGAGGGTGGGTGCTTTCTTGGTGCGTTTGTCGAGGTTCCATTGGGGCCACGCAAGGTTCTGGGTGTGGTTTGGGGGCCGGGGAAGGGTGGCTTTGATCTGAGCAAGGCGCGGTCGATAATCCGCGTTCTTGAGGTCGCGCCGATGCGCGAAGAGATGCAGTTGTTTCTGGGTAAGGTAGCAGATTACACGCTGACGCCGATGCCTGCGATGCTGCGTCTGGCGACGCGTGCGCCGGGACTGAGCGATCCGCCGTCGATGCGCAAGATCTATCGGCTGGGTAATGGCGAACCCGACCGGATGACCGACGCCCGAACGCGTGTGCTAGAGGTTTTGCGCGATTACGGTGGGTTGGCGTTTACACTGAAGGAACTTGCTGAACAGGCCGGGGTTACCTCCTCGGTCGTCAAGGGGTTGGTCAAGCAAGGCGCAGTGCGGGAGGAAGACAGTCCAAGGGACTTGCCCTATCCGCATCTGGACCCGGACTTGCCGGGCAAAGCCTTGACCGACGATCAAGCAGCTGCTGTTGCGAAACTGCAGGAAGGCCAGCGCTCTGGGGATTATGGCACCACGCTGCTGAAGGGTGTGACGGGCTCGGGCAAGACCGAGGTGTATCTGGAGGCCGTGGCCGAAGCATTGCGCATGGGGCGTCAGGCGCTGGTTCTATTGCCCGAGATCGCACTCACGGCTGAGTTTCTGACGCGGGTCGAGGCGCGGTTCGGTGCACGCCCGGCCGAGTGGCACTCGGGCGCGACCATGACCGAACGCCGCCGAGTCTGGCGCATGGTCGGGCAGGGCGATGCGCAGATGGTGATAGGTGCGCGGTCAGCATTGTTCCTGCCGTTTCGCAACCTGGGATTGGTCGTGGTCGATGAGGAGCACGACACATCATACAAGCAAGAGGACGGCGTGCATTACAGCGCACGGGATATGGCTGTGCTGCGGTCGGCGATTTGCAGGGCACGGGTGATTCTGGCCAGTGCCACACCATCACTGGAAAGCTGGGCCAATGCCGAGGCGGGCAAATACGAACGGCTTGACCTGACCTCGCGGTTCGGAGCAGCTGTGTTGCCCGAAATGAAGCCGATCGACATGCGCGCAGAACAGATGCAACCGGGGACATGGATTTCTCCTTCTCTGCGGCAGGCGGTTCGCCAAAGGATCGAGAAGGGCGAGCAATCGCTGCTTTTCATCAATCGTCGCGGTTATGCACCTGTTACCCTGTGTCGTGCGTGCGGGGAACAGATTGCCTGTGATCATTGCGATGCACGCATGGTTGAACACCGGTTTCTCAAACGACTGATGTGCCATCAATGCGGCGAAACCAAGCCGATGCCCGATGCGTGCCCATCTTGCCAAGTGGAAGGTAAGCTGGCGCCAGTCGGGCCGGGAATTGAGCGGTTGGCCGAAGAGGCTGAGGCGACATTCCCCGAGGCCAAGATTGCAATGCTCAGTTCTGATCTCTTCGGGTCTGCACGCGCGTTGAAAGCCAAGATCGAGGAGATCGCCGAAGGCGATGCGGATTTAGTCATCGGAACCCAGTTGGTCGCTAAGGGGCACAATTTTCCCAATCTGACGCTGGTGGGCGTGATTGACGCAGACCTCAGCTTGCACGGGGCCGACCTCCGCGCAGCGGAGCGGACATTTCAATTGATGCGACAGGTGGCCGGACGCGCGGGTCGTGCGGATAAGCCGGGGCAGGCGCTTTTGCAGACTTTCCAGCCGGAACATCCTGTCATCCGCGCGATCTTGTCGGGCGACGAAGAAGGGTTCTGGAAAGCCGAAGCCGCTGGCAGACAAGCTGCAGGTGTTCCTCCTTTTGGTCGCATGGCCGGGATCGTCCTATCGGGTCCGGAAGTTGGACCTGTTTTTGATATCGGTAATTCGATGGCCCGAAACGACACTTCGCTTCGCGAGGTTGGCGCACAGGTTTTTGGCCCGGCTCCGGCTCCAATCGCGAGAATACGCGGGCGACACCGGGTCCGGCTGCTGGTCAAAGCCCCAAAGGGCGCGCCCATTCAGGATGCTATTGCCCGTTGGATCGCACCTTTACGCCTCAAAGGCGATATCCGTCTGACGGTAGATATTGATCCGCAGAGCTTTTACTAAACTCTGCATCAATGCAGAGACCTTGTGCGTTGCAGGCTTTCCTCTCGCCAAAATAACGAAATGGGCGTAGAGGACTCTCATGTTGAAACCCATGCCGCTCTCAGAAGCGCAGAGCCTTCCGGTCTGGCGCCGTCCTATCACGCTCTTGTTCGTGATGGCGTTGACCATGCCTATTGCGTTCAACGCCTGGAGTGCGCTGCTAAACAATTTTGTCATTGAAGTTGCGAGCTTCGATGGCGCCGACATCGGCTTGTTGCACACTGTACGCGAAATTCCCGGGTTTTTGGCGATTGGCGTGATCGCAGTGATCCTGTTCATCCGAGAACAGGTGCTGGCGATGATCTCACTTATGATGCTGGGCGTGGCTACAGCCGTGACCGCGTGGTTCCCCAGTTTGGGCGGTTTGCTTTTTGTAACGTTGTTCAGTTCGATAGGCTTTCACTATTACGAAACAGTGAACCAATCGCTGCAACTGCAATGGTTGCCTAAGGACCGGGCGCCGCAAGTTTTGGGTTGGCTGGTAGCCATGGGATCTGCAGCCACCGCAGTGGTCTATGGGTTGATCGTGCTGACCTGGGATCGATTTGATCTGTCCTATAATACTGTATTCATGGCTGCTGGCGGTGTGACCGCCCTTTTGGCGTTGTTCTGTTTGTTCGCATATCCGCAATTCGATGCCCCAACACCACA
The DNA here is from genome assembly GCF_057221055.1 of Ruegeria sp. HKCCD7181. NCBI lineage: Bacteria > Pseudomonadati > Pseudomonadota > Alphaproteobacteria > Rhodobacterales > Roseobacteraceae > Ruegeria > Ruegeria sp. HKCCD7181. The sequence continues at coordinate 170,668 of NZ_JBWVBC010000005.1, read as the reverse complement.
GACCAAGAAACTTATTCTGCGCCGCCGCTACTGGCTGTACTACGCGCTGCAATTCATGGCCGGAGCACGGCGACAGATCTTTGTTGTCTTTGCGGGCTTCATGATGGTCGAGAAATTTGGATTCGAGGTGCACGAACTCACAAGCCTCTATCTGATCAATCTGATGATCAATATGCTGGCGGCCCCTCTGCTGGGTAAAGCGGTTGCACGGTTTGGCGAGAGACGCACGCTGATCTTCGAGTATACCGGTTTGGCCATTGTTTTTGCGGCCTATGGCGGCATCTACTGGTTCGGTTGGGGCGTGCTTTTAGCGGCGATCCTTTATGTAATCGACCATGTGCTGTTTGCGCTGGCGCTGGCCCTTAAGACATACTTTCAGAAAATTGCCGATCCGGCAGATATAGCGCCGACTGCTGCCGTCGCCTTTACCATCAATCATATTGCGGCGGTGTTCCTGCCCGCATTGCTGGGATTGCTGTGGGTTCTGTCGCCTGGTGCCGTTTTCGGATTGGCGGCTTTGATGGCGCTGGTGTCACTAACGCTCTCCTTTCTGATTCCGCGCCACCCTGAGCCCGGCAATGAAACGATCCTGTCGAAATACGCGCCTGCTCCTGCTGAATAAGTGCTGAAGCTTGACCTTGGCGGCCCGTCGCCCTAGGCGCTGAAGCATCTTAGACAGGAGGCCTCCATGCCCACATTTACCGCGCTGACCACCTTGACCGGCAAAACCGCTGCTGAGGGGTTGGGTGAAGCGATGGAGCGGCTTGACCCCGAACCCACCGGAGTGGGCGTGTTCGATATCGAAGATGGGTCGGGCCTTTGGGAAGTTGGTGGCTACTTCACTGAAGCCCCGGATGAAACCGCGTTGGCGGTGCTGGCAGCAGCGTTCGAGGCCAAACCGTTTGTAGTATCCGAATTGCCCGAAACCGACTGGGTGGCTCATGTCCGCCGCGAGTTGGCTCCGGTCGAAGCAGGCCGGTTCTTTGTTTATGGCGGTCATGATGCCGACAAGCTGCCCGAAGGGCGTATCCCGTTGCTGATCGAAGCCGCGATGGCCTTTGGCACAGGGCACCATGGGACAACGCTTGGGTGCCTCAAGGCGTTGGACTGGCTGCTGGACCAAGGGTTTTCGGCAAGCAAAGTGGCCGATATCGGCTGTGGTACTGCCGTTCTGGCCATGGCCGCTGCACGGGTGTGGGAAGGGGATATCCTGGCTAGTGACATAGATCAGGTTGCCGTCGACGTGGCCGAAGCCAACTTGAAGGCAAACGGTATGGCGGACGCGGTTCGCTGCGTCGAAGCTGCCGGTTTCGATCATCCTGACCTGCAATCTCATGCGCCTTATGACTTAATTTTTGCCAATATCCTGAAGGGCCCACTTGTCGCACTCTCTCCTGAAATATCGGAAAATTTGCGCGCAGGAGGACAGGCGATTCTGTCTGGAATCCTGAACGAACAGGCGGATGACGTGCTGTCAGTTTATTCTCAAAATGGGTTCAATCTGGCCCGAAGGGGCGAAATTGGTGAGTGGACGACGCTAATCTTAACGAAACAGGGCTAAAATTGGGCCATTTACGGGAGTTTTCTGGAGATTCGCCACGCTTTTGTCGCATTCTGTACCTAGCGTTATTGGATGCAATCGGGGGGCGGTTTTCGGAGGCTGCCATGACTGGAAAACAACTTGAATTCGATCAGCGCGTGACGCGACTGACCAAGAAACACAAGAAACTCAATCGCGGGTATCGCGCGTCCATGCGATCGGACGGATTGGTTGTGATGAAGCCGCAGCGTGTGCGGTCAGCAATTCCGGTGCGGGTTCTGTTTCTCGCATTGATTGGTTTTTTCGCGTTTAAGGCGTTTTTACTGTTCCATCTCGGGGCATCAACGTATCAGAACCGCGTGGATAGCCTGGATGCGGGGACCTCTGTAGAAAAAGCCGGTGCCTGGATCATGCAGATTGATCCGGTATCCGAGTTCCTGTCGGTACAGATAGTCAATATTTGGTACTGATCTCCCCGACGCTCCTCCTAAGGGAATAAAAAAAACACCGCAGGCCAAGTGGCATGCGGTGTTCTTTCTTGCCCCACCGGGAGGAAGGAGAGGGGCGTGTGAGTGGTAGCTTAATTAGTCTTACCGGCGGCCTTCAGCGACAACGTCGATGTCACCACGGCACAGGCCGATATCTTCCAGCTCGCGATCTGTCAGAACGTTCAGCGCGTTGCGGGTAACGCGGGCGTCGTTCCATTCCACAACGGCGTTTACTGCCGATACGAAAAATGCGCCGATACGGCCAACGAGGCCGATTGAGCCAGTGGTTGCGATGCGGGTAGTGTCCAGTGCAGCCATATCCTGTTTCCTTCTGGTTTGTGTTAAACTCTGATCTTGAGATCTGAGCGGCATCTAGTGATGTCGTATTGCCCGCGCAATAGCAGTTTTTGCATGTGTCCTATGCAGTTTTTGCAACGCTCCCAGTTGATGAAAAACCCTTAAATTATTGATGAAAATACGTTCATGAAACAGGTCGCTTCCGGACCATTCGGTGTCGAAAACAATCCACTTTGTCGCGAGCAAGACAGTCGTGTCGTTTTTAGGCGTAAAGTCAATTCGCTTGGAAAATGTTCATGTTTCGTGCTAATCGATAAAAAAGATCAATAAAACCCGAGCAGGCCGAGGCAAAACATGCGAATTCTGGGCATTGATCCGGGGCTTAGGACCCTGGGATGGGGCGTCATCGAATCAAATGGCAGCCGTCTGAGCCACGTTTCGAATGGATTGTGCAAATCGGACGGGGACGATTTAGGTGAGCGGCTTTTATCGCTGCACAATCAGATCGTCGAAGTTATAGCTGAGTATTTGCCTGAGCAGGCCGCGATCGAACAGACATTCGTCAACAAAGATGGGGCGGGGACGCTCAAACTGGGTCAGGCGCGCGGTGTTGCGCTGCTGACATTGGCGCAGGCCGGGTTGCCCGTGGGGGAGTACGCGCCGAACCGGGTTAAGAAAACCGTGGTCGGTGTTGGACATGCCGAGAAAGAGCAAGTCCTTCACATGGTCAAGCTGCAATTGCCGGGATGTCAACCCAAAGGCGCGGATGCAGCGGACGCTCTGGCGATTGCGATCTGCCACGCCTATTACGGCAAGACGCAACGGGCGCGAGTGAAAGAGGTGCGGGCATGATCGGAAAACTAACAGGACGGCTGGACTATCGCGCAGCGGATCATGTGCTAATCGACGTTCGGGGTGTCGGTTATATCGTTTACTGTTCGAACCGGACCATGGCCGCACTGCCCGGCGCGGGTGAGGCGGTATCGGTTTACACAGACTTGGTCGTGCGCGAAGACCTGATGCAGCTCTATGGGTTCCTGTCACTGGTCGAGAAGGAATGGCACCGGTTGTTGTGTTCGGTGCAAGGTGTCGGCGCCAAGGTTTCGCTGGCCATTCTTTCCGCACTTGGACCGGAGGGCGTTAGCCGGGCGATCGCGCTGGGCGATTGGGGGGCGGTCAAGGCCGCCAAAGGGGTCGGTCCGAAGACCGCACAGCGGATTGTACTGGACCTTAAGGACAAGGCGCCGGGCGTGATGGCCATGGGGGGCACAGTGAGCGATGCTATGGATGGCCCTGGACTGGATGTCGTCGAACCGGCAGAACCGGCACCGGCACCCAGAGGTCAGGCCAAACCGGCTTCGGGTGCAGCGGCAGCTTCGGCGGGGGCGTTGTCGGCCTTGTCGAACTTGGGGTACGGCCCCTCTGATGCGGCGTCAGCCGTGGCGGAGGCGGCGGCAAACTTGCCGGATGCGGGGGAAGCTGACCTAATTCGCGCTGCGTTGAAACTACTGGCCCCGAAAGGCTGAATGAATGGTTGATGCCGATCCTGCCCTGCGCCCTGAGCCTTTACCTGAAGACAATGACCGCGCGCTGCGCCCTCAGGGGCTGGATGAATTCATCGGTCAGGCCGAGGCGCGTGCCAATCTTCGCATCTTCATCCAGTCTGCTCGGCAGCGGGGCGAGGCGATGGATCACACGCTGTTTCATGGTCCCCCGGGTTTGGGCAAAACCACATTGGCGCAGATTATGGCGCGCGAACTTGGGGTGAATTTCCGCATGACCTCTGGGCCTGTTCTGGCCAAGGCGGGGGATCTGGCGGCAATCCTGACCAATCTGGAAACGCGTGATGTTCTGTTCATCGACGAGATTCACCGCCTGAACCCAGCGGTCGAAGAGGTGCTGTACCCGGCGATGGAGGATTTCGAGCTCGATTTGGTGATCGGTGAGGGCCCTGCGGCGCGAACAGTACGGATCGAGTTGCAGCCTTTTACTCTCGTTGGGGCAACAACGCGGATGGGATTGCTGACCACGCCCTTGCGCGACCGGTTTGGCATTCCGACGCGCTTGCAGTTTTACACGGTCGACGAGTTGCACGAGATCGTCACCCGCAATGCGCGCAAACTGGGCGCACCTGCCGATGATGATGGTGCGCGCGAAATCGCGCGGCGGTCGCGCGGAACGCCCCGGATCGCCGGGCGCCTGCTGCGCCGTGTTGTCGATTTTGCCATCGTCGAAGGAGATGGGCGCATCACGCGAGATCTTGCAGATGGCGCTCTGACCCGGTTGGGGGTGGACCATCTTGGGCTGGACGGTGCGGATCGGCGGTATCTGAAGCTGATCGCCGAGAACTATGCCGGTGGCCCGGTGGGGATCGAGACCCTGTCGGCAGCGTTATCGGAAAGTCGCGACTCTCTTGAGGAAGTGATTGAGCCCTTCTTGTTGCAGCAGGGTTTGATCCAGAGGACCCCACGCGGACGCATGCTGGCACAAAAGGCGTGGACGCATCTGGGCATGGCGGCCCCCAAAAGGCAAACCGATCTGTTTGGTTGAAGCCGCCGCCCGGATTTTTTATGCCTTCGGTGAGAGTATTGTCGAAAAGATGAAGGGGTTGGCGTGACACCGGACGAGATCGAAGCGATGTTCACGCGCGAACGCGGTGAATTTTTGTTTGCGCGCTGGGGGCGGCCAATAGTGCCGATCGTGTTTGGGATTGAGGATGAGACGCTGGCAACCGTCAAGGGTGCGTTCGAGGCAGTAGTCACTCTGGCAGGCCACAAGATGGCCGAAACCGATCCGGAACTGGGCGCCAATTGTATGGTCTTCTTTTTCAGGGACTGGAATGAGCTGCTCAGTGTACCTGATTTGGATCGCCTGATCCCAGACCTTGGGCCTTTGGTGGACCGTTTGCTTTCAGCAGATGCCAACCAATACCGCATCTTCCGTTTCGAGGAAGACGGTGCCATCCGCGCAGCCTTTGTTTTCCTTAGGATGGACAAGGAACTGTCCAAGATTCCAGCCGAGACACTGGCTCTTAGCCAAGTGGTTCAGACTATCCTTTTATGGTCGGAAACCGCATTTCGTAACAAATCTCCGCTTGCTATTGCAGGTGACGCGACGATCCTGCGGCCGGATATTGCCGCGCTGGTCCGCGCAGCCTACGATCCGGTTCTGCCGGGCGCGGCACAGGACCCATCCCATGCGTTGCGCCTGTTTGCCAGATTGGAGCAGCCTCTGTGACACATGTCTTCCCTGTCAGGGTTTACTATGAAGATACCGACATGGGCGGCGTGGTCTATCACGCGAATTACCTCAAGTTCATCGAACGCGCGCGATCGGAATGGGTTCGCGAGCTGGGGAACGATCAGAACGCGATGCGGGATGCCGGTATCGTCTGGGTCGTGCGCCGGATCGAGGCGGACTATCTGGCCTCTGCCAGGTTCGATGACGAGTTGACGATAGAAACGAATGTGGTCGCGGTCTCGGGTGTTCGATTGACCATGTCGCAATTGGTAAAACGGGGCGAGACCGAGGTGTTTCGCGCTGTTGTCACCGCCGTGTGTATGAACAGTCAGGGTAAACCAGTCCGTCTTCCGGCAGAGATTCGCGCATTGCTGTAACAAATTGCCCTGCCGGGGTGGTTCTGTTGGCTTTTCATGACCATCTGCGCTAGCGTTTGGCAAAACAAGGCCAAATGGCTGTCAGGCAAAAACAAAGAGCAGGTTCATGGAAGCTGAAACGCTGGCGCTGGCGCAGGAGATCGATTTCTCCATGTGGGGGCTGTTTGCCCGTGCGACATTTATCGTCAAGATCGTAATGCTGATCCTCGTGATCGCGTCCTTCTGGTCCTGGGCAATCATCGTCCAGAAACTGATCAACTATCGTGCCGCGCGGCGCGAGGCGCTGGTTTTTGATGAATCTTTCTGGTCCGGCAACCCGCTGGATGAGCTATTTGAACAAATTGGGACACAGCCGGACGGCAGTTCTGAAAAGATCTTTGCCTCGGGTATGATCGAATGGCGCAGGTCGCATCGAACCGATGGCGGATTGATCGCCGGTGCCACGGCGCGGATAGATCGCTCGATGGACGTCGCAATCGCCAAAGAGGCTGAAACTCTCCAAAAAGGATTGCCCATTCTGGCCACGGTCGGCTCAACCGCGCCGTTTATCGGCCTTTTCGGAACCGTCTGGGGCATAATGAATGCCTTTATTGAAATTGCGGAACAGCAGAACACCAACCTCGCTGTTGTTGCGCCCGGTATTGCCGAGGCGCTGCTTGCCACGGGTCTGGGATTGCTGGCCGCGATCCCGGCGGTGATCTTCTACAACAAGCTCAGTGCGGATAGTGATCGTATCGTGAACGGATACGAGGCGTTTGCGGACGAATTCGCCACCATCCTGTCGCGGCAGTTGGACAGCTGATATGGGCGCAGCGGTTCAGCAATCCTCGGGCGATAACGGGCGCAGACGTGGACGTCGGCGCGGTCGCGCGCAGCCGATGGCCGAGATTAACGTTACACCTTTTGTCGACGTGATGCTGGTTCTCCTGATCATCTTTATGGTGGCCGCCCCCTTGCTGACGGTCGGCGTGCCAGTAGACCTGCCCAAAACCGCCGCCAGTGCCTTGCCCGGCGACAGCGAAGAACCGTTGACCGTGACCCTTACCGCCGATGGGCGGGTACAGATCCAAACGACGGACGTGTTGCGCGAAGAATTGATTGGCAAATTGCGTGCGATAGCAGCGGAACGCAGCAGCGACCGCGTTTTCCTGCGGGCCGACGGCGCAATCCCATACGCTCAGGTAATGCAGGTGATGGGCGCGCTGAATGCGGGTGGGTTTTTCAATGTAGGTCTTGTCACTGACACCGGCGGGCCGACGCTGGACGATGGTGGAGAGTGAGGCCGCACGGTGGAGACCGGCACCAAAATTTCGGCGATTGCGCATGTCAGTCTGATCAGCTGGGCGTTATTTGGCGGGACGTTCCGGTCCGAGCCTCTGCCGATGGCCGTGCAGGATGTTTCCGTGATTTCAGCTGAGCAATTTGCAGCTCTGAGCGCGCAGCGAGAAGCGCCACAGGTTCCGACACCCCCCGCCGACCTTCAGCAACCCGAAGAGCCCGAGGATGAAATCAACGCACCACAACCGACTGATGAGGTGCAGCCGAGCCCGGAAACTGTCACTCCCGACGAGCCTGATGCCGAGACCGAGCCGGAAGCAGTCGAAATAGCTCCTGAACCAGAGCTGGTCGAAGAACCACCGACTTTGGAACAACCCGATCCAGAGGTCGCGGTGTTGCCAGTGCCGCCCGGCCCCGAGGCACAACCACGACCAGTGGACAGGGTTGCCCCGGAACCTGTCGCGCCGCCTCCACTCGACGTGAAGCCGGATGACGTTGAAACTCCACCAGTGTCGTTGGATGAGGGGGCCGAGACCCAACAGGAACAACAGGATCAGACGGCTCCGGAAGAGGCCACCGACCAGATTGTGACCGAGGCAGAAGAGACAAACGAAACGTCGCCCCTTACATCACCACGCCCGCGCACACGCCCCAGTCGTCCGCAGCCACCGGCCCAGCCCGAGGTTGCAGAAACAGCAGAGCCCGCGGAAGAACCAGATCAAAACAACCAGCAGGCCATTGATGATGCGCTGGCTGAGGCACTGGGCCAGGGCAGCGAGCCCTCCGGCCCGCCTCTGACCAGCGGCGAGAAAGACGCGATGCGGTTGGCCGTGTCTCGCTGCTGGAATGTCGGGTCGCTGTCGACCGACGCTTTGCAGACCGTTGTTGTCGTTGGTTTTTCGCTGTCTCGAGACGGCAAAGTGATTGGTGGCAGCCTCAGGTTGCTGGACAGTTCCGGCGGGTCGGCCGGCGCCGAAAAACAGGCTTTCGACGCGGCTCGGCGGGCGATTTTGCGCTGTGGTGCCAAAGGATACACTCTGCCTGCTGACAAATACGCGCAATGGCAGGATATTGAGATTACATTCAATCCCGAGAGGATGCGGATCAAATGATGAAACTTCTGACCAGCCTCTTTGTTGGCCTTTCTCTTCTGGCGGCACCAGTTTACGCCCAAAGCGGACCGCTGCGTCTGGAAATCGACGAAGGGATCATCGAGCCGATGCCCTTCGCAGTACCGAACTTCGTGCCAGACAGCGCGGCCGCGGCGCAATATGCGCAGGATATCTCGCGCGTGGTTGTAGCGGACCTGACGGGAACCGGGTTGTTTCGCGAAATCTCTTCGGATGCGTTCATCAGCCGGGTCAGCAGTTTCGACGCGCCGGTCCAATTCGCCGACTGGAAGGCGATCAATGCACAGGCCCTGGTTACTGGGGCGGTCAACGTCTCGGGCAAGCGGCTGACGGTGCGCTTCCGCGTATGGGACGTATTCTCGGGACAAGAGCTGGGCACAGGCTTGCAATTTGCCGGCACCACAGATGGTTGGCGGCGGATGGCGCATAAGGTGGCCGATCAGGTCTATAGCCGGATAACCGGCGAGGGGGGGTATTTCGACAGCCGCGTCGCATTCATCTCGGAAAGCGGGCCAAAAGATCAGCGGCGCAAGCGGCTGGCGATCATGGATTATGACGGTGCGAATGTTCAGTACCTGACGGACAGCGCGGCGATCGTGCTTGCTCCGCGTTTCTCGCCGACGGGAGACCGGTTGCTGTATACAAGTTATGAAACCGGCCAACCACGTATTTACGTTATGGATGTGGCCCGCGTGCGACCGCAGGAACTGAAAACGCAAGAAGGCACGATGAGTTTCTCTCCGCGGTTTTCACCTGATGGAAGTTCGATCGTTTACTCGCTGACACAGGGCGGCAATACGGATTTGTGGAAGATGGATCTGGCTTCCGGGCAAAGCGTGCGGCTGACCAATACACCGGCAATCGAAACCGCGCCCAGCTATTCCCCGGACGGCAGCCAGATTGTGTTTGAAAGCGACCGCTCGGGCACGCCGCAGCTTTATGTCATGCCAGCCAACGGAGGCGAGGCGACACGTATCAGTTTCGGTCAGGGCCGCTACGGCACTCCGGTCTGGTCGCCGCGCGGCGATCTGATCGCGTTCACGAAGCAAAACAAGGGCCGGTTCCATATCGGTGTCATGCGCACTGATGGCAGCGAAGAGCGTCTGCTGACCGCTTCGTTCCTGGATGAAGGTCCCACCTGGTCGCCAAATGGCCGGGTTATCATGTTCACGCGCGAAACGCAGGGTGCAAGCGGGCGGTCTTCGCTCTACTCGGTCGATATCTCGGGACGCAATCTGCGACCGGTCCGCACGCCGGACGGTGGCAGCGACCCGTCCTGGGGACCACTGCAAAATTGAATTAAAGCAACGGGTCGGCAAAGTTCACAAGAAACCCACACTGTGTTAGAGAGACGACAATAAACAAAACGGAACACGAGGCATTGAAATGAACCTTCTGAGCAAAGTCGCGGCGGTGGGCGCGTTGGCCCTGATCGCCGCCTGTACGAACAACGACCCTTCGGCTTTAGGCGGAGGCGGTCCGGGCGGCAGCGGTGCTCTGGTTCCGGGATCACCAAGCGACCCGCGTTCGCCAGCTTACTTCCAGCAGACTGTCGGGGATCGCGTGCTGTTTGCCGTGGATCAGTCGACATTGTCGCCGGCAGGGCAGACGACCCTGCAGGGCCAGGCGGATTGGCTGTTGGCCAACCCAGATTACGTGGCCACAATTGAGGGACACGCAGATGAGCAGGGAACGCGAGAATACAACCTTGCGCTGGGTGCGCGACGGGCAAACGCGGCTCGTGAATTCCTGATCTCGCGCGGTGTTGCTGGTAACCGTCTGCAAACCGTCAGCTTTGGCAAGGAACGCCCAATCGAGATTTGCAGTACCGAGGAATGCTATACTAAGAACCGCCGCGCTGTGACAGTGCTGACGGGTTCAACCACGGGGTAAGACGATGCGAATTGCAGGTTTGGTTCTAGCGGCGGTTGTATCTGCCGCTGGTGTGGCTCAGGCGCAGGATCAGCAGACACTGGCCGATATCCGGCAGGAACTGACGGTGCTGCACGTGGAAATCCAGCGGCTAAAGCGCGAGTTCTCGACAACCGGCTCGCCGTCGCCGAACCTGTCGGGTAGTTCGATACTGGAGCGGGTGGACGCGATCGAGGCCGAGCTACAGCGTTTGACGCGCCAGACTGAACAATTGAGCCAACGCGTGCAGAACATTGTCACCGATGGCACAAATCGGATTGGCGACATGGAGTTCCGACTTTGCGAACTTGAAGCGGGATGCGAAATCTCTGGTGAGCCCACCAGTACGCTGGGCGGTGAAGATACTGCGAACGGCACTGCGGTTATTACTCCTGCAACTCCAGAGACTTCTGAACAGGTCGAACTCGCAGTCGGCGAACAGGCGGACTTTGACGCGGCAGCTCAGGCTCTGGCCGATGGCGATTTCCCGACAGCGGCAAACCTGTTTTCACAGTTTGACCAATCTTATCCCGGCAGCCCACTTGCTCCGCGCGCCAATTTGCGACGTGGGCAGGCCCTTGAGGGTATGGGAGATACACGCGAAGCGGCGCGGGCGTTCCTGGCCAGTTTCACCGGTGACTCCGAAGGTCCTTTGGCGCCCGAGGCGTTGTTTGAACTTGGCGCAGCACTGGGGCGACTGGGACAGACCGATCAGGCCTGCATCACGCTGGGCGAAGTGGAGGTTAGATTCCCAACTTCGGCCCCGGCGAGCTCTGCTGCGCAGGAAATGGCATCATTGGGCTGTTCTTGACCTCCGACGCCGACACTCTTGTTGATGAAGTTCGGGCAGGATTGCCCGATCTGCTGCCGCGGCGGTTGGGTGTCGCGATCTCCGGAGGAAGCGACTCGACAGCGCTGTTGCGCCTGCTGGCCGAGATTGCGCGAAACGAGCGGGTGGAGCTGTTTGCTGCGACGGTGGATCATGGCCTGCGACCTGAATCTGGGGCCGAGGCTTTGGCGGTTTCGGAATTGGCACAGCGATGGAGCATCCCGCACCAAACGCTCAATTGGGGTGGCTGGGACGGGACCGGAAATCTGCAAGATGCAGCCCGGCGAGCCAGATATCGGTTGCTGACCCAGTGGGCCGATGAATTAGGACTTGAAGCGATTGCTCTGGGCCACACCGCTGACGATCAGGCGGAAACCGTTCTGATGCGTCTGGCGCGTGCATCCGGTGTGTCGGGGCTGTCTGCAATGGCATCCGTGCGTCGGGAAAGCGGTATTCAATTGCTGCGACCCTTGCTGTCGACAACCCGGGAGCGGCTGCGGGATTTCTTACGGGCTGCAGATATCACCTGGATCGACGATCCATCGAATCAGGACCAGCGTTTCGACCGGATTAAGGCCCGTACAGCCCTATCCGGGCTGGACGAGATTGGGATAACCGCAAAAACTCTGTCACGCGTGGCTGAAAACTTGGCACAAGCGCGTGAAGCCTTGGCACAATATGCGCAAGACTCCGCCCGCCAGATTGTACAGGTCGATGGCGGGGACCTGTGTATTGATCGTGATGGGTTTGCCAAACTACCAGAAGAAATCCGTCGCCGTATTCTGATCGCTGCGATTGGGTGGATCGCGGGCGGTGAGTACGCGCCGCGCCAAAGCGCGGTTCAAAATGCACTTCTGGCGCTTTCGCTGGGTCAAACCTTCACGATTGGTGGCTGCATTCTGATTCCCGAAGGTAAAAAATCGTGGATTTGCAGAGAGCTAAACGCTTTAACCGACCAAACGGTACGCCCCGGTCAGTTGTGGGATAAGCGCTGGATCGTGACCGGCCCGGCGACCAAAGAAACTAGGATTCGGGCGTTGGGCGAAGACGGTATCGTGCAGCTTGAGGGCTGGCGTGAGGCAGGCAAACCCCGCGCTGCTCTTTTGTCCACACCTGCAGTTTGGGTCAATGAAACTCTGTTGGCTGCGCCGCTGGCCGGTTTTCCCAATAAATGGCACGTAGATGCCCCGCCCGAACGGCCCGAGTTTTACACTTCGATTTTATCGCATTGAACCTGCTACAATCATCTCTATTTTAAGAAGCAACCGACAGATCCCCATCTGTCGAAACCTTTTGGGAGATTTTCCTTGGGCAACGCTCGTAACATCGCCTTCTGGGTTGTTCTGTTCCTGTTGATTCTTGCACTGTTCAATTTGTTCAGCGGATCGGGTGGAACGCTTCAGAGCAACGAAAGAACCTATACCGAATTCGTCAGCGCCGTGGATGCCGGAGACGTCACCAATGTGACGCTTGATGGCGAACAGATTCGGTATCGCACCAGCGACAATCGCGACTATGTCACGATCAAGCCCAGCGATGCTGAAGTAACAAAGCTGCTGATCGACAAGAACATTCCTGTACGTGCCGAAAAGCAGCAGCAGTCCGGGTTCCAGACGTTCATCCTCAGCATTCTTCCCTTCCTGCTTTTGATCGGTGTCTGGATCTATTTCATGAATCGGATGCAGGGCGGTGGCAAAGGCGGCGCGATGGGCTTTGGTAAGTCCAAGGCTAAGATGCTGACCGAAAAGCATGGCCGCGTGACCTTTGACGACGTGGCCGGCATTGACGAAGCCAAGGAAGAACTGGAAGAGATCGTGGAATTTCTGCGCAATCCGCAGAAATTCTCGCGTCTGGGCGGCAAGATTCCCAAAGGTGCGCTGCTTGTTGGCCCTCCGGGTACCGGTAAAACGCTGCTGGCCCGTGCGATTGCAGGTGAGGCAGGTGTGCCGTTCTTCACCATTTCTGGTTCGGATTTCGTGGAAATGTTCGTCGGTGTAGGTGCGTCCCGCGTCCGTGACATGTTCGAACAGGCCAAGAAGAACGCGCCGTGTATCGTGTTTATCGACGAGATCGACGCCGTGGGTCGCCATCGTGGCGCAGGCTATGGCGGGGGTAATGATGAGCGCGAACAGACCCTCAACCAGCTTCTGGTCGAGATGGACGGGTTTGAGGCCAACGAAGGTGTGATCATCCTGGCGGCCACCAACCGTAAGGACGTTTTGGACCCCGCTCTGCTGCGTCCGGGCCGGTTTGACCGAAACGTCACTGTTGGCAATCCCGACATCAAAGGCCGTGAGAAGATTTTGGGCGTACATGCGCGCAAGACGCCTCTGGGCCCCGATGTCGATCTGCGCATCATCGCGCGTGGTACGCCTGGTTTCTCGGGTGCCGATCTGGCGAACCTCGTGAACGAGGCCGCGCTGATGGCCGCCCGCGTGGGCCGTCGCTTTGTCACCATGGAAGATTTCGAGAATGCCAAGGACAAGGTGATGATGGGGGCCGAGCGCCGCTCGATGGTGCTGACCCAGGACCAGAAAGAAAAGACCGCTTATCACGAGGCAGGCCACGCTGTTGTCGGCCTGAGCCTACCGCTGTGTGATCCGGTCTACAAAGCGACGATCATCCCGCGCGGTGGTGCGCTGGGCATGGTCGTATCGTTGCCCGAGATGGATCGCCTGAACTATCACCGTGATGAGTGTGAGCAGAAGCTGGCTATGACAATGGCCGGTAAAGCGGCCGAGGTGATAAAATACGGTGAAGACCACGTGTCGAACGGCCCCGCCGGCGACATCATGCAGGCCAGCCAGCTTTCGCGCGCGATGGTGATGCGTTGGGGTATGTCGGACAAAGTCGGCAATATTGATTATGCCGAAGCGCATGATGGATATTCTGGCAATACCGCTGGTTTCTCGGTTTCGGCGCACACAAAAGAACTGATCGAGGAAGAGGTCAAGCGACTGATTCAACAGGGTTATGAGCGAGCGTACCAGATCCTGACTGAACAGAACGAAAGTTGGGAGCGTCTGGCGCAAGGCCTGCTGGAATATGAGACGCTGACCGGTGACGAGATAAAACGCGTCATGAATGGTGAGTCGCCCAACGAGGGCGATGATGAGGGCGACAGCCCGGATGAAGGCAACGCGCCAAGCGTCACGGCAATCCCCAAGACCAAAGCCAAAAAGACCCCTCCAGAGGGTGGCATGGAGCCCGAACCGACAGGTTGAGCTCTGGATCGTCACGATAGACTGAAATACAAAGGTCGGGGTACAACTCCGGCCTTTGTCGTATCTGGTTTTCCGGTGGTTGCTTACGTCTGCAATTTCTATGCGGCAGCTGCATTCCAAAAAAGCACTGAAAAGCAGGTATGTGCTCATCATAATATGTTCACCGCACCCGAGCTGAGTTTCGGCAAGATCTCGTTAGTCTAGGTGTTCTGACGGGCGTCAGAACACCGGTGACACCCTTTGTGGGCTGAAGTTTGGTTCTGTTTGGAATTTGGCTTGATCGTTGATGAAGAAATGATGGAGCTTGGCTTTGTCATAACTGCGATTCTGGCGATTTGATTTATAGAAAATCTTGAGATGACTCAGCCGCGCACTGGTTACCGCCAGACATCCTGCTCCGGATAAGTGTGTGCTGCGAAAGCCATTCGTGACTGTCAAAACTGGAAGTGATCAAGAAATGCCGGTGCTCAAAAAAACAGAATTTTCTGGTGAAATCGTCTGGCTAGGTCATGTCCCGACCGGTGGGTCTTTACGTGCCTGCGCGGTCGAAAAACTCGACCTGACTTTCTCAGGCGATGGCGGTGCCCGGCATGAAGGCGTAAACCGCAGGTCCTGTGTCAGAGTGAAGGACCTTTATCCCCAGGGAACTGAAATCCGGAATGTCCGCCAGCTATCCGTGCTATCGGCCGAAGAAATCGAAGCCATTGCCAACGACATGGAACTGAGCCGGTTGGAACCGTCTTATTTGGGGGCCAGCATCGTATTGCGCGGTATTCCAGATTTGACGCATATCCCACCTTCTTCGCGATTGCAGGTAGCTGATGGCCTGACAATCACCGTGGATATGGAGAACCGCCCCTGCGTATTGCCGGGAAAAGAGATCGAAGCGGATTGGCCCGGCCATGGTGCCGCTTTCAAGCCTGCGGCGAGGGACCGGCGCGGTGTTACGGCATGGATAGAAAGGCCAGGCGTGGTTAAGTTGGGTGACCGGATGACGCTGTTCGTTCCGGATCAACGGGCATGGGCGCCTTAACGGCTGGGTGTTTCCGATTCGAAACCGTTGAATTGCCCTCACGCCGTTTCACGGCACGATTATGTCGGAATCCATATCCATCAAAATTGTACACAACGGTATGGGTTATCCAGCGCCGACGTTCTGCGTTGGTTTCGCACGGCATTCAATTAGGGACCCTGCCCAATGAGCTACAAATCCGACATCGAAATCGCCCGTGAGGCGAACAAGAAACCGATCCAGGAAATCGGTGCAAAAATCGGCATCGAATCTGCGGATCTGCTGCCCTACGGCCATGACAAGGCCAAAGTCAGCCAGGACTTCATCAATTCGGTTCAGGGCCGTGAAGACGGCAAATTGATCCTGGTGACCGCGATCAACCCGACACCTGCGGGTGAAGGCAAGACCACCACCACCGTGGGTCTGGGCGACGGTCTGAACCGCATCGGCAAGAACGCGATGATCTGTATTCGCGAAGCCTCGCTTGGCCCGAACTTCGGCATGAAGGGCGGCGCTGCAGGCGGCGGCTTTGCTCAGGTTGTTCCGATGGAAGAGATGAATCTGCACTTCACAGGTGACTTCCACGCCATCACTTCGGCCCACTCGTTGCTGTCGGCCATGATCGACAACCACATCTATTGGGGTAATGAGCAGAAGATCGACATGCGCCGCGTCGTATGGCGCCGTGTGGTTGACATGAACGACCGTGCCTTGCGTCAGATCACCTGCTCGCTTGGCGGTGTGTCGAACGGTTTCCCGCGCGAAGCTGGCTATGACATCACCGTGGCGTCGGAAGTTATGGCGATCCTCTGCCTGGCCAACGACCTGCAGGATCTGGAAAAGCGTCTGGGTGACATCATTGTCGCTTACCGCCGCGACCGTACGCCGGTCTATTGCCGCGACATCAAGGCAGAAGGCGCAATGACCGTTCTGCTGAAAGACGCGATGCAGCCGAACCTGGTGCAGACGCTGGAAAACAACCCGGCCTTCGTCCACGGCGGCCCGTTCGCCAACATCGCGCATGGCTGTAACTCGGTCATCGCGACCAAGACCGCTTTGAAAGTTGCCGACTACGTCGTGACCGAAGCAGGCTTTGGTGCCGATCTGGGTGCCGAGAAGTTCATGAACATCAAGTGCCGCAAGGCAGGCATCGCTCCGTCGGCAGTCGTTCTGGTTGCCACCGTACGCGCGATGAAGATGAACGGTGGCGTTGCCAAGGCCGATCTGGGTGCGGAAAACGTCGATGCCGTCAAGTCAGGCTGTGCCAACCTTGGCCGTCACATCGAAAACGTGAAATCGTTCGGTGTTCCGGTCGTGGTTGCCATCAACCATTTCGTCACCGACACCGACGCCGAAGTGCAGGCCGTGAAAGACTATTGCGGTGAGCATGGCGTTGAAGCGATCCTGTCGCGTCACTGGGAACTGGGCTCGGAAGGCTCGGCACCACTGGCCGAGAAAGTTGTCGAGATCGTCGATGGCGGTTCTGCGAACTTCTCGCCGATCTACCCGGACGACATGTCGCTGTTCGAGAAAATCGAAACCGTCGCCAAGCGCATCTACCGCGCTGACGAAGTTCTGGCCGACAACAAGATCCGCAACCAGCTGCGTGATTGGGAAGCGGCCGGATACGGCAACCTGCCGGTTTGCATGGCGAAAACACAGTACTCGTTCTCGACCGACCCGACACTGCGCGGCGCACCCACCGGCCACTCGGTTCCGGTGCGCGAGGTTCGCCTGTCCGCCGGTGCCGGTTTCATCGTGGTTGTTTGCGGTGAAATCATGACCATGCCCGGCCTGCCGCGCAAACCCGCCGCAGAATCGATCTGCCTCAATGACGCAGGTGAGATCGAGGGCTTGTTCTAAGCTGCTGAATAGGACATCTCGTGGTCCGGGGAATCCCCGGGCCACGAGGAGATCAAAATGCCCACTCTGACACCTCCGCAAGACTGTCAATCCATGCAGGACCTGCGGGCTCAGATCGACAAGCTTGATCGCCAATTGATCGAAATGTTGGTGATGCGCGCAGCGTACATTGACCGCGCATCCGAGCTGAAACCCGGCGAGGGCCTTCCTGCCCGAATTCCGGATCGCGTCGAAGAAGTGGTGCAGCGCGTGCGCGAAAGTTCCGGTGACTTGGGGATGGACCCAGAATTGGCCGAACAACTTTGGCGCATATTGATTGACTGGTCGATCGCTCGCGAGGAACGCGTGCTCGGCCCTGACTGAATGACCGGGCGCATCTGCGCCCGATCCGCTTTTTGATAGAAGGGATCAAAGGATGGTAGCTCAGGTTATCGACGGTAAGGCCTTTGCCGGTACAGTACGCGCGCAAGTGGCCGATCAGGTTGCGAAGTTGAAAGAAGAAAACGGCATCACGCCCGGTTTGGCCGTGGTTTTGGTGGGCGAAGACCCGGCCAGCCAGGTCTATGTTCGATCGAAGGGCAAGATGACCGTCGAGGTCGGCATGAACTCGTACGAGCACAAGCTGGATGCGGACACTTCCGAAGAGGACCTGCTGGCGCTGGTCGACAAGCTTAACAATGATCCGGCCGTGCATGGTATTCTGGTGCAGCTGCCACTTCCCAAGCATCTGAACGAAGACCTGGTTATCAATTCCATCGACCCGGCCAAGGATGTTGACGGTTTTCATATCTCGAATGTGGGCCTGCTGGGCACTGGTCAGAAATCCATGGTGCCTTGTACGCCACTGGGTTGCCTGATGATGCTGCGCGACCATCACGGATCGTTGTCGGGTATGGATGCGGTTGTGATCGGTCGTTCCAACATTGTAGGCAAGCCGATGGCTCAACTGCTGCTGGGCGATAGCTGCACTGTGACCATCGCGCATTCGCGCACCAAGGATCTTCCTGATGTCGTCCGCCGCGCCGATATCGTTGTAGCCGCAGTAGGCCGCCCCGAAATGGTGCCCGGTGACTGGATCAAAGAGGGTGCCACGGTAATCGACGTTGGCATCAACCGGATCGAGCGCGACGGCAAAAACAAGCTTGTGGGTGACGTCGACTATGCCAGTGCTGCCGAGCGCGCTGGTGCAATCACGCCCGTTCCCGGTGGAGTAGGTCCGATGACGATTGCTTGCCTACTGGCCAATACTCTGACAGCCTGTTGCAGGGCAAATAGCCTGCCGGAACCAGAAGGCCTGACGGCCTGACGCAGACTTGTGCGCCGGTAATCCGGCGAACCGAGGAAATCACAGGGTCGAAAAGCGACTGCGCTTTTCGACCCTTTTTTGTACTTACATAGATTTTTTCATTCACACGTTAATGGTTTGACTGGCGGTCAACCGGTGATAAACCTTCTATTCCAGCCGGTTAAGCCGAGATTCTGTAGGCCAGCCGAGGGTCGAAGGCTGGGCCTCGGGTGGTGGGTGTTACCAAGTACGATGTTTAGACTACGTCCCGTCATTGACCATTTCAGCTTTCAGCGTGTGTTGGCCGTTCTTGTGCTCACACCATTGCTGGCATACTCCTTTGCGCCGTTTCGGGAAATGAACCTGCCATTTTCAGTCCGCCTTATCTTCTGGGCTGGAGTGATCGCCCTTGCTTTGGCCGTGACATGGGTTGCGGGGAAACTGGTGCGCGAGCGGATTTGTCATTCCGCAGTTTTTCTTCGCGATGTCGCCTTTGCACTGTTGATCCTGGCACAGTTTGCGCCGGCCTTGTGGCTGTTGACTTGGATGGTGTTCACATGCAGCGGCCAGGAAGCGCCAGGCCCCCTGATGGTGATGCCTTATGGCGTGATGTTGGCCACGGGCCTGATGTTGGTGCGGCAGCGCGATCAGGAGGATTCTGATCATCCCCAACAACTACCCAGACTGTACCATCGCCTGCCGTCCGGATTTGAAGGGTACATATACCGGTTGACCGTGCGCGATCATCAGGTGGATGTCGTAACGTCCGAGGGGACAGTCACCATTCGGTCGCGCTTTACCGACGCTATTGCAGAGATGGAGCCGGTGCGCGGTCACTGCACTCACCGGTCCCATTGGGTTACAGAGGCTGCTATCGTTGGGTCAGAGAAACAAGGTAGCAAAACGTTCCTGAGACTCTGCAATGGTGACCTGGTTCCGGTCAGCCGGAAATACCGTCCCCAACTGGAAGAGGTCGGCTTGGTCTGACCTAGCGAGGCATGGGGATATTCTGCGGCTGGGGCCCGGTGAGGATAGCCTGAGCATCCTCAGCCATTAATTGTGCCAACACCACATCTGTGCTGCGCAAACCGCCTGTGTATGTGCCATAAGCCGGGAGGATCATGCGCGTGCCGTCCACCAGAAATGCTGGGCGGGTGATCGAGCGACCTTTTATTCTTATTCGGGCTTTGGGGTGATAGTGGCCCGAAACCTCGCCCTTTGCATCTGCCTGTGCGATGTGGCGGTAAACCAGCGGGCCACATGACCAATCCGCTAAATGCTCTCCGCCCAATTCCACAGGGCCGGGGTCATGGTTGCCTTCGATCCAGATCCATCGTCGACCAGCTTGCAATGACGAAATTTGCAATCTGTCCACCGTGTCCATCGATCGGGGTGTTTCTAGATCGTCAAAGCTGTCGCCCAGGCAGATTACGGTTGTTGCATTCGTCTGCGTCAGATCTGCCGCTAGTCGGTTCAGCGTCTCGCGACTGTCATATGGGGGCAGAGCAGGGCCTCCGCGGCGGGCCACGCGTTCCGATTTTCCCAGATGCAGGTCCGAGATGCACAGGAGGCTCTGATCAGGCCACCACAGCGCACCTGTCCCCAGGGCTAAAAGGCGTTGCCCGAAAAACGAAAACTCAAGAGCGTTCATGGTCCGTTCTTTGCTTTTTCCTGTCGGATTTGCAAGAGGCATCAGTCAACGGCAAGGCCGGCTGTTTGCATCAGGCGAGCGCTTTCCTCTGCCAGCAGACGTTCTTCGGCCGCGCCTTTAACAGGGACTTTCCCCATTTCCAGAAACAGTGGTGCCGCAAGCGGTGACACACGGTCTAACCGCACCAAGTCGATCCGGCCGCCGATCCGAGCGATCATAGTCTCGATCCGCCCGAAGTCGACCAGCCCGCGCATGGCTTCCTCGCGTGTGATTTTCATAAGCAGATGATCAGGGTCGTATTTTTGCAAAGTGTCATACAGGATATCGGAGGAAAATGTCGCCTGCCGCCCTGATTTACGCTGGCCGCCGGTGTTACGCTCGATCAGTCCTGAAATTGTCGCCGAGGCGCGAAATGTTCGTTTCATCACTGCATTCCCGGCTAGCCATGTGTCTAGACCGTCGCGCAGCGCGTCTTGCCGGAACAATGGGCGCGGATCGATCACCGCATCCAGGCCCCAGATCAGTGTGGCGTAATCCGTGGCCACAAAGCCCAGCGGCGCGAGGCCGGTTTCCTCCATCCTTTTGGTAAGCAACAGGCCCAACGTCTGTTGAGCGTTCCGTCCGGCAAATCCGTAGACGCATAAATGTTCACGCCCGTCATTGGGAAAGCTCTCGATCAGAAGCCGGTCGCGTTGGGGCAGGCGGGACATGTCTCGTTGCAGCGCCAGCCATTCTGCAGTGTGCGCTGGCAATTGTGGCCAATCAGGTTGGGTAAACATGCGCAGAATACGGTCGCTCAACTGAGTTGACGTCGCGAATTTGGTGCCCGAGAACGTGGCAATTTTTGGCTTCTTGTCGGCACGACGGCTGACCTCGACCACCATTTCTCGAAGGCCTTCATACCGGACGATCTGACCGCCAATCAAGAAGGTATCACCTGGTGTTAACGAGGCGGCAAAGCTTTCCTCGACCTCGCCCAGAGGCTTGCCGCCCCGATTGCGTTTTAGCCGCACCTTAAGCGTGTCTGTGTCCTGAATTGTGCCAAGATTCATACGAATACGTTGCGCCGCGCGGGGATCTCGCAATTGCCACAGCCCGTCAGGACGGTGCAATAGCCGTTGCCAGCGATCATAGGCCCGAAGGGCGTAGCCGCCAGTGGCGCAGAAATCCAGGCAGGCATCAAATTCGGCCCGGCTGAGCTGCGCATAGGGGCCGGCTGAAGTCATCTCGGTAAACAACGCGTCGGCCTGAAAGGGGCCTGCGGCTGCAGCAATCAGGATATGCTGGCATAGAACGTCTCGGGGGCCCGGGCCGCGCGGATCACCGTCCAGCTCATACGCCTTAGCCGCCTCAAGGGCTGCGACGCATTCCACAACTTCAAACCGGTTCGCAGGCACCAGCAGCGCTTTGGACGGCGCATTGTAACGGTGGTTGGCACGTCCGATCCGCTGCACCAGCCGTTTCACATTCTTGGGTGCTCCGATCTGG
Source organism: Ruegeria sp. HKCCD7181 (assembly GCF_057221055.1). Taxonomy (NCBI): domain Bacteria; kingdom Pseudomonadati; phylum Pseudomonadota; class Alphaproteobacteria; order Rhodobacterales; family Roseobacteraceae; genus Ruegeria; species Ruegeria sp. HKCCD7181. Next base: position 149,055 of record NZ_JBWVBC010000005.1, on the reverse strand, counting down.
ATCACCAGATCGACGTCCCCCCAATCGATGCCCAGATCCAGACTGCCAGTGCAGACAATTGCGCGCAGATCTCCGCGGACCATGGCGGCCTCGACCCGTTCACGTTGTTGTCGGTCCAGGCTGCCGTGATGAATGCCGATTGGCAGCCCGTCGTCATTGGCCAGCCACAGGTTGTGAAAGAAGATCTCGGCCTGCGCGCGGGTGTTGTGGAAGATCAACGTTGTCTTATGTTGCCTGATCTGCTCCAGCACTGCCGGAATAGCATAGGCCGCGCCCCCCCCCGACCATGGCGGCATTTCCGACGTTTCCAGCATTGAGATATCGGGGTCCGGTCCGGGATCTGCTTGAATGATCTCACAGGGGTCAGGGTGTCGGGCCAGAAACCGAGCAATTGCATCAGGGTCTTCTACCGTCGCGGATAGCCCGACGCGGCGCAAATCAGGGCAGAGGTGTTGCAAGCGCGCCAGCGCCAGCATCAGCTGATCGCCCCGCTTGCTTTCGGCGAGGGCGTGGATTTCGTCCACGATTACCCGCTGTACTCCTTTAAACATGCGCGGTGCATCCTCATAGGAGGTCAGCAGAGCCAGGCTTTCCGGTGTTGTAAGCAAGATGTGTGGTGGATCTGCGCGCTGACGCTTCTTTTGCGTGGCCGAGGTGTCGCCCGTTCTGTCTTCGATGCGGATGGGCAGGCCGATCTCTTCAACCGGTGTGCGCAGATTGCGTCGGATATCCGCCGCCAGAGCCTTGAGAGGCGAGACATAAATCGTGTGCAGCCCCGCATGCGCACCGTCCGCCAGTTCCGAGAGCGTAGGCAGGAAACCGGCCATCGTTTTGCCACCACCTGTCGGAGCGATCAGCAAGGTCGCAGGGGCCAGCGTCCTGTCGAACATGTCTTGTTGATGCGGGTGGATGGACCAGCCTCGGGTAGAGAACCAATCGTGAATCCGGGCGGGAATCTGCGTCATAAGCGCAGATTACCCGGCCCTGCTCTGGAATGGCACAGGGTTAATTGACGATTTTCTCGTCCTTGACGAACATGTTGGCCCACGCACGGTCGATGAGGTCAGGGCTCATCTGATAGGGGATGCCTTCAAATTCGCAGATCGAGATTATCTGGTCGATCAGAAAGATCGGTTGATAGTTCGCATAGATGTTGTTGATGGTCGGGTATTTGACTTTCAACAGATGCACCAGTGCGGCTTCATCAAGCGGTATGCCGCGTTTACGGGCGACCATGGCAAAGATCTTCAGGTAGTTTTCCTGATTTGGACCATCAATCTTGATCTTGAAGAAAATCCGGCGCAACGCGGCCTGGTCGAAGATCTCATTCGGGTGGAAGTTGGTCGAGAAGATGACCAAAGTGTCGAACGGGACTTCGAATTTCTCACCGGATTGCAGGCCCAGAATGTCCTTACTTTCTTCCAGCGGGACGATCCAGCGGTTGATCAGCGCCTGCGGCGGTTCCGCCTGACGGCCAAGGTCGTCCACGATGAAGATCCCACCGGTCGATTTCAGCTGTAGCGGCGCCTGATAAGTTCGTGCGGTCGGGTTATAAACCAAGTCCAGCATGCTCAGCGACAATTCACCGCCGGTCACCACGGTCGGGCGTTCGCACTGGACATATCGCGTGTCGAACCGCTTGCGGCGGCGCAGGCTGTTGGGGTCATCCTCTTCCTGATCGATCGCGGTATGGACGATCGGGTCATAAACGGTGATCACCTGACCTGCATATTCGATTGCGCGCGGAACATAGACGTTGTCCCCCAATGCGTCCCGAATGCCGTTGGAGATCGAGGATTTACCGTTACCCGGGGGGCCATACATCAAGATTGAACGACCTGCGCTGACCGCAGGGCCCAAGTGATCCAGCAGGCTGTCGGGCAGCACCAGATGACCCATCGCTCCGGTTAATTGGTCACGGGTGACTTGAATGTTGCGGATCGACTGGCGTTTCACCTGCTCGCGATAAACGTCCAGCGGTACAGGCATGGCGCCGAAGTATTCGGACTGGCTGAGCGCATCCAGTGCGCGCGCCTTGCCGGCATCGGTCAATTGGTAGCCCATCTCGTTGCCGCTATTGGCGTTCAGTGTGCCGGTTGCCTCAAGCAATTTCTGCTCGCGGGCGATGTCGATCAGTTCCTGAGTTACAGATCCCGGCAGGCAGATGGCCTGAGCCACTTCGGAAACAGTGCCCGCGTTCTTACGAAAGATGGTTTTCAACAGGATATCCCGCATCATCACCAACGGGAGTTGCATTTCGCCCAACCCCTTGGGAGCGGGAGGGGCCATAACTGAGGTGGTCTGCATATTCATGAGCGTCGCTCGCCTGTCCTGTCGTCATGCAAATAGCCCAAACAGGGCTGTTTGAAAAAATTTGACGTGGCTTTGTGGCATGACCAAGGCACAGGCAAGGCGGGCTTATGATTGTTTACGATCCGTCAATAAAGCCCAAAATCAGGTAGATGGACAGCGTGCCAGCCAGCGCGAGACCCATCGGGAACTTCTTGCCACTGTCCCAGCTTTCCCAATGTGGTGCGACTTGACGCAGCGCGGTGTATTTTGCCAGTCTGTGCGCCGCAACAGCACCAATTGTCGTTGCCATCAGGATGATCAAGAGAATCATCAAATCCCCGAGCCAGATGAAAGGCGCTGCAGCGGCGCAGAATTTCGCGTCCCCCGCTCCCATGACGCCAGCGGCGTTCAGAACGATACCGATCAATAAAACAACAACGATATGAAGCAGTTGCCAGGCATAAACGGGTAGGGTCAAAGTCATCGGCCCGATATTGCCTGCGACCCATTCCCCGGACCATGGAGGCAATACAAATAGACCGACGACTATGAAAACCAACGTCAGAGCCATAACCGCATGGTTCTTGATCCGCATTTCACGCATATCCGTGAAGGCCACGTAAAAGCAGATCGGCAGCACGAAAGGCAAAAACCATGCTGCTGCCAGCGCTGGTATGGCCATAGATCAGGCTTCCTCGAGTGCGCGGAGCGAGCGTACGGCTTCGTCGTAGTGCTGTGGGTGCGTCGCGATAGCTTCGCGGAACAAGTTCTTGGCTGTGTTCACATCGCCCTGTTTGACCGCAGAAATGGCCATAGTGTTCAGCAGAGTTGCACGTTCGATCTGGCTCATCGGGATCACTGGCAGGCTGTAATTGCGCTGCGCGCTACGGGCAAGAACAAGGTTGTTCTTGGCGGTAAACAGAGAGTTGTCTTGGCGAACGGCTTCGGTAAACAGGCGTTCGGCCTCGTCGTACTGGCCGCGGGTCAGTTTGGAGTACCCCCAATTGTTCATGACACCCGCCGGACGGGTCGTCAGGCCCACTGCAGTTTCATAAAACTGGTCTGCGCGTTTCCAATCCTTGCTGGAATCCGCGACAACGGCTTCAAGTCGATACCTTTTGAACGTCTCATAAGTGGGTGGAATCCTGTCCAGTGCCGCTTTGGCGCCGCTCCAATCGCCGCTGCGGACCAATGCATCGGCGTATTCAACCTTATCAGAGTTTGTCGCGCCCTTCATTTCCGTAACCCGTTTCCAAGCGACAGCGGCCTCGGTGCTGCGTTTTGCTCGGGTTAAAGAAAAAGCCAGCCCCCGCTGCAAGTCTATCCTGTCAGGCTTTTTGGCGGCTGCACCCTGGAAATAGGTGACGGCTTCGTTCGGGTTGGCTGCGCTCAGCATCACGTCATTCAGGTTAGTTTCGTCGATGACGTTCACTTCCTGAAAGGTGCGCTCGACCTTTTCTTCTTCGGTCTCTTTTGCACAGGCGGTCAAAATAACCGCGCACGCAACGATGGTCGGAATCAAGAAGGGTTGGCGCATTTTTGCGTCCTTTACTGCTCTTGCCTCTGTTACTGGATTTTACGCAGCAGGAATTCTCCGTTCCCTTGTTGCTCCAGCTCAAATTCTTGTTCTTGTGGTGTATTATTAACAGGGTTTTCCATTTTTGCGAGCGCTAAGCGCAAATTGTCGCGGATTGCGTCACTTTCGCCATTGTCCAGCGCATAGGCTTGCCGAAATACCTGCGCTGCTTCCGGGTATTCACCGACTTCCATCAGATAGACACCCAGATTGTTCCAGGCTACTGGCCAATCCGGATCACCTTCGACCGCCCGGCGCAGCAGGGGGCCTGCTTGCCCCACGCGTCGCAATCCCAAGTTTGCAGTTCCGATCGATGTCAGAACCAACGGTGTCATCCCCTCGGCAAGGGCTGCGCGCGTAAAGGACTCTAACGCCAGCTCATACTCACCGACGACCATCAATCGGTTGCCTACAGTGATTTCATCTACGGGCGGTCCGTCGGGATCAACGCCTGGCGCAAAAGGGTCATCACCCAGGCCGCTCTCGGTACAAGAGGCCACCATGGCGAAAACCATGGTGGCCTGAACTGTATTGCGAAGCCGTCCTAGGGCAACTTCAGCTGCCGGTTTCATCAGGGCGTTAACCTCCGGTGCTTATTGCGCCGGCACCGTTGCCGAAATCCATGATACCTTTCGCCGAAGGACCAACAAGGATGACCAGCAACGGGGGCACGGTCAGCATCATTGTGGCAAGTGTCATTTTGGTTGGCAACTTGTTCGCGGCTTCTTCGGCGCGCATCACCCGTTTGTCACGCATTTCGTCTGCGTAGACCCGCAACGCCTCGGCGATCGAGGTACCAAATGTGGCTGACTGGATCATCACGGTGACAAATGCACTAATGTCCTGAACGCCGCAACGCGTCGCGAAATCGCGTAGAACCGTGTCTTTTTCCTTACCGGCCTTCATTTCGTAGGCGACGACTTCGAACTCCAACGCGATATCAGGATATGAGGCTTTCATTTCCGCTGCGACGCGAACGATAGCCTGATCCAGCGACTGACCTGCCTCGACGCAGACCAGCATCAGATCCAAAGTGTCCGGAAATCCGGCCGTTATGGCCTCTTCACGCTCGGCTACACGGCGGGTGATCCAGTACTTGGGAATGAAGTATCCAACGCCGCCAGGCACCAGGACCCGTATCAAAAGCTGCTGAGTGTCGAATTCCTGGTCGCCGGCAAAGACCGTCACCAACAAAACCCCAACCAGAAGCCCGGCCAAACCCAAGGCAAACTGAGCAAAGTGGAAAAACCGAACCGCGTCTTTGGATTGATACCCCGCCTGACGCAGCTTGAGCTGCATGGCCGAGTAATCTTCCTGATCCTTTGGCTCAAGAAAACTGGCGAATTTCTCGAGCTGCTCGTTCTGACCTGAATGTCTGAGGCGCTCTTTTTTGTCTTTCTTGCTTTTCTTGGACGGCGTGTTCGACCGCTGCAGTTTCTTTAACGGGTCTTCGGGTTGATTCAGCATCAACGGAACTGTGACAAGGATCATGAACAACCCCAGCACTCCAACCACAATAAGCGGGCCGAATTCACCAAGGTGCTGCGTCAGAAAGTCGTTCGCTTGGGTAAGGATTTCCATTGCAGTAGCCTCAGACCTTAATGTTGGTGAGAATTCGCATGACGATCAGGTTCAGCGTCAGCATGATGCCGACAAAAAAGCACGCCGGTATGAAATACTCGTGATCGAGAACCGAGTCGTAATAATTCGGATCTTTGACCAGAATGAAAACAAGACAAGCCAGAGGGAAACCGGACAGAAATTTCCCTGACCATTGTGCCTCTGCGGTAATTGCTTTGACGCGGCGGAACAAACGGAAACGGGCACGGATAACTTTGGCCAGACCTGCCAGGATTTCGGCAAGGTTACCGCCTGATTGCTGTTGGATAGACACAGCGACTGCCAAAAAGCGCAAATCCTGCATGTCCAGACGTTCGGCCATTTCCTTGAGGGCTTCGCCGACCTCGCGGCCATACGCAACCTCATCAGAAATAACGCCGAATTCGGTTGCCAGAGGGTCTTCGACTTCGGAAGCAACGATCTGAACGGAAGAGGCGAACGGGTTGCCGACTCGTAGCGACCGAACCATCAGCTCCACGGCATCTGGTAGCTGCTCTTCAATCAGGCTCATCCGCTTTTTGGCCTTGTGGTTTACCCAGGCGTAAACGGCGCCAACCCCGATCGCGACGGATAGTGCCGCGCGCAGGGCCACATCGGTTGCGGTGCCGATACTCAGAGCCATGAAAGCCATGGCTGAAACCAGTGCCATAATCATGATCAACTGCCGCGGGCTAAACGCAATCGCGGCCTTTTGTGCCTTGTCAGCCAGAAGCGAATAAAGCGGGATGCTCTGGCTTTTCATATGCTGGCGCATTTCCTTGCGCAGCTGCTCCAGAACTTGCTCGCGACCAACGCCTTTGTCGATCATGTCCAGCCGGCGGTTGACCCGGCTGTTCAGACTAATGGATTTCCCGAAGGCGACCAGATAGATGCCCTCGACGAGGGCAAGAACACCGACAAATATGGCGACATAAATAAGCGCCTCTGTAGGGAGTTGCATATCCCTTGTCTCCTACATCGTGGTTGGGTCGTAGATGGACGCCGGCAAGTCAAAACCCCAAAGACGGAAGCGCTCCGAGAAGTGGCTGCGCACACCTGTCCCGGTGAAGTGACCGATTATCTTGTTGTCCGGTGTTAGTCCAACTCGTTGAAACTTAAAGATTTCCTGCATTGAGATGACGTCACCTTCCATGCCGGTTATCTCGGTGATCGAGGTCATGCGACGCGAACCATCCTGCAAGCGGCTGGCTTGAACGATCAGGTTCACAGCGCTGGCGATCTGGCTGCGTACCGCCTTGATCGGCATCTCGATCCCGGCCATGGCGATCATGTTCTCCAAACGTGAAATACCATCACGGGCCGAGTTGGCGTGGATCGTGGTCATCGAACCGTCGTGGCCGGTGTTCATGGCCTGCAGCATGTCGATTACCTCGGCGCCACGCGTCTCACCCACGATGATGCGGTCCGGGCGCATACGCAGGGCGTTTTTCAGACAATCGCGAGGGCTGACCTCGCCTTTGCCTTCCACGTTGGGCGGGCGGCTTTCCATCCGACCCACATGCGTTTGTTGCAGCTGAAGTTCCGCTGTATCCTCAATGGTCAGGATGCGCTCAGCGTCGTCGATAAAACTGGACAGGGCATTAAGAGTAGTCGTTTTACCCGAACCCGTACCGCCGGATACGATGATATTCAGCCGGGTGGACACTGCAGCCTGCAAATAGGCGGCCATTTCTTCGGTGAAAGCGCCAAAATTGACCAGATCGTCAATGCCGAGCTTGTCTTTCTTGAATTTACGAATGGACACCAGTGACCCGTCCACCGCAATCGGCGGTACCATCGCGTTAAATCGCGAACCGTCAGCCAGACGGGCGTCAACATAGGGGTTTGATTCATCGACTCGACGGCCCACGGCGGACACGATCTTGTCGATGATCCGCATCAGGTGCTTTTCGTCTTTGAATGTGATGTCGCTGATTTCCAGCCTACCGTCGCGTTCCACAAAGATCTGTTGCGGGCCGTTTACCAGAATATCGTTGACGGAATCGTCCTGTAGCAGGGTCTCGAGCGGACCCAACCCAGTGACTTCGTCATACAGCTCTTTGTTCAACTGGGTACGGTCTTCACGATTGAGGACAATACTACGCGCTTCCAGAACTTCGCTGGCAATAGCACTGATCTCGGCGCGCAATTCGGCCTCGGCGGCGTTTTCCAGGGCTGCGAGGTTAAGATTCTCAAGCAACTCGCGGTGTAGCTCCAGTTTAATCTCGCCTAAACGTTCTTTCCGTTTACGCTCCTTGTCGCTTCCAACAACTTCGGCCACCTTTTTCTTGACCGGTTTTCGGACCATTGCCGTGGTTGGCGAACCTTGTGCCTCAGTTGCGGTCGTCGCCGCGGTCTGGGCTTGTGGTTGTGCTTCTACCGGCTGCGCGGCTGGTTGCTTTTTATATCGTGAAAACACGGCGGGTCCCCTTCGTGTTATGCGGCCTCGGCGCTGCTGCTGCCAAGGCTATGAAGCGATTGCGCTAGTTTTGCGATTTCCCTGCGCAGCGGATTTTTCGCGGCAGAGTTTGCCAGCGGCAGTCCGTGATCGCCACTTTGCATAACCTGCTTGCCACCGTCGGGCAGGAGCAAGTCTATCGAAATGCCCAGGCTTTCGCCCATGCGTTTGACACGGCCCTTACCACTAAGGTCAGTGAATTTAGGTGCCCGGTTCATTGCAAATCGAAGCTTGTTGAACGGAAGCTCTTCGGCCTGCAACGCGCGTTTGAGACGCAACGCATTCTGAGCTGACCGCATGTCCAGTTCGAGCAATGCAAAATAAACATGCGCTGCCTGCAGAACTGTTTCGGACCAATGCACCAGTGTTTTCGGCATGTCGATGATTACGTAATCAAAGTGCTTGCGGGCTGTATCGATCACACGCTGAATATCTTCCGGTGTAATAATGTCCAAAGGCACCATGTCGGATGGTGCAGTTAGTACCTGCAATTTTTCTTCGAATGTCTGAAGTGAATATCCAAAGGATTCCTCATCCATCGACGCAGTATCCGACAACATCTCGAAAACCGCCTCTTGGCGTGGCAGATCCAGGTAGGTCGAAACGGTGCCATATTGCAGATCCAGATCGATCAGACAGACACTAGGGGCTTCTTTGGCTGATACTGTCGCCAGTTCCCAGGCAAGGTTTACAGCCAAAGTGGTCGCGCCAACGCCTCCGGCCAGGCCCTGCACGACAAACAACGCGCCTTCCTTGGCATTGTTATCAGAAAGGGAGACTGCGGCCTGAGGGGCTACAACCGGCTCAGGCTTGTTCATTCGGTCAATGGCTTCCTGCAGCTCACCTTCGGGAAGAGGGTAGGGCACGAACTCGTCGGCGCCCTTGCGCAATAACTGGTGGAGAGAAGCAGGGGTCACGTCTTCCGCGATCAGAACGACCTTGATACCTTTTTCCTTGGCCTGTGTGATAATTTCACCCATCAAGGTCAGGTTGTCTTCATCTTCGCCGTCCAGGGCCAGCGCAATAAATTGCAGCGATTCGGCCTCGGGTTGGCTGAAAAAGGCGAGCGCCTCAGCAAATCCCAGGTCGCCCCACCTCTCACCCAGCGCAGCTTCCATATCTTCGATTAGTAGGTCGAAATTCTGGACGTCCCGGCTGACCGTGCAGGCCAGAATGCTTGTGTTTTCGTCTTGCGGCGTAGCGCTCGTCATAAACTCAATCCTTGTCGAGTGGGCCGAGCAAACCGTGCGAACTTGGAAAGGATTGTTCTGGTCTGCTGTCGCCCTGGTGCGGTCAATCCTGGCCGCAGGTCACCCTATTGTTTTCAATGTGGTTTGAAATTTGGGCGAGATTTAGGCGCAAAAGAACCAATTGTTGGGAATTGGGCGACGATGCCGCCCAATCACGTTTCATTGTCTTAGTTATCGTCGCCGCCGAGATCGGTCTCATAAGAAAGATTGCTTCTCGGCGTGGCGCTGGCAATGTACTCGCGATACACGAATTCCGCGTATTTTCCGTCCAGAACCTGTGGATGCCGGTCTACAAAACCGGAAACTTCAGTAACAGTACGGCGATTGCGGCGGTCTCTGTTCGGCGTGTCGATCAGAGGTCTGCTTTTGCCGAATGAAACTGCTGCTTCCAAACGGTTGCGTGATATTCCCTGCCTCGTCAGGAACGCTACGGCCGCATTCGCGCGGCGCTGACCTAAGGCTCTGTTATAGCTTGTAGAACCAACGGCATCCGTATGGCCGAACACACGGAACCGTGCCTCGGGAAATTGTTTGATCCAATCGGCCTGCTGCAAAAGAATACGTTGGGCCGAAGCATCGAGCTGTGCGCTGTCGAAGGCAAAGTTGATCTGGGTCGGAACCTCGGCAGCAAAGCGCTGTCCAAGGATCTGAGCATAGGTCAATTCGCCGTTCGCAACCTGAATGTTGTTCAGCGTGGCGTTTCCGAATGCGCCTTGGTCGATCTCATAGCCGGCTTCGCGGGTGCATGCGGCGATCGAGGTACTCAGGCCCAGGATGATGATCCATTTCTGCATTGGTCTATCCTCCCAATTAATCCAGGACATAGCCGTAGGAACTGCCAAAGTTCTGATTGGCCACTTCTGAAGCTGCACCATTGCCCGCGCGTTCTGTCCGCGCCGTACGTCCATTTATGAACAGATCGAACTCACTGGGCGGCTTCACGCGATCTGTCGGAAGTGCAAGTGCTTCGCCTCGTGTCGGTGTCACCAGATGACCCGTGACGATGATCACAAGCTCACTTTGCTCGCGCTGGTATTCGGCACTGCGGAACAAAGCACCCAAGATAGGAACGTCTCCCAGCCATGGCACCTGATTGTTCAGGTCGGTGAAGTCATCCTGCAGAAGGCCGGCAATGGCAAAGCTCTCACCGTCGCGCAATTCAACCGTTGTGCTGGTTTGCCGAACAATAAAGCCCGGAACAATGTCACCATTGATCGAGAAGCTTGCACTGGGGTCAATGCTGGACACGCCTGCGACCATTTCAAGGTTTATCAGATCCCCGTCGACAACGCGTGGAACAAAGTCAAGTTGCACGCCGAAGGCCCGGTATTCAATCGCAACCACACCGTCACCCTGCGGGACTGGAATCGGAACCTCACCACCGGCAAGGAAGGTAGCTTCCTGCCCTGAAAGAGCGGACAGGTTTGGCTCTGCCAAGCTGCGCACCAACCCTTTGGTTTCCAAGGCTTCCAGCAACAACCGGACCTGGGTTGATCCCACGCCAAAGCCGAACAGGATCGCACCGTTATTTGTCTGGGTGAACGGGATGTTATTGGTACCTGTGAGGGTGCCAAGCGCGTTATCCAGAGCAAACTGGTTGTTCAACGTGTTAAAGCCGCCAGTGACGTCACTGCCTTGGAAGCCGAGCGATGCAGTCAGGCTTTTGGCGACCGACCGGTTCATCTCAGCAAAGCGTACTTTCAACATCACCTGCTGAACGCCACCGACATTCATCAGGTTGGAAACACGCTCTGGCGCATAGCGTTCAGCGAGTTCAAGGGCACGGGCCAGTTTCGCGCTGCTGGAAACGGTGCCAGACAACACAATCCCGTCATTTGCGGTACGAACCTCGATCTGCTCGCTTGGCAGAATCTGGCGCAGCCGTTCTTTGAATTCGGAAACGTCCGGGGACACGCGAACCTGTACGTTCGTAATCAGGTTGCCTGCGCCATCGAACAGGGTCAGTGTGGTCAGACCCGGCGCCTTACCCAATACGTAAATTGTGCGCTCCGACAGCGAAGAGATGTCGGCAATGCCCGCATTCGCGATACTGAGTTCAGCGAACGGCTGTTCACTTTCCACTACGATTGCACGGTTAATAGGGACGTCCAGTATTTCGACGGTCCCTTTCTTTACCACGCGAAGATTTTCAGCCCAAGCGGCGTCGCCGGTCGGACCCATAACAAGCGCCAACCCCATCAGGGTTGCGCTAATCCAGGAACGTATTGTCATGTGACCTGCCTCTCCGATCACCACTATGTTTTTTGGGTCTTGCGCCCTATGTTCTGAAACCCTGCTCGAAAACGGGATTTTTTGCAATAATCAATGGTTTCCGGAATTTTCCTTATGTGGATATTGCGCAACAATCCAACAACAAAGGCCGCGCAGTCTGCGCGGCCTTTGTCAACTAACAGTCTGATTAAACGTCAGTTTGTGCAGGGTATTTGGGTTTCCACTATCTCGCCTCCGCGACGGGTTCGAATGGTGCAAACCTCTTTTTCGACCTTTATCGGCGCCGGAGCCGCGTCTTTGATTCCCAGTAGCTTACGCTGATCCACCTCGACCGCACTAGCAACCGTTTCATCCTGAACGCCGACCAGAGCCAGAGACAATCGCCCGGTATTCTGCGCCTGTGCCAGTGCCGCGATCTCTTCCGGAGTCGCGGCAACGGTAACTGTGCGTGCAATTGTCGTTCCGGTAACGTCAGAACCCGCAGTTTGATCCACGGCGATCAATTCGATGTTGGTTTGGATCAGTCGTGTGATCTCTCCGCCATCCCCGTCGACAAGGCCCCGCAATGACCCAGTCCAATAGACGTCAACCCTGTCGCCTGGACGCAGGAACCCTGAAACGCCAGAGGACACGTCAACGCTGATTGCAAATGCACGCATGCCTTTTTTGATGCGCGAGGTCAGGCCGGCGGCTTCTCCGGGTCTTGTAACCTTCATTTCCATAACGGCTTCGTCTTTTTCCATGGCACGCAGGACGAAGCGGTCTTGGTTGTTAGCCTCCGGGAAGAGCACGGCCATATCTACAAACGACCCTTCAGGGATCGCATCTTCCGGCCATTGAACGACGCGTATGTCTTCTGGAGTCAGTTTTTCTCCGTATCGCAGAGAGCGGGTGGAGACGATGACACCTACAGTCGGCACCATTTTGACATTGGCTAAAGCTTCTTCACGCAACTGCCTTTCCAGTGCCAATTGAGCCTGATTCTTCGAAATGTAGTCGCGGGCCAAATAAACTGCCCCACCAGCCAGGGCGACCCCGATAATCAGAACAAGTCCAAAAACAGCTCGCATTTGTCCCTCGTTTCATTCTTGTTTGCAGTAATCATGTTGCCACGCAACATGTCTGTTCAGATTACACATTAGGCACCAATTGTGTTCAAAAATGGGACAATCCCAGATATTGCTCGTTATTTCGCGGAAAAAATTGAGGTTATGGACTAGTGTGTCGGATGCGACGCAATAACCTAGTCGAAGGAAATCGGGTCGACCTGGACGTTTGCGATCGCTGTTCCGCTTTTTTTGTCCAAACCTTGAATGGGATCGTTCAGGTAGAAATACATCAGCCAGCCCAATGCGACTACGGCTGCGGTCAAAAGAACCCAGTCGACGGTGATAGCTCCGTCTTCGTTTTTTTGAATGTTCCGTAGTTCGGCCAGCATGAGACCACCGATTTGGTTATGGTTAAAAAAGATAGGGGTCACGTCTTTTGAAAAGACATGACCCCCACACTCGACATTACGTCGATTTAATCAAACTAGCCCACTATTAAGGAGTGGTGCCGTTGAATGTCGGCGTGCTCACAGACGCGTTGGTCAGTGCGGTATCTACAGCACCGGCCAGATCGCTGGCACCATCGTGGACCTGATTGTAAGCAACTGCGGCCAGTGCAACAACGGCTGCGGTCAGAACAACCCAGTCAACAGTTACGGCGCCGTCTTCGTCTTTGCGGAAGTTCTTGATGAACTTGATCATATTACGTCCCTCCTAAAGGATCAAAAGTAATTCAACCTCGGCGTCTTCCAGAGCATTCTCTCTCAGTCCGCTCCCGATCGTCTCGGTATGGCACTATGATTGCCTGTCGTGCGTGGCAGGAATTGGGCCAAACGGCATTTTTTTCGCAGTATGCTTAACTTTTTGTTGGCACTTTTTGCAAACAATTGATTTTAAACGAAAAATATATTGAACTTTTTGATCTGCAGTTATTCAAGCGATGCAAAATTGCGCCAAATGAGGCGAAATTGCCCCATTTCGCTTTGTTTTTCTGGTGTTGATGGCCGATTCAGAGTTCAAAATGATCCAAAAGAAGAACTGAGGCAGGCACAGATGACTTTCCGAGACGCTCTGATGAGCGCCGGTCTTGCAGCGTTTCTACTAACGGGCGCTAGTACAGCGTCCGCTGCCGAGCAAGAGCCGCGCGGAGTTTACAAACGTATCAAGGCGCCCAAACCGGGTAGCCGCCCGCGTGTGACTGTGCAAATCACAGCTGAAGAACATGCCAGTAAGCCTTCGGCACCAAGCACAGGTGTAGAACTGGTAGTGCCCGAGATTATCGCGCGCACCAAGGTGCCACCCGCAAACCTGCCGGAAGCCGGTGCAGACCCCAAGCCGGTAGGATCCTACAAGGCGTTCTGGAATCGAATTTCGCCGGAACTTGCCCGAGCAAGCTCGGGGCGTCTGAGTCAAGCTATCCAAGCCCTGTCGTCGACCGGAGTCACCGCGCCGCGTTTGCAGACGTTGCAGGATATTGCCCAGCAGCGCGGCGTCGACATCTTGCGCTCGACAGTCGGGACCAAAGTCTCGCCCGCGCTGGTGCTGGCGGTCATTTCGGTGGAATCGGCCGGTCGCGAAAAAGCCGTCAGCTCGGCAGGCGCACAAGGGCTTATGCAATTGATGCCTGCGACGGCTGCCAGGTTCGGTGTGAAAGACAGCCTTGTTCCAGCCCAGAACATTGCCGGAGGGGTCAAGTATCTCGACTGGCTTATGGAAGAGTTCGGTAACGACCCGATCTTGGTACTGGCCGGATACAACGCGGGCGAGGGGGCCGTACGCAAGCACAGCGGTGTGCCGCCCTATGCGGAAACACGAGACTATGTGCCAAAGGTGCTGGCCGCCTTTCAAGTCGCCAGGGCGCTGTGCGCCACGCCTCCCGAATTGATTTCGGATGGTTGCGTTTTCCAAACCCTGAACTGAAAATGGCCCGCGCGTTGGCGGGCCAATTCCTCCAACTGGGGAGTGTCAGTTGACGATGGTCGCTTGTGTTGCAGCGCGCATTTCTTCATCGCTGACGCCGTCCGCCAGTTCTACAATCTTCAGGCCACCACCGACCACATCCAGAACACCCAAATTGGTGATGATACGGTCAACAACGCCTTTGCCAGTCAGCGGCAAGGTGCATTCCTTAAGTACCTTCGAATCGCCATGCTTGTTGGTGTGGTCCATAACGACGACGACGCGGCCGACGCCAGCCACCAGATCCATTGCTCCGCCCATACCTTTGACCAGCTTGCCCGGGATCATCCAGTTCGCCAGATCGCCTTTCTCGTCGACTTCCATCGCACCCAGAATGGCAGCTGCGATCTTGCCGCCGCGGATCATGGCAAAGGACGTGGCGCTGTCAAAATAGGCTGTCCGAGACAATTCGGTAATTGTCTGCTTGCCAGCGTTGATCAGGTCCGGGTCTTCCTCGCCCTCGAACGGGAAAGGGCCCATGCCCAGCATGCCGTTTTCCGATTGCAGGGTGATATCCTTGTCGCCCACATAGTTCGCCACCAGCGTCGGAATCCCGATGCCGAGGTTCACATACATGCCGTCTTCCAGTTCCTCTGCCGCGCGTGCGGCCATTTGATTGCGGTCCCAGGGCATTATGCTTCCTCCTTCTTGCGGGTGGTGCGTTGTTCGATGCGCTTTTCGTGGCTGCCCTGTATGATGCGATTCACGTAGATGCCAGGCAGGTGGATGCCGTCCGGGTCCAGCGATCCGCGCGGGACGATCTCTTCGACTTCTGCCACGCAGATCTTGCCGCAGGTTGCAGCTGGAACGTTGAAATTGCGTGCGGTCTTGCGGAACACGAGGTTACCGGTGTCGTCCGCCTTCCAGGCTTTGACGATAGCGAGATCGGCAAAAATGCCTTCTTCAAGGATAAAAGTCTCGCCGTTGAAGTCCTTGTGCTCTTTACCATCGGCGATCACCGTGCCAACGCCGGTCTTGGTATAGAAGCCGGGTATGCCCGCGCCACCGGCGCGCATCCGTTCAGCCAGTGTACCTTGGGGATTGAACTCCAGTTCAAGCTCGCCGCTCAGATACTGGCGCATGAATTCTGCGTTTTCACCGACATACGAACTGATCATCTTTTTAACCTGCTTGGTCTGCAGCAGGATACCGATCCCGAAATCATCTACCCCGGCGTTGTTTGAGGCAAAGGTCAAATCCTTCGTACCGGCATCTTTGATCGCCTCGAGCAGCAATTCGGGAATGCCGCACAGGCCGAATCCGCCTGCGGCGATGAACATGCCGTCATGCAGCAGCCCATCAAGCGCCTCGGCGGCATTGGCATAGACTTTTTTCATGGAAAACTCCCCCAATGACATGGTGATGGCGCCGGTTGTGCCGCCACGTAACGGGGAAGTCAATGAAACCAAGGGGTCAGTGGTATTTCTACTTATCAGGTCCGGTCAGGGCCGGACCCTGACCGATTCAGCCGGCAGCCTTCTTTGTTGTTTTCTTGGCGGCGGTTTTCTTTTTTGGGGCAGCCTTCTTTTTTGTGCCCTTCTTGGCCGCCTTTTCATTGGCCAGTTCTACAGCCATTTCCAGCGTCACGTCTTCGGGCTTCATGTCCTTGGGCAAGGTTGCATTGACCTTCTCCCATTTCACATATGGCCCGTAACGCCCGTCCAATACCTGGATCGCGCCACCGTCTGGGTGTTCCCCCAGTTCCTTCAGCGGCTTGGCAGCTGAACTGCCACGTCGCCCGGGGTTCGCGCGTTTTTCTGCAAGCAGTTCAACCGCCCGGTTCATCCCGATCTCGAACACGTCGTTCGGGTCTTTGAGGTTGGCATAGACCGGTTTAGCCTCATCCGGTAGTTGGTGCATTAGATACGGACCAAAGCGCCCGAAATTCGAGGTGATCGTACCGCCATCAGGGTGCTCTCCGATCTGACGTGGCAGGCTGAGCAATGTCAGCGCCTTTTCCAGATCCATGTCATCCTTGCTCCACCCTCGTGGTAGCGAAGCACGCGGAGGCTTCTTGTTCTCAGGGGTTGGCTCACCTCGCTGAACATAGGGGCCAAAGCGCCCGGATTTCAGCCAAATATCATCGCCTGCATCTTCGCCCAGCAGACGCTCGTCACCTTCTGCACCTTCGCCGGCGATAGGCCGGGTATAATTGCATTCGGGATAATTGCCGCAGCCAACAAAACCGCCCGTTCGGGAGGTTTTCAGGTGCAACTGCCCGACACCGCATTTCGGGCAGATTCGCGGGTCCGAGCCGTCTTCTCGTGGAGGATAAAGTTGCGGTGCCAGCGCTTCGTCCAGCTTGTCCAAAACTTCGGAAATCCGCAGTTCGGACGTTTCCCCAATCGCGGCAGAGAAATCACGCCAGAATTTTCCCAACAGGTCCTTGTAGTCACGATCACCGGCGCTGACATCGTCCAGCTGTTCTTCCAAATTTGCGGTGAACTCATAGCCCACATACTGGCGGAAGAAGTTCAGCAAGAATATCGTGACGATCCGTCCCTTTTCTTCAGGTATCAGCCGGTTCTTATCTTTGCGCACGTACTCGCGGTCCTGGATCGTGGTCACGACCGAGGCGTAGGTCGATGGTCGACCGATTCCCAGTTCCTCCATCCGCTTGACCAGAGTGGCCTCTGTATAGCGGGGCGGCGGTTGCGTATGGTGCTGCAGGGCTAGAACGGATTCATTTTCGGACAGAACTGCCTCTTTCGCGACTTTGTCACGACTGTCGCTGGTCGCCTTGGCGAACTGATCGCGTAGCGAGGATTTGGCAAAGGGTGCCGGGTCACCCTGCAGGATCTGCGGCAGGCGCTTTTCGTCGTCATCAGCTACATCATCGCGACCTTCCTCGTAGACACGCATGAAACCGTCGAACAGAACTACCTGACCCGTGGCACGCAGACCGACCTGACCGTCATCGCTGCCAATCTCAACTGTCGTACGCTCCAACCGCGCGGCGGCCATCTGGCACGCGACTGTGCGTTTCCAGATCAGATCATACAGTTTGCGCTGATCTTCATCTGTCACTTTCAATGCCTTGGCGTCGCGCGCCATATCCGTGGGGCGGATACATTCGTGCGCTTCCTGTGCGTTCTTGGCCTTGTTCTTGTAGATGCGGGGGCTGTCGGGGACGTATTCCGCACCATAGCGATCCGCAATCGTGTCACGCGTTGCCGCCACGGCCTCTGGCGCCATATCGATGCCGTCGGTCCGCATGTATGTAATGTATCCGGCCTCATAGAGCCGCTGTGCCACCTGCATCGAATGACGCGCACCCATGCCGAACTTGCGGCTGGCCTCTTGCTGCAGCGTCGAGGTCATGAACGGCGCACTTGGATTGCGCGCCGCGGGCTTGGCTTCGACCGAGGTGACACTCAGCGCGCGGCTTGTGATCGCCTGCACCGCCAGTTCAGCCTGGGTTGCATTAGACAAGTCGTGCTTGTCCAGCTTCTTGCCGGCCAGCGTGACCAGACGCGCCTCATAGGTCTGACCGCGCGGAGTTTCAAACAGGGCGCGTACCGACCAGTATTCCACCGGGTTGAACGCTTCGATTTCCATCTCGCGTTCTACGATCAGGCGCAGGCAAACCGATTGAACTCGCCCCGCCGATTTTGCGCCAGGTAGTTTGCGCCACAGTACGGGCGACAGATTGAAGCCTACTAGATAATCCAGCGCACGGCGGGCCAGATAAGCCTCGACCAGGGGCATGTCGACCTGACGGGGATTCTGCATCGCCTCGGTCACGGCATCCTTTGTGATAGCGTTGAAGGTAACGCGACTGACGGGCGTGTCCTTCTTGATCGAGCGGCGCTTGGTCAGCGCCTCTTGCAGATGCCAGCTGATGGCTTCTCCCTCGCGATCAGGGTCGGTGGCGAGGATAAGGGCGTTATCTTCTTTCAGGGCGTCGGCGATCGCCTTGACGTGTTTGCGGCTGTCGTTTCCCACCTCCCATTTCATCGAGAATTCATGCTCGGGATCGACCGAACCGTCCTTGGGCGGCAGGTCGCGAACATGGCCGTACGAGGCCAGAACCGTGTAGTCGGGGCCGAGATACTTATTGATCGTTTTTGCCTTGGCCGGGGATTCTACAACAACTACGGGCATTTAGGGGAAAACCTCGCTCGACGAATATGGCGCCTTGTATGGCCGTGCAAAATGTGTGGGACAAGGCGAAATTGTCAATGCGTTCCTTTCAATCGTCGAAAGGTGTGGTGATTTCAGTTAGATAACGCCAGTTTTCTAGGGCTGCACATACGTCAACCGGCCAGTGACAGAAGGCCCCCGGGTTGTCTCAGGATTCGCCCGTCCAACTCCAAATCTACCAGCGCCGGGCCGATTTCACCTGCCGAAGCCGAGACATCGCGGAGCAACTGATCCTCGGCGATTGGTGATGGACCGAGCCGAGCCAGTATCTGTGCATGAAGCGTTTGAGTGTCCGTGTGGACCCGTTCAGTGTCGTTAGAAATTGCATTGGGTGCGAGAGGGGCAATCAGTTCATCTTGCGTCGGCAACGCGTCAATCACGTCAGCGGCGGACCGGACCAGGGTTGCTCCATCACGGATTAACAGGTTGCAGCCTGCAGCCCGCGCGTCGAACGGATGACCGGGTACGGCCAGAACTTCACGCCCCTGATCCAGCGCGTCACGCGCCGTGATCAGACTGCCAGATTTCGCGGCAGCCTCGACCACGATGACCGCTTGTGCCAGCCCGGAGATGATCCGGTTGCGGCGCGGAAAATGACGCGCTTGCGGGGTGACACCCATGGGCTGTTCCGACAAGCGCACTCCTGTTTCGGTTATCTTGTGCGCCAAATCAGTGTTTTCCGCCGGATAGATCACGTCCGCGCCACCGGCCATTACGGCAATGGTTCCGGCTTCCAAAGCAGCAAGATGAGCCGAGGTGTCGATGCCACGGGCCAGCCCGGACACTACAATATATCCCTTTTCTCCAAGCTCCTTCGCTAGACCTCGCGCCATTCGTGCTCCCAGAGACGAGCAGTTTCGGGCCCCAACCATGGCGATCGTCGGGCGTTTCAATACAGAGATATCACCAATCGCCCACAGCATCGGCGGGGCGTCGGCCACGTCATACAAGGCAGCCGGAAAATCAGCGGCCCCAAGGCACAAAAGCCGGGCTTTTGCGGCTTTTGCGGCCTTGAGTTCCGCCTCGATAACGCCGGGAGGGCAAGTTTCATACCCTTCGATTCCGGCGGCGCGTGCCATTTCCGGCAGCGCGGCTAGCGCATTCTGCGCCGAGCCATGGTCTCGCAGCAGGCGACGGAACGTCGCCGGGCCAACCTTGCGCGAACGCAACAGACGGAGCCAGGAGAACCGGTCCTCTTCCGTGGTGGGTGGGAGTGGGGGGTGATTGGAAGAAAGCTGCTCTTCGGTCATCCATTGCTCCGCCTGATTGCAGAACAGGTTTACGGGATGCAGGGTTAACAGCCTGTGAATCCCTGAAAATTCTATGCAAAACTTTCGGGATTTTTGATGCGTAATCTGCTAAGACATTGAGTTAATAAAATTAATTCAACCGCTTTTCTAGGGTTGGCGAATGCCGATTGAAACCTTTGGTACGAATTTGCGGCGCAGTGTTAACCCTGCGCCGCGTGAGTAGCGTTTGACAAACGACTCAGGCAGCTGATCCGCCGACAGTTAGTCCATCCATCAGAACCGTCGGTTGACCAACGCCCACGGGCACCCACTGGCCATCCTTGCCGCATGTTCCCATGCCTGGATCCAGCGCCATGTCGTTGCCCAACCCTCGGATGCGTTTCAAGGCCGACGGCCCGTCGCCAATCAGTGTGGCGCCTTTGACCGCAGCTCCGATCTTGCCGTTTTCGACCCGGTAGGCCTCGGTGCATGAAAAGACGAACTTGCCGTTGGTGATGTCCACCTGGCCTCCGCCAAAACCGACGGCCCAGATGCCATCCTTGATATCGGCAACCAGCGCTGCCGGATCGGCAGTGCCGCCCAGCATAATCGTGTTGGTCATTCGCGGCATGGGTTTATGCGCATAGCTTTGCCGCCGTCCGTTGCCCGTCGATGAAACGCCCATGAGACGCGCGTTCTGGCGGTCTTGCATATAGCCGGTCAAGACGCCGTCTTCGATCAGAACCGTACGTGAACTGGGCGTACCTTCATCGTCTACAGTGATCGACCCGCGCCGGTCGGCGATCGTACCATCGTCGACAACGGTCACGCCCTTCGATGCTATCTGCTGCCCCATAAGTCCGGCGAATGCAGAGCTACCTTTTCGGTTGAAATCACCCTCCAGCCCGTGACCGATGGCCTCGTGCAGCAGAATACCCGGCCAACCTGGCCCAAGCGCGACCTCCATCACGCCGGCAGGAGCGGGGATGGCTTCCAAGTTGACCTCTGCGATCCGTAAAGCCTCACGCACTTTGCCCTGCCAGTCGACCGGATCGATTAAACCGTCCAGACCGACCCGTCCGCCGCCACCGGCCGAGCCGCTTTCACGACGCCCGTTCTGCTCGACGATGACCGAGACATTCAGCCGCGTCATCGGACGCACATCGCGGACCACGACCCCGTCGGGGCGCAGGATTTCCACCTCTTGCACGGATGCGGCGATGGTGGCGCTGACCTGAACGACCCGAGGGTCGAGATCGCGGGCAAAGCTGTCGATGGCGCGCAAAGTCTCTATCTTGACCGGGAAATCTGCGGATTCGATTGGGTCCTCATCTGTGTAGAGACGTGTGTTGGTTGCGCGCGGTGCCTCGGCCAGTGTTCCTCCGCCATCCCCAACGGCCAGGCGTGCGGTTTCTGCGGCCCGCTTCAATGAGGGAATCGATACATCGGTAGAATGTGAATACCCAGCGACCTCGCCTTGTATGGCACGCAGTCCGAACCCCTCGGAAGCATCATAGGACGCCGTGCGCAGCCGCCCATCGTCAAAGACAAGAGACTCGGATTTCCGGCGCTCCACGAACAGCTCGCCATCCTCGGCGCCGGCGGTCGCGCCCTGTAGAATTGACAGGGCTTCGTCCTGTGGAAGGGCGCTCTCAAAGGGGCGAAACGGGTCGTTCGGCATCGGTTGGGACCTTTCGGGTTTGATCCAGATCAAAAATAGCGTCTGTTTGACGCAAGCATTTTGCTTTATCTACCCGCATGAATATGGTTTTTAACACGATCAAAGACAACGGGTGAGGTGTGACCGATTCACGCCTTTTCGCCAGGGACGTAAAGATCAAACGATCAGGACAGAACATGAAGAATGCTTTGATGCTTTCGGGGTTTGCAACAGCCCTCTCCAGCCTTCCCGCCATGGCTCAGGAGCTTGAGATTATTGGCAAGCCGGTCGATGGCGCCATGGGTTTTCAGCCCGCGGCCACCAGCCTTGCCGATGGGATTCAACGGCTGGATGGAATGATTCTGGTGATCATCACCGCGATCTGCCTGCTGGTTGCTGGCCTGTTGGTGTATTGCATCGTCCGCTACAATCAACGCGTTAATCCGACACCGGCACGATTCTCGCACTACACGCCTGTTGAGATCGCGTGGACTTTGGGTCCGATCCTAATTCTTGTCTTTATCGGTGCCTTCTCACTGCCGGTTCTGTTCAAGCAGCAGGAAATTCCCGAAGGCGACGTGGTCATTAAGGTTGTGGGCAACCAGTGGTACTGGACATACGAATATGTTGACCATGATTTCGCGTTTGACAGCTACCTGCTGGGACATCCCGCGACGCTGGACGAAGGCGCTCGCCCTGCCGACGCAGATGTAACACCGTTTGTTCTGGACGACGCGATGCGTGCCAAACTGGCGGATGCTGGCTATAGCCAGGATGAGTGGCTGCTGGCCACCGACACCGCCGTGGTTGTGCCGGTTGGCAAAATCGTCGTCATGCAAGTCACTGCGTCCGACGTGATCCATTCCTGGGCAATTCCGTCATTTGGCGTCAAGCAGGATGGTGTTCCGGGTCGTCTGGCCGAGCTGTGGTTCCAAGCTGACAAGGAAGGCATCTACTTTGGTCAGTGCTCGGAACTGTGCGGCAAGGACCACGCCTATATGCCGATCACGGTCAAAGTGGTCAGCGAAGAGGCCTATGAGCAGTGGTTGCAAGGTGCACAGGAAGAGTACGCAGGTCAGCCGGCAACCTATCAGGTTGCCTCGAACTGATGCCCTGCGCAGGCAATGGACTGCGCTCTGAATGATGTAAGCTGCGCGTCCTTCGCGCGGCTTTCACCCTCAAAGGACCGGAAATGAGCGACGCAAGCATCAATGCCAGCACGGTGACCGCCAAGGCACACACAGACGAGGCCAGTTTTGGCGATTATTTCGCCCTGCTGAAGCCGCGCGTGATGTCGCTGGTCGTGTTTACGGCTTTGGTAGGTCTTCTGGCGGCTCCGGTTCCTGTGCATCCCGTCGTCGGATTCTGTGCGATCCTGTTTATCGCCATCGGTGGTGGCGCGTCCGGCGCGCTGAACATGTGGTGGGACGCGGATATCGACAAGGTGATGAAACGCACCAAGGGGCGTCCAATCCCGTCCGGAAAAGTCGAAGAAGGCGAGGCTCTGGCGATTGGGCTTGCTCTGTCTGGCCTGTCGGTGATCATGCTGGGGCTGGCAACGAATTGGTTTGCAGGCGCGTTTCTGGGGTTCACCATTTTCTTCTACGTTGTCGTATATACGATGTGGCTGAAACGTTCGACGCCTCAGAATATTGTCATTGGCGGCGCGGCGGGGGCCTTCCCGCCGGTAATTGGGTGGGTCGCGGCGACAGGCTCGATGTCCATTGAGCCGTGGCTGATGTTTGCTCTGACATTCATGTGGACCCCTCCACATTTCTGGGCGCTGGCGCTGTTCATGCGTTCTGATTATGACGATGCCGGTGTGCCAATGCTGACGGTTACCCATGGCCGCCGTGCGACACGCACACATATTCTGGTCTACACCGCGTTGTTGGCGGTGCTGGCTATCGGTACTTCGTTCTCCGATATCGGCGGCCCGGTCTACTTGGCGGCCGCTTTGGTAATGAACGCCCTGTTCCTGCGGGGGGCATGGCAGATTTCGCGCCGGTCGGAAGAAGACGCTGAGATGGACAACTTCAAGGCTGAACGCTCCTTCTTCAAGCTGTCGCTGCTCTATCTTTTCCTGCATTTCGGCGCGATTCTCGCCGAAGCGCTGTTGAAACCTTACGGGCTGGGAGGCTGGTCATGAGCCTGCGTAAAAGTCATGAGCTGCATCAGCGCAGATTCAGCCGCAATCTTGGTGTTGGTCTGACTCTCGCAGCGTTCATCGTAATCATCTTCGGCCTGACGATTGTTAAGGTCTCGGGCACGGATTTTGGCATGGCGACGCAAGAGGTGCAGAACTGATGGCGCTGTCCGGTCCTCAGAAAACCGTTGTGCAGACAGTGGGGGTGGTTGTCCTGATGGGCAGCCTCGCCTGGGCGGCGGTGCCGTTCTACGACTGGTTCTGCCGTGTCACCGGTTTTGGCGGGACAACCGGCTTGGCCGAGACTGCACCCGAGGATATTCTGGACCGCACCGTGACGGTTCGTTTTGATGCCTCGAAAGCCAAGGACATGGCGTGGGAATTCAAGCCTGTCGAGCGTGAGATGGAAGTGCGTATCGGCGAAACCGGGTTGGCCTTTTACGAGGCGTATAACCCGACCGACCGACCGATTGCCGGCCAGGCGTCTTACAACGTCGCGCCGTATTCCGCCGGCGGCTATTTCCAGAAAATCGCCTGTTTCTGTTTTGAAGAGCAGGTGTTGGAGCCTGGCGAACGGGTTCAGATGCCAGTGACTTTTTTCGTTGACCCGGAAATGGTCGAAGATCTTGAAGCTAAGTATGTTCATACGATCACTCTGTCGTATACATTCTACGAAATTGACCTGCCCGAGGGCTACGCCGCCCTTGAAGCGCAGGCAAAAACAAAAACGAACTAACGCCTGTAGGTGAGGGACGCTGATGGCACATGCTAAAAACCACGACTACCATATTCTAAACCCCTCGATCTGGCCGCTGATTGGCGCCGCCGGTGGGTTTACGATGCTGTTCGGAGCTGTTCTGTGGATGCACGGGATCACCCCGTGGATGTTCTGGGCCGGATTGGTAGCCGTTCTGTACACCATGTTCGCCTGGTGGTCCGATGTCGTGGCCGAGAGCCGCGCCGGGGATCACACACCGGTTGTTCGCATCGGCCTGCGCTTAGGTTTCATCCTGTTCGTGATGTCCGAGGTGATGTTCTTCTTCGCCTGGTTCTGGTCGTTTTTCAAACACCGCATGTACCCGATGTACGATTATGCAGGCACCGAATACATCCAGCCGGACATTCACGCGGTTGATCCGTTCCACCTGCCGCTGATCAACACTCTGGTCCTGCTGCTGTCGGGCTGCGCGATCACCTGGGCGCACCACGCCTTGGTGCATGGCAATGACCGCAAGGCACTTGTGCAAGGTCTGGCGATCGGTATCGCGCTGGGGATCGCGTTTACCTTCCTGCAGGGCTTCGAATACTATGAGCTGCTGGCCCACGATGGCTGGAAGTTCGGTGGCGACCAGTTCTACTCGAACTTCTTTATGGCCACCGGGTTCCACGGTGCCCACGTG
This sequence comes from Ruegeria sp. HKCCD7181, assembly GCF_057221055.1. Lineage (NCBI taxonomy): Bacteria > Pseudomonadati > Pseudomonadota > Alphaproteobacteria > Rhodobacterales > Roseobacteraceae > Ruegeria > Ruegeria sp. HKCCD7181. Next base: position 124,062 of record NZ_JBWVBC010000005.1, on the reverse strand, counting down.
ATTATCGGGACGATCTTCCTGTCGGTCTGCCTGATCCGCGCACTGCGCGGCGACTTCACCCCCGAAAAGCATATCGGTTTCGAGGCCGCCGCTTGGTACTGGCACTTCGTGGACGTTGTCTGGCTGTTCCTGTTCTTTGCAGTTTACATCTGGGGTCAAGCTCCGCTGATGTAACGACGATCAGATGATCCAATTGCAAAAGCCGCCCCATAGGGCGGCTTTTTCTCTATCTGGGGCGCAAGATTGCGCCCCGTACAATTGGGTGGTTGCAATTCGGTCTGCGCCCCCCTTAACAAGACGCCGGTTCCTGCAATGAGATATGGTTCTGTCATGCGCCGCATTCTGTTCCTGCTGATATTCGGTCTCGCCGGTCTGGGCGTGCTGCTGTCGCTGGGGGTGTGGCAAGTTCAGCGGCTGTCGTGGAAGCAAGGGGTGTTGGCTGAGATCGAAAGCCGGATATCCGCCGATCCCGTAGCCTTGCCGCAGCAAGTCTCCCAAGACGCTGACAAATACTTGCCCGTAACGATCTCGGGCGAGATGGAGCCGGGGGAAATCCACGTTCTGGTTTCGGTCAAGCAGGTTGGGGCAGGGTATCGCATCATCCAGTCCTTCAGCACTGATGATCGGACCATTCTGGTAGACAGGGGATTTGTTCCGACAACCGCTAAACAGGCCAAGCGCCTTAACGGTCCGATGGAGATCACCGGCAACCTTCATTGGCCTGACGAGATCGACGGCTATACGCCCGAGCCTGATATCGATGACAACATCTGGTTCGCCCGGGACGTGCCCAATCTGGCTGCGGCATTAGGGGCCGAACCAGTGCTGCTGATCGCACGTTCGGAAACCGACCCGGGGGTGAAACCTCTGCCGGTGGACGCCGCAGGCATTCCCAATGATCATCTGCAATATGCAATCACCTGGTTTGGCCTGGCCCTGGTCTGGGCTGCAATGACCGGATACTTCCTGTGGCGCCGCCGCGCCCCAACTGAGAGTGACGCGTAATGAAATACATCTCGACCCGTGGCCAAGCGCCCGAACTGACATTTGAAGAGGCGATGCTGACGGGACTGGCCCGTGACGGTGGCCTGTACCTGCCTGCTGAGATTCCGGTGATGAGCCAGGACGAGATCGCCGCTTTGGCTGGGTTGCCCTATGAAGAGATCGCCTTTCGGGTGATGTGGCCGTATGTCAACGGTTCATTCGCCGAGGGCGAGTTCAAGGAGATCATCGCCCGTGCCTATGAAGGCTTTGGCCACGACGCCCGCGCGCCGCTAAAGCAGTTGAACGAGAACCATTTTCTGTTGGAACTGTTCCACGGTCCGACGCTGGCCTTCAAGGACTTTGCTATGCAGCTGATCGGTCAGCTGTTCCAGGTGGCACTGAAGCGGCGCGGGGATCGCGTGACCATCGTTGGTGCGACCAGCGGCGATACCGGATCGGCAGCGATCGAGGCGTTCCGTGGGTTGGACGCGGTGGACGTGTTCATCCTGTATCCGCATGGCCGCGTGTCCGAAGTGCAGCGTCGTCAGATGACCACCCCTGCGGACGGCAACGTGCATGCTTTGGCCGTGGATGGCGATTTTGATGATTGTCAGGCCGCGTTGAAGGATATGTTCAACGATTTCGATTTCCGCGACAGTGTGAAGCTGGCGGGCGTAAACTCGATCAATTTCGCGCGTGTACTGGCGCAGATCGTCTACTACTTCTCCGCCGCAGTCAGCCTTGGCGCACCGCACCGCAAAGTCAGCTTTACTGTTCCGACCGGCAACTTCGGAGATATCTTCGCAGGTTACCTCGCCAAGCGCATGGGCCTGCCCATCGACCGACTAGTGGTTGCGACCAACCAGAACGACATCCTGCACCGCTGCCTGTCGGGCGAGGGGTATTTCAAGGGCGACACCATCCCCTCGATCAGCCCGTCGATGGATATCCAGGTCAGCTCGAACTTTGAACGTGCGCTGTACTACGCCTATGGTGAGGATGGCGGCGCCGTCGCGCAATTGATGGATGAACTCAAGAATGGCGGCTTCAACGTCAGCCAGGGTGCGATGGAAGCGCTGCGCGAGAGCTTTGACTCGGGGCGTGTGTCCGAGGACGAAACTTTGGAGACTATCAAGCACACATTGGATCACAGCGCCGAGCTGGTCTGCCCGCACACGGCCGTCGGTATCATGGTTGCCGAAGAACATCGCGCAGCGGACGTGCCGATGATCACTCTGGCCACAGCGCACCCGGCAAAGTTCCCGGCCGCGGTAGAGAAGGCCAGCGACGTACATCCGCCTCTTCCCTCTCGCATGTCTGATCTGTATGAACGTCCGGAACGGGTGACCCGCATCGCCAACGATCTGGGCACTCTCGAGGATCATATCAAAAGGCATATTGCTGAGTGACTGTCAGACAAGACCAACTGAAGAACGGATTTCGTATCGTCAGTGAACATATGCCGGGGCTGCAATCTGCGGCCATCGGCATCTGGGTGACCGCCGGAGGGCGGCATGAACGGATCGAGCAGAATGGTATCGCCCATTTCCTTGAGCATATGGCCTTCAAGGGAACTCAACGGCGGTCAGCGTTGCAGATCGCCGAGGCGATCGAGGATGTCGGCGGGTACATCAACGCCTATACGTCGCGCGAAGTGACGGCTTATTACGCTCGCGTTCTGAAAGATGACGTGGCACTGGCGATGGATGTCATCGGAGATATCGTTCTGAACCCTGTTTTCGACCCGCGTGAGATCGAGGTCGAGCGTGGCGTGATTCTGCAGGAGATCGGTCAGGCTTACGATACACCTGACGATGTGATCTTTGATTGGCTGCAGGAGCAGAGTTATCACGATCAGCCTTTGGGCCGCACCATTCTGGGCCCGACCGAGCGGGTTAGTGCGTTTTCTCGCGAGGACCTGTCGGGCTTTGTAGCCGAGCATTATGGACCCGATCAGATGATCCTGTCCGCAGCAGGCGCGGTGGATCACGACGCACTGATGAAAATGGCCGAAGAGATGTTTGGCCACTTGCAACCGCGCAAAGGACTGATCCCCGAGACCGCCCGCTTTACTGGCGGTGAGGCCCGTCAGGAGAAAGAGCTGGAGCAAGCCCATTTCGCGCTGGCGCTGGAAAGCCCCGGCTATCGCGATGATGCGATTTATACAGCGCAGATATACTCTACCGCTCTGGGCGGGGGGATGTCTTCACGCCTGTTTCAGGAGGTGCGTGAGACTCGCGGCTTGTGCTATACGATCTTTGCGCAGACCGGCGCTTATGCCGATACCGGGACGACGACGATCTATGCCGGGACATCAGCGGATCAGGTCGCGGAGCTCGCCACCATTACAGTCGATGAGATGAAGCGCGCCGCCGAGGACATGAGCAACGAAGAAGTTGCCCGCGCCCGGGCACAGATGAAGGCCGGGATGCTGATGGGGCTGGAAAGCCCGTCGAACCGGGCTGAACGTCTGGCGCGGCTGGTGCAAATCTGGGGCCGGGTGCCGTCGCTTGAGGATACCGTTGCCAAGATCGACGCGGTCAGCATGAAAGATGTGCGCTTGTTTGCCGAACAGATGGCCGTTCAGGCTCCGGCAGCGTTGGCTCTTTACGGGCCGGTTTCAGGCGCGCCGACATTGGCTGAATTGCAGGAGAGGCGCGCGGCGTGATGCTGTTGGGCCGACGCAAGCTAAAACTCGAGACCGAGCGGCTGAGCCTGCGTCCGCCCGTCCATTCCGATTTCAATGATTGGACCGCATTGCGCCGGGCGTCAAAAGAATACCTGACCCCGTGGGAGCCGATCTGGGCATCGGATCATCTGACGCGCAAGTCGTTTACCAACAGGGTGTACTGGGCCCAACGCTCGGTTGCCAGCGGGACTGCCATTCCCCTGTTTCTGTTTCGACGCAGCGATAACGTTCTGTTGGGGGCAATTACGTTGGACAATATCCGGCGAGGGCCGGCGCAGGCCGGGACTCTTGGCTATTGGACAGGGCAAACCTTTTCACGGCAGGGATATATGCGCGAAGCCATCGGCGCCTTGGTGCATCACGCGTTTACCCGGCTGGACCTGAGCCGGATCGAAGCTGCTTGCCTGCCAGAAAATACCGCTTCGCGCGGGCTGCTGGAGAGCTCCGGGTTTAAATACGAGGGCGTGGCTCAGTCATATCTGCAGATTAACGGTAGGTGGCGCACGCATGTGCTGTATGCCAGCCTGCGATCTGATCGGCGCGGGAAGACAGACGCGGGTTAGGTGGCCCTGCAGAGTAACTGGGATTCTGCCTCAAACCTCGTGGTGTTTTGGGTCATTTGAACAAGGGGCATGACTTGTGAGCGCAGTGCGCTACACTCAGGAGATGCGCTGGGTTGTTGTGGCATTGATGGTGATCTCTGGGGCGGCTGCGGCGCAGGAACGGCGGCCGAGCCATTGTATAGCAATCGCAGACGCCGCGCCCGGGATCGAATACCTGCGCAAAGCTGCCTGGAGTGATCCGGTTCCCGAGTTTTCGGTTCGGATCAGCTATATCGCCCATGCCTCGTTTCTGATCCAAACACGCGGCGGGTTGAACGCGGTAACGGATTTTACGGGCTTCATTGGTGCGGCAGATATGATCCCCGACATTGTTACCATGAACCATGCCCACAGTACCCATTGGACCGCGCATCCCGATCCGGCTATCCCGTATGTCCTACCCGGCTGGGGCGAGTTTGGTGAGGGTATCGACCATCACCTCGACTTGGGAGAGTTGCTGGTACGCAATGTGTCGACGGATATCCGCTCAGGGTTTGGCGGTGTCGAAGAGCGCGGAAATTCCATCTTTGTGTTCGAGATTGAAGGGCTGTGTGTTGGCCATCTGGGACATCTCCATCATGTCCCCTCAGACGCGCAATTCGCCGCGTTGGGACGGTTGGATGTCGTGATGGCAGCCGTCGACGGCGGCACCACCATGCCGTTGCCGGAAATGATCGAGGTTCTGAAACGGCTGAAAAGCTCGATCATCATTCCGATGCATTGGTTCTCAGGGTTTTCTCTGGAGCGGTTCCTGACTGATATCCGGGGTGAGTTCCCGGTTGAACGAGATGGGATATCCGAAATTGTCGTCTCTCTTCGTACCTTGCCGGACCGGCCGACGGTTGTGGTTTTGGAGCCCCGGTACCTGATCGAATTGGAATAAGGCTTGTCGCGAGGCACAGGCTTGGGCAAGGAATGGGTATGACATTGAATCCCGCCGATGAAAGCCTTGCCGAAAAAATCCGGGCGCACCTGCCCGAAGATGTCCTGCGCCCCGTCGCTGCGCGCTATCTTGAGGAGCCACGAGGTCGTTTTGCGGGGCGAGCAGGGCTATTGGCGCTGCCCAAAACGGTCGAACAGGTCAGTGCGGTAGTCCGGCTTGCCTCGGACGCCTGCGTACCGATTGTCCCCTATGGCGGTGGCACTGGATTGGTCGGTGGGCAGGTGTTTCCCAACGAACCTGAACCGCTTGTGGTTTCACTCGAGCGGATGACCGCGATCAGGGCTGTCTACCCGACCGAGAACATACTGATCGCCGAGGCCGGCGCCATTTTGGCGGACATTCAGACTGCTGCGGATAACGCGGATCGATTGTTCCCGCTTTCTCTGGCGGCGCAGGGGTCCTGCAGGATCGGCGGGAACCTTGCCACCAACGCTGGCGGCCTCAACGTACTGCGCTATGGCAATGCGCGCGATCTGTGTTTGGGACTTGAGGCAGTCATGCCCAACGGCGATGTCTGGCATGGCCTTAGCCGACTTCGCAAAGACAATACGGGTTATGACCTGCACAACTTATTGATCGGCTCCGAAGGCTCGTTGGGGATCATTACCGCGGCGTCTCTGAAGCTGTATCCAAAACCTGCGGGTGTAGGAACAGCGGTCTTCGAAGTAGCGTCGCCAGACGCCGCTATCGACCTGCTGGCGGTGTTGAGGGATCAAGTCGGTGAAGGGATCAGCGCTTTTGAGTTGCTTCACCGTCAAGGGCTTGAGTTTCTGGCGGAGGTGCTGCCGAATACCCGACAACCTTTTGATACGCCACCTGAATGGTGCGTCCTGGTTGAACTGGGTCTGGCGGCAGGTCTGGATCCAGTTGCAGCGCTGGAAGGCTTGTTCGAGGCGGGGTTGGCGCGGGGGCTGGTGACTGACGGAGTCATCGCCCAGAACTTGTCCCAACGGAACGACTTGTGGTCTGTGCGCGAGCAGATACCTGAGGCCAACCGGATCATTGGCTCTGTGTCCAGCCACGATATCTCGGTTCCGATTTCGACCATTCCCGAGTTCATCCGGCGCGGTGCCGAAGCTGTTGCGGGACTTGGGGATTTTCGCGTCAATTGTTTCGGACACCTGGGCGACGGCAATCTGCACTACAACGTGTTTCCGCCCAAAGGGTGCGACAGGGAAGAGTTCGAAAGTCAAAGATTGATCGTTAAGCACGCGGTGCATGATCTGGTGCACGAATTTGGAGGCTCCGTTAGTGCCGAGCACGGAGTGGGCCGCCTGAAAACCGGAGATGTAGAGCGTTATGGCGACCCGACAAAACTGGCTGCCATGCGTGCCATCAAGGATGCGCTGGACCCCAAAGGGATCATGAACCCCGGTGCTGTTCTTCGGTAAGGAATGCGGCCCAGATGCTCCGGGCCGCACCACAGCGGCGGTTAAGACGCAGGCAGAATAACTTTGTCGATCACATGAATCACACCGTTGTCGGCTTCGATATCGGCCTGAACGACGTTGGCGCCGTTAACCATAACGCCGTTATCCAAATCGATTGTGATCTCTCCCCCCTGAACAGTAGCTGCGGACATATCATCGGACAGGTCGGTCGACATCACCTTTCCCGGTACCACATGATAGGTCAGAATGGCCACGAGCTGATCCTTGTTTTCCGGCTTGAGCAGGGTTTCTACCGTACCTTCAGGCAAAGCGGCAAAGGCTTCGTCCGTGGGCGCAAACACGGTAAATGGCCCTTCGCCCTTCAGGGTGTCAACCAATTCGGCAGCTTGAACAGCTGCGACGAGGGTGGTGAAGCTGCCAGCACCCATTGCGGTGTCGACGATGTCTTTCTTGTGACCGTCGGCAAAGGCGGTTGTCGTCAGAAGAACGGTTGCGACGCTAGCGAAAGCGGTTTTGCGGAACATCGGATATCTTCCCTTGTTGAAAATGCCTCAGGTGGCATCGTCACAAATACGGCGCGGGACCGGGATAAGATCACCAGCTGCAACAGATCAGGGGAGTTGAAATGAAAAACGCCCGCGCTAAGCCCGGGCAAATAACATTTACCAATCACGTTCTTGTGATGTGAAGGCTTTACAAACCTTCAAATTCACACAGGACGTGAACGTCCATTCCCAGATCCTCAAGCACCTTTCGGCCGCCCAGTTCGGGCAGATCGATGATGAACGAGCACGAGACGATCTCACCTCCCAGACGTTCGATCAGCTTGATGCCGGCCTCTGCCGTGCCGCCAGTAGCCAGCAGGTCATCGACGACCAGAATTTTTTCGCCGGGCTGGATGGCATCATCGTGGACTTCGACGATAGCCTCGCCATATTCCAGTTTGTAATCCTGACTGATGGTTGTGCCGGGCAACTTGCCCTTTTTGCGGATCGGTACGAAACCCACGCTTAGCTGGTGCGCAATAGCACCGCCCAGGATAAAGCCGCGCGCCTCAAGCCCCACAACCTTGTCGATCCGTTCGCCTGCATAGGGATGCAGCATCTGGTCGATAGCAATGCGAAACCCGCGCGGATCCGCAAACAGGGTGGTGACATCACGGAACATGATCCCCTCATGTGGGAAATCAACGATCGTCCGGATGTAATCCTTGACGGTTTTGTTTCTGGACATGGGCACTCTTCTTCGCGTCAAAAAAAACACGCCAGTGTTTGGCCCATCAGGTCCTGTCATGCAAGGAAAGTCTTTCGCCTGCGGTTATTTGCGGCGGCGTGCCATGGTGTTCGGCAGGCTATAGTAGCGGTACAGCGTAGCCGGTAGCCAGGAGAGGTGCGGTTTGCGCCAGTTTCGCTGGTCTCGCAAAAGAAATGCCTGAGCCACATTAAGATTCATTGCCATAATCCCATTTTTGTTGTTTGGTGCCCGATAACTACAATCTATATGCTATGTATATACATTGCATCTCGAAAAGAATCAAGATTTTAATAGGATCAGATCGCGTGGCAAAAAAAGATGGTAAGGTTTCCACCAAGAAAAACAGTCAGTTGGTCCTGCGTCTGGACAAGGATGAACGGGATGCATTTGTCGAGCTGTGCAAAGAGCTCGACACTTCAGCCGCGCGAGAAATTCGGCGGTTTATCCGCGGCTTCATGAAAGAGAATGCGGAAAACTAGGTGTTTCAGGCCGGGCGACGCAAGATGGCGGTTGCCACGCCCATTCCAATCAGTGTCAGCCCGCCAACGCGCGTCAGCGCAGTAATGACACCTGAGCGGCCGATCGTCCTGCGCAGGCGATCCGCCAGCAGCGCATAGGCCAGGGCATTCACCCATGCCAGACCGACAAAGGTCGCAATCAGGATTGCGAATTGTGGGCCCAGTGGGTCGGTCGGGTGCAGGAATTGGGGCACGAAGGCGATGAAAAAGGCGATGGATTTTGGGTTCAGCGCCGTGACTGCTGCCGCGTGGCCGAAAACGCTGCGCGAAGTGACGTCCTTTCCTGTGTCCACCGGGTTCAACCCGCCCGAAGGCGCGCTGCGCAACAATTTGAACCCCAGCCAAACCAGATAGGCGGCCCCCACCCATTTCAGTACGGAAAACAAGGTGGCCGACGCCAGAACCAGCGCACCCAACCCCAGCAGCGAAGCCGTCATTGCAATCAGATCGCCAGCCGCCACACCAGTGGCCGAGGCGACGGATACACTGCGCCCTTTGGACAGCGCATAGCTTAGCACCAGCAACACCGTCGGGCCGGGGATCAGCAAAAGCGCGGTTGAAGCAGCCACAAAGGCCAGCCAAAGGTCAAGTTCCATGGGACGTCCCTTTCGTTACCGCGCCAGCAAGCCTCGGCAACACTGTAACGTCAAGCCCTTCGTGGGTCAGTCACGCGCCGCATCAGCGCCTCAAGAGGACCACGCTTGAACCAGCGGGACCAGAGACGCGCAAAGATGGATGAAGCTGCGCAGAACAAAAAGGCATAACCGGCGATTTCCGGTGCGCTCAGCGAACCATTCAGCAGACCTGCCTCTTCCAGCAGCCCCATTCCGATCAGGATATGGGCCATGTACAAGGTCAGGCTTTGTTTTCCCGGGGCCGTCAGGGCGCGGGTAAGGTGCAAGCGTTCGATCAGAGGCCAAAATTTCAGAAGAAGCCCGATCACAAGGCACGCGGTACCGGTGCCTGCAAGAACGTAGAATGGACCGGGCGGAATGGACTCGGTTCCCAAATAGGCTGCAAGTTCTGCGTCCGAGACCAGCATCTGCGGTAACAATGCCAGAACAGCTGCACCTGAACCCCATATGATCAGGCGGTGCTGAATGCACAAGTCACGCAGGTCTGACCGGCCAATCGCCATGCCGATCAGCAGAAATGCGGCCCAGGGCAGCACAGGATGCCAGCCATTGAACAGCGCGTTGCGCAGAAATCCGGGCAGGGTCCAGAGGTCGGAATAGGTCAGATTGGTCCAGTCCCATCCCCGATCGTAATCAAAGATCAGAACGGCCAGAACAGACGAACCCACAATCCCAAGCGCACCCAGCCACACAGACCGTTGGGATGTGGTCAGGAAGGCCGCGCCGACTACGAAATACAGCGCGTAAAAGTGCAGGATATCCGCCTCAAAAACGGTCATATTGACCAAACCCAGCACGAATAAAAACGCAGCCCGGCGCAACAGCAGCACGGCGGGTATTCGGGCCAATCCCAAACCAACCCCGGCCAACACCACAAATAAAGCCGCAGCACGCCCCTCCAGCGCATCGATCAGGATCGAGGCCCAGTCATTGCCCGGTGCGACCTGAGCTGCGACGCGGAAGTTGACCAGCACCATGCCGCAGAAGGCCAGAAACCGCGCACCGTCCAGTGCATCGAGACGTTTCATGCTGCGTCCTTGTTGTGTGCCGCCGATTCCCAAGCCGCTCGGGCTCGATTGCTGGAGACCTGTCCTCTCATTGTATATCTGACCCAACATGGCTTAGCTCATACGCGATTCAAGTTGTGAAGCATGATTTGGTTTCATTGTTGGTAACGGGGTAACAGGTTAAAGATTGCATTAACCTTTGCAGGCGTTTCTTGAATTCTCCCGATGAGTTCCCAGACTTCTGGAGCAGTCCACACTGACGGAGGAACTGATGACACAGACGCGGGATATGGAGCCCAAAGCCTTTTTCCGCTTTCGGCCGATCAGGGTTCGGAAGGCTCTGATTGGTGTTGTCGTGCTCGGCTGCGTTCTCTACGCTTTGGCGGTCGCTTACATGTACGTTAACCAACAGGCATTGCTGTACAAACCTGATGGCGAATTGCCTGAGCCCGGCGCGATCGGCCTGGCGGATGTTGATGTTGTATCGCTTCCTATGTCAGACGGTGTTCAGTTGACAGGCTGGGTCGCGCCAGCGGCCACAGATGGGGCTCCCACAGTTTTGTTCTTTCACGGACAAAGTGGAAATCTGTCTGACCGGGCCGACAGATTTCGTGAAATTCTCAATAGCGGCTATGGCCTTCTGGCCCCAAGCTATCGAGGGTTTCCGGGCAGCGGCGGCGAACCCTCGGAAGAAGCTTTGATTTCAGATGGGCTCGCGCTGTTCGATTATCTTCAGGAGCAAGGTGAAGAGGTCGTGCTCCACGGTCAGAGCCTTGGAACCGCAATAGCAGCCGCAGTGGCCGAGCAACGACCAAACGCTGAATTGCTGGTTCTTGAGGCTCCGTTCACTGCGACCGTCGATGTTGCGGCGGAAAGATACCCGTGGTTGCCTGTACACACCCTGATGAAAGACCAATTCGCCACTCGCGACATCATTGGAGCAATCGAAGTGCCCACAATGATTTTCCATGGTACAGATGATGAAACCGTCCCTGTGCATCACGGTCAGGCGTTGGCGGACCTGACGGATGAGTCCGCGCTGCTTTTTGTAGTTCCAGGCGGAACGCACAATGATTTGTGGTCACGCGGATTGTGGCAGGATGTACGCCAGCAATTGTCGCAGAAATAAGGTAACCCGGCGCAGACGTCAGAGGATTCTTCCGGCAACGGCATCCAGTTTGGCCAGCAACACCGGGTCACGTTTCTCGGGCGCGGTCAGGATGGCGTATTCCAATGCCCGGTCGCATCCATGCGGGCAGGGCTTGCGCTCGGCACCCAACAGGGCTGGCAATCTTTTGACCAAAGCGCGCCCTTTGTCGGCATTCCCAGTCAGAGTCGCTATGATTGCCGCCACGTCGACCTCTCCGTGGTCCGGGTGCCAGCTGTCGTAATCTGTGACCATTGCAACCGAAGCATAGCAAAGCTCGGCTTCGCGGGCGAGTTTAGCTTCGGGCATGTTGGTCATGCCGATCACATCGCAGCCCCACTGCTCGCGATACATTTTTGACTCGGCCAGCGACGAGAATTGCGGCCCCTCCATTGCCAGATAGGTACCGCCGCGATGGATAGTGATGCCCGCGGCTTTGCCCGCGGTTTCACAGGCATCAGACAGACGCGGGCACGTTGGATGGGCGACGCTGACATGCGCCACGCATCCGCTGCCGAAGAAGCTTTTCTCACGCGCGAACGTTCGATCGATGAATTGATCAACAATGACGAAATCACCCGGCGCCATATGTTCACGAAACGACCCGCAGGCGGAAACCGAGATTATGTCCGTCATACCGAGCCGCTTCAAAGCGTCAATATTAGCGCGATAGGGCACTTCTGTCGGGGAATGCACGTGGCCACGACCGTGACGCGGTAGGAACGCCATTTCTATCCCGTCCAGCGATCCGGTCAGAATTTGATCCGACGGCTCCCCCCAAGGCGTTTCAACCGTAACCCATGCGGCACCTTCCAGACCTTCGATGTCGTAGATGCCTGATCCTCCGATAACGGCGATTTTTGTTTGGGTCACGTGTCGTCTCCGCTTGATGTCTATGTTCGAATTATCTGCGCATCATGGGCTCATTTGGCAAGTGTGTTCAGCGGTTTGCGTGGAATGAATCCGAAGTCAGGCAAAATGAGTTATGCGCCCGGTGCATACCAGCATCCCACCTGATGCGGTATCCCACATTGTGTGGGGTATGTAAAAAGGCGCTTTCGCGCCAACAGACCCAATCCACAGGACACACCCATGCCTCGAGCCATGCTGGCAAGTTTTGCCAAACGCCTTGCCATTCCCGATTTGCGCTGGTCGCCGGACGAAGGGCTGACCGTGTCCCGCCTGCGGATCGAGCTGTTGTCGGGCCTGACCGTGGCGCTCGCCCTGGTGCCCGAAGCAGTGGCTTTTGCCTTTGTCGCTGGTGTTCACCCGCTGGTGGGCCTGTATGCCGCGTTTCTGGTTGGTCTGATCACAGCGTTAATCGGTGGACGCCCCGGCATGATTTCTGGCGCTACAGGTGCCTTGGCGGTGGTCATGGTGGCGCTGGTGGCACAGCATGGTGTTGAATACCTGTTCGCGACGGTTGTGCTGATGGGTATTTTGCAGGTCATTGCCGGCGCAATGCACTGGGGGCGGTTTATCCGTCTGGTGCCGCACCCGGTGATGTTGGGTTTCGTAAACGGCCTGGCGATTGTGATCTTTCTGGCCCAGATGGGCCAATTCAAAGTCCCCGGTACCATGGAAAACACCGGCCACGGTATGAGCGGGGGAGAATGGCTGTCCGGCATGCAGCTCTACACGATGCTGGGGCTTGTTGCGTTGACCATGGCGGTGATCTGGGTCATGCCGCGTATCACACGTGTCATTCCTGCTCCGTTGGCCGGGATCGTCGTGGTTGCGGCCATCGTGATCGGCATGGGACTGGATGTGCCGCGAGTGGGTGACTTGGCCTCGATCGAAGGCGGTCTGCCTTCGTTCCACATTCCGATGGTGCCGTTGAACTGGGAAACCTTTGAAATCATCTTGCCTTACGCGGTCATTCTGGCCGCCATCGGCCTAATTGAATCTCTGCTGACACTGAACCTTGTGGGCGAGATCACTGGCAAGCGTGGTGGTGCCTCGCAAGAGTGTATCGCGCAGGGTGCAGCCAACGTTGTGACCGGTTTCTTCGGTGGTATGGGTGGTTGCGCGATGATCGGTCAGTCGATGATTAACGTGAAGTCCGGCGGTCGGACCCGCATCGCCGGTATCGCCGCAGCTCTGTTCCTGTTGGTGTTCATCTTGTTTGCGTCACCCTTGATCGAGCGGATTCCGCTGGCCGCTCTGGTTGGGGTAATGTTCATGGTGGTGATCGGTACCTTCGCCTGGAACTCGTTCAAGATCCTGCTCAAGGTTCCGTTGATGGATGCCTTCGTCATCGTGCTGGTGACTGTTGTCACGGTGATGGAAGACCTTGCCGTTGCGGTCGTCGTCGGTGTGATCGTCTCGGCGTTGGCCTATGCCTGGAACAACGCCAAGCGGATCCACGCCGTCACACGCGAGTCTTCCACCGAAGAGGGTGCAAAGGTTTATGAGATCCAAGGGCCACTTTTCTTTGGATCCTCCGATGGGTTTGTCGAGCTGTTCGACGTAGCGAACGATCCGGAAACCGTGATTGTTGACTTTGCAGACAGCCGCGTGGTGGACCAGTCCGCATTGCAGGCGATCGAGAACATTGCCGGCAAATACGAGGCCGCGGGCAAGCGTGTAATGCTGCGCCACCTGAGCCGCGATTGCCACAAGCTGCTGACCAAAGCCGGCCATCTGATGGTCGATAGCGATGATGACCCGGATTACGAACTGGTGGTGGATTATTCGGTCCGCACCGGTATTCTCGGCGGGCACTGAATGTTAAAGGGCGGCCGATCTGGCCGCCCTTTAACTATGGAGCGAGGCGCTCCAGCAGTTCGATGTCCCCCGATTGCAGGGCGCTTTCAGCCTGGGTAACAACTTCAGCTGGCCAATCCCACCAGCACAATGCTTGAAGCCTGCCGATCACATCGGCATCGAACCGAAAACGCCGGACCTCTGCGGGGTTTCCGGTCACGATTGCATATGGCGGAATCTCACCCCGAACGACCGAACCTGCCCCAACGATGGCGCCATTTCCGATCTTTGCACCCGGTAAAATCAGAGACCCGTAACCGATCCAAACATCATGCCCGATGATGGTGTCACGCGTATCAGGCTGAAAGCCAGTCATGCGTTCCGGGTCGAAAACAGAAAACGGGAAACAGGTCAGCCCATCCATTGCATGGTTTGCAGACGACGTGATGAACCGCACCCCATGCGCGATTTGACAGAATTTCCCCAGTACCAGCTTTTCCCGGGAGAACGGAAACAAGTAGGGAGCCAGATGCGACGCCCAATCCTCTGGCGCAGCAAAATCCGAGGCATAGCTGAAAGCTCCAGCCAAAAACCGAGGATGATCAACCGCTTCAGACAGGAAAACGGTGCCCTTGTGATCGGAGCCATCTGGCAAAGTGATAGGGTATCTGCGTGTAGGGTCGGGTAGAGGCATCAGTCATCCGGTCTTGAAAGGCTGAACAGTTCTGTGACCACCGAGTAATCTCGGTACCCAAGTCGTGCCAGCGGTTTGAAGGATGTGACGTCGAACTTTCCATCCCGTATATGAGCGTCATGCAGGTGGATACCCGTCACTTCACCGAAAACAACCCGGTTGGCCTCGCCGGGTAACGTGACGATCTGCGTCAGCTTGCATTCCAGTGCAGCCGGGGCACCCTCGATCCGTGCGCAGGGGATGGTTTCACACTCAATTGGCGTCAGTCCGGCATGATCGAATTCGTCGATGTTTTTGGGTAGCCCCGCTGAACTGGCATTCATCGCGTCGCGTTGGGCATGTGCCACGACGTTGACGCAGAACACGCCTGTCGCCTCGATATTGGCGACGCTGTCCTTGCCGCCATCCTGATCGTGCTTGGTGCCTGTTGTGGCAAACATGACCTGTGGCGGGGTGTAGGCAACGCCATTGAAGAACGAATAGGGCGCCAGATTGTTGATCCCTTTCGCGTCGCGGGTCGATATCCAGCCAATAGGGCGGGGGGTTATGATGGCGTTAAACGGGTTATGTGGCAGGCCATGGCCGTCTTCGGGGCGATAGAACATCAGATCTCCAAGCGTTTGCCCAAGGCGTAACGAAGTGCTAGGGCGAATTCCAGCAAGGAAAAGAGGGCTGGGGTGCAGCAGTTCAATATCAGGCCGGAAGAGCCAGAGGATTGGTGGGAGGTCGAAGCCCTTTATGACCTGTGCTTTGCGCCCGGGCGCGAGGCCTTGTCGTCTTACCGTCTGCGCGATGATGTTCCACCGGTTTCTGGTCTGTCACAGGTGGCACGCGACGGTGAAGGCATTCTGGCTGGTGCCATCCGGTTCTGGCCTGTTCATATCGGCAAGTACGATGCGCTGTTGCTGGGGCCGGTTGCCGTTCACCCGACCCATCAGGGCGAAGGGCTGGGGGGGTATCTGATCCACCAGGGGGTCGAAGCCGGGCGCGCGCAGGGTTGGGACCGTGTCATGCTGGTCGGCGACGCGCCCTATTACGCCCGGTTCGGATTTGATCGTTTGCAGGGGATCGAAATGCCGCCTCCGACAAACCCGGACCGTGTTCTTGGATTGTCGCTGAAGCCCGGAGTTTGGGCGGGAATTCAGGGTTCTGTCACCCGGTGGACCCGCTGAACCATTGAAAACCTGCTGCAAAATGCCGATCTTTCCAAGACAGGAGGGTGCAGATGCAGAACGTTGTTCTTGTCGAAGAAATCGATGCCGAGGCCGAACTCGACCGTTTGGCAGCGCATTACAGCGCCGCTGGAGGGGCTGGAATCAAGCTGCTGAACAAGCTTGGAGGGTCGGCAGAGTCCCTGTTGGAACAACTTCCCGAACCCGTGCGGCAAGGATTGACTGGCGCGACTGAACAAGCCCTTTGGGTGGCTATGCATGCTGCGCAGGGCTCTCGGCACGCAGTACCTGATCAGCCACCGTGGGTGAACACTGTTGTGACTACCGCGATGGGGGCCGCTGGTGGACTTGGAGGCGTATCAACTGCGTTGATGGAGTTGCCTGCGACCACGACGATGTTGTTGCGATCCATTCAGGGCGCGGCTGCGCGCGAAGGGTTTGACCCTGCCGAGGAAGGGGTGAAATTCGACTGCGTCCGAGTATTGTCCGCTGCGGGTCCGCTTTCATTCGATGATGGCGCCGATACGGGATTTTTCTCGGTGCGCCTGACCTTGACTGGCCCGACAATGCAACGGCTGATCGCCGCTGTAGCGCCACGCTTGTCGGTTGTTCTGGGGCAAAAACTTGCGGCTCAGTCAGTGCCGATTCTGGGTGCGTTGGCAGGCGGAGGTACGAACTATGTCTACACGCGCTATTACCAGCAGATCGCTCATGTTCATTTCGGCCTGAGGCGATTGGCGGTGGACGCCGACATTCCGCACGAAGAATTGGTCCAACGCCTGTCGACCCGCATGTTGCGCTGACAAAGGGCAGATTTAAGGCTTTCTGAGTGCTTCAGCCTGCACCCCAAAATGGTCATAAGCCACTGCAGGGCATATGAAAACGGGATATGGGGGCGGCATTTCGGATTGCGCCGTGCAACTGGTTTCTAATGCGTTTGCTTCAAGGAAAGTGGGGCACATTTCTTTGAGACCGCAGGCTACGGTATTGTTTTTTTACGCTAATTGGGTGCGAATTGAGCCTGCCACATGCCGGGCGTATCTTCTGAACCAAGTGCGTGATATAAAAACGCTTATCCTTCCTGTTGCGATCCGATTTCGGAAGGGCTTGATATTACCATTCCGGTTGGTATCTATTCGCCGACCGACAATTGGACCGAACATGATTCAATATGCGTTGAAATGCAAAGATGGCCACAGCTTTGACAGCTGGTTTCAATCAGCCGCAGCCTTTGACAAACTTGCTGCGGCTGGTTTGGTGACATGCGCCGTTTGCGGATGCGGGGACGTCGAAAAAGCAATTATGACACCGCGGGTGCGCCCCGCTCGTGCAGCAGAGCCCCCTATCGCGAAAATGCCCGACGCCGAACGTATCGACGTGACGACACCCGCGCCCGAAATAGAACGGGTTCTTGCAGATTTGCGCCGCAAGGTCGAAGAGAATTCGGATTATGTAGGTCAGGAGTTTGCTGCCGAGGCCCGGAAGATGCACCTGGGTGACGCGCCCGAACGATCGATTTATGGCGAGGCCAAACCCGAGGAGGCGCGGGCATTGATCGAAGACGGGGTTCCCGTTGCGCCGCTTCCTTTCATCCCCAGCCGCAAAACGAACTGAATTATGCACATCGTTATCACCGGCGTTAATCGCGGTATCGGAAAAACTCTGGCCAACCACTATCGTGCGCAGGGGGACGAAGTTACGGGAACCGCGCGCAGCGACGGTGCGGAGGTGGTTCTCGATGTCACTGATCCGGCACAGCATGCAGCCATGTCCGAAACGCTGACAGACCGACCTGTCGATCTTCTGGTCTGCAACGCCGGAGTGTATCTGGACAAAGGGCAGAGTATCGATGGTTACCCGGTCGAGATGTGGGCGCAGAGCTTTGCTACAAATGTGACCGGCGTATTCCTGACAATTCAGGCCCTCCTGCCCAATCTGCGCGCCGCGCGGGGTAAGATCGCGATTATTTCATCACAGATGGCGTCGCACACGCGCGCACCAGGGGGCAGCTACATCTACCGTGCATCCAAGGCCGCAGTTCTGAACCTGGGTCGAAATCTTGCCACTGACCTGCGGCAAGATGGCATTTCCCTGGGCATTTACCACCCCGGCTGGGTGCAAACTGACATGGGCGGTGCGGTGGCCGAAATCACGGTGGACCAAGCCGTAGCTGGGCTGGCTGCGCGATTTGATACCTTGTCGCTGGATAATTCCGGCTGTTTCGAAACCTGGGACGGTCGCCCCCACGACTACTGAGATTTCAGGGCCGCTATTGGAATTTCGTAGACTTCGCCCGGTTCAATAAAGATCACCATCAGGTCTCTGGGTGTCTCATATGTGATTTTCGCGGTCGAACTGCTGGAATCCGGTACGCCATCGGTGAAATAGATCCTCCGCACTTCACCCGTATTCAGCTGAACGGCCAGTGTTGCCGTGCCGTCCTCTTTGTGGCGCAGTTCGGCAGGGCAACTGGACAAAGGCTCTCCGGCGATTGCGGCGCAGGGCACCGTTCCAAGTGAATTCTGGCCGTCCGTGCCCGACAAGGTTGCCACCTGCGCCAAGGCTGGAGACGAAATCAGGGTGAGGGCGAAAGCAAAGCGATACATGGAAATCCTCGTGGATTAAACGGTTAGCGCCACGCTGACATCGCTGCCCGGCAATGTAAAGCGGCCCCGTGCCGCAGTCAGAGTGTCTATGCGCACTTGCCCTTACGCCCCCCCTCGCATAAGAGGCACGAGATTGGAATTCCAAGGCGCGGAGACACTAGCCCCCATGCCCGTACTCGTGATGAAATTCGGCGGCACTTCGGTCGCCAATCTTGACCGCATCCGCCGCGTTGCCAAGCGCATCGGCGTTGAGGTGGCAAAAGGCTATGACGTGATTGTCATCGTGTCCGCCATGTCGGGTAAGACGAACGAGTTGGTGGGATGGGTCGACGAGATT
Source organism: Ruegeria sp. HKCCD7181 (assembly GCF_057221055.1). Lineage (NCBI taxonomy): Bacteria > Pseudomonadati > Pseudomonadota > Alphaproteobacteria > Rhodobacterales > Roseobacteraceae > Ruegeria > Ruegeria sp. HKCCD7181. Next base: position 105,377 of record NZ_JBWVBC010000005.1, on the reverse strand, counting down.
TCGCCGCTGTATGACGCCCGCGAATATGATGCGGTTGTGTCCTCGGGCGAGAACGTGACTGCCGGCTTGATGTCGCTGACTTTGCAGGAAATGGACATTCCGGCCCGCAGTTGGCAGGGATGGCAGGTGCCGCTGATTACTAATGGCGCCCACTCGGCGGCCCGGATCGAAGAGATTCCAACTGACAACATCAACCAGAAATTCGGCGAAGGTATGCGGGTTGCCGTCGTGGCTGGTTTCCAAGGCATCAGTCCTGAGGGCCGTATCACTACGTTGGGCCGGGGCGGGTCGGACACTACCGCCGTGGCCTTCGCCGCCGCGTTCGATGCCGAACGTTGCGACATCTATACGGATGTGGACGGGGTCTATACCACCGACCCGCGCATCTGTGAAAAGGCGCGCAAACTGGATAAGATCGCGTTCGAGGAGATGCTCGAACTGGCCTCGCTGGGGGCTAAAGTGCTGCAAACCCGCTCGGTCGAGCTGGCGATGCGATACAAGGTGAAATTGCGCGTTCTTTCGAGCTTTGAAGAACAATCCGACGAGGCCGGAACGCTGGTCGTCGACGAGGAGGATATCATGGAATCCAATGTAGTGGCCGGTGTGGCCTATTCGCGGGACGAGGCAAAGATGACCGTTGTTTCGGTTGCTGACCGCCCCGGTATCGCCTCGATCATCTTTACCGCGCTCAGCGAAGAGGGGGTGAATGTCGACATGATCGTCCAGAACATTTCGGATGAGGGTCGCACTGACATGACCTTTTCCTGCCCGACCAATCAGGTGGCGCGCGCCGAACAGGCATTGCTGGCGATCAAGGAAAAGGGCGAGCTAAACTACGCGGAACTGGTCGCGGATGAGGATGTCTGCAAGGTGTCCGTCGTCGGTATCGGTATGCGTTCGCAGTCAGGTGTTGCGGCCAAAATGTTCAAGATCCTCTCGGATGAGGGGATCAACATTAAAGTCATTACAACCTCCGAGATCAAAATTTCCGTCCTTGTTGATCGGAAATACATGGAACTTGCGGTTCAGGCACTGCATGATGCCTTTGAACTGGACAAGGCGGCCTGAGCATTTCAGCCAAAGGTCTCGCCTGACACCATAAAGCGATTGGCCCATGGCGGACGGCACCGAAACAGAATCCCGCAAGCTGCTGGGACGGCTGCGTGAAGAGATGGCGAGCGAAGCCGCCGGTCAGGAACGTCTTGACCGGATCACGCATCTGATTGCGGACAGTATTCGGGCCGAGGTCTGCTCGATCTACCTGTTTCGCGATGAAGACACGCTGGAACTTTGCGCGACGGAAGGGTTGTCGCCTGAGGCCGTACACAAGACCCGGATGCGCATGGGTGAGGGCTTGGTGGGTCGCGTCGCCAATAGCGGCAAAGTGGTCAACGCTGCTGATGCGCCTTCGGCCAAAGGTTTCCGCTACATGCCCGAAACGGGCGAAGAACGGTTTTCGTCTTTCCTTGGCGTTCCTGTGCAGCGTCTGGGCGAAAAACTGGGTGTATTGGTCGTGCAGTCGCGTGAAGCCCGCGAGTTTTCAGCGGATGAGGTCTATGCGCTGGAAGTGGTTGCCATGGTTCTGGCTGAAATGGCCGAACTGGGCGCCTTTATTGGCGAGGGCGCGGCCCTGTCACCGCTCCACCAGCAATCAGTTCTGTTGCGTGGAGGTCCGGCTCAGGAAGGATCGGCCGAGGGCCACGTCTGGCTGCACGAACCTCGTGTTGTCGTCACCAACCCCATCGCCGACGATCCGCACCGAGAGCTTGAGCGTCTGTCAGAGGCAGTGGACGAATTGCGTGTCGGCGTCGACAAGATGCTGGAAATCTCGCAGGACGGTGACAAGGAACAGTTACAGGTTCTCGAAGCCTACCGAATGTTTGCCAACTCCAAGGGCTGGATGCGGCGTATGGAAGAAGACATCTCCCGCGGTCTCAGCGCCGAGGCTGCTGTGGAGATGGAGCAATCTCAGGCCCGCGCCCGCATGAGCCAGGTTTCAGATCCCTACCTGCGCGAGCGGTTGGCGGATCTGGACGATCTCAGCAACCGGTTGCTGCGCATTCTGACGGGGCAGGGCAACGCAAACGGGGCGGATTTGCCCCCCGATCCGATTTTGATAGCGCGTAATATCGGCCCCGGCGACCTGCTGGAATACGGTCGGTCGCTAAAAGGCATTGTGCTCGAGGAAGGCTCGGTCGGCAGCCATGCCACCATTGTTGCCCGCGCACTGGCAATTCCACTGGTGGTCCATGTTGGGCGGATCACGACCGAAGCACTGAACGGCGACCATGTTTTGGTTGACGGTGATAATGGCGTTGTCCATCTGCGGCCCGAGGACACGGTTGTCAGTGCTTTCCGCGATAAGATCGCGATGCAGGCCAAGGCGCAGGAACGCTATGCCTCGATTCGTGAAACCCCGACCGTTACGCGGGACGGATCGCGGATCAATCTGGTGATGAACGCCGGGCTGATGGCCGATCTGCCATCGCTGGGCAATTCGGGCGCTGAAGGTGTGGGTCTGTTCCGGACCGAGTTGCAATTCCTGATCCGCAACCAGATGCCCAAACGCTCGGAGCTGGTCCAGCAATATCAACGGGTTTTGGATGCGGCCGGGGACAAGCGTGTGGTGTTCAGAACGCTGGATATCGGCTCGGACAAGGTTCTGCCTTATATGAAACATGTCGCAGAACCGAACCCAGCATTGGGCTGGCGTGCAATTCGTGTCGGTCTGGACAAGCGTGGTGTGATGCGGATGCAATTGCAGGCGCTGCTGCGTGCCGCCAATGGTCGTCCGTTGACGATCATGTTCCCCTTTGTCGCGCAGGCCGAAGAATACCGCGAAGCCAAGTGGGAGGTGAACAAGACCATCGAGCGGGAAAAGCGTCTTGGCCATGTTCTGCCGGAATCGCTCGAGGTGGGTGCAATGCTGGAAACGCCATCGCTGGCCTTTGCGCCGCAAAAGTTCTTTGATGAGGTGGATTTCATCTCGATCGGCGGTAACGATCTGAAACAGTTCTTCTTCGCCGCCGACCGCGAAAACGAGCTGGTGCGCCGCCGCTACGATACGCTGAATGTCAGTTTCCTGAGCTTCATCGAACGGATTGTCGAGCGCTGCAACATATCGGATACGCCGCTCAGCTTCTGTGGTGAAGACGCCGGTCGCCCGATCGAAGCGCTCTGTCTGGCGGCTATGGGCATACGGTCTCTGTCGATGCGGCCCGCCTCAATTGGGCCGGTCAAAAGCTTGCTTCTGCGGTCCGATTTGCAGGCTGTGCGCAAAATCATCGCCGATGCCCGACACCGCGGTGAGCAATCAGTGCGCCCGGCAGTGATGGATTGGTTGCGTAACCAGGCATGAGGCCACGGGGACCCGTATTTTTTTGCTTGCAAGTCAGAGCTTGATTTTCCTGATCAGTTTCCCTATCCACGGGGCAATGTTAGCGATAACATGGCCTGAGTTGCCGATGAGGCGGGATAGTCGTGTTAAATTGGATCAGGTGGCCACTGAAGGAGCCCGGCAATGGTTTCACGCGTAATTCCGGTTGATCCGTTCGACCTTGTACTGTTCGGTGCGACCGGCGATTTGGCGCAGCGCAAGATATTGCCAGGCCTCTATCACCGGTTTGAAGTGGGTCAGATGCCGTCAGAGGCCCGGATCGTCGCAACCGCTCGTTCGGAGCTGGACGATGATGGCTTTCGCGAGCAAATCAGATCGTCGATGCGGGATTTTGCTCCCGGATTCGACAAGGATGTTCTGGATCGTTTCTTAAACCGCGTAGAGTATGTTCCGGTCGATGCATTGGGGGATTCCGGCTGGCCCGAGCTTGCCAAGACCTTGCGCCCGGATGTCGTGCGGGCTTTTTACCTTTCGGTAGGTCCCACCCTTTTTTCTGGCATTGCGCAACGCCTCAATGAACATGAACTCGCCACGCCGGACAGCCGGATTGTGGTTGAAAAGCCTTTTGGCCACGATCTGGAGTCAGCCAAAGCGCTGAATATAGGGCTGCGGGCCTGTTTTGAAGAGCATCAGATTTACCGGATCGATCATTATCTGGGTAAGGAAACTGTGCAGAACCTGATGGCCCTACGTTTTGCCAACTCCCTGTTCGAACCGTTGTGGAATTCTACCCATATTGATCACGTCCAGATCACCGTAGCGGAAACTGTGGGGGTCGAGGGTCGCGGGGCATATTACGACCAGTCGGGTGCGATGCGGGACATGATCCAGAACCATCTGGTGCAACTGCTGTGTCTTACTGCGATGGAACCGCCCTCAAAGTTCTCACCTAACGCGGTGCGCGACGAAAAGGTCAAAGTGATCGAAGCACTGGAGCCTGTTGCCCAGAGCGACATCGCGCGCGGGCAATACAGGGCGGAAAAGGGCGGCGACGGCTATTTCGATCATGTTGGCAATCCGGACAGCCGCACCGAGAGCTTCATCGCCCTTAAGGTTCACTTGGGCAACTGGCGTTGGGCAGGGGTTCCGTTCTACCTTCGTACTGGTAAACGCCTGCGGGCTCGAGAATCCGAGATTGCGGTGTATTTCCGCGATCCGCCGCATACGATCTTTCCCAATGTTGGCCCACTGCGCGGCAACGTTCTGGTCATCCGGCTGCAACCGGACGAAGGCATCACTCTGCGCACTACTATCAAAGATCCCGGCCCGGGCGGTTTCCGCTTGTCCGATGTGTCGCTGGACATGAGTTTCGCCGAGGCGCTGGGCGCGGACGTGCGCGCGCAAGATGCTTATGAACGGTTGGTCATGGATGTCATTCGCGGCGATCAGACCCTGTTCATGCGCGGGGATGAAGCCGAGGCCGCCTGGGCTTGGGTCGATCCCATCATTAAGGGCTGGGAAGAACGCGGAGACCGTCCGGCGCACTACGATCAGGGTAGTTCCGGGCCGGAAGACGCATTGATGCTGATGCATCGCGATGGACGCCGCTGGCGCCAGATTGGGGGTTAGTCATGGTTCACAAGGTCATCAGCGATGTCACTCAGCGAATTATTGACCGCAGCGCACCTCAGCGTTCGCTGCATCTGGAGCGGATGGAGCTCGCCAGATCCAAAGGTCCCGCGCGCGGCCATCTGTCGTGCAGCGGCCAAGCTCACGCTTATGCGGGTGCTGGCGAAGATCAGCAGGCCATGGTCACCGGCACGGCTGGCAATCTGGGCATCGTTACCGCGTACAACGACATGCTGTCGGCGCACCAGCCCTTCGAACGCTATCCTGGTCTGATCCGCGACGCGATCCGAACCGCAGGGGGCACTGCACAGGTTGCGGGCGGCGTGCCCGCCATGTGCGACGGCGTCACGCAGGGTGAGGCTGGGATGGAGCTGTCGCTTTTTTCGCGCGATGTGATCGCTTTAGCTGCAGGAGTGGCACTCAGCCACAACACGTATGACGCTGCCGTGTTCCTTGGGGTTTGCGACAAAATCGTGCCAGGTCTCGTAATCGCGGCTCAAAGTTTTGGTCACCTGCCAGCCGTCTTCCTGCCAGCCGGTCCGATGACCAGCGGGCTTCCGAACGACGAAAAAGCCAAGATCCGTCAGAAATTTGCCGCCGGTGAAGTGGGCCGCGAGGAACTGATGGCCGCCGAAATGGCCGCCTATCACGGCCCCGGGACCTGTACCTTCTATGGCACGGCCAACACCAACCAGATGCTGATGGAGTTTATGGGTCTGCACCTGCCGGGATCCAGCTTCATCAATCCCAACACACCCCTGCGTGATGCGCTGACGGAAGAAGGCGCCCGACGCGCTTTGTCCCTTAGTGCGCTGGGCAACAATTACACGCCGGTCTATCAGGTTCTGGATGAACGTGCCTTTGTAAACGGCATTGTCGGGTTAATGGCAACGGGTGGTTCAACCAACCTGCTGATCCACCTGATCGCGATGGCGCGCGCCGGAGGGATCGTGCTGGATTGGCAGGACTTTTCTGACGTTTCCTCCGTGGTGCCTTTGGTTGCCCGGGTTTACCCCAATGGTCTGGCCGACGTGAACCATTTCCACGCCGCAGGCGGTCTAGGTTACTGTATCGGTACGCTGCTGGAAGACGGTCTGTTGCACCCCGACACGTTAACTGTGGCGGGACAGGGCCTGCAGAATTACACGAAAGAACCCAAGCTGATCGATGGCGAGCTTGTCTGGCAAGACGGCGCAGGCCACAGCCTGAACGAAAAAATTGTCCGCTCGGCCAAAGACCCGTTTCAGCCGACCGGTGGCTTGTCTCGCCTGACCGGCAATCTGGGGACGGGTGTCATGAAGGTATCAGCTGTTGCCCCGGAGCATCAGGTCGTTGAAGCACCGGTTCGCGTATTCCAGGATCAGGACGAAGTGAAAGCGGCATTCAAGGCCGGGGAATTCACCGACGACGTTATCGTCGTTGTGCGCTTCCAAGGACCAAAAGCAAACGGTATGCCGGAATTGCACTCGCTGACCCCGATCCTGTCGATCCTTCAGGGCAGGGGGCAAAAAGTAGCCCTGGTCACGGATGGCCGCATGTCTGGTGCATCCGGTAAGGTTCCTGCCGCGATCCATATCTGCCCCGAGGCGCTGGACGGTGGCCCTATCGCGTATCTTCGGGACGGCGACGTCCTGCGCGTCGATGCGGTTAAGGGTGAGCTGGAAATCCTGACACAGGGCGTTCTGAGCCGAGCGCCCGCTACAGCCGACCTTTCGGCCCACCAACATGGCGTCGGACGGGACCTCTTTGGCACCTTTCGCAACACTGTCGGCTCAGCCGACACCGGTGCCAGCATTTTCGGAGTTTAAACCATGTCCGCCAAAACCCAGCGCACTCGTGAAATCTGTGCCCTTGCGCCCATCGTCCCGGTTCTAGTCGTGGACGACGCGACACATGCACGGCCGTTGGCCGAAGCATTGGTTGCCGGTGGTCTTCCCGCGTTGGAGGTCACCTTGCGGACCCCGGCGGCTCTGGATGCGATCCGCGCGATGGCCGAAGTGCCCGGTGGTGTCGTAGGTGCAGGCACGCTTGTCACGCCTGAAGATGTCCGTGCCGCAAAAGAGGCTGGCGCTCAGTTCGGTGTCTCTCCTGGCGCGACGGACACCTTGATCGCTGCCTGCGAGGCCGAGGGCTTGCCCCTGTTGCCTGGCGCTGCCACGGCCAGTGAGGCGATGCGCCTGCTGGAACAAGGCTATGACATGTTGAAGTTCTTCCCGGCCGAGGCCTCGGGCGGTGCACCCGCGTTGAAAGCGATCGGTGCGCCTTTGCCACAGATCACATTCTGTCCTACGGGCGGGGTATCTCCGTCCAACGCACGCGATTACCTGTCACTGTCCAACGTCGTCTGTGCGGGTGGCAGCTGGGTTGCGCCCAAGCAGATGGTGCAGGATGGCAACTGGCCCGGGATCGAAAAACTTGCCCGCGAGGCTGCTCAGCTGATGGATTGACGCCGCCCGGTCACGCGCTAGGGTGGGCGACAATTCAAACAGGTTGACCCCATGACAAACCGCATTTCTCTCGCGCAGGGGCGCGAGTATCTGGCAATTCCGGGCCCGTCCGTCATGCCCGATGTAGTGCTGCAAGCGATGCACCGACCGTCGCCCAACATCTATGATGGCGAGCTGATCGACATGATGCCCGCGTTGACGGCCGATCTGCGCCGCGTGGCAAGGACCGAACACAACGTTGCGATTTACATCGCCAACGGCCACGGAGCGTGGGAGGCCGCGCTCTCCAACGTCATCGCCCCGGGTGAGACCGTTCTGGCTCCGGCTTCCGGTCGTTTTACCCACGGCTGGGCCGAGATGGCCGAAGGGATCGGAGCCAAAGCGGAGCTGATCGATTTCGGGACGTCCTCGGCGTGGGATTTCGACCGGATCGCCGAGGTGTTGCAGGCGGACAACGCCCATCAGATCAAGGCTGTTCTAGCCGTCCACGTAGATACCTCCAGCTCGATCCGAAACGACATCCCGGCGCTGCGGGCTTTGCTGGACGAACTGAACCACCCGGCGTTGCTGATGGCCGATTGTATTGCCTCGCTGGGCTGCGACCGGTTTGAAATGGACGCCTGGGGCGTCGATGTCACCGTTTCCGCCTGCCAGAAAGGGTTGATGACCCCGGCAGGAACAGGGTTTGTTTTCTTTAATGAAAAAGCGCAGGCCAAGCGGGCTGCGATGCCGAGAGTCTCGCGGTACTGGGATTGGCAAACCAGGACAAATCCCGATCTGTTCTACCAGTATTTTGGCGGTACCGCGCCCACACACCACCTTTACGGGCTGCGCGCGGCGCTGGACCTGATCCACGCCGAAGGCATCGACCATGTCTGGGCCCGCCACGCGCGTCTGGCCAAGGCGGTCTGGGCCGCCTGCGAGGTCTGGGCCGAAGGTGGCGCGTTACACCTGAACGTTGCCGATCGCGCCTACCGCAGTCACGCAGTTACCGCCCTGAGGCTGACGGATGGTCGCGGTACGCTTCTGCGTGAATATACCGAGGCCAATCTGGGGCTGACTTTGGGTATCGGTCTGGGCATGGAGGACTGGGATTCCTGCTTCCGCCTCGGCCATATGGGGCATGTGAACGGGCAGATGGTGATGGCTATGCTGGGTGGGACCGAGACTGCCATGGCGGTGCTGAATGTCCCACGTGGGCCAGGCGCTCTTGAGGCGGCTGCCGCTGTATTGGCCGAACAGGACTAGATCTGCTGTCGTGCCGTCGCCAGCGCTGTCGGAAGGGCGGCGGCAAACGCGTCCAGATCGGCCTCAGTTCCGCAACTTATCCGGATACAGCGATTTTGTGGCGCGGCGAACGGCATTCGGACGAACACGCCCTGTTCCACTAGCGCCTCCAGCACCGTCTTGGCGAAATCCCCATCCCGCCCACAATCTATGGCCACGAAGTTGGTGGCCGAAGGCAAGGGATCCAATCCATTTTCCTGCGCGATCCGGCAGATCCGTTCCCGTGCATGAACAATTCGGGTCTGAACCTGAGCCAGCCATTCCTCATCCTGCAACGCAGCCAATGCCCCGACCTGCGCCGCCCGGTTCATGCCAAAGTGATTACGAACCTTGTTGAAAGCCGAAATCAGCCCCGGCGCACCGATTGCATAACCCACCCGAGCACCGGCCATGCCGTAAACTTTGGAAAATGTCCGCATTCGGATCACACGCGGGTCATCGGCTTCGATCTGGGCCGCGGTTCCGTCGGGGGCACATTCCACATAGGCTTCGTCCAGTACCAACAGGCATCCGTCTGGCAGGGCTTCCATAGCAGCCACGATATCCGCACCGGGATGCCAACTGCCCATCGGGTTGTCGGGATTGGCGAGGTAAACCAGCTTGGCACCGACCTCGGCCGCTTTGGCAAACAGTACGTCGGGGTCTTCATGATCGCCGGAATACGGGACCTTATGCAGCGTGCCGCCAAATCCCGCCACGTGATAGTTGAAAGTCGGATAAGCGCCCTCTGAGGTCACGACCGCATCACCCGGTCCAACCATCAGCCGAACCAGATAGCCCAGTAAACCGTCGATCCCTTCTCCAACCACAACATTCTCGGATGCAACACCATGGTATTTCGCCAGTGCCTGGCGCAGATCGTGGTTCTCTGGGTCACCATACATCCAAATGTCGCCAGTAGCTTGGCGCATCGCTTCAATCGCACAGGGCGACGGGCCAAACACGCTTTCGTTCGCACCCAGCCGTGCCTTGAATGGCGCACCGCGTTGGCGCTCTTGCGTTTCCGGGCCGACAAACGGAACCGTGGCAGGCAGGGAATGGGCAAGCGGGGTGTAGCGCGGATCGGTCATATGCGCAGATAAGCGCAGTGGGCAGGGTTGGGCAAGCGCCCCGTTAGTCGATCTGCCCTGACGTCGCAGTGGAACTGCCACCACCTTTCAGGGCATGGTTGCAGAAACAGGATCTTGGAGGCCCGCATGGCGCGCGTATCTGTCGATTACAAGGACCACATAGCCCACGTAACATTGACCCGGGGCGACAAGATGAACGCGCTGGATGACGCCATGATCAAGGCGCTGCTGTCCGCCGGGCAAGAAGTCGAGGCCTCGGATGCCCGGGCCGTAGTACTGTCGGGCGAGGGTAAAAGCTTCTGCGCTGGGCTGGATATGGCGAGTTTTGCCAAGATGGCCCATATAGACCCGACCGAATGGCTGATGACGCGTAGCCACGAAGATGCCAATGAGATGCAGGAACTCGCCCTGATCTGGCGGCGAATTCCGGTTCCGGTGATCTGCGCCATTCAGGGCGTGGCCTATGGCGGCGGTCTGCAAATCGCGCTGGGGGCTGATATCCGTATTGCACATCCCGAAAGCAAACTCGCAGTGATGGAGATGAAATGGGGCATCATCCCGGACATGGGCGGCATGGTCCTGCTGCCAAAACTGGTGCGGTCCGATATCCTGCGCCTACTAACCTATACTGCGAGACCTATCGGAGCGGCTCAGGCGGCGGAATGGGGGTTGGTCACGAAGCTTTCGGACGATCCGCTCACCGAGGCATGGGCTTTGGCTGAAGATATTGCTGGCAAAAGCCCCTCGGCCATTCGCGCAGCGAAGCGCGTGATCGAAGTCGCTGAGGTGAAATCCCGCGCCGACGTGCTTTTGGAGGAATCTGCCGAACAAGTCGAACTGATCGGTAAGCCGGATCAGTTGGAAGTCATTGCTGCCCAATTGCAGGGTCGAAGGCCCGAATTCAAATAACAGCGTCCCCTTTTGACGTGTTACTGTTTGATGTTGCACATCTTTCCCCGCTCACTGTAGTTGACAGGCTGCGACAGGCGCGGTGAAATTGCTGTCATTACCGTAGCAAGTAAATGTGTGCGAAATAACGCACAAAACGAATAGTTTGGCGGCATTTGGCGCAGGCTTTTTCCTTTCCATTGCAACTCCGGGCATCGCTGGCGACCGGGCAAGCCATCGGAAACATCAACCCAGCTGTTCTGAAACAGGAACGCGACAAGCTGGACGCCATAGTTCAGGTGGTGCTGTCGGAACAGCAGAGGAAATGCTATGGATCAACGGAGTCATGGCGGGCGTCGAGGATATTAGTCGCACCCGCGACTTGTTTGATCAGGAGCTGGAAAAATTTGGACGGCCGCCGGAAATAACGGCGCTTTCCGTCGGATTGCCGGAGCTTGTCGAGGAATACCTAAAATTCCTCGCCGACGAGGACCTGATTGAAGATTTGGAAACGGTCAGGAATTCAGCGTATGAACGGATTTACGAATTCGGTGGGCCCTCATTTGATGACCTGCAAAAGCTGAAATCCAATTTCGAGAATTTGGTTGAGCTGGATGAATATTCCAAAGTGGATTTGCTTGACGGTCGCACACTGACCGGCGACCCGGCCTTCTTGACTGTGTATGAGAATACAAAGGTCGAGCGTGGCGAAAGAGCGACCATGGCAATGGTGACCTACCAGTTCGTAGCCGGCGAACCTTCAGAAGCGGTGGGATATTTTCAGGAACTCAGGCCGCAGACCTCAGGACAGGCATTGCGTGGGTTTGCCGATCTCACTCTTCCTCGCAAGGGCACGCGACGTGCAATCGGCAATGAAAACCCTAACCAAAAGCTCTCTGCTGGCCAATAAATCCGTAATTCAAAGCACCCATAGCTCTGACCAGGCAGAGGCCATCGAACTCGCGATTTATGGGGAAAAATCTGGCGTCTTGTTAATGGTTTCGGGGGTTTTGCAATGAACCTCTGGAAGTTGACCAGTCTGAATTTGTGCTGAGCACGGCTACCGCATAAAGGCCCGCCTTGCGTCGCGTGCCATATTGTACCGCATCTCAAGATCGGCCAGCCGTGCCATCGTGGCCTTGCGTTCCTCGGGATCACTGAGGTTCGCATAGTGTTTTCGGGCGGCATCCAGCTCCTTCTTGATCTGGAACTCCTCGGGCAGAACTCCGGCCTGGGCCATGATCCTGTGACCTGCCGCCAGCGCGGGATCGGTCTGAGCCTCGGATGAACGGTCGGGCAGGGGTTGTCCTTCGCCCTCCAGCCCCTCCAGTTGGCCTTCAGCCTGCGCCTTTTTGATCTGGCGTTCGATCAGTTTTCCCAGTGATCCAAGCATGATTGCATTATACTTCAACGTTGTGGCTGGTGATAGTGCTCAACGAACTCGCATGGTGACAAGATAGGCAATTCCGCCCGCCGCCAACCCCCAGACTGCAGCGCCAAGCCCAAAGACTGTAATACCAGAAGCAGTGATCGCAAAGGTCAGGATGGCGGCCTCGCGTTCAGCAGGAACCTCCAGTGCCGCAAAGGTGGCGTTTGCCATCACGCCAATCAGCGCGATGCCAGTGAGAGTTCCCATCAGCAATGGGTCGGCATGCGTGGCAAAGCCGGTTATTGCAACGGCAAAAACACCGAACAGGCAATAGAACACTCCTGCCATAATCGCCGACCAATAGCGCTGGGTCGGATCCGGGTGGCTGTCCTCGTTCGAACACATTGCAGCCGTGATAGCGGCCAGACAGGTTGCAGGAGCGCCGAACGGGGCGGACAGGATACTGGCCCCACCGACCGACGAGAACAGCTTGCCGGGGTTGGGTGTGTAGCCAAAGCTGCGCATCACCGCGATGCCGGGGATGTTCTGGGTCGCCATGGTGACAATAAACAACGGTATGCCCAATCCGATAGCCGAGGCCAGTGAGAAACTGGGCATCGTCCAGACCGGGGCGGCCAAGTACTGTGCCGGACGTACCGAAGCGTCGCCCGCACTGAAGATGACGGCCAGTGCGGCAGCAACCACCGCAGCCGGAACTGCTAACAAGCGGTTGAACCGTCCTGCGATGAACCAGGTCAATATCACGGGAAGGGCCTGCCACGGTAACTCGGCGGCTGCTTTAAACGGCACGATGCACAGCGGCAGCAAGACACCGCCCAGCATCGCCTGCGCCAGTGTCGTCGGAATTGCGGCTGCCAGCCGTCCGAGAGGGCGCCACAGCCCGGCGATGACGGTTAGCGCCCCCGCGCACAGGAACGCGCCGATTGCGCCTGAGAACCCCTCGGCCGGTGTCGCCGAAACTGCCAGCAGTGCAGCACCCGGCGTGGACCATGCGACGCTGATAGGTTGACGGTGCCAAAGGCTGAGAACGATTGCGGCCAGCCCCATGGCAATTGCCGCCATCATCAGGCCCGAGGCCGATTCAGCTGGGGACGCGCCCATGGCGGCCAGCCCTTGCAGGACAATCGGAAAGGAACTGAAGAACCCGACAACTGCTACGACCAGCCCGGTTGAGACAGTATGCATCGGTGGAAATGTCTGCGCCATCAGGTCCTCGGGTGTTGCCACGCGCACTTGCTAACAACCGCAAGCGGCTGTGAACAGGGGCAAATGACTGGCCCAAAACAAAACCCCGCCGACGTAGAAGTGGCGGGGTTCGGAATTTCTGTTGTTACGTGAAATAGATCAGGCGATTTCTTCCAGACGCGCAAGAGCCTCGTTTAGTTTTGCTTCTTCTTCCTCGCGGGCGGCAAGGTTGGCTTTGGCCTCTGCCACAACTTCTTCCGGGGCCGAGGCCACGAATTTCGGGTTGTTCAAGCGCCCGCGCAGGCCGCCCAGCTCCTTGGCCAGCTTACCCTTGGCCTTTTCCAACCGTTCCTTTTCGGCGCCGATGTCGATGATATCCGCTAGCGGTAATCCGAAGGAGGCTCCGGGCGCGGCGATCGAGATGGTACCTTTGGGCAGATCATCCGCCTTGGTCAGGCTGTCGATCCGTGCCAGCCGTTTGATCAACGCTTCGTTGCGATCCCATGCGGCTTGTCCGTGTGCGTCGATTTCAGTCACCAGCATTGGCACATAGAGGCCCGCCGGAACCCGCATCTGCGCGCGCGCCGAGCGGGTGTTTTCGATCACCGAGATCACCCAGTTCATCTCACGATCTGCTTCCGCGTCGATCAGATCTGCGGCGGCATAGGCTGGCCAATCTGCGTGGACGACCATCTTGGCGCGGTTGCCGGTCAGGCCCCACAGCTCTTCGGTGATGAAAGGCATGATCGGGTGCAGCAAGACCATGCACTGATCCAGTACCCAGCGCATGGTGGCGCGGGTTTCGGCCTGTGCTTCGGCGTCGTCGCCCTGCAACAGCGGCTTGGACAGTTCCACGTACCAGTCGCAGACTTTGCCCCAAACAAAGGCATAAAGACCGTTGGCGGCGTCGTTGAAGCGATAGCTTTCCAGCGCCGCGTCAACTTCTTCCCGCACGCGGGCGGTTTCGCCGATGATCCAGCGGTTCACGGCGGCCTTGGGGTTCAGGTCGGCCACGTCCAGTTGCGGAACGGCGTCGGTGAAGACTTCGTTCATCTCGGCAAACCGGACGGCGTTCCACAGTTTGGTGCCGAAATTGCGATAGCCGGTGATGCGTTCTTTGGACAGTTTCAGCACGCCACCAATCGCCGCCATTGATGCGTTGGTAAAGCGCAGCGCGTCGGCTCCGAATTCGTCCACGATCTCCAACGGGTCGATGACGTTGCCGGTGGTCTTGGACATCTTCTTGCCCTTCTCGTCGCGGACGAGCGTGTGCAGGTAGACAGTGTGGAACGGAATCTCGTTCACCACGGCCAGTTGCATCATCATCATCCGGGCGACCCAGAAAAACAGGATATCCGCCCCGGTGATCAGAACGTCGGTCGGGAAGTAGCGCTTCAGCTCCTCGGTCTGCTCAGGCCAGCCCAGTGTACCGATGGGCCAGAGGCCGGAAGAGAACCACGTGTCAAGAACGTCGGGATCGCGCCAGACCGGATAGACCAGCTTGGTCGGATCCTGTTCGACTGCATATTGAGCGAGGCTTTCCGCAAACTGATGGATTGCTTCCTGCTTGTCTGCGACTTCGATAACCGTCGCGTGGCTCAGCGGGCTGGGTATGTTGGCGTTGTCGTCCAGGAATTTCTCGACAACGGCGTCGAAGTTCGAGGCACATTCCATGACATTGCCACGGTGCAGCATGCCGCCTTCGTTCAGAAGGCGGCCAAGTTCGACCAAATCAAGGTCGCCATCGTTCTCGTCATCCTTGAAATCTTCTGCAGACAGATCAAGGCCATACCAGACCGGGATCTGATGCCCCCACCACAGTTGGCGCGAAATGCACCAGGGTTCGATGTTTTCCAACCAGTGGTAATAGGTTTTCTCGCCAGATTCTGGGATGATCTTGACCGTGCCATCTTTGACCGCGTCCAGCGCCGGGCCAACAACCTTTTCGGCATCGACGAACCACTGATCGGTCAGCATCGGTTCGATCACAACTTTTGAGCGATCGCCAAAGGGCTGCATGATCAGCTTGGATTCGACCAGCGGCACCGCATTGTTCGCGCCCTCATGATCAGGTTTCAGAGCGGTCGAACCCAGTCGCACGTCATCCGCACGGGTCATGACAGCCAGACCTTCGCTGGTAATCTCTTCTACAACCTTAGTTCGCGCCTCGAACCGGTCCAAACCCCGCAGGTGATCTGGTACAAGGTTGATTGCGTCGATCTCGCCTTCGGTAAAGGACTGACCGCGTGCATACTGCCCTGCCTTGTAGGCCTCGTTGGCGTAAGGTGCCCCATCTGCGCGCATGTGGCCGCTTGTGTCCATCAGGCGATAGCAGGGGATGTTGCCACGTTTGGCGACGCCATAGTCATTGAAATCGTGCGCCCCGGTGATTTTCACCGCGCCCGAGCCGAAATCGGGATCGGGGTATTCGTCGGTGATGATAGGGATCTGGCGCCGATGTTCCTTGGGACCGACCGGTATTTCACACAGCTTGCCGACGATAGGTGCATAACGCTCGTCCGAGGGATGAACGGCAACCGCGCCGTCACCCAGCATAGTCTCGGGTCGAGTGGTCGCGATCGAGATGTAGTCGCGCTCTTCCTCAAGCACGATATTCCCATCTTCGTCCTTCTCGACGTAAGTATAGGTCTCGCCACCGGCCAGCGGGTATTTGAAGTGCCACATGTGGCCCGCGACTTCGATATTTTCGACCTCAAGGTCCGAGATCGCGGTCTCAAAATGCGGGTCCCAGTTGACCAGACGTTTGCCGCGATAGATTAGGCCCTTGTTGTACATCTCAACAAAGACCTTGATCACCGCATCATGGAAGTTCGCTGAATTTTCGTGCCCTGTGCGCGGGTCACGTGGCGCGCCTGCCATGGTGAATGCATTGCGCGACCAGTCGCAGGACGAGCCCAGACGTTTCAGCTGTTCGATGATCGTGCCGCCGTATTCGCCTTTCCATTCCCAAACTTTGTCGAGGAATGCTTCGCGGCCCAGCTCACGCCGTCCAGGCTGCTGGGTTGCGGCGAGCATCTTTTCCACCTGCATCTGCGTGGCGATGCCCGCGTGGTCCTGACCGGGTTGCCACAGCGTGTCGAAGCCGCGCATCCGGTGCCAGCGAGTCAGAATGTCCTGCAGGGTGTTGTTGAAGGCATGACCCACATGCAAGGCACCCGTCACGTTGGGTGGCGGGATCATGATGGTAAAGCTTTCGTCGCGCGATTTGTTCGCGCCTGCCTTAAAGGCTCCGGCCTCTTCCCAGGCCTGATAGATGCGGGCCTCGGCCTCGGCCGCGTTGAATGTCTTTTCCATCGCCATGGGGTGCGTCCTGCGTCAACGATTTCGGGTCAGCGCCTGCAATAGCGAATGCGCGCAGGAAGGGGAAGGGTCTGCGCCCGACCACAGCGACTTATCCCGACAGATTCAGCGATTGCCTGACGAAATGACCTCATACAGGCGGGTTTTGTCCTGTGCGCCCTCGGCTAGCGCTTTGGCTTGATCCTGCCGAATGCGCTCGTGCAGATTCAGCGCCTCAGACGAGAACAATTCGTCGGGCACGGGGATATGTATGAAATTCCCGCTCCGGTCTTCTCCACGTGCTGCAACGGCATAGTCGCGGTCCGCAATCATCTGCTGAGCATTCGGGTTCAGGTAACGGACCGCCAGGCCGATCCGTCGATCATCTGACAAATTAGGCCCGGACCCGTGTATCGTCAGCCCGTGATGCAGCGACATCTGTCCAGGTTGCAATTCGATGTGAGTTTTCTCATCTTCGGCCACTTCGACCGCCACTTCCTGCCCTCGCGATAACAGGTTGTTGTCGGAAAATGTATCAATATGCGGCAGGATCGGGTTCTTGTGGCTGCCTTTCACGAAATCCATGCAGCCACTTTCCGTTGTGGCTGGGGACAGCGCAATCCACGCGGTCACTTGATCCGGCGTCTCACCCATACCCCAATAGGTCAGATCCTGGTGCATGCCCACCACATGCGTCGAGTGCGGTTCCTTGATAAACAACTCAGCTGACCAAAGCAGCAGGTCCGGCCCCAGCACCCCCTCGACCACATCCAGAATCCGTGAATCCAGAGCGATACGGGCCACCAGCGGCATAACCACATGTGCGTTCACACGTTTGTACATATTGAGCGGCAGGGGCAGATCTTCCTCGCCCCATGTTTGTTCGATGTCTTCGAACTCAGCGCGCAGAGTGGCCGCTTCGGACTTATCGAACACGTTTACCGGGAAGACAAAGCCGTTTTCCCAGTAGGCGTCGATCTGATCGCGCGTCAACCGGCCATTCGTCAGGGCAATTGGGCGTGTCATGAAACCTCCGTCAGGCTGAACCACACGATCAGTCTACGGAACGTTTTTCTGATACAGCTATGCTGTTTGCGACACGCACGTGGCCTTTTTCATTTGTGCAAGGCGCTGGACATCAATTTGCTGGAGGCTAGTTTCGCGTCGGTGGGCAGTCAGAGGATCAGGCAATGAAAAAATTTGGCAAAAGCCAGTCGGTCCCACGGACCGAAGACCAGCGTTTTCTGACGGGGCAGGGCCAATACATGGATGATGCTGTGCCCATAGGTGCTTTGCATGCAGTGTTCTTTCGTAGTCCGGTTGCGCACGCAGAAATCACTTCGCTGGATCTGGATGCCGCGCGCGAAGCTGAAGGTGTGCGTCTGGTCATGGCGATTGATGATCTGGCAGCAGCAGGCATTGACACGGTGATGAATGCCACCGTGGTGCCCAATCGGGACGGATCCAAAGGCGCTGCGCCAGAGCGGCACATGCTGGCCAAAAGGCGCGTCCGTTTTGTAGGTGAGCCGGTGGCCGTGGTCATTGCCGACACACGGGCTCAGGCCCATGATGCGGCAGAGCTGATCTGGATGGACGCCAGCGACCTGCCCGCCAAGATCAACGTGGCACCGGGCGGAGAGCCCCTGCATGAACAAGCCCCAAACAACCGAGCGTTTGACTGGGGGCTGGGCGACGAGGCCGCGACCGAGGCAGCCTTTCACGCCGCTGCCCATACCGTCTCGCTAAATGTTCTGGATAACCGAGTGATCATCAACTCGATCGAACCGCGCGGTTGCCAAGCCGATTGGTCAGACGGGCGACTGCGTTTCGCATATGGTGGTCAGGGCGTTTGGGCGATGAAAGCGCAATTGGCGCAGAAACTGAAACTGGACCCGAAGGCTCTGCGCGTTACCACCCCGGATGTCGGTGGCGGGTTTGGCATGAAGGTGATGCCGTACCCCGAGTATTTCTGTGTCGCAGTCGCTGCGATGAAGCTGGGCCAGCCGGTTCACTGGATGTCCGACCGGACCGAGGCGATGCTGTCCGATCACCATGGTCGCGACCTGACTTCATTGGCAGAGCTGGCCTTCGATGAAAACCACAAGATCACTGCATACCGCGTCCACAGCAAAGTCAACTTAGGGGCCTACAACAGCCATTTCGGGCAGGCAATCCAGACCGACCTTTTCAGCAAGGTCCTGATGGGCGCCTATGACGTGCAGACCACCTATCTGCGCGTTGAAGGCTTCTACACCAACACAACGCAGGTCGATGCCTACCGCGGCGCGGGCAGGCCCGAGGCGATCTATGTCCTTGAACGGGTCATGGACCGCGCTGCACGTGAACTTGGCGTTGACGCTTGGGAATTGCGCCGCAAGAACTTTATCCGCCCTGAGAAGTTCCCGTACAAAACTGCCACTGGGGAGACTTATGACGTAGGCGACTTTGATATGGTGTTGAGCCGCGCGGGCGATCAGACCAAGGGCTTTGCTGCCCGCAAAGCCGCAGATGCGGAACAAGGTCTGATTCGGGGGCGGGGGCTTTGTTACTATATCGAAAGCATTCTGGGTGACCCTTCAGAAAATGCAAAGATCGAATTTTGCGACGACGGTAGGGTGAACATCTATGTCGGCACTCAATCGAACGGGCAGGGCCACGAAACTGTCTATACCCATTTTTTGTCCGACCAGACAGGTATCCCGGTCGACCGGATTACAGTGGTTCAGGGCGATACTGACAGGTTGGCCCATGGCGGAGGGACCGGCGGGTCGCGTTCGGTCACGGTGCAGAGCACCGCAACTCTGGCCATGATTGACAAGATGATCGCCGCATTCACGCCTTATCTGGCTGATAAAATGGGTGTGGAGGAGGCAGATGTGCGTTTCGATCATGAAACCTTCCGTGCACCGGGTTCGAACCTGACGCCCACCTTGACTGAAGCAGCGGATATGGCCCGCACCGATGGTCGTACCGATCTGTTACAGCACGAGGCCCGCGCGAATCTGGATGCGCGCAGCTATCCAAATGGCGCCCACGTTGCCGAAGTCGTGATCGATTCTTACACTGGCGAGGTGAAGGTGGATCGTTACACCGTGGTGGATGATTTCGGCAATCTTATCAATCCGATGTTGGCTGAAGGACAGGTGCATGGCGGTGTCGTACAGGGTATCGGGCAAGCGCTGAATGAGCACGTCGTGCATGATGCCGACGGGCAACTGCTCACGGCTTCGTTCATGGATTACGCCTTGCCCCGCGCGGCTGACATACCCATGATTAAGTTTACCTCGGCGCCCGTTCCGTCAACCTCTAATCCGATGGGTATGAAAGGATGTGGCGAGGCTGGCACCGTGGGCGCGCTGGCCGCTGTAGCAAACGCGGTTCAGGATGCGCTCTGGGATCACGGGGTGCGGCAGGCAGATATGCCTTTCACGCCTCACAAAACATGGGAATTGCTGACGTATGGTTCTGTCGCAGCTGAGTAAAAAGGTTCTGGGATGGCTCGGACGGCCTCTGCGTTCCGAGCATTCTGCCGAGGCGCTGCACCGCGACCCGATCAGCCACGTCATCATACTCGACGGCACCATGTCCACTCTGGAACCGGGGTATGAGACCCATGCAGGCCAAGCCTATCGCCTGTGTCGGGAGATGGGCAGCCAAGTTTCGGTCTTCTACGAGTCCGGCGTTCAATGGGAAAGTTGGAAATCCTCGCTGGACGTTATGATGGGGCGGGGTATCAACCGCCAAATCCGCCGCGCCTATGGCTATCTCGCCTCGCGTTACAAACCGGGGGACCGTATCTATTTCATCGGATACTCGCGTGGCGCCTACGGGGTACGAAGCCTGGCAGGGGTTATCGACATGATCGGGTTGCTCAAAGCTGAACATGCCACCGAGCGGAACATCAAACAGGCCTATCGCCACTACGAATGCAACTCCAGCGGAACAGCAGCGCGCGATTTCCGCCGGAAATTCTGCCACGAAGACGTCGCCATCGAGATGATCGGCGTTTGGGATACGGTCAAAGCGTTGGGCTTGCGCCTGCCACTGCTCTGGCGTTGGGCTGAGGAGCGTCATTCCTTTCACAGCCATCAACTCGGCCCGGCAACTCGCCATGGCTATCACGCGATGGGTCTGGACGAGACACGCGAAGTGTTCGAGCCGGTCCTGTGGAAGTGTACCCCCGATTTCAAGGGCCATGTCGAACAGGTCTGGTTTCGCGGAACACATGGCGATGTCGGCGGACAACTCAACGGGTTCGAAGAAGCGCGCCCTCTCAGTAACATTTCCCTGATATGGATGCTGGACAAGGCCGAGTTGCATGGTCTCCCTTTGCCAGACGGCTGGAGAGATCGGTATCCCACCGATACGTCCGCCCCGTCCGTCGGAACATGGCGCGGCTGGGGCAAGATTTTCCTGCTGCGCAAGCATCGCAGGGTGGGCAAGGACCGGTCAGAGAAGCTGCATGTCTCGGTTTCTCCGGATGAATTGCCCCGCTGGGTGCCAATGCCGGATTTGCCTTCACATCCGGCGCAGTAGGCACCTAGTCGAACTCGGCGGCACGGTTGGCTGAATTTGATGCATTGAATGCGGTCATGATATCAGCTTGGATATTCCGCCCCAGTGAAAGCGCAGGCAGTTCGTCTGCCGCAAAAAAGGCTGCATCTAAAGTCTCGGCACCCGCAACCGGAGCGTCCATTTCAATTTCGTCGCAAAGGAAGAACAGCTTATAGAAATCCCGGGCATCAGCGGGATAGGGGTGTCGTGCCTTGTGGCGCAGTGCGTATAATTTCCGAGCTTGCACCCTTAGCCCAGCCTCTTCCCAAACTTCGCGTTCAATGTTTTCCGCAGGTGAACTTCCAATATCTGCAAATCCGCCGGGCATAGCCCAGCAACCATCGCTTCGCTCTCGCACCAATAACAGTTTTTGATCACGGATCACTGCACCGCGAATATCAATGCTGGGCGTTGCGTAGCCGGCTGCATGTTTTGAAATCAGTCCGTCGATCCGGGACAGCGGAACATGGCCCAGATCAGCAAGCATAGCGCGGGCGATGTCAGCGAGCTCGTCATATCGCTCGCGGTCAAAAGAATCTTTGGTGAAATGCTGGCCGGTTTCGGCCAGCGCCAACAGGCGTTTTGCGCGTGCCAGCCAGGTATCCTCCATCGCTGTCGGATCCTGGCGCATTGGCCTTACCGCCGCCGATCTCTGCGCGAGCTCATCGGCTGGAAGGCCACGCCCACATGTGCCTCGCAATAGGGCTTACCAGCCTCAGTTGGCAGGCCGCAGAACCAGAAATCCTCGGTCGCGGGGTCGCCAACGGGCCATTTGCAGGTCTTTTCGGTCAGCTCCATCAGCGTCAGCTTCTTGGCCTTTTTCTCGATTTCGTTGACCTTGGCAAGCGCCTCAGGACTGATTTCATTTGCCGATGGCTGCGGTGGAAGAGGTTGCCCCGCCGGGATGATCTGGCGACGTGCCGGAATAGCCGGTTTCGCCTCGGGCGCCGGGGTTGGGCGGGCCGGTTCCGTCTTGGGGGCGGGCTTCGGTTTGGCTTCGGCCTTGGGCGCTGGTGCCGGCTTTTCCTTGGGTTCCGCCTTGGCCGGGGTCGCGCCAGTTGCGCGGTTCGACAGACCCAGGCGATGCACTTTGCCGATCACGGCGTTGCGGGTAACACCGCCCAGTTCCTTGGCGATCTGGCTGGCCGACTGGCCCTCGCCCCACATCTTCTTCAGCAGTTCTACGCGCTCGTCAGTCCAGGACATCATTTGCCTTTCAAAAGCGGAAAGCGGCCCCGGATTCGGGCCGCCTTGGGAATTCGTCTCAGCACCCTATTTTAATCACTGCGGCCCGAGTTACAAGCGGTCTTCGAATCAGGTAAGGGGCAGAACATGCAGATTCACACTGATCACGACCCGCGTCGTTTCGGAGCAGTCAACTGGATGGGGCTCTACACGCTGGCTCAGCGCGAAACTCTACGCTTTCTGGCCGTTTGGACACAGACCCTGGTGGCGCCGCTGGTGACAGCGGGATTGTTCCTGCTAATCTTCAATATCGCCGTCGGCCCAGGGCGGCCAGATGTGATGGGTGTACCATTCCTGACCTTTCTGGCGCCGGGGATCATGATGATGACCGTGATTCAGAACGCCTTTGCGAATACGTCGTCGTCAATGGTGATCGCCAAGATTCAGGGCAACATCGTCGATACGCTGATGCCCCCACTGTCGCCGCTGGAAATCTTGCTTGGCTACCTCGCAGGTGGCATTGTTCGAGGCGTCCTGATCGCCTTTGTTGTGGCCGTGGCCCTGGCGCTTGTTCTGGGGTTGGTACCTCAGAACCCGCTGATCGCACTTCTTTTTGTCATTCTCGGCGGCGCATTCATGGGGGCGCTAGGCCTGTTTGCGGGGATTTTCGCCAACAAGTTCGACCAGATGGCAGCCATCACCAATTTCATCGTGACTCCTTTGGCGTTTCTGTCCGGCACGTTCTATTCGGTCGAGGCCTTGCCGCCCGTCCTGAACCGGCTGAGCCACGCAAACCCGGTCTTCTACCTGATCGACGGTTTGCGCTATGGCATGATCGGAGTGTCCGACAGTTCACCCTATCTGGGTATGGCAGTATGCAGTGGCGCAACCCTTCTGGTTGGGGCTGCGACCTGGCAAATGTTGCGGACAGGGTATCGGCTTAAGGCCTAAGCTGCCTCGGCCAGCGATCCCGGCTGCAATGCGATCCTTGGCCGCCCCAGCCGGGGATGAAGGCGCGCGGCCACCGCCCAAGCCCCGAACAGAGCAAATCCGCCAGCAGCAAACACTCCGGCCACAGGTGTAAACAGCAGAACCAGAGACGCGACACCGGGCGTTAGAATGCCTGAAACGTCACGATAGCTGGAGTAAATTGCCGACATTTCGGTGCGCTCGGACGGTTTTACTGCCATCAGAAACGGCAGTCCCGCACAGATATCCAGCACGATCAGCCAGACCGAGCCCAATACCAGCGCCGCGACCGAGGCGACAGGCCACCCGGCAAGCACACCGGCGACGACAAAACAAACGCCGCAGGCAGCAAACCCCACGCGAACCGCGGTTCGCAAAGACCGCCCTTGTACCCATCGCAAAATCAGTGGGGCAACGAATAGCATCGCGTTTGTTGCCGACAACAGGATACCACCCAATTGCTCACCCAGCCCGTTTTGAATTGCGAAGATAGGCAGATAGACAACGTAAATCCACCAGCCGCAGGACCGGATCATTGCGAACAAGTATCCGGCAACCAATCTGGGTTGTGCAAAGAACCGAGGTAAAAACACCAGTGGGTTGTTGGCAGGTCCGCGTGCCTTTGTGATCAGTTTTCCATTACCCAGGCGCATACGCCAGAACAGGGCCAGCATGGCGACGGCCGCAATCGCGCTGATGACAAAGGGGGCAGGGGCCCAGACCTCCATCAGCAATACGCCCGCCATCGGGCCGCCGGTCCACCCCAAAGCGCTGTAGAACATGCGGCTGGTCTCGCATCGGCCCAGTTCAATTTTATTGATGTAGTCAAGTACATAGGCGTTGAAGCAGATAAAGGTTACGACCGTGGCGACTGTGTTCAGCGCCAAAGCACCCACAACTGCTGCAGGGCTGCCCTCGATCGCCAGCAACGCGCCGCAGATGAACATGATACAGCCAACGCTGTAGGCCCATCTGCGTGGTACAAACCGTATGATAAACGGCACCATCAGTCCGGCGATCAGCGAGATGATCCCGACCAGAAAGTACAAAAAGGAGACCGAGGACGCGTCGCCCAGCGCACGATACATCACCAGCGGAAAGACTGAGATCAGGATTCCGCGTACAATGGCCTCGAACCCGGCAAGGATGCCAAAATCGCGGACTGAAGGGGCAGGGGCGTGGCGAACCCATTCTGGGATGCGTCGTTCATGCATGGGCAAACTCTCAAATCAACTCGGGCCGGTTAGCATCCGGGATCAGAGTGTTCATGAGGGTTTGCGACATGGGCGTCGCCCTCAGGCTAAGCGCAATGAATTTTTGTATGATTAGCTGTGACGCGCGCGGGATTCCCGCCAAACCATGATCAGCGCGCCGGTCAGGATGATGGCCGATCCTGTCAGGCTGGTTGCATCCGGAATAACGTCAAATACAGCAAAGTCGTAGAATGCTGCGAAGATAAGCGTGGCATAGCTGATCGGAGCCACAAATGAGGCGTCCGCTCGCGCCATTCCGTTCACGAAACAGGCCTGCGCGCAAGCCATCAACACGCCGATTCCCGCCAACGCCGCCCATTGAGCAGGGGTGGGCATTTGAAACACGAAACTCACCGCAACTGTCGCGATGGTCAGCCCCATAGCGTTGTTCACAAGCAGGATCTGGATCGGCATCTCGCGGCCCGAGAGTTTCTTGATGAAAATCAGCTCCATCCCGATCACCGCTGCAGCCGTCAGCGCCAGCAATGCGGCGGGCTGAAAGCTATCGGGTGTCGGTCGCAGAAGAATTAACGCGCCCGTCAACGCCACAGCGGCGGCAAGCCAGCGCCATGGTCCCACGCCCTCCTTCAGTAGAGGAATGGCGAGGACCATCGCGAAGACCGGGTTCAGAAAGGAAATCGCTGTGGCGTCGGCTATCGGAATATAGGCGACCGAGGCGAACATCAGTGTAATCCCCAGCCAGCCAAAACTGGTTCGCCCGATGTGCAGGCCCCAATACGGGCGGTTCAGGCGCGGACGCAGAATGCCGACCGCGCTGATGATCACCAGAAATGCGAACAGAAATCGCCCATGGCTGATCTGCATCGGATGCAGCGCGGGGCCTAGCGTATCCGTCCCCAGCGCCTTGGCGAGCAACGTGGTTGCCGCTATGAAGGCGCTGGCCGCAAAGATCAACGCGGCCGCGAGGGGCGGGTTATGTCTTTGGGCGACAAACATGGCCAAGCGGTGCGCCAGCGCGGGCCGAATGGCAAGTGGCAAAGCTTTGTTTCAGGGCGAAATTTTCGAAACGTCGATTTTCAGGGTTTTCAGATCCTGCACGCCCCGCTATACGGCGTCTCATGATCAAACATGCACATATCCTGCGCCTCCGACGCCGACGCATCTTTGCGTAACCGGCCCGTTTGATCCATTTGCGCTGTCCAAATCGGCGCAGTCCCAACCAAATCTGTTGACGAACCCGGCCTTCGTGTATCACTCACGGGGCTTAACCTACCTGAAAAGGATGATCCGATGATCCCGTCCGTTCTGCCGACCTATAACCGCGCGCCCCTTTCTTTCGTGAAGGGCGAAGGCGCCTGGCTGACCGAGGCAGACGGCCGACGTTTTTTAGATCTTGGCGCCGGGATCGCGGTGAACGCATTGGGCCACGCGCATCCAGCGCTGGTGAATGCGCTAACGGAACAGGCACATGCGCTGTGGCATGTCTCGAACCTCTATAATATCCCGCAGCAGCAGGCGCTGGCTGACAAGCTGGTCGAACACACCTTTGCCGACACGGTGTTCTTTACCAATTCCGGCACGGAATCCTGCGAACTGGCCGTGAAAATGGCGCGGAAATATTTCTACGACAAAGGGCAACCCGAGCGAGTCGAGATCATCACCTTCGACGGCTCTTTTCATGGCCGTTCCTCGGCAGGAATAGCAGCCGCGGGGTCTGAAAAGATGACCAAGGGTTTTGGTCCGCTGTTGCCCGGTTTCGTCCACGTCACCTTTGGCGATCTCGATGGCGTCACAAACGCCATCACCGAAAAGACCGCCGCAATCTTGATCGAACCGATTCAAGGCGAAGGTGGGATCCGCCCTGTGCCGGACGCGGAACTCAAAGCCCTGCGCCAGATCTGCGACGACAACGGCTTGTTGTTGATCCTCGACGAGGTTCAATGCGGCGTCGGTCGGACCGGCAAGTTGTTCGCCCATGAATGGGCGGGCATCACCCCGGATATCATGATGGTCGCCAAAGGTATCGGCGGCGGCTTCCCACTGGGTGCGGTGCTGGCCGCTGAAGATGCGGCCAGTGGCATGACCGCAGGAACGCACGGTACGACTTACGGCGGCAACCCGCTGGGCTGCGCAGTTGGCTGCGCGGTGATCGATCAGGTCGCTACCCCTGCGTTTCTCGAAGGGGTCAATCGGAAGGCCGGAATGCTACGCCAAAAACTCGAAGGCCTAATTGCGGAACATCCCGAAGTCTTTGAAGAGGTGCGCGGCGCCGGCCTGATGCTGGGCCTGAAATGCAAGGTGCCCAATACCGACATGGTGAACGCAGGCTATGACAACGAGGTCATTACCGTTCCTGCTGCTGATAACGTTATCCGCCTGCTGCCTCCGCTCACGTTGACCGAGGATGACATAGCACAAGCCATGATTCGTCTCGACAAAGCCGCCGCGCAGGTCGAGGCCAAACTGACCACAGCCTGATCTTCAGCTTCATCGCAATTCTCCGAAGGGTCGTGGCGGTGCCCCGACATTCGACAGTTAAAAGTGAAATGATATGAACCACTTCCTTGATATCCACAAAACCGACGCAGCGGATCTGCGGTCTATGATTGATCAGGCCAGTGCAATGAAGCAGGCCCGTCTGGGTCGCCCAAAGGCAGCCCCCGATGATGAACAGCCGCTGGCGGGCCGCATGGTTGCGCTGATCTTTGAAAAACCTTCGACCCGGACGCGCGTGTCCTTTGACGTGGGCGTGCGCCAGATGGGCGGCGAAACCATGGTATTGTCGGGCAAAGACATGCAGCTGGGGCATGGCGAAACCATCGCCGACACAGCCCGCGTGCTTTCGCGCTATGTCGACATGATCATGATCCGGACCTTCGATGAAACTATTCTGACAGAGATGGCGGAATACTCGGACGTGCCCGTAATCAACGGCCTGACCGACCGCACTCACCCCTGCCAGATCATGGCCGACATCCAGACCTTTGAGGAACATCGCGGCCCCATCACAGGCAAAAAAGTGGTTTGGACTGGTGACGGCAACAACGTGTGTGCTTCGTTCCTGCACGCTGCGGGCCAGTTCGGCTTTGATTTGACTTTCACCGGACCGGCTCAATTCGACCCCGAGGAAGAATTCATGGGCCTCGCGCGTCAGAAAGGATCAAAAGTCGTGGTCGAACGGGACCCGTTCAAAGCCGTAGAAGGCGCCGATCTCGTTGTCGCCGATACCTGGGTTTCAATGCATGATTCCCAATCAGCCAAGGAACGTCGCCATAACATGCTGCGCCCTTATCAGGTCAATGCCGAGCTTATGTCTCACGCCAAGCCCGATGCACTGTTCATGCACTGCTTGCCTGCACACCGCGAAGAAGAGGCGACCTCAGAAGTCATGGACGGCCCCAACTCGGTCATTTTCGACGAGGCCGAAAACCGCCTGCACGCGCAAAAGGCCGTGATGCGCTGGTGTCTCGAGGTATAAGAGGCGACTTTACGAAATCCACCTACCATGGGGCTGCGCGTCAACAAGCCGTGTTGCCCCACGATATCTTTGAAACGTTTGCTCTGACTCACCCGCAACAGCTGTCGCCAGCTTGGATGGGCGGGCAGGGAACTGTTCCGTACGAGCAATAGACGCAGCAATCCCCTTCTTTCGGCTTCAGAACCGAATTGCAGCCTTTGCATTCATAAAACCACTGGCAAGCGTCCGTCGGCATCGTTTCGATTGCTACGTGCCCGCATTCCGGGCAGGTGAGTGAGCTTGCAAGCTCAACGGGTGGTTCTGTCATTCATGCGCCTCCTCATCATTGTGATTGAACTCAAAAGTCTTCGTCTCGGGAAATGGCGGTAACCAGTCTTCTCGCCGAGCTGTCCAGAGTTCGTAGGTGGGCTTTAGTTGGCAGGGTTGATCCAGAGTGCCCAGATGCACTTCGATCTCGTCGTCCGACCGGGCAAAAACCGACGAGCCGCATTTGGGGCAAAAGTACCGTCCTGCGTAACTGTGAGTTTCCCCATCGATTGTCACCGCGTGATCAGAGAAGACCGCAGCCGCATAAAACACAGCGCCATGATGTTTGCGGCAATTCAGGCAATGACAGATGCCTACCCGAAGCGGCGGCCCCTTGGCCTCGATCCGTATGCAGCCGCAATAGCACCCTCCCGTGAGTTTCTCCAAGCCGCACCCCTTTCGAATAATCCTTCCACCAGATTACCGCGATTGCTGTCCAGGCGTCCATGAAATCACATTGTGATGCGGTTGGCGGTTTTGACGCGCCACCTGTCATCCCCCTGAGGTGGACGTCTGTCCTTCGTTTTCGTGGGACTTCTTCGGGCGTTCAAAGCAATAAAAGCGGGCCTTTCAATTTGCCTAAAGCTGCTGCTTAGCCATCATTGCGCACCATGTTTGTGCGTTGGTGAACTTTGTCCCGCCTGCAGGCAGAGTTATATGCATTCCTGAACGATACACCCAAGGGAGAACAGGCATGAGTTGGAACCCTACCCACAGCGCTGACGGCAAATCGGATAACTCCTCGCTTCAAACACTGATCGTTCCACGCGCCCGCGACCTGGGCGGGTTCGAGGTGCGTCGCGCCTTGCCTTCGGTCAAGCGCCAACTCGTTGGGCCGTTCATTTTCTTCGACCAGATGGGTCCCGCCGAATTCATCACAGAAGGTGGCATTGATGTCCGCCCGCATCCTCATATCGGGCTCGGTACGGTTACCTATCTGTATCAAGGAGAATTCGAACACCGCGACAGTCTTGGCACTCATCAGATGATCTATCCGGGCGAAGTCAACTGGATGGTTGCAGGGCGTGGTGTCACCCATTCCGAACGCACCAGCGCCGAAACCCGCGGCAAAAGGCATAACCTGTTCGGCATCCAGACCTGGATCGCCCTGCCTGAAGCACATGAGGACATGGCCCCTGATTTCGAACACCACAAACAGGGCGCCTTGCCGGAAATTGGAGACAATGGTGTCAGCGCCCGCCTGATCCTCGGATCTGCTTACGGCGAAACCAGCCCCGTGACGATGCTGTCGGATACCTTCTATCTTGACGTGCGATTGAAACCGGGCGCGTCCTTTCCGTTGCCCGACGACCACGAGGACCGGGGCGTCTATGTCACTCAAGGTTCGGTGGAGATTGCGGGAGACAGATTCGACGAAAGCCGCATGATGGTCTTCCGCCCCGGAGACCACCTCTCGGTCAAGGCTGGGCCGCTTGGAGCACGGCTGATGCTGTTGGGTGGGGCGACCCTGAATGAAGATCGGTACATTTGGTGGAACTTCGTCTCATCCTCGAAAGAGAAGATTGAGGACGCCACTCGTGAATGGAAGGCCGCCGATTGGGCAAACGGTGCATTTCACCTGCCACCGGGCGACGATCAGGAGTTCATTCCGATTTCCGAAGAACTGGAACGCACCCGTCCAAGACTGGCGCGGTAAATACCGTATTGCGCAACGTCAGTTAACGCGCATGCTTGCCTGCCCGAGTATTCCCGGTGATCCTTCACCAATGGAAAGTGGGTCGTCATGAAAATCGTGATCGCAGGCGCTGGTACTATCGGTTGTTTTTGTGGCGGCTTGCTGGCGACAGAGGGCCATGACGTGACCCTGCTCGGTCGCGCACGCGTGCTCGACCCGATACGCGTGCACGGATTAACGGTGACTGACTTTTCCGGATTTCAACGGATCGTACCAGCCAATCAACTGAAGCTGGCTGAACAGCCCGACTGTCTGGAACAGACCGAACTGGTCATTGTGACAGTCAAAACCGGTGCGACGAACGAAATCGCAGGACTGATTACCCAATTTGCACCCTCCGGCGCCCCAGTTCTGTCATGGCAAAACGGAATGGAGAATGCGCGCATCCTGCGCGACGCCCTGCCCGGCCGTGACGTACGGGCGGGAATGGTGCCGTTCAATGTCGTGCCAACCAAGGATGCAACATACCACCGTGCTACGTCCGGCGACATCGTTATCGAGAGCGGAGAAGGGGCATTGGCCGCGCGTCTTTCCAATGCCGTTTTGCACATCTCGGAAAGCGACGACATCGAGGCGGTGCAATGGGGTAAGCTTGTCGTCAATCTCAATAACGCGCTCAACGCCCTTTCCGGGATGACCCTGCAAGAGCAATTACTGGACCGGGACTGGCGCCGACTGATGGCGGATCAGATGACCGAAGCGCTTTCAGTTCTCAAAGCCGCCGGGCATCCGGTGACCTCGACGACGCCTTTGCCCGCGTGGATGACACCGCATATCCTGCGCCTACCGACGCCGCTGTTTTCTCGCATCGCGTCGCAAATGCTGACCATCGATCCCAGCGCCCGGACGTCGATGGCTTACGACCTGATGGCGCGTCGACCGACTGAAATCGACAGCCTGCAAGGAGAAATTATTCGCCAGGGCGCGGTGATAGAAATGCCAACGCCGATCAGCGACCGCGTGGCCGAACTGATCCGGCGATCCCCGACCACATCCTTATCGGTTGGGCAAATCAGGCGCTGATAGTCGCATCACCCGAGTTAGTTAAACGCGGTTAGTATCCAGAAGATCGCCCCGGACAAAACGGCTGCTGCAGGCACCGTCACAACCCAGGCTGCAACGATGGTCATGAAATGGGAGCGGCGCACAAGCTTGCGTCGCTGCCGCTCTTCACGCGCCAACCGCATATCTGCAGGTCGCTGACGATTGGAGTTTTTCCGACGACGGTCAGAGTGCCATTCCCGGTAGAAGCCAACACCGAAGACACCTCCGACGGCAATATGCGTCGAGCTGACCGGCAGCCCCAACCAGCTGGCAACAATCACGGTAATTGCGGCGGATAAAGCCACACAAAAGGCACGCATCGGGTTCAGTTTGGTGATCTGGCTGCCCACCATCCGGATCAGCTTGGGTCCGAATAAAAACAACCCGAAAGAGATGCCAAAGGCACCTATGACCATCACCCAGCTGGGGATAGTGACCTTCGCGGCAAAATCTCCGAACTCTGCCGCGTGTACAATTGCGGCTAGCGGTCCAACTGCATTCGCCACGTCATTTGCGCCATGGGCAAAGCTGAGAAACGCAGCCGAGATTACCAGCGGCAGACCGAACAGCGTCTTCAAAGAGCGGGTGCGGTTCTCCATGCCTTCAGATTTGCGACGCACCCACGGTACGGTCACGGCCCAGACCAGCGCACCCGAGCCCAGCCCGATCAGCAG
The DNA here is from genome assembly GCF_057221055.1 of Ruegeria sp. HKCCD7181. Classification (NCBI taxonomy): domain Bacteria; kingdom Pseudomonadati; phylum Pseudomonadota; class Alphaproteobacteria; order Rhodobacterales; family Roseobacteraceae; genus Ruegeria; species Ruegeria sp. HKCCD7181. Next base: position 73,724 of record NZ_JBWVBC010000005.1, on the reverse strand, counting down.
CGCCATCTCAAGCTCGATCTTCGCGATACGTTTGAGGCCCTTGACCGCCAGATAAGTGGCAAACGCGCCAGCCATGAAGGCCACCAGAATGGGCACCCAGCGTCGCGCTGCGGCGATCTTATCGTCCTGATACTGAATTTTTGACTTTATCAACGCCAGAAATCCGGCGGCGATGACGCCGCCCAATACCGGAGAAATCACCCAGCTAGCCGCAATTTTACCCATTGTGGCCCAATCAACCGCGCCGAGGCCAGCTGCGGCAATACCGGCTCCCATTACGCCGCCGACGACCGAATGGGTCGTGGAAACAGGTGCGCCGATCCACGTTGCCAGGTTGACCCACATAGCCGAGGATATCAGCGCAGCCATCATCGCCCAGATGAATACATTGCTGTTTTGCACGGAAGCCGGATCGATGATCCCCTTGGAAATGGTCGAGACCACATCGCCGCCCGCCAGTAGTGCGCCCGCACTTTCGGCGACGGCAGCAATGGCAATCGCGCCGGTCATGGTCAGCGCATTTGCGCCAACCGCAGGTCCCATGTTGTTGGCTACGTCATTGGCCCCGATATTTATGGCCATATAGGCGCCAAATGCCGCCGCTGCGACGACGATAAGCCCGCCATCCGCACGATCGAACAAAACGGCCGCCAACAACCCGGCCAGGACGATAAACGCCAACGCAATTCCTGGCGCTACCAACGGGCGCGAGACATACGCGTTTGCGCGTTCAACATTTGTGATGCGGTGCAGGTCGCTGTCCAGTGCCTGCCAGCGTGACTTTGACGGGGTATCGGTCATTTTCTTCAGAGCGCTGTTGCTTTGGGCTCGCGCGCTATAGCCTAATGGCCGTCTGAGCAAGGTGGTTTTCACAAAAGTGAAGTGAAACCGTTACATTTGCATAAGCAAATCCCGTAATTCCGGCTCGCGTACTCGTCCGGCAGCTGTTTCCGGCGAAACCCAGCACCGTTTACGTTGATGGGCCTCGGGAAAATCCTCTGCCAGTTCGGCAACGTTAATGTGATAAACGCAGGTCAACACCTGTTGGGCCGAGCCATCCTTGAGGGTCTTGTAATAGCTGAACTGACCGACAGGTTCTTCTCCGATCGACTCGGCATGTACACCCGCTTCTTCCCAAGCTTCCTGTCGTGCCGTACCCGCTCCGTCCAACCCATTGATCGGCCAGCCTTTCGGGATTATCCAGCGTCCGGTGTCCCGGCTGGTGATCAGCAGAACTTCGGGCCGCCCGCCCATGTTTCTTGTGCACAGCGCTGCACATTGCACCCGATGTGGGCGCAAGAATAGTGGCCTTGCCACTTCTTCCCATATGTTACGCAGCCATTTTGACATGTTCAGCCTGTTTGGCCTCCTTTGGAGTGCCGGATTACTGCCATTTAATCATACACCAAGAATATCTCAATACGATCGGTCGGATTTGTAGGAAATTGCCCGAAAACCGCTGATATTGTCCGGATATGTACCCTAAAATACATGGAAATCGTCCGCATTGGCCGATTTCGGGATCAACACCCCCGGCGTTTCGCTCGCAAGGTGGGATCGGCCTGTGTAGGGTCTTCGGGCCAAGGGTGTTTGGGATATTGCGCTCGCATATCCTTGCGCACATCCGCGTAGGATCCCGCCCAAAATCCCGGCAGGTCCCGGGTAATCTGTATCGGACGCTGCGCCGGGGACAGAAGGGTGATCTTCAACGGCTCGCCCCCCACGACAGGATGCCGGGTGACGCCGAATACCTCCTGCAAGCGTAGCGAGATTTCGGGCACAGCACCGCTGTAATCAATTGGCACCTTACGCCCCAGCGGCGTCTCGAATGCGCCCGGTGCGCGGCGGTCCAGTTCCTGCGACTGTGCCCAATCCAGCCGCGCGCGCAGGGCGGGCAACAGATCAAACCGCTTCCAGTCATCTGCGTTGCGCACCCCGGAAATCATGGGTAGCAGCCAATCCTCCAGTTCAGCCATCAAGCCCGCAGCCGAGAAATCGGGTAGGTCCACGCCTTCAGCGCGCACCAATTCAACCCGCGCCGCCAGTCGGGCTGCAGCTCCGTCCAACCGAAGGCCCAGGTCGCGCACGCCGTCCAGCATGGCTTGCGCGATGGCATCGTCGGGAACGCCTTTCCAAATGCGATCACTCAGGGTGATCGCGCCAAACCGCTCCTGTTGCCGGGCCACAACCCGACGCTCGCGCTTTGACCAATGGCAACTGTCGACCCATTCGATCTGATCCGCAAACAGGTCTCGGATTTCGCGTTCCGAGATTTGCGCGGCCATCCGAATCCGCGCCTCTCGCGGGTTTCCGTCAGTGTCGATGGCAACCAGATAAGGGGCTGCAGCCAGCGTGTCGCCGTTGTCCAGTACGACTCCCTTGCCGCCGGACAGGATATAGCGGGGCAGGTCGCCCTTGCGGCGTTGCCCAATCCGGTCCGGGTATGCAAATGCCGCCATGGCCGCCGGGCTCAGGTTGCCGTGCTCGTCCGTGTCCTGCACACGCAACCTTCTGGCTTCGGTCTTGATCCGGTCGACGGCGCCGGGGTTGACCTGCCAACGCCGATTGCGCTGGAAAGCGCGCAGGTCGCGCAGCACTTCCATTCGCAGAGCCAGATCCGCAGGTGCGCTCCTTAGTGGATCACGCTCCGCCATCAATGCGGCCAGAGGCGCAGCACGTGCCCCCGCCCGGACCAACATGTGCCCAAGCCGCGGATGCAGCGGCAGTGCGGCCAACGCGCGCCCGTGATCGGTGATCCGCCCCTTGGTGTCCAGCGCGCCCAGCATGCTCAGCAGGGTGCGAGCCTCTGCCATAGCCCTCTCGGGCGGAGCGGTCAGGAAAGCGAGGTCGTCGGGCTCGGCGCCCCAGAGCGCCAGTTCCAATGCCAGTCCCGTCAGATCCGCCGCCTCGATTTCGGCGGGTGGGTAGGCCGCCAGCGCACCGTCTTCACCTTTTGACCAAAGCCGATAGCAAGCCCCTTCGGCCACCCGTCCAGCTCGGCCCGCGCGTTGCGTCGCTTCGGCGCGTGTCACCCGTTCCGTCACCAGCCGGGACATCCCCGAACCTGGATCGAACCGCGCCCTACGTGCCTGACCCATGTCCACGACAACGCGTATGTCCGGGATGGTCAACGAGGTTTCGGCAATCGACGTGGCCAGCACCACTTTGCGGCCATCTTTGATCGGAGCAATCGCAGCCCGTTGTGTGGCAAAAGGCAGGGCTCCGAACAGCGGGCGGATTGTGCAGCTTTTTGGCAGCTGCCCGGCCAGAGCACCTTCGGCACGGCGGATTTCGCCTTCGCCGGGCAAGAAAACCAGCATCCCACCGCCGGTGCTTCGAGTGTCACGCTCGGCCTGAACAACCAGATCGACCAGCGCGTCTAGGCGCCGGGCCTGTACGCCCATGGGGCGGTCTAGCCAGCGAGTCTCGACAGGATAGTTACGCCCTTCCGAGGTCAACAGTGGCGCATCCATCAATTGCCCGACCGGTCCGGCGTCAAGTGTCGCCGACATCGCCAGCAGGATCAGATCGTCCCGAAGGGCACCCGCCACTTCAAGGCACAAAGCCAGACCCAGATCTGCATTCAGGGACCGTTCGTGGAACTCGTCGAAAATCACCGCACCCACACCGGGCAGATCGGGATCGGATTGCAGCATTCTGGTCAGGATGCCCTCGGTCACGACTTCAATTCGAGTGGATTTAGATACTTTTGCCTCACCGCGAACGCGGTACCCGACAGTCTGGCCGACGGATTCCCGCAGTGTTTCAGCCATCCGTTCGGCGGCGGCACGGGCAGCTAGACGCCGGGGTTCAAGCATCACAATCCGGCCCTGACACAGACCGGCTTTCAACATTTCCAATGGAACCCGTGTAGTCTTGCCCGCGCCTGGTGGAGCTTGCAATACAGCCCGGCTGTGGATGCGAAGGGCGTCCAGCAATTCGGGAATGGCGTCGTCAATGGGCAGGCGTGTCGTCATGCGCGCTTTATCCGCCATCCCATCCATGCCGTCCAGTTCTGCTGTGGCCTTACGATCAGAGCAGTCCCGGAATTGGCTTGAGCGCCGGTCCGGTCCAGAGCCAAACCTGTTGTTTGGTGTGGCAAGTGCTCATCGTGCACTTCAACTTACTCGCGATGGTGACACAGGATGTCGCTTTGCGACGGTGCGGGGCTGGACAAATCACCCGGCGGGGCTGCAAGTAGACATGCCGTTAGAAATTGGGGTTGAAATGAACGTGGACAGCCTTGGCGACAGGATCATAAATGGGGACCGGCGGGCACTTGCACGTGCCATCACGCTAGTCGAAAGCGGACGCGCTGATCATCGCGCGCAGGCCACTGAATTGCTGGGTCAACTGGCAGGGGCTGGGCGTCAATCGCTGCGCATCGGTCTTTCCGGTACGCCGGGCGTCGGCAAGTCGACCTTTATCGAAAGCTTCGGCATGATGCTGACAGGGCAGGGATTGCGCGTTGCGGTCCTGGCCGTAGACCCCAGTTCGGCCCGGTCAGGCGGCTCGATTTTGGGCGACAAAACCCGGATGGAGCGACTGAGCCGCGAGAAGAACGCCTTCATACGCCCATCCCCGAGCCAAAGCCATTTGGGCGGCGTGGCGCGGCGCACGCGCGAAGCGATCGCACTGTGCGAGGCCGCCGGATTTGATGTTGTGCTGATTGAAACCGTTGGCGTCGGCCAGTCCGAGACCGTGGTGGCCGAAATGTCCGATCTGTTCCTGCTGTTATTGGCTCCTGCCGGCGGGGACGAATTGCAGGGCGTCAAGCGCGGCATCATGGAAATGGCCGACATGATATTGATCAACAAGGCCGATGGTGACTTGAAATCAACAGCGACTCGCACTTGCGCCGACTACGCCGGGGCATTGCGCCTTCTGCGAAAACGACCTCAGGATCCCGAGGGCTTTCCCAGGGCGATGACCGTCTCAGCTGTTGAAGAGCACGGCTTGGAACAAGCCTGGGACGAAATGCAAGGTCTCACTGCTTGGCGTCGCGAAAACGGTCACTGGGAGCGAAACCGCGCGGTGCAGGCGCAATACTGGTTCGAACAGGAAGTCCGCGCGGCGCTTCTGGCCCGCTTGTCTACCGCGCAGGCGCGGGCCGAAATGGACCGGCTAGGCGGCGAGGTCAGGGCTGGACAGCTCAGCCCTTCGGCTGCAGCAGACCTGATGTTGACCGGACTGATTGAGGATTAGGGACTGCGCATACAGAACTTGTTCTAACTACGGCCCGTCGCACGGCGGGCGTTGCAATCAGGGGTTGAACCTCGTTGCTGACCTGAACAGGGATTGATGATATATCTGTTCGTAAACGCATCTGACCCCAGCTTCAGGAGCCGTCGCCAATGCCGAATATCACCGGGACCAATGGCAATGACGATATCGATGTCACAGATGACAACGGCACCCTGAACGGCGCGCCGCAGGGAACGCCGATTGATAATGTCCGGGGCAGGGGCGGCGACGACCAGATCGATGTCACGGACAGCACGATCACAAACAATGTCCTTGGAAATGGCGGCGATGACACGATCACGGTTACCGACAGCACGGTAGGTGGTCGGGTCGCAGGCGGCGCCGGTTCGGATACGATTACCGTCAGCGGCTCGACCGTTGATGAAATCCGGCTTGGTGCTGATGATGACACGCTGAATTTCAGTAGTACCGATGTGGCCGGGTCGATCAATGGCGGCAACGGGACCGATACGCTCAACCTGCCGACCGGGACGGTGGTAGTCGATGACACGCACGGCACTTTCACGGTTCAGGACGGGGTTGGCTATTCCCTCTCGAGCGGTTCGTTCACGTTACCTTCCGGTAAAACTGCCACCTATGATTCGTTTGACGCCGGCACAGGATTTCCCTGTTTCACCTATGGCACCGAGATACTGACGCAAAACGGGCCGGTTTTGATACAGAACCTCAGCATAGGTGATTTGATCCCGACACTGGGGGAAGGGGTGCACCCCATCCGCTGGATCGGGCGTCGTCGTCTGAATGCGCGGTCGCTGGACGACAACCCAAAACTCTTGCCGGTGCGAATCCTTGCCGGGGCGTTAGGCGAAGGTCTGCCGCGTCGCGATCTGCTGGTGTCGCGGCAACACCGGATGCTGGTGCAGTCGAGAATCGCTCAGCGCATGTTCGGTACGACCGAGGTGTTGATCCCGGCGATCAAACTGACTGCCCTGCCCGGAATTTTCGTTGATGAGAGTGTTGAGAGTGTCGAATATTTCCATTTGCTGTTCGATCAGCATCAGGTGATCTTTGCCGAGAATGCGCCAACCGAAAGCCTGTACACGGGTCCCGAGGCCATGAAATCGCTCAACCCGGCAGCGCGATGTGAAATTCTAGAGATTTTCCCTGAACTTGCACGTCTGGATTACACAGCCGACCCAGCGCGACTCATCCCGCGTGGTCAGCAGCAGAAACAACTGGTTGCGCGGCATCTGAAGAACAACAAGCCGCTGTTGCAGACCCCGATAACGTGAGGAGCGTAAGATTGCGGCTTTGGTGCAAAGAATTCGCAGCATCCGACTTGACCCTTCTGGCGATTCCCACTACACGCATCCAACCAGTTTTCGGGCGCGACCTCGGTTTGCGCCCCTTGTGATTTGGCTGCGGATACAACGCCCGGCCTCCAGAAACAAAGGAAGAAACCATGTCGCGCCGTTGCGAACTGACCGGAAAAGGCCCGATGACTGGCAACAATGTCAGCCACGCCAAAAACAGAACTCGTCGTCGTTTTCTGCCAAACCTGAACGATGTCACCCTGCAGTCGGAAACCCTGGGTCGTGGCGTCAAGCTGCGCATCTCGGCGGCTGCCCTGCGCTCGGTCGACCACCGTGGTGGTCTGGACGCGTTCCTGGCAAAAGCCAAAGACGAAGAGCTGTCTGATAACGCTCTGAAAGTGAAGAAAGAAATCGCCAAGGCGCAAGCCACGGCCTAAGCCTTTCTCCATTTCCAAGATTTTGGCCCTGCACCCCTGTTGGTGCAGGGTTTTTGTTTTGCGCTAAGGGTACTGTCGAACAGTGTTTACGAATTAATATTAATTCGGACTTTTAGGTGACATTGTTCACATATCGCTCGCTGAATGTGAGTTAAGTTTGCTCATATTCAATTAGCGGAGACATCTCAATGCCTATCAAAGTCTTTGATTTTTTGGCTCTGCTACCTGCACTTCTGAGCAAAACCTTCAGTACGTGCGCTCGGATGCAGCGGCGGGTCAATCGGCAACATAACAGCCTGAATGTCGAAAACGTCAAACGCCACAGGCTGGACCCCTGACGCAACGCCGCAGGCGCGCGATCAGTTCTTGAAGCCTGGGTTTTCCCCGACCTATACCGCAAGTCGACATGACAACCGTGTATCGCACATTTCTGCCTATGGTCCTGTCTCTGCTGGTCATACTGACCGGTCAGGGCGTTGCGGCTTCGCGTGGGGTTGATCGTGTTGTCGGCCAGATGGTGCTGTGCACCGGAACCGGTCCTGTCGTCGTCTATATGGATGAAGATGGCGAGCCGACTGGTGCTCCGCACTATTGTCCGGATTACGCGCTATCGTTGCTTGGTGCGATTCTTGCATTGCAGCCTGATCTGCCAGCTGCACCCGACCGACCCAGACATGAGTTATCACAACGTTCCGATGGCCTGATTGCCGCCCCGGTACCGCAAACACCGGCAAGGGCGCCTCCTCGCGCTGTCTGATTCCTTCCACTGAATTCAGACACTTTTTGCAAGGAGAGGCATAATGTCCTTCAAATCCAAACTTCTGGCCACGCTGGCCGCCGCATCGCTTGCCACCTCTGCCCTGGCTGGGGGCGAAATCAAGGTCGATGACGCCTATGCCCGGTCATCCGGTAAGAACGCTAAGGCTGGCGCCGCATTCATGATGATCGTCAACCAAGGCGATGCTGAAGACCGCTTGATCGGAGTGACATCGGATGCCGCCGCCCGGGTTGAATTACATACCCACAAGATTGATGAAAACGGCGTTGCCAAGATGGTTCATGTCGAGGAAGGCTTTGCCATTCCGGCAGGTGAAAGCCACATGCTGAAACGTGGCGGTGATCATGTGATGTTCATGGGCCTCACGCAGCCGTTTGAACAAGGTGCGATGGTGCTGGTCACGCTGATCTTTGAGCAGGCAGGTGAAGTGCAGGTCGAAATCCCGGTTGATCTGGAGCGCCAGGACAGCGGCGCGCATTCCAACTAAGGTCAGGCCTTTCTTCGGGCCGAAATCGGCCGTCATCCATACATCAGACCGGGCATTGCCCGGTCTGTTGCGTTATTGGTTGATAGAGCGCATTGCCAACCGGTCACCGGCACGTTTGAAACGAGCAGCCAGGAAGAACATGACCACCGCGATGGCCAAGGCCGAAAAAGCGATTGCCCACCCCAAAGCCACTAGGCCACTGCCGGGCCAAAACAACAGCACCACCCCGATTATCAGCGCTACAAGGCCCGAGTTTCGCACTGTCGACCGTTCCGGGTCCTTTTCATGCATCTGTGACATGGCCAGCAAAGAACCGATTCCCATGATCAGCGCCCACGCTCCTAGTAGGAAGAAGGTCAGCCGGGCTGCACCCTCTGGCCAGATCAACAGCACCAGCCCAATCAAAATTGCCCCGATCCCCACACCACCGACGACTCCGCGGCGCCCAAATCCCAGCAGGGTCAGGCCTCCATCCAGAACCAGCAGCAGCCCTACTAATCGCAGCAACAATGATATGCTGCCGGTAGGCCAGAACAGCGCTGCAACGCCAACGAACCCTGCCAACAGGCCCCGCAACAGGAAGGTCCACCACAGATTGGCCAGATTATCGCTGAGCGCATCGCGCGACCGGATGCTGCCATCATCAAGTATTTCACCACTTTTTGTCTCAGGCTCTGTCATGGGGCTCTCTCGTTTTGGGCTGACTGCAGCATAGACGACCAATTCCCGCTCTGTCTGCTGATTCTGCTGTCAGCGTCGGCCGAGAAGCCCGTTCACCCAGCGGGGTACGGTTTCTGAGGCCGGTCCAAATACCGTTTCGTCAAAGCTGGACACTCCGACCGAGGGTTCCAGATTCAGCTCGATGGTCCGCGCACCGGCGGCGATGGCTTCGTGGACGAAGGCGGCAGCTGGGTAGACCTGGCCCGAAGTCCCAATAGCGGCAAAAATCCGGGCCTCGTTCAGGTGGTCATATATTTCGTCCATGCGGTATGGCATTTCGCCGAACCACACGACGTCTGGCCGGGCAGAGGATGAGTGACAGGCCGGACACCGCTCGCCCACAGCCATTTCCGGTGGCGCAGTCCAGCGATGCTCACATGCCGCGCATAGCGCCCCGGCTAGAATACCGTGCATGTGGATAACACTCTTGGCACCACCGGCCTCGTGCAGGCCATCGACGTTTTGCGTCACGATCACGACTTCGCCGGGCCAATCACGCTGAAGCGTGGCCAACGCTTCATGCGCCAAGTTGGGCTGTGCCTTTGCTGCCTGAACACGGCGTGCGTTGTAGAACCCGTGGACCAGCGCGGGATCGCGGGCAAACCCCTCGGGCGTGGCGACATCCTCGACCCTGTGTTTGGCCCATAATCCGTCTTCGTCGCGGAAAGTGCCCAATCCGCTTTCCGCGGAAATCCCGGCTCCGGTAAGAATGACGATCTTTTCCATGCCCCCTCCGCAGGTTAAACCATGCCCCATGACACACCGTATCCTTTTCGTCTGCCTGGGCAATATCTGCCGTTCACCTGCTGCCGAAGGCGTCTTTCGCGCCCGTGCACCGCATCATGAAACCGACAGCGCAGGAACGTCGGGTTGGCATATTGGCGATCCACCCTATGGCCCCATGATAAAAGCCGCGAGGGCACGGGGCATTGACCTCAGCGATCTCAGGGCGCGGCAGTTCACGGCAGAAGATTTCGACCGGTTCGATTTGATCATCGGGATGGACTCCAACAACTTCGCCGATATCGAAGAGTTGCGTCCTGCTGGCAATGACACGCCGGTGCGTCTGCTCACCGATTTTGCGTCACATTCCGGGGCGGACCATGTCCCCGATCCGTATTACACTCGCGACTTCGAGGGTGTGCTGGATCTGATCGAAACGGCGGTTGAGGGGTTGGCAACACACCTAAATCCCTAGCTGGCCATAACTTTCAACCTGTCGCTGAGCCACGGCAGTTGCGTCACCGCGGGGTCAATGATCTGGCTTTGCATCAGCCGCCGGATCATGCCCGCAACTTCCTGCGGAACCTGATCGGACCAATCCGAACGCGTAAACAGTGATATCGTGCGCGAGAACTCTCCGAACGGGGCAGGGTGCACCTCAAGCCCGTCATGAAACCTTGCTGCGCGCATATAGCCCAGCGGCGTGGTAATCGCCCAGCCCAGGCCGCGCGCGACCATTGCCATCAGTGCCAGATGCGAGCCAATCTCGAACCGTTCCTCAAATTCCAATTGCTTCCGCGCAAGGTGTCCTTCGATCTGGCGGCTGATTAGTTGCTCGCGTGCGTAGCGTAGGAACGGCAGATCCTGCATAGCGTTTCCCGCTCCTTTTGGAGCCACCAGAATAAAGGGGTCCTGAACCAGGGGGTACTCGACCACACCTTCCAGTACCTCGCCGCTATGAGCCGAGACTGCCATGTGCAGGCGCTGTTCCTCCAAGGCCTGAAACAAATCGAGACTGGACAGGGTGATCAGCTTGAATTTCGACCGCGTCAAACTGTCGGCCAGCAATGTCGCCAACCGCGGCGTCAGATCATTGTCAAAATCGTCGATCAGGCCGATGGACAGAGTAGTCAGGTGCCCAAGATCCATCACGGCCAGTTCGCCTTGGGCCATCTGTAACTCGGCCAGAACCGTTTCCGCGCGCGCCAGAAAGCTACGCCCGGCCTGCGTCAGCCGCATCGGCCGCCGCCCGTGATCCACCAGTTCGGTGCCCAAGGCTTTTTCCAGATTGCGCAATTGCTGGCTGACCGAGGGCTGGCTGAGTCCCGTGATCTCGGCGGCTTGCGCCACCGATCCCGTCCGCGCCAGCGCCTCGAACACTTCAAGGCCCCGCAGGGTCAGCCCTTTCATCACCATCAGATACACCTTTCGCTGCCCCATTTCTGGGGGGCAGACGAGATCAGGTCAAGGATTGAAGGTGTCTTAGCTGCAAACAGCCTGTGCCATTTGGCCGAAGGCCTGATAGCGATCCCACAGCGCATCGTCGCGCGCGCTCTGCGACATCTTCAGCTCCTGCGCCTGATGCGGATCTTTGAACCACTGAGCTACCTTCTTCTGGTCGCTTCGCGTAAGTGCTTGATTGGCGACCCTCTGAATGCAGCTGCACCGATCCCGCGTCGCCGCCGACCGATCCGACGCCAGACACGCCCGTTTGATTTGCGCCGCGTCCACTGCCGGCGCCACTGCCGTCAGCGATGCCGCACAAAATGCGATTAGGAGGAACTGTTTCATGCTCATGCCTCGTTTTTGCCTGCCCGGAGAGATCTGACGCCTCTCTCGGTTTGCGCAGGACTATGAAACAAACGGGGGAAGGGATCAATCATACGTTGCGAAAAAGTGATTGCGCACATAGTTGATGTCGCGTTTTCTGGCCTGACTTCGCTTAGAATTCTATCGTGAGACCAAAATGCTAAAGAAATACGGGCGTACATTCCACCTGCCGCAATCTCCCGGTACTACAAGCGACGACAAGATCATGACGAGTGTTGATGAGTTGGCATCAGCGGACGAGGTCGTCTTTACCGAAAAGATGGACGGTGAGAATACGACCATCCACAGTCAAGGCTGTCACCCTCGCAGTATCGACGCAAGATATCACCCTTCACGAGACTGGATGAAGGCTTTCGCAGCTGGTATTGCACCGCAACTCACTGAGGATGAGCGCATTGTTGGCGAATATCTATTCGCACGTCATTCCATCGCGTATTTGGAGTTGCCGACTTATTTTTTGGGATTCGCGTGGATCAAGGCTGGCGTCGTTCAGTCATGGGATGCGACGCTGTCACGCTTTACGAAACTTGGAATCAGCCCTGTTTCCGAACTGTATCGGGGGCGGTTCTCGACTCAGGTCGTCGCTGATGTAATTGCAGCCCTAGATCTAGACACACAAGAGGGGTTTGTCGTTCATACAACAGCAGCATTCGAGGAAGAAAACATGCCCACTCACCTCGCGAAGTACGTACGTGAAGGTCATGTGCAAAGTGAGACGCATTGGATGAATGCTGAACTGGTTAGAAATGGGCTGGTCTGATCGGACCGAAGCCTAGCAACTAAAGGGTTTCGTAGGGTCTCGTCCCACCTTGACCACAGCCCATTTCCGACGCATATCCCCAACCCATGACAGACCTCGCTCATATCCGCAATTTCTCCATCGTCGCGCATATCGACCATGGCAAATCCACCCTTGCTGACCGGCTCATTCAAGAGACCGGAACGGTCAAGGATCGTGACATGAAGGAACAGCTGCTCGACAGCATGGATATCGAGCGCGAGCGCGGCATCACCATCAAGGCCAACACGGTCCGCATCGACTATACCGCCGACAACGGCGAGCAATATGTGCTGAACCTGATCGACACCCCCGGGCATGTGGACTTTGCCTATGAGGTAAGCCGCTCCATGCGCGCGGTCGAAGGCTCGCTGCTGGTCGTCGACAGCACCCAAGGCGTCGAGGCGCAGACGCTGGCCAATGTCTATCAGGCCATCGACGCAGATCATGAGATCGTGCCGGTGCTGAACAAGATCGACCTGCCCGCGTCCGATTGTGACCGCGTGGCGGAACAGATCGAGGACGTGATCGGCATCGACGCGACCGATGCCATTCAGGTCAGCGCCAAGACAGGGCAGGGAATCCACGAAACGCTTGAGGCTATTGTTCAGCAACTGCCCGCACCGCAGGGCAATCTGGACGCGCCGCTCAAGGCGATGCTGGTGGATTCATGGTACGACGCCTATCTCGGCGTCATCGTTCTGGTCCGCATCATGGACGGCACGCTGAAAAAGGGTATGCGGGTCAAGTTCATGTCGAACAACACCCTGCACCATGTCGACCGCGTCGGCGTTTTCCGCCCGGAGATGGAGATGGTCGACTCTCTCGGCCCCGGTGAGATCGGCTTCCTGACCGCATCCATCAAACAGGTCCGCGACACCCGCGTCGGTGACACCATCACCAACGACCGCAACGGCACCGAAGAAGCATTGACAGGCTTCAAACCCGCGCAGCCGGTGGTGTTCTGTGGCCTCTTCCCCGTCGACAGTTCCGAATTCGAAGACTTGCGCGACGCAATCGACAAGCTGGCCCTGAACGACGCCAGCTTCAGCTTTGAAATGGAAACCTCTGCCGCGCTGGGCTTTGGCTTCCGTTGCGGCTTCCTCGGGCTATTGCACCTAGAGGTCATCCGCGACCGCATCGAACGCGAATACGATATCGAGCTCATCACGACGGCCCCCTCGGTGATCTATCACGTCTACATGAAAGACGGTGAGATGATCGAGCTGCACAACCCCGCCGACATGCCCGATCCGTCAAAGGTCGACCATATCGAGGAACCGCGCATCAAGGCGACCATTCTGGTGCCCGACGAATACCTCGGCGACGTGCTGAAACTCTGTCAGGACCGTCGCGGCATCCAGCTGGACCTGACCTACGCGGGCAGCCGCGCCATGGTCGTCTATGACCTGCCGCTGAACGAAGTCGTCTTTGACTTCTACGACCGCCTGAAATCGGTGACCAAGGGCTATGCCTCGTTCGACTACCAGATGACCGGCTATACCGAAGACGCGCTGGTCAAGATGTCGGTGCTGGTGAATGACGAGCCGGTCGACGCGCTGTCGACCATGGTTCACCGCGACCGGGCCGAGATGCGGGGCCGGGCGATGTGCGAAAAGCTCAAGGACCTGATCCCGCGCCACATGTTCAAAATCCCGATCCAGGCGGCCATCGGCGGCAAGGTCATCGCGCGCGAGACCCTCTCGGCCCTGCGCAAGGACGTGACCGCGAAATGCTACGGAGGCGACGCCACGCGGAAACGCAAACTGCTGGACAAGCAGAAGGCGGGTAAGAAAAAGATGCGCCAGTTCGGGAAGGTCGATATCCCGCAGGAGGCGTTTATATCTGCGCTGAAGATGGACAGTTGAGGCTGTCTATTTGAAGTGACGGTGGGCGAAAGCGGTTGGCGTAGCCAACTGCGTGCCTAAGCGGTGATCAATTACTGCTCAAAACGTTGTCTGAACGAAGCGCCGCTGCTTTTTGAACTATCCAGGATAATGGCCATCTTTCCATATTTCGCGACAATCTTGGAAAAAAGCATCGTTCTCAAAGTACTTTTCCAGAATAAATTCAACAAATGCTGGGCTATATTGTGGGCTTGATTGCTCGTGTGGTTTGGAGACCATTTCAGGTCTTGTAATTTCATCAATATCTTCAGCAAATTTGATTGCCTGTATGTCATGAGCATTGATCGGCTTATCAAGTTGCAGTTTTTCGTTGATAACTCTTATCACTTCGCCTTGTTTGTGTGGAAAACCATCGCTCAGGCGAGGCAGATGGACAACCGGAGCATCCGGGTCATTGGTGATGCGGACTTCTGCGCTAGATGAGGCCGAGTGTGTAAGAACAACGTTTGCACCTATTGGCGCTTCAACGACTTTTCGGATGTTGCCGAGCCACTCTTCCCGAATTTTTTCTAGTTCTCGCTTTAGAAAGTCCTCCAAGTCGCTTCTTGTGCAAGGTTCGCTCTTCGGTCCGTGTCTAAAGTAAATAGTGCCTCTGCTAAACGCAGTCTTTTGAGTGCCGACGTCGATTTGATAAGTGCCGACTTTCGTAAAGACGAGGGGGACGGCAACCGGTTCCACCAAAATCGCAGGAAAACTCTTCTCAGCTCTAACTACACGAACAACTTTGGCTCCTGAATAGTCAGATCCAGTGTATTTCCTGATTTGATCAGCTAGAGCGGCACCGTCCAATTCAAAAAGAGCGTCGCAGTCAAATTCTGAAGGTGTGCCATCGTCTTCAATGCCGAAAACGAGAATCCCACCGCGAGTATTGGCAAAAGCGACTATATCTTTGATTGTCTCAGCCCAAAATGCGGCCTTCTTTTGAGGTGAATACTCGCGTTTAAAGTCAATTAAATCACTTTCGTCATTTGTGGCTTCTGCCAGCTCTATCAAAAACTCGGACATGTTTGCCTTCCGGGGGAATTTTGTCCCAATTTGAGACGTGAGTGCGGATTTTTCAAGCACTTAGGAGGCTATGACTGCAGGTCTTTCCTAAAACTGCGAGGTCCACGCGATAGTTTCGACCCACCCGCCCGGAGGCACCGCCGGGCCGCGCCGACCCGCCCCCGTCAAACGGAAGGTTTGCTTCCGGCAAAACTGGCGGCGCGTTGGCTCTCGGGGCTCCACCCGTTCGAAGTCAAAACTGTCCCACCATCAGCCATCCCTCGCCGATCGGCTGCATCGGATGCTGCCGTTCTCTGGGCCTGACCCGTTTTATGGTATTCTCATCGCACCCCAAAACACGGGAGGATGAATCAATGAAACATCTGTCTCTGGCTGCTGCCTTCTGCCTGTTCGCCGCGCCCGCCTTTGCCGGGCAATGCCCCACCGACATTGCCGCCATCGATGCCGCTCTGGCTGCGGGTCCTGACCTGTCTGAAGAACAGATCACTCAGGTCGAAACATGGCGCGACGAAGGTGCCGCGCTGCATGATGCAGGTGATCATGACGCGTCGGTTGCAACTCTGGCCCAGGCGAAGGAACTGCTTGGCCTGAACTGACCTCATTTCGCCGACCCGGTTTGGTAAATGGGCGGCGTGTTTGCGCCTCCCATCGGATCGGCGCTGCCCTCAACTCAATTGACCAACCGTTCTGCATAAAGCGCCCATTTTAGACCCACACATCGCAATGTGTTATTGTGTCCGCGAGGAGCCGCGTTCAAGCGGGCTTGATGCTTGTCCAGACGCTTGCAACGCCAGACCCTCAGATATGAGAGGTTATTATGCACAAGTTTTTTCTGACGACCGCAGTCACGTTCCTGAGCATCGGCCTGGCCGCCTCGGCGCAGGCAGAAACCTATGATGGGGGTGCCAAGGGCATGGGCGTGAATGCGAACCAGGTCTATGGCATCTCGGGCGGCCACGCAGTGATCAAGGCTCAGACCGATTACGACAGTTTCGAGGTCGCCTCGGGCCACCCGCTGGAAGGGGCTGCGGGCTCGTGTTTCGGGGCGGTGTTGGTCAATGGGGCCAAGGTTTCGGGCACCGGCAATTGCGTGTTCGATGCGGCGTCGGGAGAAAAGGCGGTGATGAGCTGGGCCGCCACGGGCATAGGTGCAGATGGCGCGTTGACGGGTGACTGGACCGTCTCGGGCGGCACCGGAAACTGGGCCAGCGCCACGGGCGGAGGGACCTTTTCGTCGCTTACCGATCCGGACACCAAGAAATTCGTAAACACGATTACCGGCAGTATCACGATCGACTGATTGTGGCCTAATCTGGCAGAAAAGCGCGTGGTCTCGAGACCGTTCGCGCGCCCTTTGCCATGCGGCCAAGTTTGGAGTTCCTGCGAAAGATGATACAGTCCCTTCATTCCAAACAGTAAATTAGTGGGGGAAGTGTTATGGACTCGCAGCTACGTTCCGAACTCTCGATGGGTCGTCTGGATCATTACTATCACATCATGCGGACAACGATCTTTGCCTATGTCGCCATTGCCGCGATCATTGGTTTCGGCCCCGAGGGGGTTTCGCTGGTCCTGATCGTTTTGGTGATTGCAACCGCCGCCTATGGCATTCTCGCCGGAAAGACTGCCCTTGAAGACGTCGAAAACCTGCGGGATGACATGGATGACGACTTTGCGCAGACGAACTTTGCCAAAGGGATAGCGGCCCGAAACATGAAGGGGTTGATCCTGACCTCGAACGTATTCCTCGGCCTCATCGGACTGGTTGAACTGATCGCGATCGTGTTTTGAACCCGGGGCTGGGCCGGTGCCTTTTCGATCAGGCCTGTGTTGAGGGGTAAGTCAGACGACCTTGAGCACGCGATGTCCACGTACCATCTCGACGCCGATGTCGTTGTCTCCGATGTGTTGGGCCATGCCCAGCTTGATTATTTGACGCATGCCCAGACGGACGGGCTTGGTGTGGGTGTCGTCCAGAATGACCTTTGCACTGTTGGTCAGGCAGGGATGGATGGCCAGAAACTCGCGCAGATGTGTGTCCTTGGCGCCGTCCAGATGCAGTAGATCGATCTGCTGCTCGGGATGATCCTGCGCATAACGGGGCAGCTCTATCAGGGAATTGCCGGTGATGAACTCGGCCCGTCCGGGAAACGCCACCTTAAGCCAATCGAAGGCCGCAGGGACATAGATGTCCACCCGCGCCCATGACGGGTCAACCTGATGGCAGATATCAACGCCTGTGACCCGCAAGTTCGGATTCGCGGACAGCGCCAGAAACAGCGAATGGCCGCCGTTCACGCCAACCTCGAACATGTGGCTGGACCGTCGGGCCAACGCGAACAGATTGCGGCGCTTGCCCTCGAAGGCGGGCAACAGCTCGTCCTGCTCGAAACTGGGTGACTTATGTGCGTAAAACAGGTTGCCGTTGAGAGTGGGTTCTGCCTGAGCCGTCCGGAGCGATGTCGCGAGATGCTTGTCCAGCAACCCCAGCGCTGCCTGCCACACAGGGTCGGCAATCATCTCGTCATACGTTTGGAAATTCGGGAACTGCAAATGGTCCAGCACTGTTGCCTCTTTGTCCGTTGCACGAAGCCTTCGGGCAGAGCCTTCGGCGCGTCATGATCTTTTTTGCGGTCCTACCATTCCCATAGGGGAGTGCCTAGTCAATGAACAAGGGACCGACTGGATTGCGTCAATACTGAACCAATTGTTAACCGAAAATGAACTTTACCTTAGGTAACTTGTAACGCATTCGGGCTCTCCCAATCTGTATGCCACACCGAAGATGTTCGCTTTTGAACTCTAAAGGGTCGCATTCAGGAGGAGAGCCCATGACCAGATATTTAACTGCCGGAGCAGCCGCTCTGGCCACGAGCCTCACGCTTGGAACAGCTGCACTGGCCGACAACACGCCAGACCTGCGTGGCACATGGCTAGGGTCGTATACGACCGTTTCGCCCAGCCATACGCACCGCGGCGAAGCCCCCCGGTTCAATCAGGCCGAATGGATGCTGGATGTCCAGATGCAAGAGGACAACGTCTTTTGGGGTCCAAGCAAGTGGCGTCGGGACGGAGATACCGAGTGGAATGAATACGAAGCCACTGGAACGATCAGTCTTGATGGCTCGGGTTCCATCGGGATTGTTGAAACCGCACCGCTGGTGATTGGCGCGAATGCGTTGATTGATGCCCGGTACGAAGACGGCAGGATCTATGCCGATTTCCGTAGCCTGCGTAATGGAACGACCTACAGCACAGTTCTGGAACGTCAGGTGAACTGAAGCTGTTCCGGCCCGGGCGGTTGTAGGGGGTAAGTACCGCTGTGGCGGAGTGTAGTAGGTTGCCCCGGCCGGGTCGGAACGCTTCTCAGAAACGGAACCATCGTCTCCACGGGGAGGAGACGGGCCGGGTGGCCACCGAGCCGCCCGCGATAGGGTTCAGGGTACCACGTGTCAGGATGCGGCGTTCCTCGGCACGAGTCATCTGGATCTTGCGGACCTTCAGCGCGACTTCGCGTGCGGTGAAAAAGGTACTGCCCGGCCCAGGTTCCATTATCGGATCAATACATTCACTGGGCTACACCTCGCGACAACGGCCTTTCCCGACATCCTGCGGATCTCAGCTTTGCTGCGCCTCGGAGACCTTCACTGGCTTGGCCAGCGGTTTGTGATTTCGTGTCAGTGCAGTCTTTGATCTCGGGTTTTTTGCCGAAGCGGAGTGTAGCCCGGATTTGGTGCAGCTCAGCTGCGCATTGGCGATTCTCCATTCGCACGAATCGAAAAATTGGAGGCTCGAAAGTTGAAAAAGCTGAGCAGTTTTCGCCGAAACAACCGTGCGCAGACCTTCGCACATGCAGAAACGGCCGAGTTTAGTGGTGGTGACCAAAGCCTGAACTTTTCCGGCTTCAACCCTGTGGGGTTTCGCGGATTCTAGAGTTATCCACATCGCTTTCCCGCCGGATATCAACAGTTTATCCCCGTCTAATTTTCATGCTGCAGTGCTATTTTCTTGTCGGATCATGAGGTGAGTGCAACAGTCTGATCACCGCAACGGTTTTTCGGAACCTGAGTGGGACACAAAGGCCAAGGGGGTCGCAGTGGAGAAGGCAGATTTTAGGATTTGTCTGGTTTGCAGCAACTTACCGGTGGTTAATCAGCTGATTTGGGCTTCATGTCCGTATCAAGTGATCAGCCTCTCAGAAGGTCGATGTGTACTGCAGCGCGACATAGTACGCGAAGCAGCGGCTTTGGTCCTCTAGGGGGCTAGGCTACTGGATCGGAGCGCCCCTCGGGCGCGTCGACCCGGCAAGGCGTCAGGAGTGTCCGAAAGGATGCATGCAAAGACCGCGTCTGCGCACCTGACGCCTTTTCCTTTTTTGAACCTCAGGTTCATGCAGGCTACCACTCATCGTCCCTCAAATGGGAACGGGGTTCTTTCGCATGTGCAAAAGAACCCCGTAGAAGTGTCAGATGATGCAATGCCGCGTCTATGCACCTGTACGATTGATGCTACCCTGTTTGGGTGTCAGTCGCAACTATATATTGCGGGTTGCTACGCAGTACCCTCAATATTTCGGCGTAGACTAAATGTTCTCTTGAACGTCTGTGGCTGCGCCCTGAATGGCGTCACCGGCTTTTTCAATATCTTTGCCAGCCCCTTTGGCCGTTTCGCAGGCTGCCAGAGAGAACAGGGCCAGTCCAATCAGAAATGCGCGGATCATGTGTAACTCCATAAGTGATCGTTTTGGTTTGACTAGCAGTTTTCCAAGTTCAGAGCCACAGGTTTTGAAACAACTATTGCTCCCATGACAACAGACGGAACTTGGTGCTGGGTCAAGCTATCAATCCCAAGGCACGCAAGCCCTCAAACCCGCTATCTTCGGTCAGTGTCGGTGCCGGATTACCGCGTCTTGACCAGCGCGATGCGTAAGGGTTCGTTGGCGTTAGGTTATTTTTCTTCGCAGAACAATTCGTAAACCACTTCGAGTATCCGGAGTGGGCGATCATCGGCCAGACGATAGTAAATGGCCTTTCCGTCGCGCCTGGGAACGACAAGCCCCTCAAGGCGGAGTCTCGACAATTGCTGGGATACAGCGGCCTGACGGGCAGAAAGCAGCTCTTCCAGCTGGGTTACTGATTTTTCTCCGGACACCAAATGGCACAGGATCATCAACCGGCCTTCATGGCTGATAGCCTTAAGGAAATTGGATGCTTTTGTGGCGTTTTCTACCATCTGATCCAAGTTTTGAGTGGTCGTGTCCTGTGAGAATTGGGGAAGAGCCATTTTTCTGTTTCCTTGCAAGTCCTGCGGGTGGTTGGTGCTAATCTGTCCACCCAATAGGCGAGCTATCTTGGTACATGGTTTGATCATGTATTTCCATATGCATGAATCAAAATAACGTGATGGATAGGACAAAATTTCGTGGGTTCGCGGTGACAAAGCTTTGGGGCACGCGCTCCATGATGGTGCTTTCTTCCGTCCTGGTGTGAAGCGACCGGCGTTTGGTTCACCGCAGAATTCATTGATCGTTCCGGCACCCCTTGCAGCCCCTCGGTGGCGGCACTAAGACTCGGGTAACATCTCTTCGGGTAGGGTCCCGATCCATAGCAAAGCAGGCAGGTCCAGAATGTTCGATCCAGTTGACACTTACATGAACACGCTCGTCCCTATGGTCGTCGAACAGACCAGTCGGGGTGAGCGCGCATACGATATCTTCTCGCGCCTTCTGAAAGAGCGGATCATTTTCATCAACGGCCCGATCCATGATGGGATGAGCCATCTGGTCGTAGCTCAGCTGCTGCATCTTGAGGCGGAAAATCCGAACAAAGAGATCTCGATCTACATCAACTCGCCTGGCGGCGTCGTGACCAGCGGTTTGTCGATTTACGATACAATGCAGTATATCAAGCCGAAATGTTCCACATTGGTAATCGGTCAGGCGGCCTCGATGGGTTCGGTTTTGCTGGCCGGCGGGGAGAATGGCATGCGCTTTTCCTTGCCCAACAGCCGGATCATGGTGCACCAACCCAGCGGCGGCTATCAGGGCCAAGCCAGCGACATCATGATTCACGCAGCTGAGACGCAAAAGCTGAAGGATCGCCTTTATGATATTTACGTGCGTCATACCGGCCAGACCAAAAAGTCGGTTGAAAAGGCATTGGATCGTGACAACTTCATGAGCCCGGAAGAAGCAAAAGAATGGGGTCACATCGACGAAATCGTCGAGAACCGCGCCAAAATGGATGGCGACGAGGCCTGAGTTCAAAACCTCGCGCACGGGGCGTGAGGAACGATTTTGAGATTGTAGCTGCAACAGTGCTGTCCTAAGCTGCAGGCAAAGGCGGCAAACGCGGTCCGGGCGGGCCGCACGTATGGAGCCCGAAAGGTAGAACATGGCGACGAATTCAGGCGGTGACGGAAAAAACACGCTCTACTGCAGCTTCTGCGGCAAAAGCCAGCATGAGGTTCGCAAACTGATTGCAGGCCCGACCGTGTTTATCTGTGATGAATGCGTTGAACTTTGCATGGACATCATCCGCGAGGAAACCAAGGCCAGCGGCCTGAAATCCTCGGATGGCGTGCCGACCCCGAAAGACATCTGTGAGGTGCTGGACGATTACGTCATCGGTCAGGCCACGGCAAAACGGGTATTGTCGGTTGCGGTTCACAACCACTACAAGCGTCTGAACCACGCTCAGAAGGCGGGCGGCGATATCGAGCTGGCCAAATCCAACATCCTTCTGATCGGCCCCACCGGTTGCGGTAAGACGCTTCTGGCGCAGACGCTGGCACGGATTCTGGATGTACCGTTCACCATGGCGGATGCAACCACGCTGACCGAAGCCGGTTACGTAGGTGAGGATGTCGAGAACATCATTCTCAAGCTGCTGCAATCCAGCGAGTACAATGTCGAACGCGCGCAGCGTGGCATCGTCTATATCGACGAGGTCGACAAGATCACCCGCAAGTCTGAGAACCCTTCGATCACTCGCGATGTGTCAGGCGAGGGCGTTCAACAGGCGCTGCTGAAACTGATGGAAGGCACTGTTGCCAGCGTTCCGCCTCAGGGTGGGCGCAAGCATCCGCAGCAGGAATTCCTGCAGGTGGATACCACCAATATTCTCTTCATCTGTGGCGGTGCGTTTGCAGGTCTCGACAAGATCATCGCGCAGCGTGGTAAGGGCTCGGCCATGGGCTTTGGCGCAGACGTGCGGGATAATGACGAGCGCGGTGTGGGTGAGATCTTCAAGGATCTCGAGCCGGAAGACCTGCTGAAATTCGGTCTGATTCCGGAATTCGTCGGTCGTTTGCCGGTTCTGGCGACGCTTGAGGATCTGGACGAAGACGCACTGGTCACCATTCTGACAAGTCCCAAGAATGCTCTGGTCAAGCAATATCAGCGTCTGTTCGAGTTGGAAGATGCCGAGCTGGCCTTTACGGAGGACGCTCTGACGGCAATCGCCAAGAAGGCTATCGAGCGCAAAACCGGTGCGCGCGGATTGCGTTCGATCCTCGAAGATATCCTGCTGGATACGATGTTCGAACTACCTGGTCTGAAAAACGTGACCGAGGTTGTGGTCAATGAAGAAGCCGTGACATCAGACACGCAACCGCTGATCATCTATGCAGATGCTGGTCCGGAGTCGGCTTCGGCCGGTTAAGCTCAGTCAGTTTTGAAACCTACGCGGCGCGGCCTTGACCGCGCCGTTTTCTGTATGAGGGTAATGTGGTGATCAAACGCGTATTTTCCGGCGGAGAATTCGAAGCCAAAGTGGGCTATTGCCGCGCCGTCGTGGCGGGTGGCTGGGTTCATGTTGCCGGCACGGTCGGGCAGGGTGATGACGTAGTTCAGCAATGCAAGTCGATCCTGACAACGATTGATAAAGCACTTGCCGAGGCCGGGGCGTCCTTTGCAGATGTCGTGAGAGTGACATACATGCTGCCGGATCGTTCGGAGTTCGAGCCCTGCTGGCCGATCCTGGCGGATGCATTCGGAGCAAACCCGCCGGTAGCTACGATGATCGAGTGCGGATTGATTGACCCCAAATATCGGATCGAGATTGAAGTGACCGCAATCCTGCCTGAATGACGCAGGGTGGCCTCGTGGCACTGGACCTTGGCTTGGCTTTGGTCCATATCTGCGGGGACAGAAATGCCGGAGGCAGCCAATGGGAATCCTGAATACTCTTTTGCGGGCCGTGACATGGTGGAACGGAGCCACCCTGAACACGCAATTTTATACCGCGCGCAAGGGCGTTAAGGTTGGCGAAGACAACGAAGGCAATGTGTTTTATCGCAATGCGGATGACAGCAAACGCTGGGTCATGTTCAATGGTGAGGCCGAGGCCAGCCGGATTGATCCCGATTGGCACGGCTGGTTGCACCGCACCTGGGACGAACCGCCGACGGACAAGCCTTTGCCGCATAAATCGTGGGAAAAGCCGCATCAGGAAAACCTGACGGGCACCGCGCTGGCCTATGCACCGGCTGGTTCGCTGCGTCGCCCTGATCCGATCAAGCGCACGGATTACGAGGCCTGGAGCCCGGAATAGGCAGACACGCATGTCGAACCATACTATGACCGAAGTCCTTGTCGGTGGGGCCGTACTTGCCGGTGCGATCGCCTTTGGTGTCTATGCCAGCCAATCCACCGGGTTGTCGCAGACAAGTAACGGCTACGAGCTTGGCGCGTCCTTTCGTTCGCTCGAAGGTGTGGGCGTCGGCACCGACGTCCGGTTGGCAGGTGTCAAGATCGGGACAGTGACGGATGTCACGCTGAATGCTGACACTTATCGGGCGGACACCAGTTTTTCCGTGGCTGATGACATTCTGATCCCTGATGACAGTGCCATTGTGATTTCTTCCGAAGGATTGCTGGGTGGGAACTTTGTCGAGGTCATGCCGGGTGGATCCCCTTTTTACTTCGAGCCGGGTGATCAGATTGAGGACACACAAGGTGCAGTCAGTCTGATTTCCCTGCTGGTGAAATTCGTGGCCGGGGATGGCAGCGAATGAAGTATGGGCTGCTGACGGCTTTGTTCCTGACTGCGTCCGGTGCCGCCGCGCAACAAAAGGTTGAATCCGGTCCAGGGGCGATGCTGCGTGGCCTGGATAAAGTCAGCGGCCAGACGGTCGATGTCGAAGTGCAAAACGGCCAGACCGCGACGGTCTTCGGGCTGGATGTCGCGCTGGGAGACTGCCGCTATCCGGTTGACAACCCGACCGGCGACGCATTTGCTTATCTGACGATCTGGGAACAGGATAAAGCGCAGCAGTTGTTTGATGGGTGGATGATCGCTACATCTCCGGCGCTGAACGCACTGGATCATGCCCGTTATGACGTCTGGGTAATCCGCTGTATGACGCCCTGAGGGGTCTGGTTCAAAACTGCCGTGAAATCGGCACTTGAATCCAGTGCTTGCTTCAACTCGGAATGATAGTCGGCGCGCGAAATCTCGATGGCGCCCAACGAAGCCAGGTGTGCAGTCAGAAACTGTGTGTCGAACAGGATAAAGCCTGTCTGTCGCAACCGGTCCACCAGATAAGCAAGCGCGATTTTCGAGGCATCGGTTCGCCGCGAAAACATGCTTTCACCGAAGAATGCTGCACCCAGAACAACGCCATAAACGCCACCGATCAAAGTGTTGTCTTCCCACACTTCAAGCGAATGAGCGTAACCGCTGCGATGCAGATGCTGGTACAAACGGCGCAGCTCGGGGTTGATCCATGTGTCTACGCGATCCGCGCAGCCGTCGACGACGCCAACAAAGTCCCGGTCTATCGTGATAGTGTACCCACAGGCGCGGATACGGCGTGCCAGACTGCGCGAGATGTGGAACCCGTCCAACGGAAACACCCCCCGGATTTTGGGGTCAACCCAGAACAGATCAGGGTCATTGCGGTGCTCTGCCATCGGAAAGATGCCGATGGAATAACCGTGTAACAGAAGTTCAGGGGACAGGCTCATGCCGGGTTCACCAGGACCGGAGGGCGGGTGCCCTCCGGTCGCTGGTTCCTATTGGGCCATGTTCTCCGCAAGCCAGTGCTCCAGCCAGTGGATGTTGTAATTGCCGCTGTGCAGGTCGGGTTCTTGCAGCAGGGCGTGGAATAGGGGCACGGTTGTGTCGATGCCATCCACGATCAGTTCGCCCAAGGCGCGGTTCAGGCGCGCCAGTGCCTCGTCCCGGTCGCGGCCCTGAACAATCAGTTTTGCGATCAGCGAGTCGTAGTAGGGTGGGATCGAGTATCCATCATACAACGCCGAATCCATCCGCACTCCCAGACCCCCGGGCGCGTGGTAAGCTGTGATCTTGCCCGGGCAGGGCGAGAAGTTGGGCAGCTTTTCCGCATTGATCCGAACCTCGATGGCGTGGCCATTGATCACAAGGTCGTCCTGCCCGAACGACATCGGCTCGCCCGCGGCAACAAGGATTTGTTCGCGCACAAGGTCGACGCCGAAGATGCCTTCGGTCACCGGGTGTTCCACCTGCAAGCGAGTGTTCATTTCGATGAAATAGAATTCGCCGTTTTCATAGAGAAACTCGATGGTGCCGGCACCAATATAGTTGATCTTGGCGACCGCATCCGCACAGACCTTGCCGATCTTGGCGCGTTCTTCTGGTGAGATGCAGGGGCCGGGGGCCTCTTCGAACACTTTCTGGTGGCGGCGCTGCAAGGAACAATCACGTTCACCCAAGTGCACTGCGTGGCCCTTGCCATCACCAAACACCTGAATCTCGATATGGCGCGGTGTGGTCAAGTATTTCTCGATATAGACCTCGTCATTGCCAAAGGCAGCCTTGCCCTCGGCCCGTGCGGTCATGAAGGCACTTTCCATCTCATCGGCGCTCAACGCGACTTTCATGCCGCGCCCACCGCCGCCAGCGGTTGCTTTGATGATGACAGGATAGCCGAATTCCTCACCGATACGCTTGGCCGCAGCCACGTCAGGAACGCCACCATCTGAACCCGGAACGCAGGGCACACCCAGCGCTTTCATCGTTTCCTTGGCGGTGATCTTGTCGCCCATGATACGGATGTGTTCCGCTGTGGGGCCTATGAAGGTCAGGCCGTGATCTTCGACGATCTGTACGAATTCCGCATTCTCGGACAGGAAGCCATAGCCCGGATGGATCGCCTGCGCACCGGTGATTTCACAGGCCGAGATGATCGCGGGCACTGACAGATAACTTTGCGGGCTGGGTGGAGGGCCAATGCACACCGATTCGTCCGCCATGCGCACATGCATCGCGTCGCTATCGGCGGTGGAATGCACAGCAACCGTGGCTATCCCCATCTCGCGCGCAGCGCGGATCACGCGCAGCGCGATCTCGCCTCGGTTGGCAATCAGGATCTTGTCGAACATGGGCCCGCCTTACTCAACAATGACCAGAGGAGTGCCGAATTCCACAGCGTCGCCGTCTGTTACCAGAATCCGTTTGATAGTTCCCGACTTCGGTGCGTGGATATGGTTCATGGTTTTCATCGCTTCGACGATCAGCAGGGTGTCGCCTTCGGACACTGATGCACCGACACTGATGAACGAAGGCGCGCCCGGTTCGGGTTGCATATAAACGGTCCCAACCATGGGCGAGGTCACCGCGCCGGGGTGGCTAGCCGGATCCTCTTGTGCTGCAGGGGCTTCTGAAACAGCGGCCGCAGCCGGAGCGGCGATAGGTGCGGCCGGAGCTGCTGCAGGAACGGCCACTTGAACCGGGGCGGCAACGGCTTGAGTTGCACGGCTGACACGCACGTTCAGACTGTCTTCCTCGCCATATTCACGCTTGACCTGCACCTCGGTCAGATCATTCTCGCGCAGCAATTCGGCCAATGCCTTGATGAACGCCACATCCGCTTCGTGTCTGGTATCTGTCATGAGTGTCCTCGAAGGTTCCCCTATGGCCCGTCTGTTCCCTGCGGGCTCGGTCTGATTACGCAGGGTTATAAGCCATGCTGTCGGCCATGAAAAGCGCAGTCTGAGCATGAAAAGCGAGGGGTTCGCAGCAATTTTCGGCCACAAATTCTGTCAAAGCGGGGTTCCGGACAATTTGGCCACCAATTCAGGCAATTTCCGCGCCCCGTATTTCTCCAGAAGCCGGGCCCGATAGGCTTCGATCGTGCGGTAACTCAGGCCCAGTTCAACCCCAATTTCCTTGGCAGACAGTCCGCGGCAGGACAGGATTGCAACCTCGCGTTCGCGGGCAGTCAACTCGACCAGTGGCCGTTCCTCAGAGATGTCCGAAAAGCTCCAGATGCCATGACGAAACGGATCGTCAGGCGTCAGGGACCGTCCGCGCGCTCGACACCAGAAAAGATCGCCGTCGCGGCGTCGCATGACCCGTTCGTCCGTGTAGTACCCGGTATCGCGCATCACCTGTAGACTGCGCGCGCCTATGCGTTCCCAGTCGGCCACCGACGGGTAAAGGTGCAGCAGGGGCATATTGCGGTATTCGGTCTCATCACCGCCAAACGTCCGAGCGAATTGCAGGTTGCACCGGCGAATGATCCGGTTTTCCAGTTCCACAAGGCCGATGGGTGCATATTCGAAGGCAGGATCGCTCATATACGTATGGTGACGGGTATTTGTGTGAAAGAGAAGGGGGGCTGACTAGAAACCGCGGATTTCCGGAACGCTGTAATGCTCAACAGTTGTTAAGTTTGTAAACGGTCTTTGAAAATTCAGTTGCAATACGCAATAAACACAAGGTTAATCTGAAAATCAGAGCTGCTTCTTTGACTAACGAGACGCGGCGGCACATAGGACCTTGGCATAATGCGCGACACTCTGACCGGCAGTCGGATACGTGAAAGGCGGCAGATATCAGGATTGCGACAGGCCGAACTTGCACGGCAGGTCGGAATATCGGCCTCGTACTTGAACCTGATCGAACACAACCGACGTCGTATCGGAGGAAAACTGCTGGTCGACATAGCAGGCGCCTTGTCGGTCGAACCTTCGGTGTTGACGCAAGGGATCGAAGAAACTCTGATCGCCGCCTTGCGCGAAGCGGCTGCGGATTCAGTAGGTCAACAGGCCGAGGTGGACGGGCTTGAGGAATTTGCCGGACGTTTCCCCGGCTGGTCCGGAGTGCTGGCGCAGATGCATCGCCGGGTGGTCTCGCTGGAACGCACGGTGGAAACCTTGTCGGACCGTCTGACGCACGACCCCCATCTGGCCGCATCAATGCACGAGGTTTTGTCGACCGCTGCTGCGATCCGATCGACTGCGGCCATTCTGGCTGAACCGGGCGAGATTGATGCCGAGTGGCGCAATCGGTTTCATAAAAACTTGAATCAGGATGCAGAACGGCTGGCGGAAAGTTCCAAAGCGCTCGTGACGTTTCTGGATGACAGCGATGGGCAGAGGGACCGGCGCGGTGCGCCTCTGGATGCGGTTGAGGCCTATTTCGCGGATCACGGATTTCACTTCCCAAGCATCGAAACCGGGGGGGATGCTCCCTCGCTTAAGGCACTGGAATCGGCGGCGGCTAAGGAACTCGCCGAGAACTTTTTCCAAGTCTATGCTTCCGATGCGCAAGCTTTGCCGTTGGATGCGTTTTTGACCGAGCTTGACAGATTGGGTCCTGATCCGATGGCGTTGTCCGTCGCGTTCTCTGTCGATTTGGCTGCGGTTCTGCGACGGCTGGCCTTTTTACCCGATGGCGTATTGGCGCGACCGGCCGGACTGGTGATCAGCGATGCCTCGGGCAGTATCCTGTTATACAAACCCACTCCGGGTTTCGCTATGCCGCGTCATGGCGAAGCCTGTCCGCTTTGGCCGGTGTTCACGGCGTTGAATCGCCCTCTGGTACCGATCCGCAAGCGCATCGTTCAGTTGGGTCGGACGGCCGCCGAATTCGACTGCTTCGCAATAGCATGGCCGCAGCCGGCAGAGGAATTTGGGATCGAACCGGTTTATCGTTCAGTCATGCTTGTTTTGCCGGTCGAAAACACGGTGCAACCAACCGAAACAGCTGCGCAGGCCGGGGCCAGTTGCCGGATTTGTCCAAAACGCGACTGTGCGTCGCGTCGCGAACCGTCGATTCTGAGCGAAGGTTTTTGACAGTTTCCCGACACAACGCTTAATCTGTCAGAGACAGGTGGCCGGGCGCGCGACCGGTCATGGGGAGGGACTTAAAATATGAGCCGTAAGGTTCTGTTAATAGAGGATGAGCCCAACATTGCAGAGGCGATCCGCTTTCTGCTGACTCGCGAAGGTTGGCAGGTAGAAACCCACGCAGAAGGTGCGGACGCGATACACGTCATTTCGGTGGCCAAGCCGGATCTGGTCATTCTGGATGTCATGTTGCCAGGCAAGAGTGGCATGGATATTCTGCGTGACTTGCGTGAAAACGCTGAATTGCAGAAGCTTCCTGTGTTGATGCTGACGGCACGCGGTCAATCCCGCGACCGGGAAATGGCCGAGCAAGCCGGAGTTAGCCGGTTCATGACCAAACCTTTCTCAAACGCCGAGGTTCTGACGGCGGTCCGCGACCTGCACGCGCAGGCGTCGCGGTCATGAGCGTGTCAGACGGCGAGCAACGGCCATCACCGGCTCGCCCATCGGTCTTCCTTGAACGGCAAAGCTATCGAAGGCGCCGGCTGGCGGATGCGGCGCGTCTGTTGCCGTTCCTTGGGGGCGCGATGCTTGCGCTACCGCTTTTGTGGCCGGACGAAAACAGGGAAGCGGGGGGCGTGCCTCTTTCGTCGGCTATGCTCTATATCTTTGCCTGTTGGGGCGTTCTGATTCTGATAAGCGTGATTTTTGGTTTTGCCGCCAGACGTCTGGCCGCGCGGGAGGGCGCTGCGCAGGAGGCAGATAAATGGCAACGCTGAATGTCCTGATTCTGGTCTGCCTTGGATATGTGGTCCTACTGTTCGGGGTCGCCTTTGCCGCAGATCGCATGGCGGCTGTCGGGCGGGGCAAGTGGCTTCGGTCCCCTTTGATCTACACTTTGTCGTTGTCGATCTATTGCACCGCATGGACATTCTATGGCGCGGTTGGCAACGCCGCGCGGTCGGGATTGGAATTCGTGACCATCTATCTCGGGCCTACACTGGTCATGGTCAGCTGGTGGTGGGGCCTGCGCAAGCTGGTCCGGGTGGGGCGTAGTCAGCGCGTGACATCGATCGCTGACCTGGTCTCGTCGCGCTATGGAAAGTCAAATACGCTTGCTGTTTGTGTGACCGTTTTGGCCGTACTTGGCGGAACGCCCTATATCGCGTTGCAATTGCAATCGATCACGCTGTCCTTTTCGATTTTTGCAGAGGCAGACCCGACGGGCCTGTACCGCGAAGGCTCCAGTGTTTTCTGGGTGGCCGCAGGGCTGGCAGTATTTGCCATTCTGTTCGGCACGCGCAATCTGGATGTGAACGAACGTCACCACGGCGTTGTCACCGCCATCGCGCTCGAGGCGGTGGTCAAGCTGCTTGCTTTGCTGGCCGTCGGTATTTTCGTGGTCTGGGGTGTTGCGGGTGGTTTGGGTCCAATGATGGACCGGATCGACGCGTCCGAAATCGGACAGTGGAATGTGGACGCCGGTCGCTGGACAACCTTCATCTTTCTGTCGGCTGCCGCTTTTGTCTGCCTGCCGCGGATGTTTCAGGTCATGGTGGTCGAGAATGACGACGAAAGCCACCTACGTACCGCCGCTTGGGCCTTCCCCCTGTATCTGTTGTTGATGAGCATGTTTGTGGTCCCCATTGCAGTCGTCGGCCTGGACCTTTTACCCGAAGGTTCGAACCCTGATCTGTTCGTGTTGACCGTGCCTTTATCGCTGGGCAATGAAGCGTTGGCGATGCTGTCATTTATCGGCGGGTTTTCTTCGGCCACATCCATGGTCATCGTGACGGCGATGGCGTTGTCGACGATGGTGTCGAACCATGTGGTCATGCCGATCTGGCTGAATACGCAGGAAGGGTCGGGCTCGGTCTCGGGCGATGTGCGCACCATCGTCCTGATGGCGCGCCGGGTGTCGATAGCGGTGGTTATGGCGCTGGGTTTTTTCTACTACCGCCTGTCGGGCGGAGGGGCCGCGCTGGCGTCCATCGGTTTGGTAGCCTTTGCCGGGATTTCTCAAATTCTGCCGGCGCTGGTGGGTGGACTGTTCTGGCGCGGGGCCACACGAGCCGGAGCGTTGGCCGGGCTCAGCGTCGGGTTTTTTCTGTGGATTTATACGCTGCTATTGCCAGGAATGGGCGGTGGGATCATTCCAATTTCGGTCATTGAAAACGGCCCTTTCGGGTGGGGCTGGCTGCGGCCACAGGCCTTATTCGGGATCGAGGGGATCGACCCGATGGTGCACACGGTTATGTGGTCTCTGTCGCTGAATACCATCGCGTTCTGTGTCACCTCTCTGCTGAGTTTCCCCAGCCCACTTGAGCGTCTGCAGGGGGCGCAATTCGTTGATATATTTGATCATTCCATTGCGCCACGGGGGTGGACCGGATCCGTGGCGCAAAGCGAAGATCTGATGATCATGACCCAAAGGATATTGGGTACTGTCCCCGCACAGGAGTTCTTTCAAGCCGAAGCAGCCAAACAGAACGGTCGGGCTGGTCAACTACCTGAACCGACGCCCGGCTTTCTGGAGCGACTCGAACGCGAGCTCAGCGGCTCGGTCGGTGCGGCCACGGCCCACGCGATGATCGGTCAGATTGTCGGCGGCTCCTCCGTCTCGGTCGAAGACCTGCTGGCTGTGGCTGACGAATCCGCGCAGTTGCTGGAATATTCCAGCGAACTTGAGGAGAAATCCGCCGAGCTGAGCCGCACTGCGCGTCAATTGCGTGAGGCGAACGCGAAGCTGACACAGGTTTCCATGCAAAAGGATGCGTTCCTGAGTCAGGTCAGTCACGAATTGCGAACGCCTATGACCTCGATCCGAGCGTTTTCCGAGATCATGCGAGACACAGACGGGCTGAGCGCAAGCGAACAGACCCGGTACGCGGCAATCATCCATGACGAAGCGCTGCGTCTGACGCGGTTGCTGGATGACCTGTTGGACTTGAGCGTCCTGGAAAGCGGGCAGGTCAGCTTGAACATGGGCGACGGCACCCTGCGCGCGGTACTGGATCGGGCCGTTTCCAGTGCACTGGCAGGAGGCGACCGGGCGCTGAGCGTGCGGCGCGTCCGCTCGGCCGAGCGCATCGCACTGTATACCGACCTGGATCGTCTGGGGCAGGTTTTCATCAACTTGATTTCCAACGCGCAGAAGTATTGTGACGCGACAGAGCCCGCACTGACCATTTCAGCTCATGACGTGGGTGGTCAGGTAGTGATCGATTTCATCGACAATGGTGTCGGCATCCCGTTTGACGCGCAATCGATGGTGTTCGAAAAATTTGCCCGCGTCGGATCGGATAAGGCCGGAGGGGCGGGGCTGGGGTTGGCGATCTGCCGCGAGATCATGCAGCGGTTGGGCGGCGAGATCACCTATTTGCCCGGACAGGGCGGTGCGGCATTCCGGGTCAGCTTGCCCTTAGCCTATCAGCAGGCGGCGCAGTAAGGGCATAAAGGTATTCGTAACCTTCGACGGGTTACACCGGTTACTGAATCACGAAAAGACGTGAGCGGTTCGGTGCCATGACACAACATGCCAATACAGCTTTGGTGCGCAAGCTTTCAGCGGGGCGAGATAGCGTCGGGGCCGATCCCCGCTCTATTCTGCGTGCGCTGCGTCTGGCTCTTGCGCGATCAGCAGGTGAGCAATTGAACCTGCCCTTATCTGTGATTGGCATCAAACAGCGGTTGCGTGCTCAGGAAGACCTGCCAGATGTGATTACGGACGGTTGGATGATGCTGCAGTTCGCCTCTACCGAAGGGGCGGCCGCCGCCTGCGTCGACCCGAGCTTTGTCTCTGCCATCGTACAGACGCAAACGATCGGAGAGGTGATGGGTGATCAACCGCATCCCCGGGCCTTCACGGATACTGACGCGGCCATGGCTGTGCCGCTGATCGAAAATCTGTTTGCCCAGGCGCAAACTCTGGTCGACGCACCGCGGGATATCGTCAGCCTTTCCGGTTACGAATTCGTCTCAAGGGCCGAGGATGCGAGAACGCTGATCCTGGGGATGGTGAATGACAGCTATCGGGTTTTTGACCTGACCGTTGATCTGGCTGGCGGGTTGCGGCAGGCTCAGCTTGCCATCTTTCTACCGGAATTGCCTGCCGCTGAAGGGGAACAGAACGCTGAGGTTTTGGGTGACGGTTTAAGCCTGAGGCAGGCTTCAGGCGTGATGCGGGCCGAGCTGAATGCGATAATTTGCCGGATGTCACTACCGCTTTCTACATTCTCAGGGCTTAAGGCAGGGGATTTATTGCCTCTTACTGGCGCAAGACTGGATCGAATCGACGTTCAAACCATCGACCGTGCAAGGGCATCGGTTGGACGGTTGGGGCAATGTGGCGGCATGCGTGCCGTACGGATCAACGAACAAGCGCCACTGAGAGCTTTACCCGATGAGGTCGACAAACCATTTCTGGAAAGCCGCTCGGAGCAGCCTCAACCGGATTTTCCCGAAGGTGTTTCACAACCCAAGTCCAGCACCGGAAACTCAGACATGCATTTACCAGCAGACATGACCGTCGCCCGAGAAAATGGCATGACCAGTACCAGCCCGGATCACATGGTGGCGGAAATTTCCCAGCTTGCCGGCTTATCGGGGCAGGCGGACAACGATGATCTGACGCGCTGATCGGATCAGTCGCGTCCGTTACGTATTTGATCCAGTGCCGGGCGCAGATTGTCCAGCGCGTATCCAGCCTTGCCTGTAGCTTCCAGAATCTCATCGGTGCTCAGTTGGTCACATTGACCCAACGCCCATACGACAGAACACCGCGTGCCCGAGGCGCAATAGGCCAGAACCGGACCAGAGCAGTTTTCGGCCAGATTTTTTTGAAGCGCGACGTTTTCTGGTGTCATGGTTTGGTGCGTCAGTTCCAACACCTCATATTCCATCCCGGCGGCACGCACGGCCTCGCCGATGGCGTCCGACTGCAAGTCCGGTGGAACCTCGGTATTTGGGCGGTTGCAGATCACCTTGACAAAACCTGCCTCGGCAATGGCTGGCACATCCTCGACCGAGATTTGCGGTGAGACGGCGTAGCGGGGGGTAATCGGGCGAATCTCCATGACGAATGCTTAGGCCGCGTTGGCGAGCCTGTCCAGTTGGGCGCCCAGTTTCGGGGCCGCGAACATTCCTGCGATCATCGCCACCAGAAAGACAGCCCCGCCAACGCCGCCATAGCTGAGCGACGCCATAGCTGGACCAGGGCACAGACCAGCCAGCCCCCATCCCACCCCGAACAGGACCGAACCAACAATCAGGCGGCGGTCCAGCTCGGGTTTAGGTGGGGCAGGGAACTGTCCACCTGCCATTGGTATGCGGCCTTTGGTTAGCCGCCAGGCGACCAACATGGGCAGGATCGCTCCGCCCATCACAAAGGCAAGCGTCGGGTCCCAATTTCCGAACACATCGAGCCAGCCTTGCACCTTGGTGGTATCTGTCATGCCCGAGATCAACAGGCCCGTCCCGAACAAGGAACCGGCAATGACAGCAAGAACGATACGCATCAGATCACCCCCAGGACGTGCCGAAACAGGGTCAGGGTCAACCCGCCCGCAAGGATGTAAAATACCGTGGCCACGATCCCACGCAGCGAAAACCGTGAAATCCCGCAGACGCCGTGACCGGATGTGCAGCCATTAGCGATCCGGGTTCCAACGCCAACCAGCAGGCCCGCGATAACCACAATCGCCAGGTCGCCGGTCAGATGAGTTTGGGCCTGAGGCGCAATCAAGGGGCGCAGCAACAGCGGCATTCCAATCAGACCAGCGACAAAGGCCAGACGCTCGGCCCTGACCTGAACGTCGCTGCGTTGGATCAATCC
Organism: Ruegeria sp. HKCCD7181; assembly: GCF_057221055.1. NCBI lineage: Bacteria > Pseudomonadati > Pseudomonadota > Alphaproteobacteria > Rhodobacterales > Roseobacteraceae > Ruegeria > Ruegeria sp. HKCCD7181. The sequence continues at coordinate 38,652 of NZ_JBWVBC010000005.1, read as the reverse complement.
GCCCAGAATTCCACTGGCGCCCATGATGCGCCCATTGCCCAGAAGAAACACTGCTGCGCCAAGCCCGATCAGCAGACCACCGGCGAGGCCCCATATCCATTCAACGTTCATCCGAATATCTCTTGTTTGCAGATCACAGCTTGTTGACCGGCAGTTTCAGGAACACATCACCCTTTTCATCGGCAGGCGGCATCTGACCTGCGCGCATATTCACCTGCAATGAGGGCAGTATCAGCCGGGGCATAGAGAGGGTCGCATCTCGCGCGTCACGCATCTCGACAAACTCTTCGACGCTTCGGCCCTGGCCGATATGTACATTCAGTGCTTTTTGTTCGCCCACAGTGGTTTCCCAAGCGTATTCATCCCGCCCGGGGGCCTTGTAGTCATGGCCGACAAATACCCGTGTTTCATCGGGAAGTGAGAGGATTTTCTGAATCGACAAATACAAGTCCTCTGACGAACCGCCGGGAAAATCACAACGCGCAGTGCCAAAATCCGGCATGAACAGCGTATCCCCGACAAAGGCAGCATCACCGATGACGTAGGTCATGCAGGCGGGCGTGTGGCCCGGTGTATGCAGGACATCTCCACGCATCTGACCGATGTGGAAGCTATCGCCCTCGGAAAACAGCGCATCGAACTGGCTGCCATCGCGCTGAAACTCGGTCCCTTCGTTGAAGATCTTGCCGAAGGTGTCCTGAATCACCACGATGTTTTTGCCAATGCCAATCCGGCCGCCCAACTTCTGCTGTAAGTATGGGGCGGCGGACAGATGATCGGCATGAACATGGCTTTCCAGGATCCATTCGACCTTCAGGCCCTCATCGTTCACATACTCGATGATCTGATCTGCCGAACCGGTGTTTGTTCGACCTGACGCATGATCGAAATCCAGTACGCTGTCGATGATGGCGCAGGCCGAGCCTTCGGGCTCTTTCACCACGTAAGAAACTGTGAAGGTGTCAGGGTCGAATAAGGCTTTCACGATGGGCGTCATTGGGTCCTCCGGCGGGTCAATTCACATATTGATAGCGGAATATGAAGGATGTTCCAAATCACGAGTTGATGTCAATCAAGGCGATTGCCAACTTTTTCGTATAAGAATTAATCGACCCGTGGCGTATCGCCGATTTTTCAGAGAACAGGCGAAAATTTGCGCGATGTTCATCGAGTCTCATGCTGGTCTTAATGTTGTTACCTATATCAGGCAGACTGGCACCATGCGGGAGGATGCAAATGACTGCTCAGGATCTTTTTACCGAAGCGGAACAGCTTGAACGAAAGCTGCAGGATGCGTGTCTGGACACTCGGTTGGCTCTGCAACCAAGCGTCAGCAAAGTTCTCGACAGGATGCGCGCAACGGGTGTTCATATTCCATCGCGCCTGCGGCGTCTGGATGCTGCGCTCTGCGAGGACGCAATTGAGGCGCGATTTGACAATATGCCGGTTTGAACCGGTTTGGTCATCCAAAGGAAATGCCGAGGATGACCATCATCAGGCCAATCACCGACAGAAAAAGTGCGGCCATGTTCCATGGCAGCACACCTTGGACGGCTGCGCGTAATTCGTCGTCCGACAGGCCAGATTTACGTGCCTTCATAACACGTAGAATGCACCAGACCAAGCCAACCAAACCGGCCAAGGACAGGGCGGCCCCGCCCCAGACGATGATGTCGAACATGATTTCCAACGCTTGCCAAAATTCTTTCAACCGCGCTTAACGGATCGGCGTTGCCGGTACAAGTCCGGTGACCCGATTGCATGCTTGCGCCCCGCGCGGCGTCGATGTATCCGGCACATTGCCCGATGACATCGCATCACCAATCAGCCCGTGGGAGAGACGCAGATGGAAGACATCACCGAAGATCAGGCCGCTGCCAATTACCGAGTTACCGCAGGTGAACTGCGCCAATTCGTTGAGCGTATCGAGCGGTTGGAATTGGAGAAAAAAGATATCGCCGACCAGATCAAAGAGGTCTACGCCGAGAGTAAGGCGCGCGGTTACGACGTGAAGGCCATGCGCAGCATCATTTCCCTCAGAAAGCGCGATAAGGATGACATTGCCGAACAAGAGGCCGTCATAGAAATGTATAAGGAAGCGCTGGGTATGTCCTGACGCGTTCTGAATTCCGGCGCTATGCCGGATTCGAGACCAAGACATGATGAAGGCCACGCGCTGCAGTGATGTGTGGCCGACGGGGCGGCGGCCCCGGTTTGACAGGTGAATAGCGCCTCCGATTTCACTGCCAGGCGCGTTAACCGAAGCAGACTTGTGGTGATTTGCTAATCGTCCGTGATATTGTTGGACTTCCCGACGAAACTTCCTAAAGTCCCGAACCGAAGCTCCGGCCTGAACGGTTCGAGCACGATCCGCAGGTATCAACCGATGCAGGAAGTCGCCGAGAAAACCTATGCACTACAACAACAGACCATACGACCAACTGAAAGTCGGCGACCAGGCCGAGCTGACGCGGATCTGCACCGAAGACGACTTTATCGTCTTTGCCTCGAACTCGGGCAGCGACAATTCCATGCAGCCATCGACCGGCGAGGCAGACTCGGCATGTGAGGCCATCGCGCCCGCCTTGTTTGCGGGGGGGCTGATTTCAGCGGTGCTAGGGAATATCCTGCCGGGGGCGGGGACGTCGTACAAGTCGCAGAACTTCGAATTTGGTACACCTGCCCACGCGGGTGAGGAACTGAAGGTTCAGGTCAAGGTGTTGAAAAAGCAGGAGAACCGCGAGGTTGTTCTGGATGCCTGCGTGCTGCGACCCAGGGACGGTGCAGTGATCGTTTCAGGAACGGCTGTCGTCGTGGCACCGGATAGAGAGATGTCATTTCAGGACCTTGAAACTCCTGGTTTTGTGATTCAGCGGCACCGGCACTTCGACGCGTTGCTTGAGCGGTCGCGCGCCTTGGCGGCAATGCCAACAGCGGTGGTCGCGCCGGAAGATCCCAATTCTCTGGGCGGGGCATTGCTGGCTGCGCAGGAGACGATCATCGAGCCCATCCTTGTCGGTGACCCGGACAAGATAGCGGCAGCGGCGCGTGAAACTGGCATAACTCTGGGCGACACCGAGATTATACCGGTAGAGGGGCATTTCAAGGCAGCCAATGTGGCCGTTGACCTCGTAGCGGATGGCCGGGCGAAGGCCGTGATGAAAGGCTATCTTCATACCGATGAACTGTTGCGAGCTGCTCTGCGGCGCGAACGGGGCCTTCGGGCCGGGCGGCGATTTACACACGTCTTCGTAATGGACGTGCCCGGACAGTCGAACCTGTTTCTGGTGACCGATGCGGCGATCAATATTGCGCCCGATCTTGAGACCAAGGCCGACATCACGCAAAACGCGATTGATCTTGCGATTTCGCTGGGGATCGAGGTGCCAAAGGCCGCTATCCTGTCAGCGGTCGAGACGGTAAATCCGGCCATACCGTCTTCGCTGGATGCAGCCCTTCTGGCCAAAATGGCGGATCGCGGGCAGATCAAAGGTGGTCTGGTCGATGGGCCGCTGGCGATGGACAACGCGGTCAGTCTGGCGGCAGCCCGGACCAAAGGGATCACTTCGGAAGTGGCAGGGCAGGCCGAGATTCTGGTCGTGCCCAATCTGGATGCAGGTAATATGGTGTTCAAACAACTGAGCCATTTCGCCAACGCTAAGGCGGCGGGTGTAGTTCTGGGGGCCAAGGTTCCTATCATCCTCAACAGCAGGTCGGACGATGACAAAGCGCGGCTTGCTTCCTGTGCTGTTGCGGCACTGCACGCGGAACGGTTGGCCGGCTGAGCGCGTGGATCATATCGTAACTCTGAATGCGGGTTCGTCTTCGCTGAAATTCGCGTTATTCGCGGCCGAAGGCGCCGAGCCCACGCTGATCTGCTCTGGCGCTGTCGAGCGGATCGGTCGACGCACCGCCAATGTCAGCGCGCACATGGCAGATGGCCGGGTGATCGCACATGAGGCCTCAAGTGCGTTGCAAGATCACACAGTCGCAATCGATAGTGTTCTGAGCTTGTTGCAGCGGCATTTTCCCGCGGCAAATGTTGTTTCTGTCGGGCATCGGATCGTGCATGGCGGGCCAGATAACGACGGGCCTATCCTGATCACTTCGGACAGTCTGAATATGCTGGATATGCTGGTGCCCTTTGCGCCCCTGCACCAACCTTTCAACCTGCAGGGTGTGCGTGCCGCGATGGAGACGTTTCCGCTTGCCAGGCAGGTTGCCTGTTTTGATACTGCTTTTCATCGTCACCACCCCTGGGTCAATGATACATTCGCCCTACCCATCGAATATTACGAGATGGGTGTACGGCGTTACGGGTTTCACGGGATTAGTTATGACTACATCTCGGGTCATCTGGCCGAGACGGAGCCGCAGACGTTTGCCGGACGGGTCGTTGTTTCGCATCTGGGTAACGGGGCCTCGATGTGCGGAATGAAGAACGGCAGCTCTATCGGGTCCAGCATGGGGTTTTCTGCCATGGACGGGCTGCCGATGGGTACGCGCTGCGGGCAGATCGACCCAGGCGCGCTGTTGTTCCTGATGCAGCAGAAGGGCATGGGTGCCTCGGAAATCTCGGATCTTCTGTATCGTCATTCCGGCTTGCTGGGCCTGTCTGGTGTGTCCAATGACATGCGCACGCTGGAACAATCTGAGTTGCCAGAAGCCCGGAAGGCTATTGAGTATTTCACTTTTCGCGCCCGTCGCGAACTTGGTGCGCTTACTGCCGTTGTCGGGGGCCTGGACGCTTTGGTGTTCACCGGCGGTATAGGTGAGAACTCAGCCCGGGTGCGAAGCCAGATTTGCGCGGATATGGGATGGTTTGGGATCGAATTGAACGAAGAAGCAAACCAAAGTAACGCCCGAGTCATTTCGTCCGAGTCATCTCGGGTCCAAGTGATGGTTATTCCCACGAATGAAGAGCTGGTCATCGCACGCGCCGCGCTGAACGTTGTGTCTTAGGATTTAGCGTCAATTACGTTGGCAAAAAACCGCCTGTGGTTGGCGAAGTAAGGGCTCTACGGGAAACCCCCAATTTCGCACCGCCAGTGCATGCGCTATCCATTGGTTATTACCAGGGCCGCAAGGCCTTACCACTCTCACTTAATTCCCCTATGGGGGGCTGGCTACTAACCCCCTCGGCCAGCCCCTCAATTTCATTTCAGGATGCCAGGTGATCTGGCGGCTCAAGCGGCCGGGTGTGGATTGTCTTGTAGTATCTGCAGGACAAGTTCTGGCAAATCGGCGCTGTGGGTATAGCTGGCCCGATGCGGCAGGTCCGCGACAGGGGATTTCCGATAACCTTCGGTAAATAGCAAAAACGGTACGCCAGCCCGTTGCGCGGTTTCGGCATCAACTTCGCTGTCACCGACAAAAAGTCTGGGCCCGGAGGCGGGCAAAGCGTCAAAGCTGGCGTGCAGATGGGCCGGGTCCGGCTTTCGCGTGCTCATGGTATCACCACCCAGAACGGCGTCGAAATACCCGGACAGGTTCAGCGCGTCCAATACGTGGCGGGCGGGGGCTTCGGGTTTGTTGGTGCAGACGCCCAGGCTGCAGCCCATCTCGCGCAATTGGGCAAGCGCTTCCGGTACCCCGGGATAAACTGTCGTCCGATCACAGGCGGCAGCGTTGTAATGGCCCAGTGTCACCTTTGTCAGTTCGGAATGACGGTGCCGCGGCAGGCCGCAATGATCCATCGTCCGCTCGACCAGTTTCGGTAGACCATTGCCGACGAATTGCCGGATCGTTGGCTGAGACAGCGGTGTAAGATCCACGTCCGCAAGCATCCGGTTCACCGCCTGTGAAAGGTCGGCCAGGCTGTCGATCAATGTGCCGTCCAGGTCGAAGACAATAGTTGCGCTCATTGAAGGGCCCGCCTCTGATTTCTGTCGGTCTCAGGCCTAAACCGCACAGGTGCCAGAGTGCAACCAGCAGGCAGACAAAAAGGTTTGGAGTCTGGCGCTTGACAATCCCGACTAAAATAATCAGATTAAGACTCAGGAACGGAAAGCCAGCCCAAAAGGGTCAGCCAGATCACGAAAACCATTAACAGATATGGCACTTTGCCCGAAACGCTCTGGAGATGTCCCGATGAACGCGCAAAATCCCACACCGACTCAAGGTTATGCTGTCTCGATGCTGCCGGCCCATAAGGCCGAAGAGCTGACCAATGGTGGCAATCTGGCTCATATTGAGCTTGGCGATCAGCTCTACACCTTGCGCATCACCCGCGCGGGCAAATTGATCCTGACGAAATGAGCGCGCCATCTTCGCGCGGCGGGGCGGCTGTCGGTCGACTGGCCGATCTGAGCCCGGTTGAAGCCGGTGCGGTCATGTACCTGCGGCTTTGGAGCGACGGAGCGTCGGGTCGCGAGGATGCAGCAAGCGATTTCGATATCGCGCTGGGCTCGGACCGGGGGCAGGCCGCAATGCTTACGCTGGACCGCCTATGTACGCTTTGTTCGCAATATGGTCGCCGTCCGCTGATCCGACACGGGCGAGAGTGTTCCTGCCTTGGCGCGGACGAGAACTGTTTCGCTCAGATGATCGCCGCCGCCTCGGAAGGCGCGCGCGAGGATGCCATGATGATGGCTTCTCTGATCGTGCGACCTGATTTTGCGCCGGCTCTGGCATCCTTGTCCGAGGAACTTGGACTGGTGCTGCGCCGTATGATATCTGCACCCCCCGTGCCGACGACAGGGCATTCTGCACCCTCTGCGGTGTTGCACTGATCGGTACAACAAATCCCCGGCAATTTCCGCCGGGGTTTTGTTTTTCAAGCACTCACGAGACGTAAGGATGCGTCAGCAGCACCCGCATCCCGCGTGGTGATTATCATGCTCGCAAACCGGCGCAGGCGCGTAGTCTTCGACCTCCGACAGTACGTCGCGCAGCGCCCAAAGGATCATATCCACATCCTCGGCTTCGATGGTCAGAGGCGGGCGGATTTTCAGGATATTATCCTTGGGCCCTTCGCTGCCGATCAGGATGCGATGGTCGCGCATCCGGTTTTTGACATAGCTACAGATCTCGGGGCTTTCAGAGCCGTCCGGATTAACCAGTTCGATGCCCAGAAACAGCCCCATGCCGCGGACGTCGCCGACATGCTGGAAATCGGCTTCGATTTGTTTAAGGCCGGTCATCAACCGCTCGCCCATGGCTTTGGCATTGTCCTGCAAGCCTTCGTTGTCAACGATGTCCAGCACCTCATTGCCGATCCGGCAGGACAGGGTTGAGCCGCCGAAGGTCGAAAAGAATTCAATCCCGTTATTGAAGCTTTCGGCGATGGCCTTCGTAGTCACTAGAACGCCCAGCGGATGGCCGTTGCCGATGGGTTTACCCATCACCACGATGTCGGGCAGGGCGCCTTGGTGTTCGAAACCGAAATAATAATCTCCTAGCCGTCCAAGGCCTGTCTGTACTTCGTCAGCGATACACACGCCTCCGGCGGCGCGAATTTTCTCATAAACCGCAGGCAGGTATCCTTTGGGCGGGATGATCTGCCCGCCGACCGAAGGGAAGGTTTCCGCGATAAAGCCGGCAAGACCTTGGCCCCTGTCTTGCAGCGCAGAAATCGCTGGATCCACCAGATCCGCAAACTTCTGCGCGCGGTTGGGATCATCACGCTTGAACGAGCCGCGATAATCATCTGCAACTTCGACCAGTTCGACCCAATCGGCCCGACCTACACCGCCGGGCTTGTTGAATTTGTAAGCCGAGATCGCCACTGCCGCGTTGGTGTTGCCATGATACCCGTGATCGGGCGTTACAATGCCCTTGGCCCCGGTATGGGCGCGGGCCAGGCGCAGGGCCAACTCGTTCGCTTCAGTGCCGGAGTTGACGAAAAAGCAGACCTCGAGGTGTTCCGGAAGTTTGGATAGCACTTTGTCAGCAAATGCGGTTTGCGCGGGGTGCAGATACCGGGTGTTCGAATTCATCCGCTTCAGCTGATCCGCCGCCACGGCCTGAATGCGGGGATGTGCGTGACCTACATGCGGGACGTTGTTATAGGCGTCCAGATAGGGGCGGCCCCATTCGTCAAACAGGTGGTGTTTCCAACCGCGTACCAGCATGACCGGGTCGTCATAGGTCAGGCTGAGATTGCCTCCGAAATGGTCATGCCGTCCTTGCAGGATGGCCTGTTTGTCGGTCGGGCGATATAGCACCTTGTCGTCTGGCAGGTTGAGCAGTGCCGCAGGGTTAGGGCATACGGCGTTCCACAGTTCCATTTCGTCCGGGTCGGCAACGCCAGGCCAGTCTGCATCCATTCCGGCAGTGGTCATGGCCAGCTGGAAATGCACATGGGGCGCCCAGCCTCCATTCTGGCTGGCGTCCCCCAACTTGGCAAAGGCAGCACCCTGCGCCACTGGATCGCCCGGTTTCAGGCGGTCGCAGATCTCTGGGTCCAGATGGCCGTAGAGCGTATAGAAGGGATCCCCTTCAGGCGTTTCGTGATGCAGGATCACGACGCCGCCATAATCGAGGTGATGATCGCGGTTTTCCACAACTTCCACCCGCCCGCTTATCGGCGCGTGCAGGACTGTGCCCGCTTGGGTGAAGACATCCACCGCCAGATGCACCGTGCGCCGGTCCGAGGCCCTCCACGGCCCCTTGCGAAACCCGGGTTCGGCGTAAATCAGACGGGGCTCGTTGTAGTATCCAAGCCAGAGACCATCTCCGAATTCCTCGCCCACGCGCGCGGCCTCGGTTAGCGGCATGTGAAACGGATTTTGCGGCCAGGTGGAGTTCTCGACGGATAAAGACCCCATAGGTGCGTCGCTCAGGCTCTGCCCGAATAAATGCGAGAAGTAACCGCGATGATCGGACAAATAGGCGTGGATCCGTTCGACCCCATCAACAACGGGCAGCCCGCATGCGGTCCTTAGCCGGGCGGACATAAGGCCGCCGTTGACGCCGGTATTCTCCAGAAAGCGCCATGCAGGGGCCTGACTGATGGTGACATAAGGGTCATCCGGGTTTTCTACCGCCATCAGGGTCGAATTGACGACTGATACTGCCAATCGCATACGCAGTAGAGGCCAGATAAGATCGACTTCCTCAGGGCTTAGACGATTTGCAGCGTGGTAGCCACGAACCAACGATGCCAGAGCGCGCTCGGGTTTCGGGTGATCCAGCACGACATAAGCCCCGGCGATCGCCAGGTCGCAGATACGCGGAGCTGCGCACATATCACCCAGATCGATCAGACCCGAGACGCTGCGGCGTTCACTCAGCTCGCCCTCGACCAGAATGTTGTAGTCGTTGGCGTCGTTGTGAATGGCCTGCACAGGTAAGCGCGAAAGCTCGTCGGAAATCGCGTCGTAATCCCGTACGATCTCCTCCAGTACTGAGCGCCGGCTAGTATCGGAAATGGCGCCTAGTTTGTCCGAAATCCATCCGCCCTGCATCAGATCCCACTTGAAATCTGATCTGTTCAGGCTGTCATGTGTGAACCCGTCCAGAGCCCGGTCCGTCGCCCCCAGCACCCGACCCAGTTTGAGAATAAGGTCTTCGGACTTGGGCGCGACTTTGGCGTAACACCGCCCCGGAAGTCGCTCCAATAACCAGGCAAGGCGCGGTTGCCCGTCCTCGTCTGCAATCTCGGGCAGAACATCGCCAATCACGGTCGGAAACACTTTGGGAAATGGAAGCCCAGGAGCCTTCGCCGCGATGTGTGCCAGCGCTTTGATTTGAAGATCGACCAGATCGGGTGCGCAGCCTGCTCGCATGACTTTCAGGACGTAGTCTTGACCGTTTGTCGCCTGCACCAGGAAGTTGAGGTCATATTCCCCATCCAGCCGCGTCAGCCGCGCGTCCAGTCCCCAAACCCCGCTCAAGGCGTTCGCCCAGAATGTCGTCATCTCATTCATTCAAAACCCTGTCTTGTCTTCACCATTTCCCGCTTTCTTCTTTTCAAGAAACCATCGGGGGTAAATTGTCGATTGCGAAAAGGGAGGCGGTGCCCGCTTACCTTAATCCAGCGCCCGCAGACGCTTGAACAGCGAGGACGTATCCCATCGCCCGCCACCCAGTTTCTGCACATCCTTGTAGAACTGATCGACCAGTGCCGTTACAGGTAATGAGGCGCCGGTTTCGTTAGCCATATCCAGACAGATACCCAAATCCTTGCGCATCCAGTCGACGGCGAATCCATGCTCAAAGTGATCATCCAGCATGGTTTCATGCCGGTTCACCATTTGCCAGCTGCCCGCGGCGCCCTGACTGATAACTTCAACCACCGCGCGACCGTCAAGCCCGGCTTTTTCCGCAAAATGCAAGGCTTCGCTCAAAGCCTGGACCAACCCCGCGATGGCGATCTGGTTGCACATTTTTGTCAACTGCCCGGCACCGTTGTCACCCATACGACGGCAGATTTTTGAATAGACCTGCATCAGGGGTTCAGCCGCGTCATAGGCGGCCTGATCGCCGCCGCACATGATCGAAAGAACACCATTTTCTGCCCCAGCCTGACCTCCCGAAATCGGCGCGTCGACAAACGCAATACCTTTCGCTTTCGCAGCCGCATAAAGCTCGCGTGTGACTTTTTCGGAAACGGTGGTGTGATCGACAAAAACCGTGCCCTCGGACATACCGTGAAAAGCCCCGTCTTCGCCAGTGCAGACCATGCGCAAATCGTCGTCATTGCCGACGCAGGAAATGACGAATTCCGCGCCCTTTGCAGCTTCCTGTGGCGTTGCAGCCATTGCGCCGCCGTGCTCGGCGACCCAAGCCTCGGCTTTGGTGGATGTGCGATTAAAGACTGTAACCTGATGACCTGCGGCCTGAAGGTGCCCCGCCATAGGATAGCCCATGACACCTAGGCCAAGGAACGCGACTTTTGCCATTTGGTGATCCTCTCCCTTGTCCTGCTACTGCTACCAGCGCCGGAATGTTCAGCACTGACAAAGCAAAGCTCGGACCAAAGGGCAACCCCGAGTTACGCCTGCCCGCCGAGATCCTGAAGGATCGGACAATCCGGGCGATCATCACCTGCACAGGCGTCGATCAGGTGGCCGAGCGTGTCGCGCATTGCCTTCAGATCGGCAATCTTGGCATCAATTTGTGTCAGGTGCTCGCGCGCGATCCGCTTCACGTCTGCGCTGGCGCGGCTTTCATCCTCGTACAGCGCCAGCAGGGTACGGCAATCTTCGATAGTGAATCCCAGCGCGCGGGCGCGGCCCAGAAAGTTCAGCTTGTGAATGTCCTGCTCGCGAAATCGGCGATAGCCGTTGTCGTCGCGTAACGGTTTGATCAAGCTGATCTCTTCGTAATAACGGATCGTTTTAGCAGGCAGCCCGGTTCGGTTTGCGACGTCTCCGATATTCATGAATGAGCCTCCTGCGATGAGAGCGAGCCGTGCGTTTCCGGAACACTCGCGCGAACACGGCGCAGGCGCAGCGCGTTGGAAACGACGAAGACGCTGGACAACGCCATCGCGCCCGCGGCCAGCGCCGGCGACAGCAGGTGCCCGCCGAATGGGTATAAAACGCCTGCAGCGACGGGGATCAGCAACGTGTTATAGCCAAAGGCCCAGCCCAGGTTCTGACGGATATTGCGCATGGTTCGGCGGCTGATCTCGACCGCATTTGCCACACCTCGCAAATCGCCCGACATCAGCACCACATCCGCCGTTTCAATCGCCACATCAGTGCCGGTGCCGATAGCAATTCCGATATCAGCCGCTGCCAGAGCCGGCGCGTCATTGATGCCATCGCCAACGAAGGCCACAGTTCCATACTGCTCTCGCAACGCAGTTATTGCAGCCAATTTGCCATCGGGCAGCACTTCGGCTGTGACATGGTCGATGTTCAGCTCATCCGCCAGCGCTTGGGCCGTGCGAGTGTTGTCTCCCGTGACCATCGCCAGCGTCATTCCCATCTCGTGCAGACGTTCCAGGGCGGCACGTGTGCCGGGTTTTATCGGATCAGATACCGCAAGTGCCGCGGCGGGTTGTCCGTCAACCGCGACATATAGCGGCGTAGCCCCTGCGGATGCCAGTTCCGCAGCCTCAGGCGCTAACTTGCTCAGATCGACATCGTTTTGCTCCATAAGACGGTCTGATCCAATCAATACGTAGCGCCCATCTACCATCGCGCTCAATCCAAGGCCGGTCAGGGACTCGAAATCCGAAATACCCGGCAGTTCTGTCGGTCCGGCGCGTGTAATAGCAGAGGCTATCGGATGCTCCGATCGGGCCTCAACTGCCGCCGCCAGCCGCAGAACCCCGGTCCGGTTAAATCCGCTGTCGGTGATCACTTCAACCAATTCGGGCCGCCCAAGGGTCAGTGTTCCGGTCTTGTCCAGCGCAATAACTCGCGCCTGCTGCAATTGCTGTAACGCATCGCCCTTCCGGAACAGAACGCCCAGCTCCGCCGCGCGGCCCGTACCTACCATGATCGAAGTCGGTGTCGCCAGACCCATGGCGCAGGGGCAGGCGATGATCAGCACCGAAACACCCGCCACCAAAGCCAGTGGCAGCGTAGGGGCAGGGCCAAACAGCAACCAGGCCAACACGGTCAGCACGGCAACGCCAATGACGGCCGGTACAAAGCGATGGGTGATCTGGTCGACCAGTCCCTGAATAGGCAGTTTCGCACCCTGAGCCTGCTCAACCATCCGAATAACCTGCGCCAGCACGGTATCTGCGCCCACATGGGTCGCGCGGATTCGCAGCGCTCCGGTACCATTCACGGTGCCGCCGACAACCTCGTCACCGGTCTCTTTGCCTACGGGTACCGGCTCGCCCGTAATCATGCTTTCGTCCACATACGAACTGCCGTCCAGAACCAGCCCATCCACGGGAACACGTTCGCCGGGTCGGATTTGCAAGATGTCATCCACCACAACCTCGGCAATAGGGCGGTCGACGTATACTCCGTCGCGCTCTACGCGCGCGGTGCTGGGTTGCAGCCCGACAAGCTTGCGGATTGCCGCACCAGTCCGACCTTTGGCGCGTGCCTCCAGCAGGCGACCTAACAGGATCAGGACGACGATGACGGCGGCGGCCTCGAAATAGACATTGGCGGTGCCTTGCGGCAGTATCTGCGGTGCGAAAGTTGCGACGACGGAATAGAGATATGCCGCCCCGGTTCCCAGCGCGACCAGTGCGTTCATATCAGGTGCCCGCCGCAGCAGTGATGGAACGCCTTTGGCATAGAACACCCGGCCAGGCCCGATCAGCAATACCGAGGTCAAAACGAACTGAATCAGATGGCTGGTCTGAGCGCCGATGTTCGCCTGCACCCAATGGTGAAATGCCGGGATCATATGTCCGCCCATTTCTAACACGAAAACAGGCAGAGCCAGCGCTCCTGCGAACAGTGTTGCGCGGGTGAGTGCGTTGATCTCTTCAGTTTTCGCGGACCGATCGTGATCGTCTTGCTCGCCTGCCGGGTGAGCCGGATAACCGGCTTCGGTCACTGCTTTTGCCAGCGCAGCCGGGTCGGTTACGCCTTGGACGTAAGTCACCGTCGCGTTTTGTGCGGCAAGGTTCACGTTTGCATTGACCACACCCGGGCTGGCAATCAGCACCTTTTCAATCCGTGCAACGCAAGAAGCGCAGCTCATCCCATCGATGTGCAAAACGTCTTCCTGCGTGGCCGCTGGGTATCCAGCCGCATCCAGCGCTTTAGCGACGTCGGGAAATTGGCTGTCATATACGATCTGTGCGGTCTCGGTGGCAAAATTGACCGAAGCCTTGCTGACGCCGGGGACCGCCTGCAACGCGTTTTCCACACGTCCAACGCACGAGGCGCATCCCATCCCTGTAACCTTGATCTGAGCGTGGTTTCGTTCCGTCATCCGAGTCGTCCTGATACTGGCAGTTACCCTCAGATGGGGGTTCCAGTCACGGGAAGGTCAAGGGGTATTCGGTGATTTTCTGCGATGTTCTAGCCCGAAGCACCCTTCCGGTGATCCAATTCTGTCTTCAAACGCTCGTTTTCCGCTTGAAGCTGCGCCATCTGCTGCCCCAGATCGTTCAGATGAGGGCGCAACTCGGCTTCGGTAAATCTGGGCGTGATATGGCGCGGGCAGTTCCAATCCAGTGCATCGATATGGATAATCGCGGCACGCTCTGCCTCGGTCTCTGTGCCTTTGGGGTACAGATCGGCCGCGGCATCGGCGCCTTCGGTAAAGGAAACCCGACCCAGAATTTTCAGGCGGCGTTGATTGGCGTAATCCATCAGGATCATCGCTATGCGGTCATTACCATCCAGATTTCCGCGCGAAATATACTGTTTTTTGCCAGTAAGATCCGCGTATCCGATTGTGTGGTCGTCGATAACCCTCAGAAAGCCGATAGGGCCACCGCGAAACTGCACGTATGGCCACCCCGTTTCAGATACCGTGGCTTGATAGAACCCATCCCGCGCTTCGATAAAGGCTTTTTCATTCGGGCCGATCTTATTGCCCTGTTGCGGGCCGCCCTGGATGAATTTGGCGTATGTCGCGGCAGACCCCATGCGATCCTGATGCGCGCGTACGGCTGGTGTGAAGGTCAGTTGGGAAAAGGCACGTGGCATGGGTATTCCTTTCGTTGCCCCTGAATTCGGAAGGGATCGGTTCGCTCGACAGTCGATAGATAGGGCGCGATTCCCAGCCTTCTATCCCAGTAGGGTATTTGACCCGGCCTTTGACAAAGGTGTGATAATGCGAGGGGTGCACTGGGCGAATGAAAGACAGAACGTTGCGTACTGGCCTTCGCGGACGCCACGTCACATGGATTGGCTGGAAGCGCGGCAGCGGCTAATTTTGGTGCAATTCCAGTTGAACGAGGTCTCAATGTCTCTTTTTACCAGCACCGCAGCATGGGTCACTGATGAACACCGGATGTTTGCCGAAATGGCGGGCCGGTTCATGGATGATGCCCTTGTACCGAATACCGAGACCTGGGTCGAAAATGGTGTCGTTGATCGCGCGTTCTGGCTGAAGGCTGGCGAAACCGGCTTGATGGCGGGTTCGATTGCCGAGGAATACGGCGGTGTCGGCGGAGGCATGGGGTTTGATGCCGTAACGTTGTACGAGCAAACCGCACGCGGGGACGCCGGATGGGGTTATGGCATTCAGTCCATCGCAACCCATTATATTACCGCATATGGCAGCGAAGAGCAGAAACGGAAATGGCTTCCGAAACTCGCCTCGGGCGAGATGGTCGGTGCGCTGGCCATGACCGAACCGGGCACCGGGTCGGATGTGCAGGCGGTGAAGACAACGGCCGAGAAGGATGGGAACTCATACAAGATCAACGGTTCCAAAATATTCATCACCAATGGCCAGTCCGCTGATTTGGTTATCGTGGCGGCGAAGACGGACAAATCTTTGGGGTCGAAGGGTATTTCGCTGATTGTAGTGGAAACCGAAGGCGCTGAGGGATTTCGCAGGGGGCGAAACCTCAAAAAACTGGGGATGAAGGGCAATGACACGGCCGAGTTGTTCTTTGAAGACGTAAAGGTGCCGATGACCAACCTGCTGGGGGCAGACGAAGGGCAGGGGTTTTACCAGCTGATGAAACAACTGCCGTGGGAGCGGTTGACCATAGGGATAATGGCCTTGGGCGCGATCGATTTTGCCATCGCCGAGACGGTGAAATACGTTCAGGAGCGCAAGGCTTTTGGTCAGCGCGTGATGGATTTCCAGAATACGCGTTTCAAGTTAGCCGAGTGCAAGACCAAGGCCGAAGTCCTGCGTAGCTTCGTAAATGAATGTATCGCCAAGCTTGAGGCGGGAGAGCTGGATGCTGCGACTGCCTCGATGGTGAAATACTGGGGCTCCGAAGTGCAGAATGAGGTCATGCATGAATGCCTTCAGCTGTTCGGCGGCTATGGATACATGATGGAATACCCTATTGCCCGGCTTTACGCGGATGCACGGGTTCAGATGATCTATGGTGGTACAAACGAGGTAATGAAGGAGCTCATAGCCCGTTCGTTGGATGTGTAACCGGAACCCGACGGCTCCCGCCCGTCGTCGATTTTCCTGACGGAACATCTCCTCCCGTTGGGCCGGGCAGGTGCGAGCGCAGCCCGCACCTGCCCGGCCCTCCTGCCGCCCGCAAGACGCAAAGCCGAAGACTGCGCAGCGTCTGCCTGACGGAAGATTGCCGTCCTTCAGGTTGGATGGCATTCTGACCGGGCTTCGAAATCGTACTGAAATGGCCCAACATGACAGAAACTAACAAGGACCGAATCCGAGCCCTGCTCAAAAGCATCGAGACCGGTAACCCCGGCCCTGTCTCTGTGGTGAACGAAGCCAAGTACATTCAGCATAACCCTCAGACCCACGAAGGCAGCGAAGGTCTGGCCGCCTTGTTCAAGCGCTTGTCCGAAACGTCGCCGCGCGTAAATGTTGTGAGGGCATTCGAGGACGGAGCTTACGTATTCGCCCATACGGAATACGATTTTTCACGCCGCAATATCGGGTTCGAGGTGTTCCGCTTCGAAGATGGGAAAGCGGTCGAACACTGGGACAATATCCAGAAACGGCAGGGCCCGAACAGATCCGGGCACAGCATGGTGGACGGAATTACAGAGGTTAGTGACCCGGACCTGACCGAAAAGAATCGTGCTTTCGTGCGCGCCTTTGTCGAAGCTGTTTTGATTGCGGGCGATATTGACCGGATTGAATCCGACATCGACGCCAGCGTTTTTGCCGAGCACAATCCGCGGCTTACCGACGACCTGGCAGAGTTGCGCCAATCCCTGTCGGCGATGCGCAATGGCGTCAAGATTGTCGACTATCAGCGCGTTCACCGTGTGCTAGCCGAAGGAGATTTTGTCCTGACTGTGTGCGAAGGCATGTTCGACGGCAATCACAGCGCCTTTTATGATCTGTTTCGCGTTGCGAGCGGCAAGATCGTTGAGCACTGGGATACGCTCGAGACAATCGCACCGCGCAGCGAATGGAGAAATGAAAACGGCAAGTTCTGAATGCGGTTGCCTGATGCGAATCTTCCGATCCTATTTGTTCCTGCAACCATAAGTGGAACGAACTAAGTGGCTCGGACGCGGCCCGTTCCGCCGGCCTGACAAAGTGATAGGCGCCGAGGCTTACGCGTGGCCGTCCCAAGCCAGCACCAGACGCTTCGTGTACAGATCATCTGCAACCAGATAATCCGGACGAAAAAAGCCCAACCCATAGATTGTCGCCTGGACCATGGTCGAAAAGTGATCAAACGGCATTCCGCTGGAGTGCCCTGGGTATCGAACCATCGCCCCCACGCGTCAGGATGGGTGTCGAGATGCAGCAGTGGCGCGGTCATATGAACAAACCTCATATCTTTGCAGCGAATATCACTGGCGAATCTACCCAGCCAGATCAAAGAGTGTCCGAAAGTCCAATTTCCCCAGCCTTGCAAACGAGGTTCAACAAAGTGAGACAATTGTTTTGGGTATGAGGTCCAAAGGACGCTTGTCACTGGATCCGTCTGCGCCGATGATCCGCCCAGATACACGAGGTTCAAATTGAGCGATCACGACCAATCCCTGTGGCGAAAAACCTGCGCAGAACACGTCGATGCCATGGCGCTCTCCAGTGATCTGGCGGTAGATCTTGCGGTTATTGGCGGCGGCTACACGGGATGTTCTGCTGCGCTGACTGCGGCTCAGGCAGGCGCGTCGGTTTGTTTACTCGAGGCACAAGAGATCGGGCACGGCGGATCGGGGCGCAACGTCGGGCTGGTGAATGCCGGCCTTTGGATGCCGCCGGATCAGATACGGTCTTATCTGGGGCATGAGAGCGGCGACCGTCTGATCGCATTGTTGTCCACAGCGCCCAACGATGTGTTTCACTTGATCGACACTCACGGCATCGAGTGCGAGCCGGTTCACAACGGAACGCTGCACTGCGCACATTCCGCGGCAGGTTTCCGCGACCTGCAATCACGGTGGGCTCAGCAGACCGCCTCGGGCGCGCCCGTTGTGCTTGTCTCAGCAGATGAGGCGCAATCCAATACGGGCAGTGCCAGGTTTCACGGGGCGCTTTTTGATCCGCGCGCTGGAACGATTCAGCCTTTGGCTTACGCAAAGGGTTTGGCAAGGGCCGCGATCTTGGCCGGGGCCAAAGTTTTCCAGAACACCCCAGTGCAGTCATTGCAGCGTCAGGATGGGGATTGGGTGCTGAAGACGCCCCAAGGAGCGGTGCGGGCAAGGGCGGTCCTTCAGGCTACCAATGCGTACCATCAAGACCTCGCGCAATCCGCCCCCGCCTATGTGCCGGTCTACTATTTCCAATACGCAACTGCTCCGCTGTCAAACAATTTGCGCGCAAGTATTCTACCCGGCGGGGAAGGGTGCTGGGATACGGGGCTAATCATGACGTCGTTCCGAATGGATCAGGATGGGCGGTTCATCATCGGGGGCATGGGAGACTTGGGGCAGATTGGTCAGGCTGTGCACTCAGGCTGGGTTCGGCGCAAGATGGCAGAGCTTTACCCTCAATTGACCGACCAGCCTTTGATCGAGGGCTGGCATGGCAGAATCGCGATGACTTCGGATCATCTTCCCAAGATCGCCGAGATTGGTCCCAATGCGCTGTCCGTACACGGGTTTTCGGGCCGGGGGATTGGGCCTGGCACCGTGTTCGGTCGAATGATGGCGGAAAGCCTGCTGAACGGGGACCCGTCGTACCTACCGGTGCCCGCCGTTTCGCAGTATCGAGAATCCTGGACAGGTGTGCGTCGCGCCTTTTTCGAAGCAGGCGCGGCGGCAACGCATTTGATAAAGGCGCGATTCTAGGGGCGGGGCCTGTTGTCAGACCGACCGCGTGATCCCTCCATCCACGCGAATGTTCTGACCCGTGATGTATCCGCCCCCTTCAGAGGCGAGCAGCGCGACGACCGAAGCGATTTCCTCGTAGCTGCGGCCATAGCGGCCCATGGGGATGCGGGAGCGGAATTCTTCCTTTTCCGGCAGGCTGTCAATAAAGCCGGGCAGGACGTTGTTCATACGAATGTTGTCAGCGGCGTAATGGTCCGAAAACAGCTTGGTAAAGGCTGCAAGCCCTGCACGGAAAACCCCCGAAGTCGGGAATACAGGGTCCGGCTCAAACGCGGCAAAGGTTGAGATGTTGATGATCGACCCGCCGCCCTGAGCCTGCATGATCGGAGTCACAATACGTGTTGGGCGCACGGCATTCATGAAATAGACATCCATGCCAGTGTGCCAGTCTTCGTCGGTCAGTTCCAGAACCTGCGCGCGCGGGCCGTGTCCTGCCGAGTTCACCAGAACGTCAATGCGTCCCCAGTGGGCCATGGCCGCGTCGACCAGCTTTTGCAAATCCTCATTTGACTGGTTCGATCCGGTGACGCCGACGCCACCCAACTCTTTTGCCAGTGCCTCGCCTTTGCCGGACGAGGACAGGATGCCAACCTTAAACCCATCTGCCGCAAGACGTCGCGCCGCGTCCGCCCCCATGCCGCTACCGCCAGCCGTGATCAAAGCTACTTTGGTCATCTGTTTTCTCCAATAGTTGTCAGTCCTGAAAATGGCGTGTGTTGGGCAGTTTGACCAATCAGTTGTTCTGGCCGTATGCTGTAGAAAAACTATTGGCTCTGAATATGACAGCTCTTCCTCCGCTCAACGCATTGCGTGCTTTCGAGGCTTCGGCCCGGCATCTTAACTTTCGGCTGGCCGCAGAAGAACTGGGCGTTACGCAAGGAGCTGTGGCGCAGCAAGTGCGCGGGCTTGAGGCCCGCCTTGGCACGCCATTGTTCGAACGCATGCCGCGCGGCCTGAGGCTGACTGAGGCCGGGCGCCGGTTTCACGCGCCGTTGCGCCGGGCATTTCGCCTGATCGAAGAGGCCGTGGATGACCTGTCGGGTCAGCGAAATATCACCATTTCGGTTACCCCAAGCTTTGCTTCGAAATGGTTGGTGCCTCGCCTCAAAGAATTTGTCCGGCTGCACCCTGATATTCTGGTGCAGATCGACGCGCGTGAACGGTTGGCGGATTTTGAAACGGACGGCGTTGATATCGCTGTTCGCCAAAGCCGGGTACCGATAGCGGATGAAATGAACGCGGTCCCGCTGTTTTCCAACGAGTTTCTTGTCGTCGCGAACCCGGATTTGGCGGCGCAGGTTACAAAGCCCGCCGATTTGATCCAGCAAATGCTGCTGAGCGACTCGCACGGGCTATGGCCGCTGTTTCTGGACCGTGCCGGTGTCGAAGGGCGTCCTCGTATGATGAGCTTCAGCCAGACAGCTTTGGCGATTGATGCCGCGATATCGGGCCAGGGGTTTGCATTGGCTAATGCGCCGTTGGTTTCCGCGGAACTTGCTTCGGGAAAGCTGGTGCAGCCTCTGTCTGAAGTGCTGGTCGAGGATTTGGGTTTTTATGTTGTGATCCCCAAACGGCCCCGGCAGCCCGACTTGGTGGCAAAAATGCGCGACTGGCTGCTGTCTCAGGTCTGAAGGGTCGCGGCAATCGCTTCGATCCGATTTCGAAGCCAGCGATGGGCCGGGTCGTTGGCAGATCTTTGGTGCCAAACCATGTAAATCGCTACGGAGGGGCACTGAAACGGGAGGTCTGCGCAATCCAGCGTGGCCAATGGGCCTTCATTCATCAGGGCTGTGTCGGTCGAAATCAGGTCGCTGCCTTTCACGAATGAAGGAATCGCGTTGAAATGCGGCAAGGTCACGGTTGGCGGGCGGATTTGACTTTGATCTACCCCACGCATGACTGCGCGTGCGTTGCGGCCATCCGAAAATCGCACTTCGACATGGTCGGCCTGGCAATAGGCCTGCCAGCTATCCGGTGGGTCGCGATGGGCGGCGTCGTAGAAGACCATCAACGGGCTGGTAAACAGCCGCTTCTGGAATATGTCCGGTCCGTCCGGTGGCAGTGGCGTTACCATCAACTGGCATCGGTCGCTGCGCAACAGATCCGGATCCGGCACACCTGAGGGGATGAATTCCAACCTCAGCCGAACACCTTCGGCCCGTGCGGTCCGCAAAAGGTCGGGAAAGATCAGTTCTCGCGGCATGTCGTTGGTGGCGATCTGGATATCGATTTCTTCCGACAGCGGATCAAATGGACGTTCTTCAGTCAAAGCACGCATTGCGTCCAGAACCGTTTGCACGGGCTCTTTCAGGGATAACGCCCGTTCGGTCGGGGTCAGGCCCTGACCGGACCGGACGAACAGGGGATCACCCAGAACTTGCCGAAGCTTGCTCAAGGTGTGACTGATCGCCGACTGCGTGACACCAAGATGGTCGGCGGCCTTCGAGACCGAGCTTTCCTCGAGTATTGTCAGAAAGACTCGCAGGACTTTGCCGTCCAGTTCAGTGAAATCAGTTTTCTTCATACTATCTATGATTATTCATGAATGGTTTTGTTGTCTACGACAGGTTAGTGGACGGACAAGAACAGGAGGCGCACGATGGGAATCCGCTTTTTCTCGGACAAGAACAGGCCCGTTCACATGGGCCAGTACCCGCTGGAGCGCTTGGCGCGGCAGGGTGAAATGCCGGATTTGTCCGCAGTGGCAGCAATGCCCGAGTTGAGCTTTCATCGAACCGAACAGCCTGAGAGCATCGTCAACGCGATGGGTGAGTTTCAGGCGATGATGGACGCGATCCGCGATGGCTTTGTAAACTCCGCTTCGGCGGTCATTCCGTCCGATCCGCAGGTCCGGTCCAACCATTTGAAAGCGTTCGGGTATTTCAACGACGCCTCAATGATGGGATGCGGGCCACTGCCGTCAGAAGCTCTGCTGTCTGAACCTCGGCGTAACCCAGATATCGAACGGCTGGCTCACGCCCTGAAAACGCGACAGACCAAAACACTGGCATCAGGGATCGACGTCATTATGGCCGACCTGAAGGAAAGCATGGAGGCCACGCCTGGTTCGATTGACAGTCATCGGCATGCCATTGTTTTCTTGTACGAATTCAATCGTGATCCGGATTCTGGTGAGCCTGGAGCGGGGTGGATCGTTGACGCGCAGGACCATCGCGCTTGTCTGTTGGCCACCGAAAATGCGGTCGTCATCGCAAATTATATTCGCCTGCTTGGGTTTGACGCACGGGCCCACACGGCAATGTCGTCCGAGGTTGATCTTGGGAAGCTGGCCGTTGCCTGTGGCCTAGCGACAGTCGAAGGCGGAGATGTCATAGCTCCCTGGCTGGGCAAACGCTTTGGTTTGGCAGCTGTCACAACCGAGATGGACATCGCGCATGATCAGCCCCTGCTACCAATGGCGCAACAGCCATGGTTTCGCACGCAAGGTCCGGCGTGGTGGTTGGGAACGGGTTTTGCAAAGAACGCCCTGAACCGCGACGCCTATGCCAAACGCCAGTATATGGACGGCGCGCATCCGTTCGAGAAACTGAAACGGGTCGACGCCCCCACCACTTACATCGACGAAGAAAACGTTGCCCGCGTGCCCAAGCGGGCAGACATGTTCGCCCGCGCGCAGTTCGGGGATATGGGCAAATCGCTGCAGGACGCAGCCAAGGGCGGATACTATGTCCGTAAATCAGCGCCCAGTTTCGCACAGCGGCGCGCGCTTGGTGCGTTTGTTCTGTTGCAGGATGGCGATAGCGCCGAAGTTACCAAACCCACTGACGCCGAACGCAATGCGGCGAATATCAAGGCGGCGACCTATTTCCTAGGCGTCGATGCCGTGGGTCTCAGCCGTTGCCCGGAATGGAGCTGGTATTCCCACGACGCCACCGGAGAAGAGATCACTCCACCCCACGATCAGGCCATCAGCATGATCATCGATCAGGGCTATGAGACGATGGAGGGCGCCAGCGGTGACGACTGGATCAGCGTCGCTCAATCCATGCGCGCCTATTTGAGGTTTTCGTTGCTGGGCGGCGTAATCGCCCAGCAGATACGCAACCTCGGATACAAGGCCAAGGCGCACACGGTAATGGATGGCGAGGTGCTGCAACCTCCGCTGCTGCTGTTGTCAGGGCTGGGTGAAGTCAGTCGGATTGGTGAGGTTATTCTGAACCCATATCTGGGACCGCGACTGAAATCCGGTGTTGTGACCACCGACATGCCGATGAACCACGATAAGCCCATAGATTTCGGCCTACAGACCTTCTGCGAAAGCTGCAACAAATGCGCGCGGGAATGCCCGTCCGGAGCGATCACGGCAGGGCCGAAACTCATGTTCAACGGCTATGAAATCTGGAAATCCGACAGCCAGAAATGTGCCACATACCGGGTGACAACACCCGGCGGGGCCATGTGCGGCCGGTGTATGAAAACCTGTCCGTGGAACCTCGAAGGGATATTCAAAGAACGCCCGTTCCGCTGGGCTGCGATGAAGTTCCCCCAAACGGCCCCCACCTTGGCCAAACTGGATGATGCGGTGGGCAATGGCGGTCTGAACGACACCAAGAAATGGTGGTGGGATATCGAGTTGCAGGCGGACGGCGCGTACCGCCCTACGAACCATCCGCTGAACCGGCGCGACCTGCAAAAAGATCTCGATCTGAAATACGAAGATCAGACCCTGGCCGTTTACCCGGCTTATCTGGCGCCGCATCCCTGGCCTTACCCCTTTGCAATGGACCGCGAGGCCGGAATTGCCGCCTATGAGGCGATGGTCACGGCAGATGAGTACAAGGCCCGAAAGGCTGCCGGGGATATGTCGGTTGTGCATCGCTATCAGATTGCAGGCGACGCCCCGGTAATGCGTGTCGAGCTGACCAAGGTCGACAAGATGACAGCGGACGTGACCAAGTATGAATTCTCTGCCCTTGATGGCGCGCCTTTACCTGACTGGACCGCCGGGGCGCATCTGGACGTTCTAGTCGCGCCTGAATTCCTGCGGCAGTACTCCATGTCCGGTGATCCTGCGGACCGGGCGACTTATCAGATCGGCGTTTTGCGCGAGGACGAAGGGCGCGGTGGGTCCGCTTTGTTGCACCGCATTTTCAATGAGAGGCGCAAGGTCTTCATTTCGAAACCCATCAACCACTTTGAGCTGGATGAAAAGGCGACCAAAACCTTTCTGATGGGCGGCGGCATCGGCGTCACGCCAATGATTGCATTTGCCCATCGTTTGCATGCTCTGGGCAAGGAGTTCGAGCTGCACTACTCGGCCAGCACGCGGGCAGGGGCTGGGTATCTGAATGATCTGGCGTCGATGCTCTGGGCCGATCGAGTACACTATCATTTCTCGGATGAAGGTACCCGCGCTGATCTGAATGCCGTTTTGTCTGGCTATCAGGATGGCTGGCATGTCTATACCTGCGGTCCGGATCGCTACATGGATGGTGTCATACGGGCCGCTGAACGGCAGGGATTCCCGGACGAGGCCCGGCATCTAGAATACTTCTCGGTTCCCGAGCAGCCGGAATACGAAAACCATCCCTTCACCCTTCGGCTGGCACAGTCGGGGCGTGAGCTGACGGTTCCGGTCGAAAAAGACGCAGCACAGGTTCTGATTGAGGCCGGGATTCACGTGGATGTAAAATGCTCCGACGGGATTTGCGGCGTCTGCAAATGTGGTGTGATTTCAGGCGATATAGAGCACCGCGACTTTGTTCTTTCCAACAAACAACGCGAAGCGACGATCATCCTGTGTCAAAGCCGGGCGGCCCAGCCGGAAGGGGTTGTGGAGATCGACCTTTGACCTGCGTTTGGAAACAACCTTCTGAATCATGAATTTTTGGTCGTTCCGGCCATGGACGCGCTGGGGTTGCTGCACTAACGTCCCCCGCGAATCCCAGTGAATCCTGATCCACAGGTACGAGGTAAATTCATGGACTATCACAGCCCCGCCAGTTTCGCCGAAGCCTCGGTTCTGGCTGCAAACGCGACGGGCGTCACCCGGTTTCTGGCCGGCGGTACCGACGTTCTGGTGCAGCTGCGCTCGGATCTGGTAACGCCCGATACGCTGATCGACATAAAGAAAATCAACGGTGTACGCGACATCACTCGCAATGCTGACGGTAGCTGGACGCTGGGCGTTGCGGCGACAGGAGCGGAAATGAGTGAGCATTCCGAGCTTGGTCGCGACTGGCCCGGCGTGGTCGAAGCGATGGATCTGATCGGTTCGACTCAGGTGCAGGGTCGCGCGACGCCGACCGGTAACCTGTGCAATGGTTCTCCGGCTGCCGATTCCGTACCGGCCATGGTCGCTGCAGGCGTGACGGTGACGGTCACGGGTCCTGAAGGAACTCGCGAAGTCGCTGTGGAGGATATTCCAACCGGCCCTGGTAAGACGTCACTGGTCAAGGGCGAGGTTATTGCTGCGGTGAACATCCCGGCGCGCGGTGAAAACGGCGGTGACGCCTATCAGCGGTTCATTCCCCGCACGGAAATGGACATCGCTGTGGTCGGCGTTGGCGTGAATCTGCGTCTGGACGGAGACACGATTACCGAAGCCCGTGTGTCCCTGGGGGCCGTCGCGCCAACTGTCTTGCTGGTCGAAGATTGTGCGAAAGCCATCATCGGGACCACGTTGGATGATGCCGCGCTGGACGCATTGGCCGCCGCTGCTTCTGCCGCGTGCAACCCGATCGATGACAAGCGCGGCACAATCGCGTTCCGCACCGAAGTTTCGGGCGTTCTGGCCAAGCGGGTTGCCAAAATCGCCTATGCCCGTGCGAAGGGAGAACAAGCATGAGCAAGTTCCACGTATCCACTACCGTAAACGGCGACGCTGTTGAATATCTGTGTGACGCACGAGAAACCCTTCTGGATTGCCTGCGTGACAAGCTGAACCTGACCGGTGCTAAAGAGGGCTGCGGAACCGGCGACTGCGGTGCCTGTTCAGTCAGCGTCGACGGCCGTTTGGTCTGTTCCTGCCTGATGCTGGGTGTTGAAGCCGAAGGTAAACAGATCGAAACCGTCGAAGGTATCGCCGACGGCGATGTTCTGCACCCGTTGCAGAAGAAATTCATCGAGTATGCCGCCCTGCAATGTGGTGTCTGCACGCCCGGCATTCTTGTGGCCGCCAAATCTCTGTTGGAGAAAAACCCTGATCCGACCGAGGAAGAGGCGCGCTATTGGCTGGCGGGCAACCTGTGTCGTTGTACAGGCTATGACAAGATCATTCGCGCCGTGATGGACACGGCCGCCGAATTGCGGGAGGCTTCGTAATGGCACTCGACGATCGTAAATCCGTATTCAGTTTTGTTGGTACGCGTCCCGACCGCCCGGACGGGTTGGACAAAGTCACAGGACGCGCCAAGTTCGGCGCGGACGCCTATGCGCCCGGCATGTTGCATGGTGCGATCCTGCGCTCGCCCCACGCCCACGCGCGGATCGTTAAAATTGACGCCTCCAAGGCCGAGGCGCACAAGGACGTCAAAGCCGTGGTAACCCGCGCTGATTTTGCCGACGTGCCGTTCAAGCCCGGTCTGGAAGGTGAATTCTGGAACGTGCTGGAAAACGTCATGGCCGGCGAAAAGGCGCTCTATGACGGACATGCGATCGCGGCCGTGGCGGCGACCTCGGCACTGGCGGCGCGCGACGCGCTGAAACTGATCGAGGTAGAGTACGAAGTCCTGCCTCATGTCACCGACGTCGACAAGGCGATGGCTCCTGACGCACCGGTTATTCGCGAAGGTGCGGCGGATTATTCCGTTCCCGAAGGCATGCACCCGAACGTCGTGCGCTATCATGAAAGCGGCCACGGCGATGTCGAGGCCGGTTTTGCCGAGGCCGATCTGGTCATCGAAGACAGCTTTGTCACCGAGGCAACCCATCAGGGGTATATTGAACCCCACGCCTGTCTGGCGATGCTGGGCAATGACGGTAAGGGCGAGCTGTGGTGCTGCACACAGGGGCATTGGATCGTACAGAAAACCTGTGCCGCGGTTCTGGGCATTGAAACCTCGAACCTGCGGGTCACCGCGTCTGAGATCGGCGGCGGATTCGGCGGCAAGACCACCGTGTTCATCGAGCCGGTGGCATTGGCGCTGAGCCGCAAGGCCAACCGCCCTGTCAAGCTGGTGATGACGCGGTCCGAGGTGTTCCGGGCCACAGGTCCGACCTCGTCGGCGTCGATGGACATCAAGATCGGGATGAAGAAAGACGGTACCATTTCGGCTGCCCAAGGCATTTTCCGCCTACAGGGCGGAGCATTTCCCGGCGCGCCGGGCGACATGACCGCGATGTGTGCCTTTGCGCCCTACAATCTGACCAATGTGCGGCAGGTGGGCTATGACGTGATGGCCAACCGCCCGAAACAGGCGGCTTACCGTGCGCCGGGTGCGCCGATGGGCGCGTTTGCAGTAGAATCCGTGCTGGACGAACTGTGCAAAAAGCTGGGTCTCGATCCAATCGATGTGCGTCTGAAAAATGCCGCCCACGAAGGCACCCGGGCAAGCTATGGCCCAACCTACGAACGCATCGGGCTGGTGGAAACGCTTGAGGCCGCCAAGGTACATCCGCATTATTCGGCGCCTTTGAAACCGGGGCAGGGGCGCGGGATTTCCTGCGGCTTCTGGTTCAACCACGGCGGCGAAACCAGTGTCTCGCTGGCTTTGTCCGAGGATGGCTCGGCCCAGGTCATGGTGGGTACGCCGGATATCGGCGGCTCGCGCGCTTCGATGGCGCTGATGGCGGCGGAAGTTTTGGGTATTCCCTATGAAAACATCCGTGTGACTGTCGCGGACACTGCTTCGCTGGGCTATAACGACGTGTCCCATGGAAGCCGTGTGACCTATGCCAGCGGTCTGGCTACCATCAAGGCAGCCAAGCACGCGGTTGAAAAACTGTGCGAGCGCGCGGCAGCAAGCTGGGGTATCCCGGTGGAAGCGGTCAAATGGGAAAACGGCTGCGCTGTGCCCTCAGGCCCCAATGCCGGTGACTTCGACCCGCGCCCACTGGCCGACATCACCGCCCATATGGGCGCGACCGGCGGCCCGATTTCGGGCCATTTTGAGGCAACACCCGAAGGGGCGGGCGTGTCTTTTGGTACGCACATCGTCGATGCCGAGGTTGATCCGGAAACCGGCAAAACCAGCGTCACCCGCTACACGGTCATTCAGGATGCCGGCAAGGCGATCCACCCGACCTATGTGGAAGGCCAGTATCAGGGCGGTGCTGCGCAAGGTATCGGCTGGGCGCTGAACGAGGAATATATCTATGGCGATGATGGTCGCCTGCAGAACTCGATCTTCCTCGACTACCGCATCCCGGTGGCCTCGGACTTGCCGATGATCGATACGGTGATCGTCGAGGTTCCAAACCCGGGCCACCCCTTCGGTGTGCGGGGTGTTGGCGAAACCGGCATCGTACCGCCGCTGGCCGCCATCGCAAACGCGGTCTCGCATGCGGCTGGCGTTCGGATGCGGGAACTGCCGATGTCGCCACCTCGCATCCTCGCGGCGCTCAAGGACAATGGTTGAGGTTCACCTTTGGTCCGGCCTCCGGTCTTTGACCGGGGGCCAGCAGGTGGTCGAAGTTGAGGCCGCCACTACCGGTGAGCTGTTGCGAGAACTGGTGCGCACCCATCCGCAATTGCAGGGTCCAATCGATGCCGGCGTGTCGGTTGCAATTGACGGGCGGATCATCGCCACGGGATTGGCTGAGCCGATCCCGGAAGGCGCAGAAGTCTATCTGATGCAAAGGCTGCGAGGTGGCTGATCTGGGATCAGTGCCGCCTGCGTAACCCTTTGTTCTTGACGTGAAAGCCCCTGCGGAACTTGAATGTCCGGGCAGGTTTGTGGACGCGATACTTCGACCCGAGTCGCCCCTAATGCCGATATTTGAGGGAGTGTCGGGGCTTCGTGAGATTATACCCCTTGTACTTGTAATTTCGCCATATCGATCGACCATGGTTGCTCGCCAGTTGCCCACGCGGCACATGCGTCTGAACCGGACTGGGCAGCAGGCGCTGCATGGTTCCAATTTGCCGGCTGATTGTAGTCGGAGTATGCAGGCTCACCCTATGCCCGGCACGGCTCGCAGGAATTCTATCAAATCCGTCCGACGCCCCGGCCGGATAGGATTGCCCGACTGCGCCAATAGAACCGCCGAATATCAGGATCGCCATGGCAGAAAAGAGCGCGGCTTTCGTCTGAGACCAATAAACCCTGATCACTCTCGGGCGAGATCGGCCAATCACCAGCCGTTTGCAATCGATATACCAAAGGGGGATGGTGCTGCTGGAGAGAATTGAACTCTCGACCTCTCCCTTACCAAGGGAGTGCTCTACCTCTGAGCTACAGCAGCGCTGTGGGCGGGTGATTAGACTCAAACGAAACGCGGCGCAAGGGTGTCTGGACGGTTTTTTGCGTCTCCTGTAGAGAAAGATAATGGCAGACAGAAATTCACCAAAAAAACACGGCAAATCCGGAGATGCGCGCGAAGAACGGCTCAAGGCCGCGCTCAAAGCGAATATGGCGCGGCGCAAGGCGCAGGCCAAGGCGCGGACGGCATCTGGAGACAAGACCGTCAAGGACGAGGATTAAGAGCAGATGGATTCGATTCTGGTGACGGGAAATGGGCCGCTGAACGGCCAGATTCCGATTGCGGGGGCCAAGAACGCGTGTCTGACGCTGATGCCCGCTACCTTACTGAGCGATGAACCGCTGACGCTGACTAATGCTCCGCGGCTGAGCGACATCAAGACCATGACCCAATTGCTGCAGTCGCTGGGGGCAGAGGTCTCGCAGTTGCAGGACGGGCAAGTGATAGCGATGTCCAGCCATGACCTGACGAGCCACACGGCAGAGTACGATATCGTGCGCAAGATGCGGGCGTCCAATCTGGTGCTCGGTCCGATGCTGGCGCGGTTGGGACAGGCCGTGGTCTCGCTGCCCGGTGGCTGTGCCATTGGTGCACGGCCGATGGACCTGCACGTCGAAGGCCTTGAAGCGTTGGGCGCCGAGATCGAACTGAAAGACGGCTACCTTCATGCCAAGGCCCCGGGTGGGCTGAAAGGCGCGGTGCACGAGATGCGCTTTGCCTCGGTGGGTGCAACTGAAAACATCGTCATGGCTGCAACATTGGCCAAGGGGACTACGGTTCTGAAAAACGCCGCGCGCGAGCCTGAAATTGTTGATCTGGTTGAGTGCCTGCGCAAGATGGGCGCACAGATTTCGGGCGAGGGCACCTCGATCATCGAAATTCAGGGCGTCGACCGCTTGCACGGTGCGACGCATCAGGTTGTCACTGATCGGATCGAGTTGGGCACCTACATGCTGGCTCCGGCGATCTGTGGTGGTGAGGTCGAGTTGCTGGGCGGTCGCATGCGGCTGGTCGAATCCTTCGCTGAAAAACTCGATGCCGCGGGGGTGAATGTCGAAGAGACCTCCAAGGGACTGAAAGTGGCTCGCAAGAACGGGCGGGTCACGTCAGTGGACGTGGTGACGGAACCCTTCCCGGGATTTCCAACCGACTTGCAAGCGCAGATGATGGCGTTGATGTGCACCGCCGAGGGGACTTCGGTTCTGGAAGAACGTATTTTTGAAAACCGATTTATGCATGCTCCTGAACTGGTCCGCATGGGCGCGAACATCGAAGTTCACGGAGGCACCGCCACTGTCACCGGAGTCGAAAAACTCAAAGGTGCGCCGGTGATGGCGACGGATTTGCGCGCTTCGGTGTCGTTGATTCTGGCCGGACTGGCGGCCGAGGGCGAAACAACCGTCAGCCGGGTCTATCATCTGGATCGCGGTTATGAACATGTAGTGCGCAAGCTGGAAGGCGTGGGCGCAAAGATTGAACGGATCAAGGGCCAATGACAGACGCAAGGTTCAAGGACGGGCGCGAGGCTCCGCTAAACCTCGGTGCAGAAGACGGTGATGATCTTCAGGTCATCGCGACCCTGACGCAGGATGCCATATTCCCGGTGACCGAGATGACCTGGCGCCCATCTGAAAGTCGGTTTGCTTTGTTGCTTAACCGGTTCCGTTGGGAAGACAAAGACGCCGCAACCCGGCGCAACCGGCCATTTGAACGGGTGCAATCCGTACTGGTTTTTGATTCCGTTTTGTCTGTGGCCAGTCAGGGCATCGACCGCAGCGATAAAGATATGGTTCTGTCTCTGTTGTCGGTCGATTTTGAGGCGGGCGAAGATGGCGCCGGTCAGGTTCTGCTGACTCTGGCCGGTGATGGCGCGATCCGCCTGAATGTCGAAGCCATAGATGCCACCCTCAAGGATGTCACCCGCCCATATCGCGCCCCTTCGGGCCATGCGCCGCATCATCCGGACTGAATGAACAACAAGCGCGGCATAGCGCAGGCGTTCTCCCGTCCGCCAGAGGCAACGACCTTTCGTCGCGCAACGGTTTTCGATGTGTTTGCCCTTAGCCGGGTGTTGATCCGCTCGATCACACAACTATGCGAAGCGGACCATGGGAATAATCCGCAAACCGCGGCGCTGTGGACGGCAAACAAGGACGCAGCGACCATCCGGGGTTGGATCGTGTCCGGCTCGCCGATTTGGGTGGCAGAAACCTTGGGGCAGGTTGTCGCCGTTGGCGGCTTGATCGAAACCGGAAAGATAACCCTGTTGTATGTCGATCCTGATCACATTGGATTTGGGGTCGGCTCGCAATTGTTGAGCCGGCTCGAATGCGAGCTGACCGCGGTTGGGTGTACCGAGGCGCAAGTGGATGCTACGCGAACGGCACGTGAATTCTATGCCGCGCGGGGGTGGCAGGCGTCCGGTCCACCCGGCGAATGGAACGGGATTTCGCAATTCCCGATGCGCAAATCGCTGCACCCCCCGGTCTGAGGGTTGAGAGCACCCGATCCCGACGATAAGACCCTCTCACCTGTCCGGAGTTTCTGACCATGCCTGTTTTTCTCGACTCAACGTCTGCAGATTTCGAATTCGCCTTTAAGACGCTGCTATCTGCCAAACGCGAGGACAGTCCGGACGTGGATGCCGTTGTTGCGCAGATCATCGAGGACGTGAGGAGTCGCGGCGATGCGGCTGTTATCGAACTGACCGCGAAATTTGACCGGCTGCATCTGACGCCCAAGACAATGGCCTTCAGCTCCACAGAGATTGCAGAGGCCGTGGCTCAGGTCTCACCACAGGACCGCGCGGCGCTGGAACTGGCGGCTGACCGTATTCGTACTTATCACGAAAAACAGATGCCCTCGGATTGCGAATGGACTGATGAGGCCGGTGCGACCCTCGGATGGCGTTGGTCGGCGGTTTCGGCTGCGGGTCTCTATGTGCCCGGAGGGCTGGCGTCCTACCCGTCCTCGGTTCTGATGAATGCAATCCCGGCCAAGGTCGCTGGCGTTGAAAGGCTGGCCATAGTGGTGCCAACGCCGGATGATCAGGTGAATCCGTTGGTCCTGCTGGCGGCACAGCTGTCCGGAGTGGATGAGATCTACCGGATCGGCGGCGCTCAGGCGGTTGCCGCGCTGGCCTATGGAACGGAAACCATCGCGCCCGTCGACAAGATCACCGGCCCGGGCAACGCTTTCGTCGCGGCGGCCAAGCGGCGGGTGTTCGGCAAGGTCGGTATCGACATGATTGCTGGTCCTTCGGAAATTCTGGTGATCGCCGACAAGCACAACGACCCCGACTGGATCGCACTGGACTTGCTGAGCCAGGCGGAACATGACGAAAGCGCGCAGTCCCTTCTGATCACTGATGACGCTAATTTCGGCCAGGCGGTGGCGCAGGCAGTGGACAAGCGGCTCGAAACCCTGCAGCGCCGGGCGATTGCCGGGGTCAGCTGGCGCGACTTCGGCGCCGTGATCATGGTGCGTGACCTGGACGAGGCTGCGACCCTGTCCAACCGGATCGCCCCCGAGCATCTGGAGCTCTGCGTTGCTGACCCTGTGGCGCTTAGCGCCAAAACCATCCACGCTGGCGCGATATTTCTGGGCCAATACACACCCGAAGCCATCGGCGACTATGTTGGCGGGCCGAACCACGTTTTGCCTACAGCCCGATCAGCCCGGTTCTCCTCGGGCCTCAGTGTGATGGACTTTCTCAAACGCACCACGCTCAGCCAGATGACGCCGCAAGCTTTGCGAGCGATCGGTCCCGCAGCTGAGCAACTGGCGCAATCCGAAGGCCTCGAGGCGCATGGGTTGTCGGTTACGGCGCGTTTGAGGCGGTTGAACGGTTGATTTGACGCGAAGGTGTACGGCATTTGGCGTTTCTGAGCGTTGCTCAACCAAATGCGTTGTTATAGGTCTTCGCTGACGAGAAGGATTGTGACCGCTTAGATGACACGCATTTCGCATATCGAACTGGATGACCGCAACCTGCCGCCTCCGACCCCGGAAATCGAGCAGGAGCGCAAGGTGGCGATTTTCGATCTGCTCGAAGACAACTCGTTTGCCTTGCCGCAGCGCGACGACCGGGTCGTACCTGAGGGTCCGTATCATGTGCAGCTGTCGATCAGGGACAAAAGACTGGTTTTCGGCATTGAAACCGAGGCCAGTGAAAAGGCGGCCGAGTTTCATCTGTCGCTTGGCCCCTTCCGGCAGGTGGTCAAAGATTATTTCCAGATCTGCGAAAGTTATTTCAATGCGGTCAAGACCTTGCCGCCCAGCCAGATAGAGACCATCGATATGGCCCGACGTGGAATCCATAACGAAGGCAGTCGCGTTTTACAGGAACGGCTGGAAGGCAAGGCCGAGATTGACACCGACACCGCCCGCCGTCTGTTCACGCTGATCTGCGTGCTGCATTTTGGGGGGTGACGGGTGAAGCCGCTGCCGCAGTCGGTCCTGTTTTGTTGTGACCACAACTCAGTCCGTTCGCCCATGGCCGAAGGTATCATGAAGAAATTCTACGGCACCGGCACTTATGTTCAGTCTGCTGGTGTGCGCAACGATCTCGAAATTGACGGATTCTGCATCGCCGTCTGCCAGGAAATTGACGTGGAACTTTCGCGCCACCGGTCGCGCTCGTTCGATGAGATGGAACAGTGGGGCGATGACCTCAGTTCGTTCGATCTGATCGTGGCGCTATCTCCGGCCAGCCAGCGAAAGGCGTTGGAGCTGACCCGGTTTTTCCACCTCGATGTCGATTATTGGCCAATAATGGACCCTTCCGGTCTGGGCGAAACGCGGGAAGAAAAGCTACATCACTATCGACAGACCCGCGATCAGATCATCAAGCATCTGAAAGACAGCTGGGGCGAGCCAACGGAGAACCCATGAACCCGACCGTCAAAACCTATTTCGATGCCTTCAATGCCGGCGATGTAGACGGCATGTTGGCATGCCTGTCCGATGATGTGGCGCACCATGTGAACGAAGGCCACGTTCGCGTCGGCAAGGAAAAATTCGCTGCGTTCTGCGCCCATATGAACCGATGCTACAAGGAAAACCTAACCGACATTGTAGTATTCGAGGCCCAGGGCGGTACCCGCGCGGCGGCAGAGTTCATCGTAAATGGCACCTACCTGGAAACCGATGAAGGCCTGCCCGAGGCCCATGGTCAGACCTATCGCCTTCCTGCCGGCTCGTTCTTTGACCTGAGGGATGGCAAGATCACTCGCGTCACCACTTTCTACAACCTCGCAGATTGGACCAAACAGGTCTCGAATGGCTAGGGTAACCGATATCCGCGCCCTGACTGGAGCAGCTTTGGAGGGCGCTCTGGATGATGTGGCGCGCCTGCGGATCGAGGTGTTTCACGCGTGGCCTTATCTGTACGACGGTGACCTCGAATATGAGCGCAAGTAC
The DNA here is from genome assembly GCF_057221055.1 of Ruegeria sp. HKCCD7181. Lineage (NCBI taxonomy): Bacteria > Pseudomonadati > Pseudomonadota > Alphaproteobacteria > Rhodobacterales > Roseobacteraceae > Ruegeria > Ruegeria sp. HKCCD7181. The sequence goes on along the minus strand of NZ_JBWVBC010000005.1, from coordinate 4,075 downwards.
CTGCAATCCTATCGCGACAGTGACCGGGCGGTTGTGGTTGGTGCCTTTGATGGTGACCGGCTGGTCGGTGCTTCAACCGGTGCGCCGCTGACGGATCACGCCGACGATTTTGCGGCCGCGTTCGAAGGCTCTGGCCTGAACCTTGGTGACATCTTCTATTGCGCGGAATCCGTGCTGTTGCCCGGGTATCGCGGGCAGGGTGTGGGTCACAAGTTCTTTGACCTGCGCGAAGCGCACGCCCGCCGTCTTGGGTTTTCGAAATGTGCCTTTTGTGGCGTGCAGCGCCCGGCGGACCACCCAATGAGACCAGAGAACTACAGACCGCTCGACGCCTTCTGGCGCGCGCGGGGATATGAACCGCTACAGGGTGTCGTCGCACAGTTTTCGTGGAAGGACTTGGGCGAAGGCGAGGAAACGCCGAAGCTATTGCAGTTCTGGATCCGGGACATTTAGTACCCTGATTTGCTGATGTCCTCGGATGGCAGGCGATCAAAATCGGAAATTATGATATGGTGGTGCTTTCCGAGGGGGATAGCACGATGAAGAGATATGTTATCGAACGCGACCTGCCCGGTGTGGGTGGGATGTCTGGCGACGAGCTCAGCGGAGCCTCGGCCAAGTCGAATGAAGCGCTTGAGAAAATCCCAGGTGTTCAGTGGCAGCATTCCTATGTGGCCGGCGACAAGACCTTCTGCATTTATCTGGCGGAAAACGAGGATGCGATTCACAAACACGCGGAGCTCAGCGGGTTTCCAGCCAACACAATTACCGAAATCACCACGATCATTGATCCGACCACGGCACGTTAAACGGTGCTGTACATGCCTGTGTGCACATGGCTAAGGTCCCGCAGATTGTGCACATGGGGACCGCAGAATGAAAATCGCAACCGCCGCCTATCCATTGGACTGGCTTGAAAGCTGGGCTCAGTACGAAGACAAGCTGGCCCGGTGGGTTTCTGACGCGGCCGGGCAGGGGGCGGATCTTCTGGTCTTTCCCGAATATGGCGCGATGGAATTGTCGACCCTTGACGGACCCGCGGTGGCTGGTGATCTGGAGCGCTCGATCCGCGCGGTTTCCGACCGGATGGAGGATGTGCAAAATGCGCATGTCCGTCTCGCGCAAGAATATAAAACGCACATTCTGGGCGCTTCCGCACCTGTGGTGGCCGGACCGGGTCGCCCGGTAAACCGCGCGGCTCTTTATGCGCCTGACGGTGCGCATGACCATCAGGACAAGCAGATCATGACCCGTTTCGAACGCGAGTCGTGGGAAATTGCCCCCGGCGGCCCGCTCAAACTATTCGACACGTCGCTTGGAAAGATCGGCGTCCTGATTTGCTATGACAGCGAGTTCCCCTTGTTGGGTCGCGCGCTCAGCGAGGCTGATTTGATCCTTGTCCCTTCCTGTACCGAAGCGCTGTCGGGATATTGGCGGGTTCGGATAGGCGCGATGTCACGCGCACTGGAAAATCAATGCGTTACGGTCATGGCCTCACTGGTTGGCGACAACGAGTGGTCCGAAGCGGTGGATAAGAACACCGGAACCGGCGGTATTTTTGGCCCACCGGATATTGGTTTTCCCCAGACGGGTGTGTTGGCCGAAGGGGCGCTGAACCAGTCCGGCTGGACCTATGCTGAGGTCGATCCTGCCGCCATCGCCAATGTCCGCGCGGACGGTCATGTACTGAACCGTACGCACTGGGCCGAACAGGATGCCAGAGTCAATTCGGTCACAATGTGCTGTCTTTAGGTGATTCTGCCCTTGAAATAGGGCCAAAATGGGCTCATTTAAGCGCACATCCCTGCAGATTCTGCAGTGCAACGTAATGATGGAGACAACATGGCCAAGGAAGATACGCTCGAATTTCCCGGTGTCGTGAAGGAACTCCTGCCTAATGCGACGTTTCGGGTCGAGCTGGAAAACGGCCATGAGATCATCGCACATACGGCAGGCAAGATGCGCAAGAACCGCATCCGTGTTCTGGCTGGCGACAAAGTTCAGGTCGAAATGACCCCCTATGATCTGACCAAGGGTCGGATCAACTACCGCTTCAAGTAACGCGCAACCCAATGGCGTTTATTCTGGGATCAGGCAGCCCGAGGCGGCTGGACCTGTTGGCGCAGCTTGGCGTGCAGCCTGACGCAATTCGCGCACCCGACATTGATGAGACGCCATTGAAAGGGGAGCTGCCGGCTCCCTATTGCAACCGTATCACACGTGCGAAAGTACATGCGGTTCAATCAGATAGCGACGACATCACTTTGTGTGCGGATACAACCGTGGCACTGGGTCGTCGCATTCTGGGCAAACCCGCAGATACAGGTCAGGCGGCGGAATATCTGCACGCTCTGTCGGGGCGCCGTCACCGGGTGATCACTTCGGTCGCGGTTAGGCGTGGCGACAGGGTTCTGCAGCGCGACGTGGTTTCTCAGGTCAAGATCAAACGTTTGTCGGACACCGAGATCAACGCTTACCTCGCCACCGGCGACTGGCAGGGCAAGGCTGGCGCTTATGCCATCCAAGGCCCGGCAGGCGCCTTCATTCCCTGGATTTCTGGGTCTTTCACCGGCATTGTCGGTCTGCCCCTGTCCGAAACTGCCGCCCTGCTGCAAGGGATCGGCTATCCATTGTATCGTGAGGCATCATGAAGGGTCGCACCGTCGTTCTGGACCACATTCAAGACCGTGAGGCTGCGGCTCTGATGGTTGATGGTGTTCTCGAGGACTTTTTGATCGCAACCGACGCTCCGCCACCAGGCACTATCTATCGCGCGCGTGCAGATCGACCCATGAAAGGGCAGGGCGGTATGTTCCTGACCACGCCTGACGGGCCAGCATTTCTGCGGCAGGTCAAAGGTTTGGCTCCGGGCGCGCTGTTGCTGGTGCAGGTGACCGGTTACTCGGAACCCGGTAAGGCGATCCCGGTGACCAATCGCATCCTGTTCAAAAGCCGCTATGCCATCGTGACCCCGGATGCGCCCGGCCGGAATATCTCCCGCAGCATCCGCGACGACGACACACGCGACCGCCTGTTGGAAATCGCACATGAGCAGATGGAAGGAAGTCCTTATGGCCTTATTCTCAGATCCTGCTGCCAAGGCGCCGATAAGGATGAGATCGCCGAAGACATCGCCGCCATGCGTGCTCAGGCCGAACAGGTCATGGATGATCCCGGTACCGAGCCCGAAACGTTAAGCGACGGCGACGGGCCGCATATTCTGGCCTGGCGCGACTGGACTGACCCGGCAGAGTTGGCGACTGCGGCTGGCAGTTTTGAAACCCATGGTATTCTGGATGCACTGGAGACCGTTAGGGGCATTGCCGAACCACTGCCTGGTGGTGGGCACTTGTACATCCAGCCGACCCGTGCGCTTGTTGCCGTCGACGTGAACACCGGCAGTGACGGTTCGCTTGCCGCAGGGACCAAGGCGAACTTCGCGTGCGCCAAGATGCTACCCCGAGCGCTACGCGTGCGCGGACTGGGCGGCCAGATTACACTGGATCTGGCGCCAATGCCCAAGAAAGACCGCCGAGGCTTTGAGTCCGCATTGCGGTCGGCATTCAAATCCGATTCCGAAGAGACAATTTTGGCCGGTTGGACCCCGTTGGGTCATTTTGAGCTGCAGCGCAAACGCGGCCGTATCCCTTTGGCGGAGGTGTTGAAATGAGTTGTCCGATCTGTGGTGAAGAGACACAGCGCGCCTTTCGTCCATTCTGCTCGAAACGGTGCGCGGATATCGATCTGGCCAAGTGGTTTAACGGCTCCTACGCCGTGCCGTCGCAGCGTGAAGACGACGTTGAACCCGAGTTGGAGCAGGAAGATTTCAAACCGTCCCGCCCGCATTGAAAAAATGTCAAAAAGCCTCTGGACACTGCGGTGTGCAAGTCATAGAAGGCCTCCACCCAACGGCAAACGCCGTTCCCGTGCCCGGGTAGCTCAGGGGTAGAGCAGTGGATTGAAAATCCTCGTGTCGGTGGTTCGATTCCGCCCCCGGGCACCATTCCCAGCAGGTAAGCGACTGTTTCCCTTCAGCTTTAACTACTGAGAGCTGGAGGCGTAGACCATGCTGGAG